>FNQX01000010.1 GCA_900107575.1 Lachnospiraceae bacterium NK3A20 | reverse complement strand
TACCTACACCAGAACTTTATCCTTCATATTGTCCAGTTCTGAAGAACTGGACAATTCACTACCTACACCAGAACTTTATCCTTCATATTGTCCAGTTCTTTGTATACAGCATCGTTCAGCACTTTGATGTAGGTGCCCTTCATGCCGGAGGATCTGGACTCGATGACACCTGCTGACTCGAACTTGCGCAGCGCGTTGACGATGACGGATCTTGTGATGCCCGCCTTGTCCGCGATCTTGGAAGCTACGAGAATACCTTCTCTCTTGCCGCCCATCTCATCGAAAATATGCAGGATCGCCTGGATCTCTGTGTAAGAGAGTGTGGAGATGGCGCTCTTGACGATCGTGGTCTTCCGGTTCTCTTCCGCGGATTCCTCGGAGACCGCGCGCAGCATCTCAAGGCCGACTACCGTGGTACCGTACTCGCATATAATGATGTCGTCGATCTCATAAGGTGCGTTCGCGTTGTAGATGAACAGGGTGCCCAGTCTCTCGCCCGCGATCTCAATGGGGCTGATGATGGCGTTGTGGTCCGCGTCCTCGCCCTCGAAGCCAAGGGTGGACAGGTTCACGTTCTCATTGGTCGAGAGCACGGAGAGCAGTCTCTCGTTCAGTGCCGCGTCGATGAACTCGCCGAGGCTGTCCTTCATCATGGTGCGGATCGGTGCGATCTCGCTTCCCGCCTTCTCGGAAACGCCGAGCACCTTGCCCTTTTTCGAGAGCACGAGGACATCGGATGCGAGGATGTCGCTCATCACCTTGCAGATGTCGTTGAATACGACCTTGCCTGTGCTGTTGTTATGCAGGAGCTTCTCAATTTTTCTGGTCTTGTCCAGAAGCTGAACATTACTCTGGTTGGAACTCATATTTACCTCTTTTCTATGTCACTGCGCGTGACTGCTGTTTGATCTGTTACTGCAATTACTGCTGCTCTTCGTCCTTTGGTTTGTCTTCCACGTACCCGCACTCGGGGTTCGAGCAGACGAGCTTTGAACCCTTCTCGAGAAGGATGCTGCCGCACCGCGGGCACATCTTGTTCACCGGCTTCGACCAGGTCATGAAGTCGCATTCCGGATTGCCGAGACACCCGTAATATTTCCTGCCCTTCATGGTCTTCTTGATCACGATGTCCTTGCCGCACTTGGGGCAGGCAACGCCGATCTTCTCGAAATACGGTTTGGTGTTCCTGCACTCCGGGAAGCCGGGGCAGGCGAGGAACTTGCCATGCGGTCCGTATTTGATAACCATGTGCCGTCCGCATTTCTCGCAGACAACGTCCGTGACCTCGTCCTGGATCTCGACCTTCTCCAGCTCCTTCTCTGCCTTTTTGACGGCGGTATCAAGGTCCGGATAGAAGTTCTCGATCACCGTCTTCCATTTCACCTCACCGTCCGCGACACCGTCCAGGAGGCTTTCCATGTTGGCCGTGAACTTGGGGTCCACGATCTCGGGGAACGAGCGCTTCATGATGTTGTTCACGGCTTCGCCCAGCTCCGTCATGTAGAGATTCTTGTTCTCTTTCGTGATGTAGTGGCGTGCCATGATCGTCGTGATGGTCGGCGCGTACGTCGAAGGTCTGCCGATGCCCTGCTCTTCGAGCGCCCGAACGAGAGAAGCTTCGGTGTAGTGCGCAACGGGCTGGGTGAAGTGCTGTTTCACATCCAGATCCCGGAGCGTTAAGACACTGTTCTCATCCACGCCCTTCATGAGCGCGGCCGCCGCCTTCTCATCGTCCGCCGGCGAGTAAACCTTGAGGAAGCCGTCGAAGGCAACTCTGGAGCACGGCATGGTGAAAATATAAGGCCCGCCCTCTTTCGTTGTGGCTTCGATCCGCACCTGGGTCAGCTCAATCTTCGCGGCTGCCATGCGGCTCGCCATGAATCTCTTCCAGATCAGCTGATAGAGGCGAAACTGGTCGCGGTCGAGGGACGCCTTGATGGACTCCGGTGTCCTCGCAATGTCCGTGGGACGGATGGCCTCGTGCGCGTCCTGGATGCGCTCGTTCGTCTTCTTCTGATCCTGCGGGCAGAGGTATTCCTCCCCGTAGTTCTCGGTCAGGTACGCTCTCGATGCGTCAACCGCTTCCTGCGCCACTCTCGTGCTGTCGGTACGAAGGTAGGTGATGATGCCGACGCTTCCCTGTCCCTTGATCTCTACGCCTTCATAGAGCTGCTGCGCGATGCGCATCGTTTTCTGCGTGGAGAAGTTCAGTGCCTTGGAGGCCTCCTGCTGCATCGTGGAGGTCGTGAACGGAAGTGGCGATTTGCGCTCCCTTGTCGTCTTTTTGATCTCTGTGATGGCGTAGGAGGCATCGTGCAGGGCCGCCTGCAATTTTCCCGCCTCATCCTTGTTGCCGATCTCCGCCTTCCGGGCCGTGCCGTTCTCTGAAGGTCCGTAATAGTGCGCGGTCAGGGGCTTCTTCTCGCCCTTTACATCCAGCACGGCGTCGATCGTCCAGTACTCTTCCGGGATGAAGGCGTTGATCTCATCCTCCCGGTCGCCGATCATGCGAAGCGCCACGGACTGCACTCTTCCCGCAGAGAGGCCGCGCTTGACCTTCGCCCAGAGAAGGGGCGAGATCTCGTAGCCCACCATCCGATCGAGCACGCGGCGCGCCTGCTGCGCATCCACAAGACTCATGTCGATCTTGCGGGGATGTTTGAACGACTCGGTGACCGCGCTCTTCGTGATCTCGTTGAACGTCACGCGCGCCGTCTTCTTCGGGTCGAGGGAGAGCGCCGCGCACAGGTGCCAGGAAATGGCTTCGCCTTCGCGGTCAGGGTCGGTTGCGAGGTAGACTTTGTCTACCTTCTTCACACGTCTTCTAAGGTCCGCGAGCAGATCTCCCTTGCCGCGGATCGTGATGTATTTCGGCTCGTAGTCGTTGTCGATGTCGATGCCCATCTGTGACTTCGGCAGGTCACGTACGTGTCCCTGGCTGGCAGCGACATCGTAGCGGGCGCCAAGGAACTTCTTGATCGTCTTCACCTTTGCGGGAGACTCTACTATTACCAGATACTTCGCCATTACTGAATCAACTCCAAAATTAGATTTTTACCGCAAAGCGCGAACGTAATATATCCTAAATACCTTCATTGCGCAAGTAAGAAAACAGAAAATTCACTATAATTTTACAATTTTATCTTCCCTGGATTCGGTACAGCTTTTCTTTGCGACGGATCATTTCGTCGATGTTCTCAATATAAGTCGCGACATCCTTCGGGTTGTCGGCACGCTCGATGCGGATGTTCTCCGTGCCGTCAGGATTCTCCGTGTAGAAAACAAGCTTCGAGATCGAGCCCGCGCCCAGCGCCAGAATCGACTGTTTCTCTTCCATGATAAGGATGTTGTAAATCCCGTATTTATCCTCCCGCGCATAGCCGGTATTCTCGAAGTTGCCGCTCATCTGTTTCTGCCGGTAGAGATAGTACGGCTCCATGCCCATGCGCCGGGCACCTTCGTCGGCGATCCGCATGGTTTCTTCCGTGTTGACAAACGCAGGGTACCCCTTCTCGTCAATGATGCGGCGCAGTCTCGACGCGCGCTTGATCGCAAGGGAATGCACGGTCAGGGAATCCGGGGAGAGCTTCTCAATCTCCTCCATCGTATGCCGCACGTCTCCGGCGTCCTCGCCGGGCAGCCCCAGGATGATGTCCATGTTGATGTTGTCGAAGCCGCACTCTCTGGCAAGACGGTAGCTGTCCCTGACCTGCTGCACCGTGTGGTGGCGGCCAATGATGCGCAGCGTCTCCTCTTTCATGGTCTGGGGATTGACGCTGATCCTGGACACACGGTGGCGCCGCAGGGCTTCGAGCTTCTCTTTCGTAATGCTGTCTGCCCTTCCCGCCTCCACGGTAAACTCACAAAGATGCGAGGTGTCGAAGTTCTCCTCCACGGCGCTGATGAGCCTCTCCAGCTGCTCTGCCTCGAGCGTGGTCGGTGTACCGCCGCCGATGTACACGGTATCGAGGATCTTCCCCCGCATGAGGTCGGCCGTCGCCGCAATCTCTTTGATGAGCGCGTCCACATAATCGTCGACGCGGTCCTTCCACAGCGCGACATTGAAGGAAGGGAACGAGCAGTACAGGCAGGTCGTCGGGCAGAACGGGATGCCGATGTAGAGAGAGAAACCGTCCCGGTAGTGAATCGGGGATAGAATCTTCGCTTCCCGCTTCGCAATGTCCACCGAAAGGTTTGCCTTCTCCTCGCTGACATGGTGTTCCCTTTGGAGGAAAGCCGCCGCCTCTTCGCCCGTTTCGCCGTTCTCCATGCGCGTCATGGCGATCTTCGTCGGCCGGATGCCGATGAGGTCTCCCCAGGGAAGCTGCCTACCCGTAACGCGCGAGAGCGTCTCATAGAGGAAAGTCTTCAGAATGTCCTTCGTCTCCTTCCCCTTCTCGTTAAAGGGCAGGGGCTCCCCGCTCTCTCTCCTGCGCTCGAAGGTAAGGGGCTCTGCTGCCTCCCCATCCTTGAGGATCAGGCCCATACAGTCCCTGTCGAAGTGCACGCGCAGGAAAACATAAGGCACCTCTCTATGCAGTTTCTCATCCCGTTCATCCCCTTCCACGACGACTTTGATCTCCGTCGCAGGATAGAATTCCCGAACGAGAGAGTGAATCTCGTAGCGGTACAGGTCCAGGTTCGTTTCGATTAATCTCATCATGATAAGCGCAAAAAACTCAACCCAGCCCGCGCGAGTTGGGTCGTTTCAATCATTCATACATAGCAGTTCAAACGAAAGCGTTGAACAGCTTCTCGTGTCCGATGGTGGTCGTACCGCCATGCCCCGGATACACCATGGTATCATCCGGCAGGAGGAAGAGTTTCTCCCGCACGGAGCGTACGATGGCAGAGGCACTGCCGGTCGCCATATCGGTTCTGCCGACCGACTCTTCGAACAGGGTGTCTCCCGCGATGAGGATCGGCTCCTCGCTGTTACCAAGGAGCTTCCCGTCCGTGTCATGCCCCTCAATGTAATAGCAGCAGCTCCCCTCGGTGTGTCCGGGAGTCGCGATCATGCGAAGCCGTATGCCGCAGGTCTCGATGGTCTCGCCATCCCGCAGCCACCGGTCCGGCTCCACCGTCAGCGGGCGGTTCCAGTCGGAGGAGAGATTCGCGTCCGTATCGCTGCACAGGCGCGCTTCCTTCTCATTGATGAATACCTTCGCGCCGGAGAGCTCGCGCAGCTTCTGCAGCCCGCCGATGTGGTCGAAGTGCGCGTGGGTGAGAAGGATGGTCTCGATCTCAAGCCCCTGTCCGGAGAGCGCCTCGTAGAGCTTCTCTCCGTGGTCTGCGGGATCGACGAGGAGCGCCTGTCTGCTTCCTTCCCGGTGCAGATACCAGACATTGGTCTGGATGGGGCCCACAACGAAGCCTTCGATCAGGATTTGATTCGTATTGTTCTGGTTCTCAGCCATAGGTATCTTATCCGTTCGCCCTGGTGATGTCGATCACGTTCTTCACCTGGCGAAGCTTCTCTGTGATATCGTTCAGCTCCTGTTTGCCCGAGACGCGGAAGGTCACATTCATCGTCGCATAGCCCTGCCGGTTCGTACGGGTGTTGATGCCGAGAATGCTGATGCCTTTCTCCGTGAACAGCCTCGATACATCCGAGAGGAGGCCCGAGCGGTCGCTTGCGTAGATGTTGATCTCCGCCTCGAAGGCGACATCTTCCTTGCTGTCCTCCCACTCCGCCTCAATGAGACGCTGACGGTCGAACTCCGGCAGATTCATGATGTTGATGCAGTCCGTGCGGTGGATCGTAACACCCCTGCCCCTCGTGACAAAGCCGATGATCTCATCACCCGGCACCGGGTTGCAGCAGCGCGCGAAATGCACCGCGACGTCCGTGATGCCCTTGACCGTGATCGGACTCTTCGAGCGCGGACGTATCCTCTGCGCGTTCTCTTCCACCTGTGCGAGGATCTCCTCGTCCGTCAGGTGTGCCTCGTGGTCCTTCTCATAGAGCTCGACGAGCTTGTTCGCGACCTGGCCTTCCTTGAGGCCGCCGTGCCCCACCGCCGCCATGACCGCGTCCCACTCACGGAAGCCGTATTTCTTGAGCAAGACGTCCATGTACTCGGGCTTCAGCAGATCTTCCTGATGGAGGCCTTTTGTTTTGCAGTAGGCAGCGAACAGGTCGCGGCCGCGCACAATGTTCTCTTCCTTCTGATCTTTTTTGAACCACTGGTTGATCTTGTTCCGGGCGGAAGCCGACTTGCAGACATTCAGCCAGTCCAGGCTGGGTCCGCGCGAATTCTGCGAGGTAATGATCTCCACGCGGTCGCCGTTCTGGATCTGATAATCGATGTTGACCAGCTTGCCGTTAACACGCGCGCCGACCATCTTGTTGCCGACCGCGGAGTGGATGCTGTAGGCGAAATCAATCGGTGTCGAACCGGCCGGCAGGTTCTTGACCTCGCCGTTCGGGGTGAAACAGTAGACGTCGTCGGAGAAGAGGTTGAGGTCGCTCTTTAAGAGCTGCATGAACTCCCGGTTGTCCGACATCGACTGCTGCCACTCGAGAATCTGACGCAGCCAGAGGAGCTTCTCCTGCTCAGAATTGTCGACCCTGCGGCCGTCGCTTGCCACCTTGTATTTCCAGTGAGCCGCGATACCATATTCCGCCTCGCGGTGCATCTCGAAGGTGCGGATCTGGATCTCGAACGGCTGGCCGGTCCTGCCGATGAGCGTCGTATGCAGCGACTGGTAGCCGTTGGCCTTCGGCATCGCGATATAGTCCTTGAAACGGCCGGGAATCGGCTTGTACATCTCGTGGATGACGCCGAGCGCCGCATAGCAGTCCTTGATCGAATGGACAATGATACGCACTGCGAACAGGTCATAAATCTGGTCAAGCGTCTTGCCCTGGTTCACCATCTTCTTATAAATAGAGAAGTAGTGTTTCACACGGCCGTCGACCTGTGCCTCGATCGCCGCCTGCTGCATGTGCTCCCGGACCTCCTGCGCGATTTGCAGCACGAACTGCTCGCGCTCGGATTTGCGCTCCTCGACCTTGTCGACGAGGTCCGCATAAACATCAGGCTTCAGGTATTTGAATGACAGATCGTCCAGCTCTACCTTGATCTTGCTGATGCCGAGACGGTCGGCGATCGGCGAATAGATGTCGAGCGTCTCCTGGGCGATTCGTTTCTGTTTATAATCCGGCTGGTACTGTAGCGTGCGCATGTTGTGGAGGCGGTCCGCCAGCTTGATCAGGATGACACGGATGTCCTTGACCATTGCGAGGAACATCTTGCGGAAATTCTCCGCCTGCATCTCCTGCTGCTGGGCAGTCTTGTCCTGATAGTCGCCGGGGAGCTGGATTTTCTGCAGCTTCGTCACGCCGTCGACGAGGAGGGCAACGTCCGCTCCGAACTGCTCCTCAATTTCCTCTTTGGTCAGAATCGTATCTTCGACCACATCATGCAAAAGTCCTGCCGCAATCGTCTCCTGATCCATTTCGAGGTCGGCCAGGATGATCGCAACATACAGCGGATGAATGATGTACGGCTCGCCTGATTTCCTCTTCTGCCCCTCGTGGGCCTTGCACGCGACGCCATACGCCTTCTCTATGAGAGAGATGTCGTCGGAGGGGTGATATTTCCTCACTCGAATGAGAAGATCCTGATACAGATCATCGGGGCTGATGAAGTCGCCGAGAGACTCAATGTGTCCGTCGTCGATACCGACGACAGGCTCCGCCGTTTGACTTTGATCGGCAGTGCCAGACTTACCCCTCTCCGCAGCCGCAGAATTCCCCCGGAAAATCCCAAGGCTTCCCTTGTTCCTGTCCGGCAGGTGCTCCTCCATAAATCCTTCTGTTGTCTTTCCTGTCTTCTCTTCCGACATACAACTCCCCGTTCGCGGAGCCCTGACCGGATGTTCACACCCGGCGGCTGTCCCCTGAACCGCACTGTTCTGTCTTCAACGTTATCAAGATAAACTTATACAGATACGAACTATATCACAAAAATTGTGCACAATACAAGAAGAACCATCGGACGCCAGGGTCCAATGGTTCTCCATGGAAATTAATTAGCTAAGCTGTTCTGCCGCGGATTAGTACATTCCGCCCTGCGGCTGTGCGGGAGCCGCCGGAGCGGGCTCCTTGATGTCAGCCACGGCTGCCTCAGTGGTCAGGAAAGTAGAAGCAACGGAAGTTGCGTTCTGCAGCGCGCTTCTTGTTACCTTTACAGGATCCAGAACGCCGTCCTGCATCATGTCTACATACTCCTCTGTGTAAGCATCAAAGCCGACGCCCTCAGCGGATTCCTTTACCTTGTTGACGATAACGGAGCCGTCAAGCCCAGCGTTCTCAGCGATATTGTAGAGAGGAGCCTCGAGTGCCTTCAGTACGATCTCCGCACCGGTCTTCTCGTCGCCGTGCAGTTCGGATACTGTCTTCTCGACAGCCTTCTGCGCGTCGATGTAAGCCGTGCCGCCACCGAAGATCACGCCTTCCTCAACGGCAGCCTTGGTCGCGTTGAGAGCGTCCTCCATACGGTACTTCGCTTCCTTCATCTCTGTCTCGGTAGCCGCACCGACTCTGATCACGCCGACACCGCCGGAGAGCTTCGCGAGACGCTCCTGGAGCTTCTCACGATCGAAATCGGACTTGGTGTCCTCGATCTGCTTCTTGATCTGCTCTACACGGTTCTTCAGCGCAGTCTTGTCGCCGAGGCCGTCTACGATCGTGGTGTTCTCCTTCTCAACCTTCACGCTCTTCGCGCGGCCGAGCTGTTCGATTGTCGCATCCTTGAGTTCCAGACCCAGGTCAGAAGAAATCACAGTGCCGCCTGTCAGGATAGCGATATCCTCGAGCATGGCCTTTCTTCTGTCACCGTAGCCGGGAGCCTTGACAGCAACAACGTCGAAGGTGCCACGCAGCTTGTTGACGATCAGGGTGGTGAGAGCCTCGCCCTCGACATCCTCAGCGATGATGAGGAGCTTTGCACCCATCTTCACGATCTGCTCGAGCAGAGGCAGGATGTCCTGAATGTTGGAGATCTTCTTGTCGGTGATGAGGATGTAAGGATCTTCCAGATTCGCGACCATCTTCTCCGTGTCGTTCACCATGTAAGCGGAAATGTATCCTCTGTCGAACTGCATGCCTTCTACGAGGTCGAGCTCGGTCTGCATGGTCTTGGACTCTTCAATGGTGATGACGCCGTCCTTGGAAACCTTCTCCATTGCGTCAGCGATCATCTTGCCGACATTGGAATCACCGGAAGAAATAGTAGCAACCTTCTCGATGTCTTCCTTGCCCTTGACACTGGCGGACATCTTCTTGATCGCATCAACGGCAACGTCAGTTGCTCTTCTCATGCCCTTGCGCAGTACAATCGGATTCGCGCCTGCTGCCAGGTTCTTCATGCCTTCGTTGATCATCGCCTGTGCGAGAACGGTCGCTGTCGTAGTGCCGTCACCTGCAACATCGTTGGTCTTGGAAGCAGCCTCTCTGATCAGCTGTGCGCCCATGTTCTCGAACTCATCCTTGAGCTCGATCTCCTTGGCGATCGTCACGCCATCGTTTGTGATGGTCGGTGCGCCGTAGCTCTTGTCCAGGACAACGTTTCTGCCCTTGGGTCCGAGTGTGATCTTCACCGTGTCTGCGAGCTTGTTCACGCCAGTTGCGAGAGCAACTCTGGCGTCATTTCCCATTTTCAAATCCTTAGCCATTTTATCTTCCTCCAGTTGCTATTAATTATTTAATAATTGCCAGAATATCAGACTGTCTCACCACAACATAGGTTGTGTCCTCGTCCAGCTTCACTTCTGTTCCTGCGTACTTGGAATAAACAACCTGGTCGCCAACGCTGACTTCCATCTCGACCTTCTTGCCGTCGTCTGTTGTTTTGCCAGGGCCTACAGCGATCACTTCTGCCTGCTGGGGCTTTTCCTTTTCCTTCCCGGGAATCACGATACCGGAAGCTGTAGTAGTCTCAGCTTCGAGCTGTTTCAAAACGACTCTGTCTTCCAAAGGAACTAACTTCATAATCCATGCCTCCTGACATTTATGATGGTTACTGACTTTGATTGGTGTTGTTAGCACTCAGCTCTTCTGAGTGCTAACACCTACGTACTGTAAGATAGCACCGTAGGAAGATGATGTCAATTACAGATTTTATTAAATAAAAATTAACTGCAATCCCGCGCGGCAGCGTTGATTTTGTTATCGAATCGTAGGACAATCGTCAATGGAGCTAATTGGTATGCTCTGGCAACTTATATGATATAGCAGGAGGATGTAACATGACATATAAAGAGCTTCTCGAGAGTGCCCGCCAAAGTTTTGGTGAGCATTGCAAGGCCTGCCCTGTCTGCAATGGCAGAGCCTGCGGCAATCAGATTCCCGGCCCCGGCGCAAAGGGCATGGGCGATGTGGCGATCCGCAATTTCGAGGCGTGGCAGAAGGTTCGCGTGAACATGAATACCATCGCGGAAAATAAAACACCAGACACCTCGTTCGACTTCTTCGGCCTGAAGATGCGCTATCCCCTCTTCGCGGGTCCGGTCGGCGCCGTGAATCTTCACTACGGAGACAAGCTCGACGACATTTCCTATAACAATATCCTCGTGTCCGCGGCTGCCGAGGCAGGGATCGCTGCTTTCACGGGCGACGGTACGAATCCTGAGGTTATGAAGGCCGCAACGAAGGCAGTCGCCGCAGCTGGTGGCCAGGGCATTCCGACTGTCAAGCCCTGGGACATCAACACACTGGAAGAGAAGTTCGCGCTGGTCGCAGACTCCAAATCGTTCGCCGTCGCCATGGACGTTGACGCGGCAGGCCTTCCCTTCCTGCAGGGGCTCACACCGCCCGCCGGTTCGAAAACGGTTCCGGAGCTCTCCGACATCATCGCAAAGGCCGGTAAGCCTTTCATCGTTAAAGGCATCATGACCGTACAGGGCGCTCTCGATGCCATCCGCGCAGGCGCTTCCGCGATCATCGTATCGAATCACGGCGGCCGTGTCCTCGATCAGACGCCCTCCACGGCGGAAGTTCTGGAAGAGATTGCAGCCGCTGTCCGCTCCGCTGACGCGGAAAACAACAGGCACACCATCATCCTTGTGGACGGCGGGATTCGCAGTGGCACCGATGTGTTCAAGGCCATCGCGCTCGGCGCGGATGCCGTTCTCATCGCCCGTCCCTTCGTGACCGCAGTTTACGGCGGCGGTTCCGATGGCGTGAAGCTCTACACCGAGAAGATCGGCAAAGAGCTGGCAGACACGATGAAGATGTGCGGCGTCTCCTCCCTTTCGGAGATTTCGACGAAGAACCTCTTCCAGCCAAAGAGCGCATACATCCGCTTCTGATTGGAACACCTGCTGCTCGGGTTGTACTCTTCTTCGCAGGCAGACATGGAATCAAAATCCTCCCAATCCAGCGGAAGGAGACGCGCGAGATGTCTGGAGTTGATTTCTTCAAATGCTCAGTTTGACCTCTTGCACAGTATATCGTTATGGATTATACTGTACGTAGTAATCAATACTACGTTGTGTAAATTCTGTGATGACAAGACAGTGAGGAGGCACTCTTATGACTGCGAACGATCTGAAGACATTTTTCAAAGAACATCTGGTACCCGCGAAGCTGTACGATCTCAAAGGCGCGAAGAGCAACCGTCTCTGCCTGGAGCATGTCAAAGATGGCTGGAACGTATACTTCGCCGAGAAGAAAGATAAGGTAGGCCTCATGCATTTCGCGTCCGAGGCCGATGCCTGCCAGACGATGAAGGAAGAAATGCGCAAGATCATGGCCGGGATCTACGGTCTGACCTGGAGCAGAATCTGAAGAATTTGAGTAGCCCGGATGGGACCTTTCGGGGTGCACTGCCTTTAATCCGGCTCGCACAGGTTCTTTCCATTTTAAAGTCTTAAGGCAGACAGCGTGGGCTCCGCACCATGCTGCAGAGCCGCCTGCTGTTTTCTCTTCGTCCAATATCTCTTAATAGATGATAACCGGCGTGCCCATCTCAATTGAGCTGTACAGCCGCTCCACGACATCGAGTGGCATGTTAATGCAGCCGTGCGAGCCGCCCGAGACATAGATCTCCTTCCCAAACTCTGACCGCCAGGTGGCGTCGTGCAGGCCGGTACCGGTGTAGGTGACCGGCATCCAGTAGGATACGTGCGTAACATAGTTGTCGCCGGTCAGATCCGCGGGTGACTGCTTATCCAGGATCATGAAAACACCAGGCGTCGTGGAATTTTCTCCCGCACCGGTGACGACGTCCGTATCCAGCACAACGGAGCCATTCACCCAGTACCAGAGGTGCTGCTCCCGGATGCTGACTTCTACATAGGTGGAGCCGAAATCATTGTTCTCCGTCCGCTTGAAGCCCGCGACCGGCCAGTAGGCCCACGCTTCTCTCGTCCCCGTCAGGATGCAGTTCTCTATACGGGACGCTGTCGTGTCCACATCCATCTTGTAGCCAAAGGTATCCTTTTCCGAGCCGCCAATCCGGATTCGATCGCCGTGATGCGTGACAAAGGTGCGGATCGTCCCCAGCGTGTTGTACTGCTGCGCCAGATCCTGCGTGTAGGAGTGAACCTTGGACGAGTCAATCGTGACCGCGTTGGTATCCTTGTCCCAGTTGACCCAGCTCATGATCGTCGCCTTGTCGATGGTCGCGGATTCCCCGCCCGACATGTTGACATAGAGCATGTCCAGTCCTGTGATATTCGACATCGCATCTGTCAGCATCAGATCCTGCGCCGTGATCTTCGGCTGCTCGTAACAGCCCGTCGCATCAATGGAATAGTTCCATTCTTTGAGAGAAGAGGCGACAAGATCGACCAGCTTGTCCGCGTCCAGTTTCGAGCCATACTCTTCCGGCACGATCTCGAATCCAGAGTCTGTCTGCGCAATGTAGGCGTCCACCGGCGGCACCGCATTCTTATCCGTCACCGCGGGGATTGCCAGCACGACATCTCTCACCTTGGATTCATCATAGGAGAGGTCGGGCAAAATGTCGGTATAGGCCTTGCCCTTCTCCTTCTGCCAGCTCTTGGGATCCTGCTCCCCTTTGAGCTTCTCCAGCTCCGCGGTGTAGTCGTAGCTCCCGCCGACATCAGCGAGGCTAAACTGCTGCGAGCTGCCGTCCTGCAGCTGGATATCCACGTCCGGCAGGGTGAAGGTCAGCTCTTTCGCCGCCTCTTGCACCGACTGATCGGAGACATCGACGCCGTTGATGCTGGTGCCGGGCAGGAAAGCTGTCGTGTATTTCTCTACGCCTTTTTCATATCGGATCCGCCGATCAACTGTAAAGACCGCGCCGGCGGCAATGATCAGGATGAGAATAATGGGCACGATCAGAAGGCGGCGGTTCTTCCTGCCCTGTGCCCGACCGGTGCTGCCGGCGCCCTGCCCCCGATGAGTGCTCTGTGCTCTGTTCATTCCCTGACCGGCGTCCCGAACCCGACTGGCAGCACCGATGCTCTGAGCTCTGCCATGCCCCCGGCTGCTGTTCCGAGCACGACCGGCGGACCGGCTCCGGTTAATTTCCTGTCGGCCGCGAACCGCGTCCTGCCCGTCAGTATCCCGGTCACGGCTGTATTCCTCCGATGGAACAGGACGTCTCATCGCCCGGGCGTTCCCTGCCATTGCCGCACTCCGCGGCCGATACGAGCTCTCCCGCAGATCACTCCTCGTATAGATATTCGGTATCTGTATCTGATCCTTACTGGCAGCCGCAGCTTCCGGCTGCAGCTTCACAGCCTTTGACGCGCGAGACGTACGCTTTTTCGTTTTGCCTGCAGGAGCGGTTCCGGATTTTTTCGCGCTGCTGTCTGTCTTTGTTGTTTTCCTGCGTGCCATGCAATCAGTCCGATCCGAAGTATTCCAAACGTCTTGATCCTGTCCTTACTGCTGAGGATATCCTGTCACTTCTCTTCATCCATCATACCATCAATCATACAAAAGCGGCCATCAAATCGAACACATTTTCTGATTTGATGACCACAGATTTGCAGTTGATATAAAACGTACGGCCTCTGACAACCGCCGTTATTCGATACTGAAGTTCTTAAGACTCCGCCCGCTCCAGACATCGGTTCCGCCATAGAAGCCCTTGATTCTGGCAAGATTCAGCTGTTCCAGCGGCTCCTGCACGGACTGTGCCGGAATATTCTCTCTTCCGAGAAGGACGGCGCGATTCTTCTGCAGAATAGCCGCAACGATCTTATTGTGCGGTTTCAGAGCTGCCGCAAGCCGTGCGAACATGTGCACTTCCCCATCCAAGGTCAGCACGACCAGACAATGATCCGAGGAGAGCGAAGCCAGAGCCCCGAACAGAACCGCAAGTCCCGGGCGATACTGATGTTTATCATATCCATAGAGCTCACTGATCTTATCCAGGCGGAAAACCTCCAGCCCGTCCTGGAAACTCACGACATAATCTCTTGTGATATAACACTTACAGCTTTTGAAATACTGCGTGTCCGGCTCTTCGATCTGCCTCACACCGTTCTGATAATCAGGATCAGTCTCGTAGAGTCGCTTGGCTTTAGTAATCTTCCTGTTTTTGCGTCTCTGTCTCCTGATCTGCAGGATGAGTTCAACAATCCACAGAATGATCACCGCTGCCATGAATATGATGGCGACCCAGATCCCGCCGCCAACCCTGGACAGATTGTTTCCTGACGGCTCGTACATGAGGCAGACGCGGCCCAGATAGTCCGCAGCATCCTCTTCCTCCGTAAGATCCATGTAAGAGGAATACGCTTCCTGCGCCAGTTGATCCAGCTCGTCCGTCGTCTCCATGAGCGTCCCGCGAAGCCGGAACGGACTGTCCGGCGCTTCATCGCTGCGCACAAGCTTCTGGATGTCCTCGCTCTCATAGACGGATGCCGGCATGCCGACGATATAATCATACCATTTCTCGTCTTCCTGCATGGTAGCGAAGATGTACTCGTTCCCCTCATCGTCCGAAGCGAAAGATCCGCTGAGATAACTGGCATCGAGATACACATAATCCCCGTAGCTGTCCGCATCCGCAATATCCGCCCCATAGAACGAAATGCTGAGTATTCCGGCGAGCAGCACCGCGAAAAATGCAGCCATCGCCCCCAGCAGGATGCAGATGAATATCGTGCCGGCAGTGCCCGTCCTGAAAAGCTTCTTTTGCATGAATGATCCCCCTCCGAATTCAAAATTTCATTGAGTATATCATGGATTAACCAAATTACCCTCATGCAATTTGACAGAACTCTGATATTTTTGCGGGCTTTCATGATTTTCCATTTTCAGATCGAGATCTTCATCCACTTGCCGCCGCCAAAATGCCAGCCGGAGAAATTCAGCCGGCAGAACTGGTCGGCCAGGACGCCGATCCAGATGCCGTAGATGCCAAGACCCAGCGGATAGCAGAAAATGTAGGAAACAATGGTGCGTACGAAGGTGACGCAGATGGTCGAGGTGATCATCGTGTAGACGACGTCCCCGGCGCCGCGCAGGCACCCTGTGAAGACAACCTGGCACACCTGGAACAGCACGGTGATCATGATGATCCTTGTGATCCCAACGCCCATTTCAATGATGTTCTCTTCTGTGAAGAACAGACTGTAGATGAATCTGCCGCCGAAGCCGTAGACGAGGAACATCATCGCGGCAAGGCAGAGTGCGATCCCCTCACACTTCCAGCCGTAACGTTTCGCGCGCTTCGTCCTGCCTTCGCCGAGGCTCTGCCCGATAAGGGAGACTGCTGCCTGCTGCAGACCGTCTCCGAAGGAGAAAGACAGACCGAGGCAGTTCATGCCGACCTGGTGCGCCGCCATGGCCGCGGTACCCATATCTGCCGCCATGATGGCTGTCGACATGAACCCGATGCGCATGAGCACCTGCTCTGTGAACGTGGAGACAGAGAGCTTCATGATGGAGCCGATCGTCCCCTGCCTCTTCCAGCAGCGGTTCGTGATGATATAAGGAAGGCTCAGGAAAGAGTCCCTGCGGAAGAGGGATGCGATGCTGATCGCCATGGAGAAGACGGTGCCTATGACCGTCGCGATGGCAGCGCCCGTGATGCCCATCGCCGGGAAGCCGAAATGACCGCCGATCAGACAGTAGTTGCCGGTGATGTTCACGATGGACGAAACGACGTTGGAGACCATCGCGATCTTCGTGTTGCCGCAGCCGCGCTGCGCCGCGTTGATTACCATGCCGATCGCGTTGATGAGTGTGCCGCCCATGATAATGCGAAAATAAATGACAGCCCCCGCGTGGGTATCTTCATTGGAGCCGCAGAATCTCATGATCGGCGAGGCTGCTCCGACGAAGATCACCGTGACGATGACTGTGAAGAATACCGCGAGCAGAAGTGCCGTCGAGAGTGTTGCGTTGGCGCCTGCCCTGTCCTTCTGCCCCTTCCTTCTCGCCGTCAGTGCCGCGACGGCTGTGTTCATGGCGAAGAAGATGGCAAGCCCCAGGAATTTCGGCTGCTGGGTGAGACCTACCGCGGCCACCGCGTCCGAGCCGATGGCGGAAACCATCAGCGTATCAATCATACCTGCCAGAGAGAGGAAAAAAGACTCCAGCACTGCAGGCCAGGCAATGCGGATCACTGTGGAGAGTTTCGCCTCATCTTCCCCGGCGGAGCTTCGGATTGCTGTTTCATTGTATTGACTGCTGACTTCTGAATTCATAACGAGTGCATACCCTTCCTTTAACAGAGTATGCCCTGCCCGCGCCGATTTCCATCAAAAAAATATCAGGTTCATTGAAAACCTGATATTTTTCCCTCATCGATGATCTACGACAATTCTCCCGTCCTTGATCACAGCAGCAAGTGTCAGGTCCTCGTCGTTTCGAAGGAGAACGACATCCCCCTTCTTGCCGGGCTCGATGGAGCCGTAAAGTCTGTCCTCGTGGATCGCCCGCGCCGGGTTGATCGTCGCGGCGGCAACCGCCGTTTCCAGCGGGATCTCCATGTGACGCACCGCATAGCGCAGACAGTCGGCGAGGTTGGTCACGGAGCCCGCGAGATTCCCGCCCTCTCTCAAGGTGCAGTACCTGCCCTTTTTCACCACGGTCTGTCCGCCCAGAAGATACTCCCCATCCGGCATGCCGGTGGAGCGCAGGCTGTCGGAGATAAGGATCATCCTCTCCCTCCCGTTCAGGCAGAAAGCGGCGCGCACTGCTGCGGGGTGGATGTGAATGCCGTCGCAAATGATCTCCGCGTTGACCCAGGGGCTGTCCGAAACTGCCCCAACGACGCCGGGATCCCGGTGCTGCAGCCCTGTCATGGCATTGTAGAGATGCACGGCATGCGAAGCTCCGGCGGCAAACGCTGCCATCGCCGTTCGATAGCCCGCGTTGGTGTGTGCCAGAGAAACGATCACCTTGTCCCTCACCGCACGGATGTAGCTCTCGTAGTCCGGGTTCTCTTCCGGGGCGAGGCCAATGATCTTCACGAGTCCCTCAGATGCCGCAAGAAACCGGTCCACATCCTCCTCATTCGCACGAATGATATAGCTCTCATTCTGCGCTCCTTTTTTCGCATGGCTGATGAAAGGCCCTTCCATGTTGAAACCGATAAGGTCGGCCCCTGTGTGTTCGCTCTTCGCAAACGAAGCGCCAACGCGCAGGATGCCCATCAGTTCCGATACCGGCAACGTCAGCGTTGCGGGACAGATCGCGGTGACGCCCTGGGAGAGCTCATAGTCCGCGATCGACTGGAATGCCTCTCTCGTGCCGTCACAGACGTCGTCGTTCATCGCGCCATGGAAGTGAATATCCAGAAGTCCCGGTATCGCCAGAAGCCCCGTCGCATCGAACACTTCATCGCTCTCTTCTTCACTCGTGAAATATCCATTCCGGATGTTGATGTCCGCGTCCTCGAACACGCCCCGTTTCGTGTAAACTCTCGCTCCCCTGATTCTCAAGCTCACTCCTCCGTTTCCCCGACCGCCGCGATCAGATTCTTGTAGAAATCCACACACCCCGGCAGACACCTGTATTCAATGTTCTCATTGAGACCGTGCATTCCCTTCATCTGCTCCGGCCCGTAAATCACAGGCGCGAAGCGCACCACATTGTTACAGATCTTCTGATAGCACCTGGCGTCGGTTGCACCCGTCATCACATAGGGACTGCCGGCAAGCCCCGGGAAGGTCTTCTCAATCGTGTCCTCCACGAGACGGAATGCCTCCCCGTGAATATTGATCGGTGCCGTGTAATCATTTGTGTGCCCCACTTCCATGGACAGACCGTACCGTTTCGCCCTCTTCTCTATGAGATGGAGACTCTCTGCCATGCCCTGGTGCGGAATGAAGCGAAGGTTCGCGCCCAGTGTCGCCACATCCGGCATCACGTTGCAGGCATTGGAGCCTGACTGCATGGTAAAGGCGATCGTTGTTTGCAGCATTGCTCCCGCCTGTGCGGAAATCGCAGGCATGAGGGATACAAGGAGCGGCCTGAACAGCCACATGTTCCCGAACAGGAGCCGCAGCGGGAAGGAAGCATACGGCGCCAGTGTCTCGAACATTGCCTGCACTTCCGGCATCATGTATCTGGCGAAGGGATTGTGGTGCTCCACACTGTGGACGAAATCCGAGAGCCTTGCGATCGGGGAGCCTTTGGAGGGCGCGCTCGCGTGACCTCCGCTGCTCCTCGCCGTGAATTTCACATCCGCCTTGCCCTTCTCAAAGACGCCGACCATCGCGAAGTTCCCCGGGATGCCGGCGACAGGCTCCGTGATGATGCCACCGCCTTCATCGCAGACAAGCCATGGATGGACGCCTTTTGTTTGCAAATAGTCCACGAGCTTCGGACAACCGTCTCCTGCCCACTCCTCTGTGCAGGAGGAAGAGAGCCAGACATCCTGCTCCGGCACATAGCCCGCCGCGAGCAGCTCTTCGACTGCCTGGAAAAACCCCATGACGGAACACTTCGTATCCGACGCGCCTCTCCCCCAGACCTTGCCATCCGCGATGTCCCCGGAGAACGGCGCGTGAGTCCAGTCGCCGTCCGCCGGGACCACATCCTGATGGCTCATGAGAACGAGCGGCCGATCGTGCCGCTTCCCCTTCCAGTAGAACAAAAGGTTCCCGTCAATCTCCGTCTTTTCGAGCTCTCTGTGGACCAGCGGGAACAGCTCCTGCAAGAGCCCATGAAACCGGAGGAATTTCTCTCTCTCGTGCACGCCCTCGTGGGAAACCGTCTCGCACTGCACCATGCGGGAGAGTTTCCCCGCATACAGCATCGCGCGACCAGCGTCCTTCTGATCCGGCACATAAGTCGAGACTTTTCGCGGCATACGGAGCGTTCGGATCACCGCGATGAGCAGCAACACAATGAGCGCGATCAGAACCGCTAATAAAGTGTAGAGAACAATCTTCATAAACGAGACCTCCCTTCCCCGGATCTGAACTGCAGCCAGGCGAGCGCGATGGTGATGGCTCCTGCCGGCAGGATCAGAATGCTGGTCTGAGACGCCAGCGAAGGTACCGCGATGAACAGAAGGCTCATGAGAACGAGCGGCACCAGGGCCAGCTTCCAATTCTTACGGTAATACTGATAAGCCATGGCGCCGAACAGCGCGGGAACCACGTTGTCAAAGGCAGGTGCCAGCATCTCGCTCTGCAAGATCGGCTGCAACGGCACGAGCAGGAGTACGCCCACGGCCAGGACCAGTATCGTCACAAGGCTGGACGCGGCAATCGAGAGTGTGGAGACAATCTCATTCTCCGGTGTCCCGGTTTTCGTCCCCACGATTTCTCTCGCGTTCATCGCACATGGGATCTTCATGTTGATAAGGTTCCCGGAAATAAAGGCAAGATACCCTCCCCCGGAGCCCAGCATCGGCGTGTAGACAAGGAACTCCACGACGCTGGAAACCGTCCACACGAGACCAACCGCAAGGAATGCCTTCGCGGCGGCGCCCAGATCCGGGAGCGCACCAAGATAGAGACCGATTACGAACGGCGCGCCGATCAGCATCGCCAGGGTGATGAGCGTGGCAATCCGCCCGATCATATGCGTGCCCTCAGTATATCGGCTAAGATTATCTGTAGACACTTCCCTGTCAGTTTCCACCTGGCCGGCTGCAAGCCTTCGCGTATCAGAACTTACAACCGGTGTGGTCACCTTCGATGTATTCTTCGGGAGATGATCAGTCTGCCTTGATTCTCTTCTCATCATCAAGTCCTCCCCTACAGCAGCACGGCTGCCAGCATACCGATCAGCATACTGCCGGCGATTGAGAAGCTCTCGAGGACTTCCATGTGTTTCTTCTCAGAGAGCCAGGTGAAGATCGCCATGACACAAGCCGATACCAGACATACGATGAGGGGCGTCATCCCTCTCCCGCGCACAGTGCCTCCGATGTAATTGCCGATGTACGCGCTGACAAGGCCAATGAACATCGCACTCATGGCGGAGTCAGCAAAGTTCCTGCTGCCTGATCCTCTCCCGCTCTGGCGGTTCAGCTGCTTCGTATATCTTTTGTTGAAGAACAGGGACAGGACCATACCCCACATGATGCAGATACTCATGAGCAGGGCGATCGTCGCGAAGGCTTTCGGCGTCATGGACGAGGCAGACAGGCCGCCAATGCCGACCTGCTCCGCGGCTGCTTCCGCAACCTGCGTCTCATAATGCAGCGCGCCGATGACCGACAGCCGCAGCCACGGCCAGGGTGTGCCAAGACTTCCGGAGAGCGCGATGACGCCGAGGAGAATGCCGACGCTGGGCAGGATTGAGAACGTAATGCTGGAAGTGATCGCACGCTTTAATTTCGCCCGGTCCATGCCGACGGCAATGCCCGCGCGGTAAGCCCGCACGAGGAAGATCACACAGACAACGGCAACAAACGCAATGATGCCGCCGCAGATCAGATACAGAAACGGACTGTTCAGCTCCTTCAGCATAGGCCCCTCCTCGTAAGAAACGATGGTTCTCTGTAACCGGACTGGTAATATTCCAGTCGATACGATCATCATAAGCCATCCCAAATCCTAAGTACATTGATTTCTCAAATCTCATTCAAGGCATAGGAGAGGTACCGTTTCTTCCTGTTCCATAAGTTCCGGTCGAAAAGCCACACGCTCCCGGAACATATATTTGTCCATGCAAAGTGCCACCAGGCTTTGCGGCCCGGTGGCACTCATTCATGAATCTATACAACTGCATCACTGCCTGCTGCGTAGGGATCCTTTATTTTGCTTTCTCGCTCTCATGTTTGATCGCTGCCTGCGCTGCCGCAAGTCTTGCGATCGGTACACGGAACGGCGAGCAGGATACATAGGTGAGACCGACCGCGTCGCAGAACTCGATGGACTCGGGATCGCCGCCGTGCTCTCCGCAGATGCCGAGGTGGATGTCGGGACGGGTCTTCCTGCCCTTCTCTACCGCGAGCTGGATCAGCTGGCCGACACCGTTCTGATCGAGGTGTGCGAACGGATCCTGCTCATAGATTCTGGACTTGTAGTAGTCCTGCAGGAACTTGCCGGCATCGTCACGGGAGAAACCGAACGTCATCTGCGTCAGGTCGTTCGTACCGAAGCTGAAGAACTCAGCCTCGCTCGCGATCTGATCCGCCATGAGCGCGGCACGCGGAATCTCGATCATCGTACCGATGTGATACTGGATGTCGGAATGCTTCTCCGCCTTTACCTTCTCCGCGGTGTCAACGATGGTCTTCTTGACGAAAGCCAGCTCTCTGACGTCGCCGACAAGCGGTACCATGATCTCGGGCTCAATGTTGTAGCCATCCTCTGCCTTGACCTCGATCGCGGCCTCCATGACGGCTCTCGTCTGCATTCTCGCAATCTCCGGGAAAGTAACAGACAGGCGGCATCCACGGTGGCCCATCATCGGGTTGAACTCCTTGAGGTCATCGCATCTTCTCATGACTTCATCGACGGACAATCCCATCTCATCCGCCATGGCCTTGATCTCGGCCTCGGTGTTCGGTACGAACTCGTGGAGCGGCGGATCCAGGAAACGGATGGTGACAGGTCTTCCCTCCATTGCCTTGTAGATTCCCTTGAAGTCACCCTTCTGGAAAGGAATGAGCTCGTTCAGCGCCTTCTCTCTCTCCTCTGTCGTATCAGAGAGGATCATCTTGCGGATCTTCGGAATTCTGTCAGGGTTGAAGAACATGTGCTCGGTACGGCAGAGGCCGATGCCTTCCGCGCCGAGACGAACCGCATTCTCCGCGTCCGCAGGGGTGTCGGCATTGGTTCTCACCTTGAGTCTTCTGTACTTGTCCGCCCAGTCCATGATGCGCTGGAAGTTGCCGGAAATGGTCGCATCCACGGTCGGAATGTCGCCGAGGTAAATCTTGCCGGTGGAGCCGTCGAGGGAAATGTAGTCGCCCTCGTGAATCTCGTGGTCGCCGAGCTCGAAATATTTCTTATCCTCGTGTACGGTCATGTCGCCGCAGCCGGAGATGCAGCAGGTGCCCATGCCGCGGGCTACCACAGCCGCGTGGGAAGTCATGCCGCCGCGCATTGTCAGCACGCCTTCTGCCGCGTGCATACCGTCGATATCCTCGGGAGAAGTCTCCTGGCGGACTAAGATGACACGGCTGCCAGCGGCGTGCGCTGTAACGGCGTCTTCCGCGTTGAAATAGACACGGCCCGCGGCTGCGCCGGGAGAAGCCGGCAGCGCCTGGCCGATCTCGGTTGCAAGCTTCAACTTATCCTGATCGAAGCCGGGGTGCAGGAGCTGATCCAGGGACTGAGGCTCGATGCGGCATACCGCCGTCTTCTCGTCGATCATGCCCTCGTCTACGAGATCGCAGGCGATCTGCAGGGCCGCCTGCGCGGTTCTCTTGCCGTTTCTGGTCTGCAGGAAGTAAAGGTGTCCGTCCTCGATGGTGAACTCCATATCCTGCATGTCCTTGTAGTGATCCTCCAGGGTATGGGCAATGTTCATGAACTGCGTGTAGCACTCGGGCATGTCGCTCTGCAGCTGTGTAATGGGCTGCGGCGTGCGGATGCCGGCTACGACATCCTCGCCCTGTGCGTTGATGAGGTACTCACCGAAGATGCCCTTCGCACCGGTCGCGGGGTTGCGGGTGAAAGCTACGCCGGTGCCGCTGGTCTCGCCCATGTTGCCGAATACCATGGACTGTACGTTGACCGCGGTGCCCAGCTCGTAAGGGATGTCATACATTCTGCGGTAGGAGTTCGCTCTGGGATTGTCCCAGCTGCGGAATACCGCCTTGATGGCTTCCATCAACTGTACCTTGGGATCCTGCGGGAATTCCTCGCCCTGCCGCTTTTTGTACAGCTCCTTGTATTTCGCGATGACATGCTGCAGGTCCTCGGCCCTGAGCTCTGTGTCGAACTTGTAGCCGTGCTGCGCCTTCTCATCCTCGAGGATCGCGTCAAAGAGGGTCTTCGGCTGTCCCATGACGACGTCGGAGAACATCTGGATG
The DNA here is from genome assembly GCA_900107575.1 of Lachnospiraceae bacterium NK3A20. Lineage (GTDB taxonomy): Bacteria > Bacillota > Clostridia > Lachnospirales > Lachnospiraceae > CAG-791. The sequence goes on along the minus strand of FNQX01000010.1, from coordinate 97,485 downwards.
AATCTGCGATAGGAGTCGAATGCAAACCTCGGATTGCCGGTCTTTTTCGCGAAGCCTTCCACAGAGGCGTCGTTGAGACCCAGGTTCAGGATGGTATCCATCATGCCGGGCATGGAAACGGGAGCGCCGGAACGAACCGAAACGAGGAGCGGATCACTCTCATCGCCGAACTTCTTGCCGCGGACGCCTTCGAGCCATTCCAGTGCGTCGAAAATCTGCGATTGCGTATCTTCGTTGATCGCCTTGCCATCGTTGTAATAGTCTGTGCAGGCTTCCGTGGAGATCGTGAATCCCGGCGGCACCGGCAGACCCAGGTTCGTCATCTCAGCGAGATTCGCACCCTTGCCTCCGAGAAGCCCACGCATCCCGGCATTTCCTTCCTCGAACTTGTAAACCCTCTTGTTCATCCTTTTCCTCCTGTATTCCTGCCCCGGAAGACCGCGGCGTTTCACAGTGCTGTGACTACTGCCCGCGCCGCTGCGCAAACATGGAACCCTCTCCCCCTGCAGGTTATTGTAATACCTAGATTATACTCCTGATTGTCCCTCAGGGACAGACAATCCGGGCATGATTTCGGCGAAAACAGAAGGCGCCCCGCACGTTTGCGCGCACCGCCTTGTAAATCGCGGAATTTTCTGTATAATGCATAAAGGCAAAAGTCGCGTCCCGTTCTTTCTTAGTAGATGCGGGCGCCTTATGTTTTCCAAAATGAGCACCAATAAGAGGAGAAATCTGGAATGATCTCAGCGAACAACGTAACCTACAGAGTCGGCAAAAAGGCCCTCTTTGAAGACGTCAATATCAAATTCACGGAAGGAAACTGCTATGGCATCATCGGCGCGAACGGCGCGGGCAAGTCGACTTTCCTCAAGATTCTCTCCGGCCAGCTCGAGACAACGAACGGCAGCATCGCCATCACCCCCGGCCAGCGTCTGTCTTTCCTCGAACAGAACCAGGAGAAATACAATGACCAGCTCGTTCTGGACACCGTCGTCCAGGGCAACAGGAAGCTCTATGACATCGGCAGGGAGAAAGACGCGCTCTACGCAAAGCCCGATTTCTCTGACGAGGACGGCATCCGCGCGGCGGAACTCGAGGGCGAATACGCCGAGATGGGCGGTTATGAGGCGGAGTCTGACGCGGAGTCCCTCCTGAACGGCCTCGGCGTCGGCGACGAGTACCACTGCCAGAAGATGAGCGAGCTCCCCGGCGCGCTGAAGGTGAAGGTGTTGCTCGCCAGGTCCCTGTTCGGCAATCCCGACATCCTGCTCCTCGATGAGCCGACCAACCACCTCGACCTGGACGCGATCGCATGGCTCGAGGAATTCCTCATAGGTTTCCCGAACACCGTCATCGTCGTCTCCCACGACCGGTATTTCCTCAACAAAGTCTGCACGAATATCGCAGACATCGACTACGGCAAGATCACACTTTACGCCGGCAACTACGATTTCTGGTACGAGTCTTCCCAGCTGATGATCCGTCAGATGAAGGAAGCGAACAAGAAGAAGGAAGAGAAGATCAAGGAGCTGAAGGAATTCATCTCCCGCTTCTCCGCGAACGCCTCCAAGTCGAAACAGGCAACGTCCCGCAAGCGCGCCCTCGAGAAGATCGAGCTCGACGAGATCCGCCCCTCTTCCAGGAAGTACCCCTTCATTGATTTCCGCCCCGACCGGGAGATCGGCAACGATGTTCTGACGGTCGAGCACATCAGCAAGACCATCAACGGCAAAAAGGTCCTGGATGACGTGTCCTTCGTCATGAAACACGACGACAAGATCGCCTTTGTCGGCTCGCAGGAGCAGGCGAAGACCACTCTGTTCGAGATCCTGATGGGCAATATGGAACCGGATGAGGGCAGCTACAAGTGGGGCGTGACGACCTCCCAGGCGTATTTCAAGAAGGACAACACCACGCTCTTCGACACCGGTGACGACATCACGCAGTGGCTGACAGGTTATTCCAAAATAAAAGACGTCACCTACGTTCGTGGCTTCCTCGGCAGAATGCTCTTCCCCGGAGAAGACGGCGTGAAGAAGGTGCGCGTTCTCTCCGGTGGTGAGAAGGTGCGCTGCCAGCTCTCTTCCATGATGATCAGCGGCGCGAACTGTCTGATCTTCGACGAGCCGACCAACCACCTCGACATGGAATCAATCTCCGCGCTGAACGACGGCATGATCAAATTCCCCGGCGTCGAGCTCATCGCCTGCCGTGACCACCAGGTCGTACAGACGACGGCGAACCGCATTATCGAGATCCTCCCGGACGGACACATCATCGACAAGGAATCCACCTATGATGATTACCTCGAGCAGGATGCTGACGCTCGTAAGAGAACGGTTTATGTTGCCGACACCTCCGCTGACGAAGAGGCGGAGAATGCCGAAGCCGCAGAATAAGATATCGCAGGGGCTGCCGCAGGGGACAGAATTTGTCTGTTCGCTGCAGCAGCCCTTTCACGTGGCAGGCAGCGCAGCATCGCTCGCCTGCGCTTGTCCATGCGCAAGCTGCAACAATGAGAGAAAGGAACCTGACATGGCTTATAATAATCTTCGCCCCATAGATCTCCACGTGCACTCCACGAGATCTGACGGGACACTTACGCCGACGGAACTGGTGACACTGGCTGCGAAGAAGAGCCTCTCCGCCTTCGCTCTCACGGACCACGATTCCACGAACGGCATCGCCGAAGCGATGGAAGCCGCGAAGGGTACGAATATCGAGGTCGTCCCCGGCATCGAGTTCTCGACGGAGTACAACGGCAGGGACGTTCATATCGTGGGTCTGTACTATGACTGGCAGGATCCCGCCTTTCGTGAGGAAGTGAAGGTATTCACCGAGGAACGGACGAGGAGGAATCGCCGGATGTGTGAGATCATGGCGGCCGACGGAATCGCGATCAGTTATGAAGAGCTGGTGGCGGCAAATCCGGATTCCGTGATCACCCGCGCCAACATTGCCAGCTTCCTCATGGATCGTCATGTGGTAGTAAACCGCAAGGAAGCCTTCGACCGGTTGATCGGTGATGGCTGCAAATATTTCATTCCCAGGGAGAAAATCTCACCGGAGAAAGCCATCGCATTCACCCTGCGCTATCACGGCATTCCAATCCTCGCGCATCCATTCCAGTATGAGTTGGGCGACGAGGGGCTCGAGACGCTGGTGCGGCGCCTCACAGAGGCCGGCCTTGTCGGCATCGAAGCCTATTACTGCAATCACACGGAGGAAATGACCAGGAAGGTCATGACTATGGCAGATAAATACGGACTTCTCCTCTCCGGCGGCTCCGACTTCCACGGGGAGAACAAGCCGGGCCTTGAGATGGGAAACGGCTACGGTCACCTGCGCGTCCCCGGCGAACTCCTCGTCCGCATGAAGCAGTACCTGAGCAACACGACAAACAACGATCAATAGGGAATGTCCGGCATACCGAAAAAAAAGACCAGGAATCCTGCGATGGGTTCCTGGTCTTTTCATATGAATTAATTTGCATATGCAGTCAAGCAGTACATTTTGGTCCTACATCAAGTTGCAGCTACCACACTGTACGCTCTCGCGCTGCGTCACTTCACGGGGTTGCTCTCCCGCATCGGCACCTTGACCGTAGTCTCATCATGGAACAGCTTCTTTAAGATGATCGGTGTGAAAATCGAACTGCACAGGATGAGCAGGATGACCGGCGTGAAGAAATCCGCGGTCAGAAGGCCGACTGCCAGTCCCTTCTGGGCTGTGATGAGGGCGACCTCGCCGCGCGTCATCATACCGCTGCCGATCTTCAGACTGTCCTTGCCCTTGAAGCCGGTGAGCCGTCCAACGAGACCGCAGCCCAGCACTTTTCCGCCCATGGCGACGATAACGAAAGCCGCACTGAACAGCAGCAACTTCAGATCCATGTGCTCGAAGGAAACCTTCAGGCCGATGCCTGCGAAGAATACCGGTGCGAAGACCATGTAGGACGTGATGTCGATTCTTCGTTCCACGTAACTCTCATCCTGCAAATTGCAGAGGACAACGCCGGCCACGTACGCGCCGGTGATGTCGGCGATGCCGAAATACGTCTCCGCAATGTATGCCATCGCGAGGCAGTATACAAGGCTCGTAATGGAAATTCGTCTCGTGTGCGTGTATCTGCTGTCCAGCCACTTGAACGCCCGGAAAATAATCAGGCCAAGCCCGATCGCTACGGCGAAGAACAGGACTGCCTTCAGAATGATCTCTCCGGTGTTGGCATTGCCGCTCTTGAGTCCGATGACGAAAGTCAGGACTATGATGCCGATCACATCATCAATAATGGCCGCGCTCGTAATGGTCGTTCCGACATACCCGTTCAGAACTCCCATCTCCTTCAGTACCGCAACCGTGATGGATACGGACGTCGCCGTCATGATCGTCCCGATGAAGAGGCCTTTCATGAAAGTCTCGGAGCCCACAGGGCCGAAGCCATAGAAGGCCATGTACAGGATCGCTCCCAGAGCGAGCGGGATGAATACACCGCCGCAGGCAATGAGCGTTGCCTTGAGACCGGTCTCCTTGAGTTTCTTCATATCGGTCGTAAGGCCGGCCTCGAACATCAGCATGATAACGCCGATCTCCGCCATTTGATCAATGAAGTCAGTCTCGTGTACGATTCCCAGAAGGGACGGCCCGATGAGAAGTCCCGCGACAATCTCTCCTACAACCTCCGGGAGATTGAAATGACGCGCCAAAATGCTGAAAAACTTAGCCGCAATCAGAATGATTGCCAGATCTCTGATAAATTCCATAGTATCACCACCCTCGTTTTCAGCTGCCAGTATAGCGTTGCCGCATCCCCACTGTCAACGGGCACAAATCACAAAGATTTCATCTGCCTGGGCCCTTCTCTTAGCATGCGCATGGAATTCAGGATGCACAGGATCGCGACACCCACGTCACCGAAAACAGCAGCCCACATGCCGACCAGTCCGAACACGGACAGTATGAGGATGAGGAGTTTCACGCCGATGGCGAAGCACACGTTGGCTCTGACAATGCGCATGGTTTTCTTCGCAATGCGGATAATGGCCGGAATCTTGCGTATGTCATCATCCATGAGGACGATATCCGCAGCCTCAATCGCGGCATCGGAACCGAGGGCTCCCATCGCGATGCCGACATCCGAGCGCATGAGAACAGGCGCGTCATTGATGCCGTCGCCGACAAAGGCAAGCTTCTTCCCTCTCTCCTCTCTCTCTTCGGCTCTAAGGAGCTGCTCCACCTGACGTACCTTATCCTGCGGCAGGAGCTCTGCATAGACGCTGTCAATTCCAAGGCTGTCTGCAACATAGCCTGCTGACGCACTGCGATCGCCCGTCAGCATAACCGTGTTGGTCACGCCTGCTGTTTTCATCTGTGCAATCGCAGCCGCCGCGCCTTCCTTGACCGTATCGCTGATCACGATGCTGCCGATAAAAGCACCATTGTAAGCAACATAAACGATGGTGCCCGGCTCATCGCACTCCCGGTAATTGATGGAATTGTCCTGCATCAGCTTCTCGTTGCCAACGAGCAGTTTCTTCTGATCCAGCAGAATCTCAATGCCGCCCCCGGCAATCTCTCTTGCACCGGAGAGCTTCGAGAGGTCAACACTCTTTCCATACGCTTCGCGGATTGACTGCGCGATCGGGTGGGTGGAATAGCCCTCGCCATAAGCCGCAAACCGCAGGAGCATCTCTTCGGGCGTTTCATGCGGGTACTCGTCTGTGTGAAGATCTAATGTATTCGTGAATGCCGGCAGCACCTTCTGTACGCGGAACTCGCCCTTTGTAAGGGTGCCTGTCTTGTCCATGACGACGGTGGACAGACGGCTCGCCGCCTCGAGGAAATTGGAGCCCTTGACGAGGACGCCGATTCTCGATGCCGCGCCGATTCCGCCGAAGAAACCGAGCGGTACCGAGATCACCAGAGCGCACGGGCAGGAAACGATGAGGAAATTGCAGGCGCGCCGGATGGACTCTGCGAAGCTCCAGCCAAACAGCATCGGCGGCAGGATCGCGAGCAGGATCGCGCCGACCGTAACGACCGGCGTATAAATCCTGGCAAATCTCGTGATGAAATTCTCCATGCGGGATTTCTTGTCGCTCGCGTTCTCCACAAGGTCGAGGATCTTCGCTACGGTACTATCCTCGTATTCCTTCGATACCCTGACCTGGAGCGTACCGTCGCCATTGACGCAGCCGGAGATGACTTCCTCCCCGACACGCACTCTCCTCGGCACCGACTCGCCTGTCAACGCCGCCGTGTCAAGGTAGGACTCGCCCTCCAGGACGCTCCCATCCAGCGGGATCTTCTCTCCCGGGCGGATGACGATGATGTCTCCTGCATGCACCTCATCCGGATCGACCTCTTCGATCTTCCCATCCTGCAGGAGATTGGCGTAGTCCGGCGCAATCGACATCAGCTGTGTGATCGACTCTCTGGATCTGCCGACAGCAATGGACTGGAACAGTTCGCCAATCTGATAGAACAGCATGACCGCCAGAGCTTCCGAATAGCTGCCGCCGCCCATCAGTCCCAGCCCGAAGGCCGCGAGTGTTGCGATCATCATGAGGAAATGCTCATCGAATACCTGTCCGTGAGCCAGATTCCGGAAGGCTCTCAGGATGACGTCGTAGCCGATGATAAGATACGGAATAAAATATAGAAGGAAAACAACAGCCGCAGGCAGCGGTTCCAGCACCCCTGTGTGATCAAGGATCAGAAGGGTTACGAAACAAAGGAGAACGACAATGATACGATACAGCGTTCTCCTTTGTTTTTTCGTCCAGTTTCTCATGGCAGCTCCCGTGTAATGTCAGTCAACAAAGATTGTGGTATCGGGTTCTACGTGCCTGGCTGCCTTTAGAACATTTTGCAGAACCTCGTCAAACCTGTCCTCGTCCGCCTCCAGTGTGAGCTTCTGCATCATGAAATTGACCTTTGCGTCGGTCACGCCCTCGACCTTTTTGATGGCGTCCTCGAGCTTGGAAGCGCAGTTAGCGCAATCAACATCGCATTTGAACTTTTTCTTCATGACTTTTCTCCTCTACTTTCTGTAATGTACGAAGCTTCTCCCCTGCCGGTAGACAATATCGAGAGCATCGGCACATCCGTCTCCCACCGGTCAGCCCAGTGGATTTTTCTTGTGCAGCCGACGTCACTCCTCAATGTGCTCCTTGCCCATCTCGATGATGGTCCGAACGTGATCGTCAGAGAGGTAATAGATGACCTGCCGTCCGTCGCGCCGGGACGAGACGAGTTTCGCCTGCTTCAGAATCTTCAACTGATGGGAAACAGCAGACTGCGTCATCCCCAGCGTTTCTGCCAGGTCGCAGACACAGATATCCTCCTCGAAGAGCGCGAACAGGATACGGATTCTCGTGGAATCACCGAACACCTTGAACAGTTCGGCGAGATCATAGAGCTCATCCTCGTCCGGCATCTGCCGGTTGATCTTTGCCACCTTATCTGCGTGGATTTCGTTCACTTCACAGGTTTCAACATCTGCCAGTGCCATTGCTCACTCCTTTCATGAGCTGCTCACTTCTTTCATGAACATATGAATGATTGTTCATATGTTATGAGTTAAGAATAGCACATCCCGGTAATAAGTCAACCGAAATGTGCCAACTTCTTCGATGCTTTTCTTACTATATGATGTGCGCGACTGATCTCAATCTGTACGGGCGCCCTCATATTTTTGCTTATTTAGATCTGTCGCGAGTCCAGACGCTCATGATCATGTCTTTGGCATATGGGCGGTTACCACCGGCGTGTGATACAGGCCCCTTCGGTCTCGTCCACTGCGCTCGTAATAGTCCTTCTTATTCAGATACATCTCCATGTCCGCGTGTTTCATCAGCTCTTCGTAGGTTGCGTCAGGATAGTCATCAGAGAGACTGATGCCATAGGCGAAGGACAGACCCAGATTCGGATCCGCGAGGTTACAGCCTTCGGTATCGCGCTGTAGTCTGTCCAGAACGCGCTGTGCTCCCACTCGCCCCGACGCATCCTGCAATATCATGATGAATTCATCACCACCGTATCGCCCAACGAAGCTCCCCCGGTGCTCCGCGCCGATATTCTTGAGGAGTCGCGCGAACGTGCTGATCAGGTTATCTCCGGCGTCGTGTCCCTTTGCGTCATTCGTCGCCTTCAGTCCGTTCAGGTCGAACATCATAAACACCGTATCTTCCGGCGCCGATCCACTCTCTTCGATCTTGTCCCTGCACTTGTTCTTGTTGAAAATCCCCGTCGTTGTGTCATATTCCGCCTCCTTGCGCAGGGTATAGAGGTAGGTGAGGCCGGTTGCGAGCACATAGACGATGACAGACAGCAACGTGAAGATCATATCGCTCCCATTATCTATAAGATAATAGATTGAGAGATCCGCTGCCGCGCAGAAACAAACGCCCATAATGATCGCAATGGATATTCTGGAAGAGATCAGATGCCTCTTCCTCCGAAAATCCCGGATGCCGGCTAAGATGACGACGCAAAGTGCCGCGATGAGTGCCGCATGGATGATCCGGAGATTCTCCCGGAAATCCCGAAGATTCAGCCACTGCATGAAAAGGAGCACATAGCTGAGCACAAGGAACCCAAAAGTCAACCCATGGAAAGCTTTGCTGTGGATGTGCACTCTCTCCCGAATGAACATAAGGAGTGGCACCGGCATCAGGATGAGGCTGGTGAGTGTCAGATAGGACAGGAGGATCGTGGCATTCGGCAAAAAGAGCGCGGTTACCCGAAGGTCCGAAAACCGCCAGATACTCAGGAGCACGGAAAAGGCACCGAGGCAGCGCAGTTCCCGCCTGCCGCTCGCCTCGCCGATGACATCCGTCCTGGAGATCACAATATAGATGATGCCGATGATAAAGGCGATCACACACAGGATCAGGGAAGGCAGCGCCCGCATCAGTTCCTGTTTATACAATGCCAGTTCATCGCAGAGATAGAATTCCGGGTCTGTTCTGCCAACTCCCTGGTAGTCCGGATAGAGCCGGACTTCGATTTTCTTCCCAATCTCTGTGTGATAGAGCGTGGCAATTGCCCAGGCGTTGCCCATCGTCTTACCAAAGGGATTGTCACGGTTCCTGCGGATACTGTAAACCTTCTGTCCGTCGACATAGACCTCCGTCTCCTGGTGAACCATATGATAGGCCAGGCGGATCTCACCCTTGAATTTCTGTGCCAACGGTACGATGTACTTATCGTAATATCCCGCCGGCGCATTGGGATCCTCAATGCGCTCGTGTTCGTAATACGAGATCTTGTGTACCCATTCCGCGTCTCTGCCGTCATAGGTACTGGTGTGGTCAGCGAGGCTGACCAGAACGATAAATCCCGCCGCGAGTGCGAGCAGTATGAGGTACGCGGTTAATATCTTGTGCCTTGTCCTGTTATCCAAAGGTTCTTTGTGATCGCGTTCTGGTGTCAATGTCAGAGTCCCCGCTGTCTTTTAATCTGTCTGCCTGCCATTGTGATTGACCTGTTGGATTTATGCCTGTACTTCATCATGTGTCGGTGGAACCTCAGGCACAAAATTCCGTGTCTGCCTCCGCGCCTCTTCTGCCGCCTGCGCAGTCCGGACAGCCTCTTCTCCGAGGAGCATCTGGGAGTTAATCTTCTCTTTTCCTCTTCGGTCAACTTTCTCATAGGTGCCGTCCGGCTGGAGAATGCTGGCCTGCATGGTATCCATGAGCTCCACATCGAGGATGTGCTCCGCCTTCTCTTTCACCGCGGGATCCTCGAGCGGGAAGACAATCTCCACCCTGCGATCCAGATTCCTCGGCATCCAGTCTGCGGAACCGGCGTAAATCTCCGGCCTGCCGCCGTTTGCGAACCAGAAAATTCTGCTGTGTTCGAGGAAGTTGCCAACGATAGAGCGCACCACGATATTGTCGGAGATACCGGGGATTCCCACTCTCAGGCAGCAGATGCCACGGACGATCAGATCAATCTTCACGCCTGCGCCGCTCGCCTTGTAGAGTGCCTCAATGATGTCGGGATCACAGAGCGAATTCATCTTCGCCTTGATCCGCGCAGGTTCCCCATTCAGCGCATGCTGCGTCTCCCTGCCGATCAGGAACTTGAATCTTTCCTTGAGCCAGAGCGGCGCGAGCAGGAGCTTGTTCCAGCTGCGGGGCTCAGAATAACCTGAGAGCATGTTGAACACCGCGGTCGCATCCTCGCCGAACTGCTCCTTGCAGGTCATGAGACCGACGTCTGTGTATAGCCTTGCCGTGATGTCATTGTAGTTGCCGGTTGCAAGGTGCACGTAGCGCCGGATGCCGTCCTCTTCTCTCCTCACAATGAGCGTGATCTTGGAGTGAGTCTTGAGTCCCACCAGGCCGTAGATCACGTGGGCGCCAGCCTTCTCGAGCATCCTGGCCCAGACGATGTTGTTCTCCTCATCGAAACGGGCCTTTAATTCGACCAGAACAGTCACCTGTTTCCCATGATCGGCAGCTCTGGCAAGGGCAGCGACGATCGGGGAGTTTCCGGAGACGCGGTACAGCGTCTGTTTGATCGCAAGGACATCCGGATCGTCCGCCGCGCGGGAGATAAAGTCCACGACCGGCTGGAAGGATTCATACGGATGGTGCAGGAAGATGTCGCCCTTCCGGATCTGTGCGAAAATATCGCAGCCCTTCGGCAGCTCCGGCACCTCCTGCGGTGCGGGATACCTGTGTTCGTGCAGATCATCGAACCCGGAGAGTTTCCTCACTTTCGAGAGGAAGGTAAGATCCAGCGGTCCGTCAATCATGAAGATCTCGTCTTTGTTCAGCTGCAGTTCTTCGACCAGGATATCCAAGAGTCTTGTGTCAATCCCCGCCTCGACCTCCAGACGGATCGCATTGCCGTGACGGCGCTGTTTCAGAGACTTCTCAATCTCTTTGAGCAGATCCTCCGCCTCATCCTCGTCAATGTCCATGTCAGCAGAGCGCATGATACGGAACGGATAAGCGCAGACAATGTCATAGCTCTGGAAGAGCTGATCCATGTGCTCGCGGATGACCGTCTCGAGGAGGATCACCCTGACAGGTACATGCCCGTTCACAAGCTCAGGATGCTCCTCTAAGGGCAGGCGGATGACACGCGGCAGTACGGACGGAACCTGAACCGTCGCGAATTCCAGGTTCTCCTTCTCACTCTTTAGGGTCTTCTTCGATTTTTTCGTGCGGTTTAGTATCCCCGGACCCGCATTCTCCTTGCGTTTGAGCAATGCGCCGAGGTTCAGCGATTTGTTGAGAATGAGCGGAAACGGGCGGGAAGAGTCCACAGCCATCGGCGTGATGACAGGATAGACCTCCGTCTCGAAGAATTCGTCTAGGAAGGCCTTCTCATCGGCGCGCAATTCCCTGTAGTCATCCACCATCGTAATCCCTTCTGCCTTCAGCGCAGGGAGGATCTGGTGGTTATAGGTGGAGTACTGCGAGCCCACGAAAGCGTGCGCTTCAGCCAGAATCGCGTCCAGCTGCTCGTCCGCGGTCATGCCCGCAATATCGCGCTTCGTATAGCCTCCCTTGGACATATCCTGTAGAGAAGCCACACGGACCATGAAGAACTCATCCAGATTGGAAGCGGTGATTGAGAGGAAATTGAGTCGCTCCATGACAGGATTCTCTTTGCTCCTCGCCTCATTCAGACACCGTCTGTCGAATTGCAGCCAGGACAGCTCACGATTGTAATAGTATGCGGGATTTGAATAATCTATTTCTCTGTCAGCCATCTCGATTCACATCCTTTCAGCTCTTCCTCTGTTTGATCACAGGAGTCAACCCAAAGACCTCCTCAAAGAACTCCGCACGCCGGGAAATCATGCCCTTCTCCAGCGTGATGTCGACGCCCGGTTTGACAGAGATCAGCATCTTGTCCCCCTTGACCGTGATGTGGATGTCACCGAACTTCTGTTTATGTGAGCGGTCAAGACCGTTCACAATACGCAGGATCGCCGTCAGCTTCGCGATGGTCAGGTACGACTCACGGTCAATATCGGAAGCCATGTTCTGCTCCTCATAATAGACGAAATCGCTGTGATTGAAGCGGACGACGTTGGCCACAATCTCACGCTCAATATGTGAGAGCCCGATGATCTCCGTCGACATGATGATGTTGTAGGAACAGTCGGCAAGGTTGGACATACTGATGTATTTGCCGCAGTCGTGCAGCGTTGCAGACAGCCGCAAGAGGAGCTTCTCCCGCTTGCCGAGGCCGTGGATCTTCTTCGTGGCGTCGAAGACCGCAACTGCAATCTTCTCCAGTGTCCGCTCTCTCTCTTCAGACCCCTGGTATCTCTTGCTGACATTGACCGCGCAGGAAATGATATCTCCCTCGAAGTCGTGAGAGGGCGGAATGATCTTGTGATTCTCCGCGTACTCATAGACCATGCCGTCGCAGAGTGTCACGCCGGGAACCCAGAGCTTCTCCGCGCCGAACCTCTGCATGATGTAGTTGACCATGATGCCGGAGAGGTAGACGAGATTGTAGCTGTCGTCCATGATCCCGAGCCGTCGTGCGACATTCGCGGCGCCGAGCCTGCCGGCGCTCCGGACGATATCAGAGAGCTTGTCCGCGTTCACATACTCCGTCTGCATCGCCTCCGCGACAGACGAGAGATAATCGTCGACGACAATGATGTTGTGAATCTTCCTGTCGCCCAGATAGAGTTTGACAAAGGTATTGATCTGCGCACCGACGAGCTCCTCGACGATACTCTCCACCTGACTGGTTCGCATATCAATATGACTGATCTGGTCATATAATCGCAGGATGCCAAGAGGCATGTTCTGCGTCGCGGACAGCTTGTCCTCGTTAAACAGAGAGATCTGGATTGAGCCGCCGCCAATGTCGACAATCGCACAAGTGTCCTTGATGAAGCGATTGAATTCCTCACCCTTGGACGCGATTGATTTATAGTCGAGGAAGCGCTGCTCAGAATTGGAAATGACGTCAATGTGGATACCGCTCTGCTGCTCCCACTGCTCCAGTACGAGGGACGCATTGGTCATCTCGCGGATGGCAGAGGTACCGTAGGCACGGTACGCCTCCACACGGTAATTGTCCATGACCTTTCGGAATTCCGCGAGCACCTGCCCTGCCTGCTGGATGTGGAAATAACTGATCTTGCCAGTTGCGTAAGTATCACTGCCGAGATCAATCCTCCGTTCCATGTGGTCAACAAGACGGATCCCCTTGCTCCGGGAAATCTCGAAAATCTTGAGACCCAGCTCATAGCTGCCTACGTCGATTGCCCCAAATACATGAATTGCCATAGCCTGCTCCAATCTTCTGCTATTCCTATTGTACCGCGATGAGTGTCCTGCGCGCGAGAAATTTGTGGTTTGGACAGCTTGATTCTCCCCGGCAGGCAGAGCGGATTTCTTGCTTCCACGCGGATTAGGGATGTCGGTGGATCAGTCACATCACAGATTTTCGCTGAAACAACCGCCTTCCCTGTGACTTATCCACAGACAGGGCTCCCGTAGCATGGAAGGAATCCGCGACGAGCCTGCCGTGATGGGGATCAGTAGTTCCCGAGCACCTTCAGATACTTCGCCTCATCGCGGAGGCCACGCAGCGCATTGCGTACCGCAGAGTCCGTGAGACTCCCCTCAAAGTCGATGAAGAACCGGTATTCCCAGTCACGGTCTTCGATCGGCCGGGATTCAATCTTGGTCATGTTAAGGTCGTTGTAAATGAAATGTGACAGAATGCGATACAGAGAGCCGGATTCGTGCACAATCTCGAGAATGAGACTGATCTTCCTGGCACCCTTTAAGAAAATCTTCTGATTCGTGACAATGATGAATCTGGTGGAATTGGAGGACGCCTGATTGATGCCCTCCCGGATAATCTTAAGACCGTACTGGCTGGCGGCATAGCTGCTGGCGATGGCAGCCTTGGTCACGTCTTTATCTTCCGCAACCTTCTGCGCCGCAAAGGCATTATTCGCCATCGACACCTGCTGCCAGGAAGCATGCCGAGAGAGATATCTCTCGGACTGCATGAGCGACTGGGCGTGGGAGTAGACAGTGCGGATTGTCGATTCATCCGTACCGGGCACGCCGAGCAGGCAGTGGCGGATCGGGATGATCTGTTCGCCAACAATGTAGTTCTCGAACTCCGAGAGAAGGTCATAGTTCTGTGAGACAATTCCTGCCGTGGAGTTCTCAATCGGCAGAACCGCGTAATCAGCCGCACCCTCTTCGATCGCGGACATGGCGTCGCGGAAGGTTTCTACGCTGAAGTTAGAGATGTTTCTTCCGAAATACTGGAACATGGCAGCTTCCGAGTAAGAGCCCGGTGCGCCCTGATAGACCACTTTGGTTTTCTCATTGACCAGATGGTTCACAGGAATGAACGGTGTGCTGCGCAGGACACCGTTGTCCTGCATCAGCTGATACTGCCGCTTCCTCGAGATCGCCATGATCTGCTCATAGAGCTCGGTGATGCCTCGCTTGTTGAACTCATTCGTCGTCAGACTCCGGAGGGTCGCGATCTTCTCCTGCTCCCTTTTCTTGTCCAGGACGCGTTTGCCGGTTCGGATCTTGTCCTCCGCAACCTGTTCGGAAACAGCCATACGCTGTTCGAAGAGCTTCACGATCTGCGCGTCGATTTCATCCAACTGCTGTCGGTATTCGGATAAGCCCATATCTCTCCCTCCTCACGTCTTCGCATAGCATCTGCCGATGTCTTCCACGATGTCTGCGTCAATCTTGCCTGCATCCGCCTGCTGCCGCAGCTCCTCCAGCGCCTCCTGGTGCGTCATCGTCTCTTTGTAGGAGCGTTTCTCGCGCAGCGCTTCATAAATATCAATGCAGGCGAGGAGCCGGTCTTCAAAGCTAAGCTCTGACGCCGTTCGACCGAACGGATATCCCGAGCCATCCAGCTTCTCATGATGGTTCCAGGCCCACGGACCGATAGGATCAAATTTACGCACAGACCGTAGGATTTCGTAGGTATATCTTGCGTGTAGCTTCATGCTGTCAAACTCATCTGACGTGAGTTTCGACGGCTTTTCCAGGAGCCTGTTCGCGACAACGAGCTTGCCCGTATCATGGAGGGCCGCTGCCAGCGTGAACTGCGCCTTCTTGTCCTCATTCCAGCCATAGAATTTCGCCATTCTGGCTGCGATCAGAGCAATCTTCTGTGAGTGCCGGGTCGCAGGTGAAGCCTTCTGGTCAATGACGCCGGAGAAATACCGGGCCATATCGAAGCCATCTCCCGGTGAGATCTCCATCAGCGCATCCGGTACGAGCGCAGAGAAGATTGCCGGCAGCGGTCGATACCGCTGCAGCAGCCTCCGGACGAGATGATCCTGTTGTTGGTGAGGCAGGAGTCTTGCCGTGAGCGAACCGGTCGTGATCTCCGGGTTGTCAGGCATAGCTTCCGCATATGCGATCTGCAGCAGCAGATCATATACGCAAAATGTTATCAACGGCTTATCCTCATTTCGTCAGTTCTGCTGATCCATCTTCAAAAGCTTTGCTTCCTGGTCTGCCGTGATGAGCGGATCAATGATCTCATCGAGGTCTCCGTTCATGACATCGTCCAGGTTATAAACTGTCAGCTTGATCCTGTGATCCGTGACTCTGCTCTGCGGGAAGTTGTAGGTTCTGATCTTCTCCGAGCGGTCTCCGGTTCCGATCTGACTGCGGCGCAGATCCGCCTCCTCGTCGTGACGCTTCTGCTTCTCCAGGTCGTAGAGCTTGGAGCGCAGCAATGCCCAGGCTTTGTTCTTATTCTGCAGCTGGCTGCGTTCTGTCTGAGAATAAATGACTATTCCGGTCGGAATATGTGTCAAACGCACGGCCGAGTCTGTCGTGTTGACTCCCTGGCCACCGTTGCCGGATGCTCTCGTAATGTCGATGCGGACATCTTCCATCGGGATGTCGATGTTGATGTCGTCGGAAACCTCCGGCATGACCGCAACCGAACAGGTCGATGTGTGAATGCGTCCGCCCGACTCCGTCACCGGCACACGCTGCACGCGATGGACGCCGCTCTCATATTTCAGCTTATGATAGGCGCCCTGACCTACAACAGTAAAGTTAATGAATTTCATGCCGCCGATGCCGCTCTCTTCGAAGTCATCCACGACACACTTCCAGCCTTTTCCCTCGCAGTAATGCACATACATGCGGTAAATTTCGGCCGCGAACAACGCCGCCTCATCACCGCCGGCGCCGGCGCGAATCTCCATAATGACGTTCTTGTCATCATCCGGGTCCTGCGGGATCAGCATGACACGCAGTTCCTGCGCAAGCTCCGGCACCTTGTCCTTCGCCTCCTGGAACTCCTCCCTGGCCATCTCTTTCATCTCAGGATCCGTCTCGCCGCTCATCAATTCCTCGGCATCTGCCATGTCCTGCTGCGCCTTTTTGTATTCCTTATATTTCTCCACGAGCGGTGTCAGGCTGTTCTGTTCCTTGCACAGCTTCGTATAGCGATCCATATCCGCCGTTACATTGGGACTTGCGAGCTCATTCGCAATGTCCTCGTAGCGAAGTACCACATTCTCCAGATTCTCGAACATTTGTTACCTCAATTCCGCGGCGACAACGCGATTGTTTCCACCGTAATCTTTCATCACACTGATATTGGAGAGTCCCGCCTCAGCATACAGTTCCGGGACGCTCTCTCCCTGATCATACCCGATTTCCGTGAGAAGGAAACCACCTGGAGCCAGGTATGCCGGCACCTCCTGCGCGATTCTGCGATAGAAGGTCAGCCCGTCCTCACCGCCGGAGAGCGCCATGTACGGCTCGCCGAACTTCACCTCCGGCTCCAGTGTGTCAATCACCGCATCCGGAATATAGGGTGGGTTCGAGAGAATGGCCTGGAACGTTCCCCTCGGCACCGCCTGGAACAGATCCCCCTGCGAAAACATAAGGCGCACGTTTCCATTCATAAAAACCTCTCCGCTGCGCTTCCAGCCAAGATTCTCCGCATTCTCTGCCGCGATGGCCAGCGCCTTTTCCGAAAGGTCACAGGCTACCGTATCAATCCGGTCAATTCCTGCGATTGCAAGCTTCTTATCTTCCATTAAATAGTGGAGGACAGAGAGAATGATACAGCCGGAGCCGGTGCACAGATCCAGAATACGCAATGGTTTCAGGCCTGCCTGCTGTTTTTTAAGGAACGCGGGATCCTCAATCCGCCGTATCGCTTCCTCCACCAGGATTTCCGTATCCTGTTCCGGTTTCAATACGTCGCGCGTCACGCGGAAGGTAAGCCCCATGAAATCCGCGTGGCCCAGGATGACCGAGAGTGGCTCCCGCCCTCTTCGCCTTGCCAGCAGAGTCCTGTATTCATCAGCCTTTTCCTCGCTGATTGACTGATCCGGATATACAAGAAGAGTCTGCAGAGTGGTTCCGCAGACTTCTTCGAGGAGCAGCCTCGCATC
The DNA here is from genome assembly GCA_900107575.1 of Lachnospiraceae bacterium NK3A20. Taxonomy (GTDB): domain Bacteria; phylum Bacillota; class Clostridia; order Lachnospirales; family Lachnospiraceae; genus CAG-791. The sequence goes on along the minus strand of FNQX01000010.1, from coordinate 80,078 downwards.
GAGATCTCCTTCCGGCATTTCTCCCAGGATACGTCTGCCTTCTTCATACAGCTGTCCGTAGGTGATCATGCTAGAGCTCATTCAATTCATTCTCATCCCAGCCGAATTCATCAACCAGGTAGGACTTCCAGTCGAATACCGCCTCGACGGACGCAATCCCGACTTCGATCATCTGTGCGTCCGGCTCCTTCGTTGTGATGTGCTGCAGCCAGACGCCCGGTGCCGAGATCAGGCGGACGAAAATATTGTCGTACCTGCCAGCCAGCCGGATCAGCTCATAGGAAATACCGGCGACCACAGGGATGAAGACGAGCCGCAGGACCACTCTCATCACGTGGGAATCCACCCGGATGAAGAAGAACAGAATGATGCTCACGATCATGACGAGGAAAATGAAACTCGTGCCACACCTTTTATGGAAACGGGAGCTGTCCTGTACATAATGAAGCGTCAGCGGCTTGCCCCGCTCAATGCAGTTGATACACTTGTGTTCCGCGCCGTGGTACTGATACAGCCTCCGGATGTCCTTCATGCCGGAAAGGAGGAGGACATAGATGAGGAAAATGGCAATACGAATCACACCCTCCATCACAGAGAGGAAAGCCTCGCTGCGAATATAGGAGTCCACAAGACTCGTCAGCCAGTAAGGCAGCAGTACGAAAATGCCGACAGCCAACGCGAAAGAAATGACTGTCGTGACTGCCGTTGTCACCTTGTCCCGCCTGGCTCTGCGTTCTTCACTGACCAGATCAGCCCCTTCCTCGTCATCGTAGAACTGTGCCGAGAAGCTGGTGCTGCGAATTCCCAGAACCAATGAGTCAATAAATACGAAAATACCGCGGATAAACGGGATTTTCGTCCAAATCGTCCCTTCCAGGATGCCGTGGTGTTCATCCACCTCGACCTCAATCTCCTGATTCGGCTTGCGCACGGCGATCGCTACAAGGTCCCTGTTGCGCATCATGACGCCTTCGAGCACCGCCTGACCGCCGATGCCGGAATAATGTTGTTGTCTGTTCCTGGTCTTAGCCATTCCGTTCTCCGATATGCCGCAGTTTTGCACGGGAGCGCGACACCATGGTGAATATTATAAACACGAAAAAAGGCTGAGGCAACCTCTGCCCCAGTCTTTTTAGTTTCCCTTGTATCGAACGGATCCGATTATGCAAGACCGTATTTTCTGTTGAACTTATCGATACGACCCTTTGCGGAGTTCGCTCTCTGCTGGCCAGTGTAGAACGGATGGCACTTGGAGCAGACCTCGACGTGGATCTCCGGTACGGTGGAACCGGTCGTGAAAGTATTACCGCAGTTGCAAGTAACCTTGCACTCATAATACTTCGGCTGAATCTCTGTTCTCATATTACTTCCTCCTTCGTGTAAGTGCTCTCGTGAATGATCTATCATTCACTCACCCACATGGAATATTCGGCTATGGACTGCGAATCTTGCGACCGACGTTGCCGGAGAACCGGTATAAGTCCCGTAGACGACTTGACCTCCGCAGCGGATGCTGTTAACGGTGTGCTGCCATGGTTTCACCCGGGCAGCTGTATTAGTATAGCACCGCCCGCGGACGATGCGCAAGTAAAAATTACCTATTTCCCCCGACCTGCACGCCGTGAACCGCGAAGTTCTGCACATGGTCTGTCCCGTAACAGGTGGAGAGCGTCACAATGGACCGATGCCGCTCCAGCGCAGTATCCGCCTCCTTATCCCGGTCATAATACCAGGCACTGCCGCAAAGGTTATGGCAAAAGTCTCTGTACTCCTCATCCGTACTAATATAGGAATATACCTTCTCATCGTCCACTCCCACAGGTCCGAAGGCAAAAATCCGGTAAACAAACGTCCCCTCTTCTCCCACGAGATAGAAATACGGCTCTTTCGTAACAAGGTCCGGCTCTTCATAGAACCTTTTGAGGCTCCCGAACATACTCCCATCCCGCATATTGTGCCCGAAGAGGAAGGTGTGCGGATCACGCAGCCGGCTGTCCGCGTTGCTGTCGAGGAAAAGGCAGCCGCACGGATTCTCCCTCCGCTCAAATGTCAGATGAAGATACTCCTCATTGTCACGCCCTGCCACAACAGGATAGTTAAGTTCCAGTGCCGGAATGTCCAGCACACAGACAAAATCCGGATTGATGTGTCGGAGGCCGTCGCAATCTGCCTGGAGATCGGCTCCCTTCCACGATCGCTCATGAGGTAGATCTCCTTGTTCTGAGTTCTCACTTTCGTCAGCACTGTCAAGTGACTTTGTCTCACCCCTACTGCCGACAATTTTCCCGCCATTCTCGCTCTCGCCGCTGCCCGCCATATTCTCTCCGTTCTCGTTCTTAATATTGTTACCTGAATCTTCTATACTCTCATTCTCGTAATAGCCCGCAATATCCCCGCGGCTCTCACCTCCGTCATGCACTTCCTGCAAATACGGTTGTAGTTCTTCAAATTCTGTTGCTGCGCTGCGCCTGTTGTTTTCTGCCCTGACGATGCCGGTCAGTGCAACGAAAAAGATCACGGCCGTCAGTACAGGTACCAGACGCGCCGGGATCTTCCCCGAATGCCTTCTGTCATTCATTTCATGAGTCCTCCGACTCCGGTGCCATCTTCATGACGCGGAAAAGGTTCCGGCCTGGATACCCTATCCCTTATTCCGCTTTAAGATCTGGAACAGACAGCCGAAGCCCACCGCTCCGACTGCGAGAAAAGTGACACACCACGCCGGTGTGCAGAAATTATTATACACCCCCAGCTGGGATAAGAGCAGCATTACCATATTCACTGCCGCGTGCAGGAATACCACCGCGACGAAATTCCCGGTCCATTCATAGAAGGCGGCGAAGATGATCCCCAGAAGGAGCGCGTAGCACCCCTGCGGCAGGTTCCCGTGCCAGATGGCAAACATAAGGCCCGAGAAGATCATACTGATGATCAGGCTGTGTGGTGCCGGCAGCAGACGGCGCAGTCTGGCATACACCGTGCCGCGGAATACGCTCTCCTCCACAAATGGTGTGAAGATGCCGTAGATCGTAAGTCCCGGCAGCAGTTCCGTTTGCCCAGTCACCGTCGAGGCACCGCCCGCAAGGCGCACAGCACCCGTGAGCGAGAGGAGGAGATTGATCCCAATCGCAAGTGCCAGAGTGCTGACAAACCAGATTGCGCGGACTGCAAAAGATGCCTGCCGCGCGGTGAATCGCTCCAGCGATTTCGCTTGCGGATGCCGCGTAGAACGCGCCACTGTTGTATAAGCGCGGATCTCGCTGCCAGCTGTGCGGAGAATCGCAAGGAGTCCACAGGCCATTGCAATCGCTGTAATGATCGCCTGCACATCGGGAACACTCGTAAGGAAACCCGCAAAGGCAGTATTCAGTGAAGGGCTTTGGAGCAGGCGATTCCAGCCCATCTCAAGGATAGCCACCGCAATTTCATACACTGCCGCAAAGATCAGAAACGGCAGGAGCGCGACAGCCAGGGCAAACAAATTATCTTTTCTGTTGTCTTGGTTAGTCATTTTATACACCCCGCGCCGTGCACTTGCGGCGCCCGCAGGCGAGTTCTCGCATAGGTAATTGCTCGCGAATGCAATCTCACGTGAATCGTGTCATCGGGCAGTTCACCGATGCACATGCAGCTTTTGCTGCACAAATATTAAGCAATGCGGAATTGCGGCCTGCCTGCTGAATATCTACTTTGATACGCCCTCAGTAGCAAGTGCCTCGGGCTGTACTGAACAGATACCCGAGATGTTACATTTGATATCGGTTACGCCATGAGAATGCGTCTCAGCTCCTCGACGCTCTCCGCGATCAGGGAAGGCTCTGCTCCCGCCTCTTCCAGTTCCTGCCTGCTGCCGTAGCCAAAGGTTACACCCACCGGCGTCACGCCATTGTGCAACGCACCCAGGATATCGAAGCTGCGATCGCCGACCATCGCCGTGCTGCCTTTCGTTGCAGCAGCGCCCAGATCCGCCAATGCTGCGCGTACCACGCGTTCTTTGTTGTCGCTCCCTGCCTTATTTTTCATCTCATCTTCCATCCGACTGCCGCGCATGACAGAGAAATACTGCGCAACATCAAAATGTTCCATGATCCTGTGCACGAAGATTTCCGGCTTGCTGGATGCGACCGCCAGCGTCGCCCCCTGCTCCCGCAGATCCCTGAGCGTTTCGGGGATCCCGTCGTAAAGGCGGCACTCAAAGATTCCCACCTCGCTGTAGCGTTCCCGGTACTTGCGGATCACAGCTTCACACGTCGCATCATCGAAATGGTACCGCCTCTGGAATTCCACATTGAGCGGCGGACCCACGAAGGTCTCCAGCTCATGCAGATCAGGTTCTTCTATGCCAACGCTGCGAAGAGCATACTGGACAGACTTCGTGATGCCCTCTGCCGACTCCGACAGCGTTCCGTCAAGATCGAATAAAATGTGTTGAAATCTGTTCATGCCTCATTCCTTCCAAACAGTGCAAAAAATATGCGGATGCAGCGCCGTGCCACATCCGCGTTAGAATATATCAAAACAATAGTTATTCCGCAAATTACTGCGCTGCGGAACGAGGCTGTGCAGCATCCCCGCCGAGCGCTGTCTGTTTCACTCTGCTGATCGCCTTCGCGACTGCCGGAATCGAAACGATGATCACCGTGATGATCGCCTCCGCGCCGATGTAAATGATGTTGTAAACAGCAGAATAGGCGGCACCATTCCAGCCTTCCCACGCGTATTCACCAAAGAAAATCCAGCCGGACAGAAACGAGAAGAACCATCTGCCCGCGCAGCCCGCCAGATACCCCTTGAGCAGTCCGTGCGGCTGACTGTGCCAGAAGCCCGCAATGCCCGCGGCGCCGAATGCCAGCGGGTAGTCGAGCAGGACCTGGACAGGTGTCAGAACGTAGGGTCCCAGGATGAATTGCAGAACACCGTATACGATTCCGGAGATGATACCGACAACCGGCCCGAAGAAAAACCCGGGCAGAGCCGCGAACAGCATGGAGCAGAGGGTGATCGCGCCGCCGGTCGGGAACTCGAACACCTTGATCATGCTGGTGACGCAGGCGAGTGCGATGCACGCAGCCGAAAAGACAATGATTCTCACATTCTTAGACATAAAAATCCTCCTTTAGATGGTAAGGAGGGGATACGGTTGCAGCTTCGTCAGTAAGTCCTGCTGTTCCATCAGAACTTGCCCTGAATAGAACTTATCCAGAATAGAACTTGCCCTGAAACGCTGCGATGCTTCCCTACGCCGGTATTATCCGGGTCAGGTGAAAAGGGTCCGGCTGCTCTGCAGCCGTTCTCAGCAATTGCTCCCCCAGCCTTATGTGATTTGCTGCGAGTAGCATAGAACAGACCAAGGTGCGTGTCAATCATTTGACTTTCAAAACTAGTCTGATGTAATATCGCATCGTCTGACAACAATGTTTATCTAACAAAGAAAGGCAATTCTCATGGCAGAAGGACAACACATTGATAATCCCGGGCGCCCCGAAGGGGACGACGGCAGGAATATGCTTCTTCGTATGAATAAAAATCACGGGTACCTGCGCGACTGGGCGCTCCCCCTCATCAGCTATACAGACGGAATGAACATCCTTGACATCGGCTGCGGCGGCGGTGCTACCATCGCGGCGCTTCTGACCCTCGCAAAGGATTCGCATATCGACGGCGTCGACTACATGCAGACATCCGTCGATCTTGCGACCGAAACGAACCAGGCGGAAATCGGCAGGCGTGTCAACATCCACGTCGGAGACGTTACTGCTCTCCCCTTCGAAGACAGCACCTATGATCTTGCGACCGCGGTGGAGACGACCTATTTCTGGCCCGACATGAACAAGGCGTTCCGCGAGGTTTACCGCGTGCTGAAAAAGGACGGCGTCTTCGCCATTATTAACGAAGGCTCTGATCCGAAGCTGCACACGGACTGGCCGAACCCGGAAGGCAACATCACCATCTACACCGCCGACCAGCTGATCGAGTTCATGAGGGCGGCAGGCTTCTCTTCCACCAGAATTGACCACGGCGAGGGTGATGTCATCCTCGTTCGCGGCATGAAGTAACATCCTGTTTCATAATGTATGTGCGGCCTGCCTGCTCAATATCTGCTGCGATACTCCCGAAGAATCAATCGTTTGGGACTGGGCTGAACTGATACCTACGTAGAAGATTTTGAGCAGCATATCGTTATTTAGGATGACATGATAACAGCCCGGATGGAGTTCGGGGCGTACTGATTTCGAGCAACTTTGCCGATTGTGGATCAATCGCGTCACAGCGAGGGGCAGCAATAACCTGCCACGCGATTTATCCACAAGAAGTCACGAAGCCGAAAGCAGCGCACCCCGAAAGGTCCCATCCGGGCTTTTCTTTTGCCCACAATCTAAATGTCTCCCAGTTTCATGCCTCAAATCAGTCCCATGATGATAATGATCAGGATGAGGACAGGCAGCACCCATGCCGTGAACAGACGCATCCACTTCATCACCTTCAGACCCTTGCCGGTGTCCGCTTCCGCCGTGAAGTTATCCCAGCCCCAGCCGAGCTTCCTTGTGCAGAAGAGCACGTAGATCAGCGCGCCGATCGGCAGGATCAGATTGGAAACGAAGAAATCCTCCAGATTCATGAAGGATGTGCCCTCGCCCAGCGGCTGGAAACCTGACCAAACGTTGAAGCCCAGCGCGCACGGCAGGGACAGCAGGAACACCAGAATACAGCTGATCCAGCTGGCCTTCTGTCGTTTCCACCCGGAAAGGTCCATCGTCATCGCAATGATGTTCTCGAACACAGCGAGGATCGTCGAGAACGCCGCGAACGTCATGAAGACGAAGAACAGTGCGCCCCACACTCTCCCGCCTGCCATGTGATTGAAGATGTTGGGAAGTGTGATGAAGATGAGCGAGGGCCCCGCGTCCGGCTGCACACCGTAGGCGAAGCAGGCGGGGAAGATGATGAGGCCGCTCGCCACCGCAACAAAGGTGTCCAGGACTGCCACGTGGACCGATTCGCCCATGAGTGCCCTGTCCTTGCCAATGTAACTGCCGAAAATCGCCATGGCTCCAATGCCGATTGACAGCGTGAAGAAGGCCTGGTTCATCGCGTTCACGATGACTTCCAGAATGCCGGTTTTGCGCACTTCCTCAAGATTCGGCAGCAGATAGAACGCAAGTCCCTCTCTCCCCCCCGGCATCAGCACGGAATTGACCGCGAGGATCACCATAATGCCGAGGAGCGCCAGCATCAGCACTTTGGTCACACGCTCAAGGCCGTTCTGCAGCCCAATCGCGTTGATCGCAAAGCCGACGAACACGGTGACCGCCATAAAGCTCACCTGCCGCAGGGGACTCTCCAGCATCGCTGTGAAAACAGCAGACACCCCTTCCGCATTCTGGCCCTGGAAGCTGCCTTTTGCCTCCAGGAGGAAATACTGGAGCATCCAGCCCGCCACTGTCGTATAGAACATCATGAGCAGATAGTTGCCAACAAGGGATACGTAGCCGTGGATGTGCCAGAACGTGCCCGCCGGCTCCAGCTTGCGGTACATTAAGACCGGACTCACCTGAGCGGCTCTTCCCATCGCGAACTCCATGGTCATGACGGGAACTCCCATGACGGCAAGGAATATGAGGTAAATCAGAACGAAGGCTCCACCGCCATACTTGCCCACGAGCCAGGGGAATTTCCAGACGTTGCCAATGCCGATCGCGCAGCCCGCGCTGATCAGGATGAATCCCAGGCGGCTCCCCAAATGTTCCCGCTCTTCCATAATAAAATAAGCTCCCTTCAAATAACTTTTCATCAGATCGTATCATAAATCCATGGCGCAGACGAGCCTGAAATTCAAAAGTTCTGTCAATGCAGGCCTTTCAAATCTCAATCAGGGCAGCAAAATGTGCAACACTGCGTATGGTTCAAGAGTTATTTGTCTCCTCCATAAAAACAATTGTACAAGTTTGCATTTCCAGCTTGGACAAATGGAGTGTTGGGTGTAAGATATCCCCTGTGCTTGCGCACATAAAAGCGTGGACGCGTTGCCGCGATAAAGTCACGGCATTCATTGCGAAATAGAATTAACTAGAATTGAGGAACAGAATGCAGAGAGAACATCTGGGAAGCCGGCTTGGCTTCATTTTGCTGAGCGCCGGCTGCGCCATCGGAATCGGAAATGTGTGGAAGTTTCCATGGCTTGTCGGGCAGAACGGCGGAGGCATCTTCGTCCCGATTTACCTCCTGTTTTTAATCCTGATGGGTGTACCGGTCATGACGATGGAATTCGCTATGGGGCGCGCCGCACAGGCTTCCCCGGTAAAGCTTTACTATGAACTGGAGCCCCGCGGGACGAAATGGCACATCCACGGCTATTTCGCCTTCGCGGGCAACTATCTGCTCATGATGTTCTACACGAGCGTCTGTGGCTGGATGATCCAGTATTTCTTCTATACCGCGGGTGGCGCCTTCGAGGGAGAGGATGCAGCCGGTGTAAGCGCGCAGTTCAGCGCGATGATGGCAAGTCCCCTGCGGCAGGCAGGCTTTATGGCGATCTCTGTCGCCGCAGGTTTTTTCGTCTGCGGCATCGGACTTCAGAAGGGACTCGAGCGCGTGACCAAGGTGATGATGATCGCGCTCCTCTCCATCATGGTCGTACTGGCCGTCAATAGCGTCTTCCTGCCCGGAGGACGGGAAGGGCTCTCCTTCTACCTGCTGCCGGACATGGAAACCATCTCCGAAATCGGCCTTGGAAACGTAGTGGTCAACGCGATGAATCAGTCATTCTTCACCCTGTCCATCGGCATGGGAGGCATGGCCATCTTCGGCAGCTATATCAACAAAGACCGGTCATTAATGGGTGAATCGGTTAATGTTGCACTGCTCGATACCTTCGTCGCGTTCACCTCGGGGCTCATTATTTTCCCCGCCTGTTTCGCCTACGGCGTGGAACCGGACTCCGGTCCGTCGCTCATCTTCATCACGCTGCCGAACATTTTCAATCACATGCCGATGGGAAGGCTGTGGGGCGCGCTGTTCTTCATTTTCATGACATTCGCGGCGTTCTCCACCGTGCTCGGCGTATTCGAGAACATCAACGCCATGTTCATGGATCTGGTTGGCTGCTCCAGGAAGAAGGCCTGTGCCATCAACTGCGTACTGCTCCTTCTCCTCTCTCTGCCCTGTGCCCTGGGCCCGAACCTCTTGTCCTGGTTTCAGCCGTTCGGCGAAGGCTCCGGCGTGATGGACCTCGAGAACTTCCTCGTCAGCAACCTGATCCTGCCGCTCGGATCGCTCATCTTCTGCCTGTTCTGCACGCACCGGCTTGGCTGGGGCTGGAACAATTTCGTCGAGGAAGCCGATACCGGCAAGGGTCTCAAGGTGCCGAGGTGGATGCGTTTCTACCTCACCTACATCCTGCCCGTATTCTTCCTCATCGTATTCTTCGTCGGTCTCTGGCAGCAGTTCGCATAACTTTCGATTTCATTCCAGCATTTGCAGCTGTACGTCGATCGCCGTCAGCCGGTCTGCGATGTCCTTTTTCCTGTCCTTGACCCGTTCCATCGCCTCCGCCGCTTCCGTCAGCTTCGCACTGCCGAAATCAAGGAAGCCTCCTACAATGGCGATCGGCAGGACGAACTTCTTCGTCATTCCGTCCTCGAATTCAACCTTGAGGTACCTGCCATTCTTCTCCGTAACCTTCCCCTTGCCGTAGGCTTCGTGGCGAACCTTCCTGCCGACAAGATCCGGCATCTTCGCCCCCGCTTCGAGTGAGCTGATCTCATCATACTCGTCAACAACCTCTTCTCTCTCATCGAGGAGCAGGGCGCGCTTCTGCGTCTTCTCAATCGCCCGGTACTGGACTGTGCTGATCTTGGATTTGCGGTTCGCCGCCTTCTCTTTATAGAAATCATGCTGGTACGCATCCCGGATGATGTCGTAGGCGAGGATATGATGGTTCGGGTCAATCTCTGTGAGTTCCGGCTCGCCCTCATCCTTCCCCTTCTGTTTCAACTTACGCGCGACCTTTTTCAGCAGGTCATCCCGGGAAGAAATGTAGTCAACGAGCCCGTTGCACATTTCGTAATAGTTGGGAAGATTCAGCTTCCGATCGAACCCAATCTCATCGTCGACCTCGGTATAGCCCGCAAAGGCCGCCGCTTCCGACGCCCGGAAAATATAGTTCTCCGAAGGATCAATGATCCCCAGATACTGAATCCCCGTGCGGATCTTCTGGCGCAGCTGCCACCTCTCAGGCGCCGCCTCGATCAGCATGTCGTTGATGTCCCGCACGAAGCGCAGCACTCTCCCCTGGCGCGCCTCAATATCCCCATCGTCGCGTGCCAGCAGCTCTCGGAAGCTCGCGCGGACCTCCTCCTGTCTGTCGTTGTCACACAGGTACCGGATGCCCTCAAGCGGCTTCCAAGTCTCATTCTCCAGGATCAGGGAAGCGTCCCTCATCGCCGCATGGAACATCCTGCCGAAATCGTCAGCATCCATATCCCAGTGCTTCCTGCAGGTGTTCACCGCAGTCCATGTCCCCAGCACTCTCTCGTCAGCTGCCGCCATCTCGTCATACTTGTCCAGATAAATATTGATCAGCACTTTTACCCGATCCGCGTTCACGATACCCCTCCGTCCGAATTCAACCAGAAAATCACAAGAATCCCAACCAGTTGCAATAATTTTGAAGCTTTTCTGATTTTGCTCACGCTTCAGTCGTTAGAAATTATTTTATCACAAAATAGTCATATTAGCACGAATTTTGTATCTATTCTGTATAGTCCGGAGCACTTTCCGGATATCGGTGGAGATGACCAGGCTCCATCGGCCATTGTGACACTTTGAAAGTTTTGTCCGATGCAATGAAGGAGCCCAGGCGATAGAATACGAATGGTTTAAAATTTAGCAATCCGGAGGAAAGTTATGGCAGGAAAAGTACAGCAGCTGACACACCAGGCTGAGCGTCAGGCGATCTCGGTTATGCTCGACGGCTTCCTTAAGCATTTAAAGAGCAAAGAAGACAGAACAGAAACCTATCTCAAGATCGTTGATCTTGCGGAGAAATTCTACGGTGCGGGCGCGAACAAAGATACCCTCAATGCCGTCAGAGAATATGTGAAGAATCCCGAGAACCGATGGATGCGTTTCATCAATCGCGTTGTCGACGAAACCGATCATCACTACGCAAAGACCATGCTGCTGAACCTCGGCTATGAGGCTTTCTTCCGCGGCACCAAGACAATCCGTGAGAACCGCAAGAAATATAACTGCAACATCCCGTGGCTCATCCTCTTCGATCCCACGATGGCCTGCAACCTGCACTGCGTCGGCTGTTGGTCCGGCACTTACGGTCACAAGTCCTCTCTGACATTCGAGGAAATGGACAAGATCGTCACGGAGGGCAAGGAGCTCGGCGCTCACCTCTACATGCTGACCGGCGGTGAGCCGACGGTACGCATGAACGACATCTTCAAGCTGGCAGAGAAGCACAATGACTGTTTCTTCGGTCTCTATTCCAACTCCACGCTCATCAACGATGAGATGGCGGAGAGAGTAAGACAGCTCGGCAACATCACCTTCATGCTCTCCATCGAGGGTACGGAGGAGACCAATGATGCGAGACGCGGTTCCGGCCACTACGAGGCTGCCATGAAGGCAATGGACATTCTGAAGAAGCACGGCATCGTCTTCGGCACTTCCATCTGCTACACCAGAGCGAACGTTGAGGCCGTGACCAGCGATGCATTCTTCCATCTGCTCGAGGAGAAGGGGGCAAGGTTCGGTTTCTACTTCCACCTCATGCCGGTCGGCAACAATGCCGTTCCGGAGCTGATGCCCACCGTAGAGCAGCGTAAATACATGATCGACCGCATTCGCTACGTGCGTTCGCCTGAGTCCAATATCGAGTTCTTCCCGATGGATTTCCAGAACGACGGCGAGTATGTTGGCGGCTGCATTGCCGGAGGCAGAAACTATTTCCACATCAACTCGAACGGCGACGCAGAGCCCTGTGTATTCATTCACTTCTCGAATACCAACATCAAGAACAACACCATCCTCGAGATGCTGCAGAGCCCTCTGTTCATGGCTTATCACGAGGGACAGCCGTTCAACAGGAACCAGCTCCGCCCCTGCCCCATGCTCGAGAATCCGCAGCTGCTGCGTGAGATGGTCCAGGCAACCGGCGCGCACCAGACGAACCTCGAGTCTCCCGAGGACGTCGATCATCTCTGCGCGAAGTGCGACGACTACGCGAAGGAGTGGGCTCCTGTCGCAGATGAGATCTGGGCGAGTGAGACACACAAGAAGCCCTCTTACGAGAACTACACACAGGAGAAGCGCGAGCATCCTGAACTGGCTGCCTTCGAGCACGCTGACGGTTCTGTCCGCATCGACGTGTAAATCAATCTTCTATCCAGGCATTTACGTCCGGTCCCTTCCTGGGGCCGGATTTTTTGTGCGATAGACCGGAGAATATCTGCCGCGCTTGCGCGAGCAGAGATTCGACGGGCAGCGTTCATCGGATAGCTTGTCTGCGAGATGGGCGCTCGCGCCGGATGGGCAGGGATTGTCTGCCCATCCACTTACAATCATAAAAACATCAGGCCACCCGGAAGTATTCGTACTGTCCGGATGGCCTGATGTTTTATACTTATTGAGTTGTGATCAACCGCGTAGCGCATCAGAGCAACCTTCATCGAAAAAAAGCCTTCGGCTTTCAAATCGAAGATTTTCGAGATAGGTCGTAAATGATTGATTGCCGGTTGTGCTCTCAGATTCTCTGCGCTGCCTCGAGCTTGCGGTTTGCTTCCATCTTGAGGAAGGCGTTGATGAAACGGTCAATGTTGCCATCGAGCACCCCCTGCGCATCGGAGGTCTCCTCCTGGCTTCTCGTGTCCTTCACCAGCGTATAAGGCTGGAGGACGTAGGAACGGATCTGTGAGCCCCAGGCGATTTCCTTGACATCGCCGCGGATGCCGCTCAGCATCGCCTCTTCCTCCTGTTTCTTGCGAAGATAGAGCTTTGCGCGCAGCTCCTCGAAAGCCTTCTCCTTGTTCTGGAACTGGCTTCTCTCGTTCTGACAGGTCACGACAATGCCGGTCGGGAAATGCGTGATACGGATCGCGGAGGACGTCTTATTGATATGCTGTCCACCGGCGCCGCTGGAACGGTAATAGTCGATGCGAATATCATCGGGGTTGATCTCGATGTTGACATCGGTGTTCAGCTCCGGCATGACCTCGCAGGAAACGAAGGAGGTCTGGCGTTTCGCCTGCGCGTTGAACGGACTGATGCGCACGAGTCGGTGTACGCCGTGCTCAGACCTGAGGAACCCGTAGGCGTTCGTTCCAGTGATCTGGAAGTCGATCGACTTGATGCCGGCCTCATCTCCCGGCACTTCATTCAGAACCTCAATGGAGAAGCCCTTCTTGTCCGACCACTTGGAATACATCCGATACAGCATGCTGCACCAGTCGCAGGACTCCGTGCCACCCGCGCCCGCGTTAAGTGAAATGATCGCGTTGTTCGCGTCATATTCACCGGTGAGAAGGGTCGCAAGGCGGAGCTCCTCGAGTTTATTCTCGAAATCGTCCAGCTCACTGCGGATCTCGGAAATCATATCGGCGTCGCCGTCCTCATTGCCCATGGCGATGAGATCCATGATGTCATCATACTGACGGGTGAGGCCGTCCGCCTCTTCTACCGTCTTCTGGTCATCTTTGAGCTCTTTCATCTTGCCGTTCGCCTTGTCGGCGTCATTCCAGAAATCCGGTGCTTCCATCTCTCTGGAGAGCTCTTCGATTCTCTCTTTTTTGAAAGGGAGATTCAGGGAGTCCTGCGCTTCCTCAAGGTCACCCTTCAGGTTCTGCAATTCCACCTTCATCTGATCAAGTTCTACCATATTTACCTCAATTACCAGCAGTCCAGACCGTGATCACTCTGAACTATTGCATATACTTGTCCTGCATCACGCGCGTCTTCCGTGGCAGTCCTTGTACTTCTTGCCGGAGCCGCAGGGGCAGGGATCGTTCGGATAGATCTTCTTCTCCGCGCGCCTTACCGGCTCTTTGATCCCGGCCTCGTCATCGCGGTTCGTGGCGGTCGCCCTGGCTACCTGTTCACGCTCCACCTTCTGCTCCACATGTACGCGGAACAGTGTGCGTACGGTATCTTCCATAATGGAATCCGTCATCTCGTTGAACATGTCGTACCCCGCGATCTTGTACTCGACGAGCGGATCCTTCTGACCGTAGGACTGGAGTCCGATCGACTGACGCAGCTGCTCCATGTCGTCGATGTGGTTCATCCACTTGGAATCAACTACGCGAAGGAGAATGACGCGCTCTACTTCACGCATCGCGTCCGCGTTCGGGAACTCGGCCTCCTTCGCCTCATAGAGACGGACGGCCTCTTCCTTGAGCTGCTGTTTCAGCCCATCCTTCGTGCGGTCCGTGATCCGGCCTCTCGTCACTCTCTCTACGGGCACAACCGGCAGGAGCAGCTCGTTGAGCTCCTCGATGTTCCACTCGTCCGCCGTCTGATCCTCGGAAATGCTGGTATCGACTGCGTTCTCCACGATGTCCTGGATCATCTTGATGATGGATTCCCGCATGGACTTGCCTTCGAGAACCTCGTTCCTCTCCTTGTAGATGATCTCTCTCTGCTCGTTCATGACTTCGTCGTAGTCGAGCAGGTTCTTGCGGATGCCGAAGTTGTTGGTCTCGATCTTCTTCTGTGCCGACTCGATTGCCCTTGTGAGCGACTTGTGGCGGATCTCCTGTCCCTCCGGGATGCCCAGCGCGTTGAACATGCTGACCATACGCTCGGAACCGAAGAGCCGCATGAGATCATCTTCGAGTGAGATGTAAAAAACAGACTCGCCGGGATCTCCCTGTCGTCCGGAACGGCCGCGCAGCTGATTGTCAATACGGCGGGATTCGTGCCGCTCCGTGCCAACGACGAGGAGGCCGCCTGCTGTTTTCGCTTCGTCATCCAGCTTGATATCGGTACCACGGCCGGCCATGTTGGTCGCGATGGTAACCGCGCCGTGCTCGCCCGCGTGGGAGATGATTTCCGCCTCGATTTCGTGATATTTCGCATTCAGCACCTGATGCTGGATGCCGGCCTTTCGGAGCATTCTGGAGAGCATTTCAGAGGTCTCAATGGTAATCGTGCCGACGAGGACGGGCTGGCCTTTGGCGTATGCCTCCTCGATCTTCCGGATCACGGCGTTGAACTTCTCTCGCTTCGTCTTGTAGACGATGTCCTCCTCATCCTTACGGATGACCGGACGGTTCGTCGGGATGACAATGACATCCATGCCGTAGATCTCGCGGAACTCCTGCTCCTCGGTCTGGGCGGTACCCGTCATGCCGCACTTCTTGTCAAACTTGTTGAAAAAGTTCTGGAACGTGATCGTCGCGAGTGTCTTGGACTCTCTCTTGACCTTAACGTGCTCTTTCGCCTCAATGGCCTGGTGGAGACCGTCGCTGTAACGGCGGCCGGGCATGACGCGGCCCGTGAACTCGTCGACGATGAGGACTTCGTCGTCCTTCACGATATAGTCATGATCCTTCTGCATCAGGTTGTTGGCGCGAAGGGCCAGGATGATGCAGTGCTGAATCTCCAGATTCTCAGGATCCGCGAGGTTCTTCAGATGGAAGAACTTCTCCGTCTTGGCAACGCCCTGCGCCGTCAGGTTGACGATCTTGTCCTTCTCATTGACGATGAAATCTCCGGTCTCCTCTTTCATCTCGCCCATGAGGTAGTCGATCTTGGAGGTCTCCTCCTCATCTTCTCCACGCGTCATCTGTTTCGCCAGGATGTCGCAGGCCTCGTAGATCTTCGTGGACTTGTCGGACTGTCCGGAAATGATGAGCGGTGTTCTCGCCTCATCAATCAGGATGGAGTCCACCTCATCAATGATCGCGTAATGCAGGCCGCGCAGAACTCTCTGTTCCTTATAGACTGCCATGTTGTCACGCAGGTAGTCGAAACCGAGCTCGTTGTTGGTCACGTAGGTGATATCGCACCGGTACGCCCTCTGCCGCTCCTCGGTTGTGCTGCTGTTCAGAACCACGCCGACGGAGAGGCCCATGAAGCGGTGCACCATGCCCATCCACTCCGAGTCACGCTTCGCCAGATAGTCGTTGACCGTGACGACCTGCAGACCCTTGCCTTCCAGCGCGTTGAGGTAGGAAGGGAGCGTCGCAACGAGCGTCTTGCCTTCACCTGTCTTCATCTCGGCAATTCTGCCCTGATGCAGGATCACGCCGCCGACGAGCTGCACGTGGAACGGCTCCATGCCAAGGGCACGCTTTGCACCCTCACGCACCGCCGCGAAAGCTTCCGGCAGGATATCGTCGAGGGTCGCCTCGCCGCTCTGCACTCTCTTCTGCAGATCTCTCGTGATCTCGCGGAAGTGATGCATTCCCTTGTGCATGAATTCTTCCGGCATCGTGCTGGTTCTCGTCGGATCGTCAGGATCGTAAATATCGTCCGCAGGATCATCGTCGTACGGAATCGCGGCCATCTGCGGCTGCAGCGCCTCGATTTTGTCGATGATCGGGATTATTCTCTTGAGCTCTCTCTCGGAATGCGTGCCGAAGAGTTTATCGGAAAGTTTAGACATAAATTGTCATCCTTATTGAGTTTATTGTGCTAGCCGTAACATTACTATTTAACCACAAATTCCGCCCCAGGGAAACAGCAAGATTTCCCGGGGCGGATGCATAAGTTTAACTCTTTGCTCCTGTCTCCAATGATGCTTGAGGCGATGGAGCGGATTAAATTTTAATACTGCTGGGCCTTCTCTTCGCCCTTCATGACACGGAGTGCGCCCTGTGCGAGAGCGAGCTGCTCCGCTTCCCCTGCGTAAACAGTAACAGGCGCAAGGAACTCTACACTCTTCGTGATCGCATCGGTGACAACCTTGTCGTGCGCAATGCCGCCGGTCAGGATAATCTGATCGACCCTGCCCTGGACGACGGTAGCCAGCGCGCCGATGTTCTTCGCGATCTGATAGATGAAAGCATCGCGGATGAGCTTCACCTTCTCATCGCCGGCATCAATCATCTTCTCGACCTCTCTCATGTCGTTGGTGCCGATGTAAGCATTGAATCCGCCGCCGCCGATGATCTTCTTCTTCATTTCTTCCTTCGTGAACTTGCCGGAGAAGCACAGCTCGACGAGAGCCAGCGCGGGCACGCCGTTCGCTCTCTCGGGAGAGAATGCGCCGTCGCCGTTAAATGCCGCATACACATCGATCATCTTGCCGTTCACGTGCAGACCCGTGGAAGTGCCGCCGCCCATGTGGACGACGATGACCGTCACGTCCTCGAGCTTCTTGCCGACAGACCCTGCCCAGCGTCTCGCCATGGCCTTCTGGTTCAGCGGGTGGTCGATGGAGACACGCTCAATCTCGGGCACGCCGGAGATTCTCGCTACCGGCTGCAGCTCATCCACGACAACAGGGTCGACGATGTAAGCCGGAACGCCGATCGTATCACCGATCTCCCTGGCGAGAATGCCGCCGAGGTTGGACGCGTGGTCGCCCTGGGGCGCGTGGTGCAGATCCTGGTATAACTCATCCGTCACCTCATAGGTACCGCCCGGCATGGGACGGAGCAGACCGCCCCTTCCGACGCAGACGTTAATGGTTGCAAGGTCGATATTCTCTTCTTTCAGCGCGTTCAGGATGATCTCCTTGCGGAAGTCCTTCTGTGCGTAAATATCCGCAAACTGTGCGATCTCTTCCGTGGAATGGCGCAGGGTTTTATCCAGAACCGGCTCTTCCTCATCGAAGACGCTGATCTTGGTGGATGTGGACCCGGGATTGATAATAAGGCTTCTGATAGCCATGACTTTTCCTCCACTATGATAGATTCCGCGCGGCTACGCCGCCACAATGGCAGGCGCCGCGCTGATGTTTTCGCTAAAGGCAGGATTAGAAGCCGCCGTTTAAGTGGTGCGCGACAACGGCAGCCAGTGCGATCGAGTTGATCTTGGTCTCCTTGGAATCGGAACGGGAGGTCAGGATGGCAGGCGCCTTGGTGCCCATCAGAATGCAGCCGTTCTTGAACTCCGTCATGTGAACGATGGTCTTGTAAACGAGGTTGCCTGCGTGAATGTCCGGGAAGAGAAGGACGTCAGCGTCGCCGACAATCTTGCGCTTCTCGGCTCCTGCCTTGTGCTTGGCCGCTTCCGGATCAATGGCAAGATCCATAGAGAGAGGTCCCTCAACAATGCAGTTCTGAATGCGTCCCTCATCCTGCCATTTGGAGAGCTGATCCGCTTCCACTGTGACAGGCATCTTCGGATTGACGATCTCAACCGCAGCGAGTGCCGCGACCTTGGGCTGCTCGATGCCGCAGGCGTTGCAGACCTTCACCGTGTAGTTGATGATCTGCTCCTTGTCCTCCAGTGTCGGGTAAGGCATGAACGCCACATCCGTCAGGAAGAAGAGACGCTTGAACCCCTTGATCTCGAAAACACAGACATGCGAGAGCATTTTGCCGGTGCGCAGGCCTACATCCTTGTTCAGCACGCTGCGAAGGAATGTCTTGGATTCGAGCGCGCCCTTCATGTACATGTCAGCCTCGCCATCGTGGACGAGCTTGACCGCCTTCAGAGAAGCTTCGGTTACATCGGGCTCATTGATGACGCGGATTCCATCGGCATCCAGATCCCAGTCAAGAGACTTTGCGATCTCACGAATCTTTGCCTCGTCGCCGGTCAGAATCGGCACCGCAATCTTGCGCACGAACGCTTCCTTGACCGCTTCCATTACCGGGAGGTCCTGTGCCGCCGCTACGGACAGCTTCTTCGTCGGGATCTCGCTTACCTGTTGCAGAATGTCATCAAATGACGCACTCATTCCAAATTACCTCCATGTAACCGATATATGATTGTGACAGAACATAATAAATGACAGTGCGCAAAAGTGTCTGCACACTGTCAAAATTTTAACACACTTGCAGGGTATCATCAACCGACACGGGGAGAAGTGTTACGATTTGATCTCCGAGTACCCGAATCCGTTGGCGATGGCAGTGACCGGTTCGCCTCTTTTGCAGAGTGCGCACTCATCTGCCTTCCAGTTCTGGTAGTCCGGGATGTCAGATTTCGTGAACAGGGCGTTGACGGGCAGGCCGCAGATTTTGCTGGCCGCTGAGAAGATCGCCGAGATACCGGAAACTGTACCGCCGTAGTACGTGATGGATTCGATTGCCTGCGCGACGGATTTGCCAGTCGTGGTCGATCCCAGGAGCACCAGGACATCCTTGCCGCGTATCATCATCTGCGTGGACTCACGGAAGATCATCTGCCCCGTCAGATTGTATTCGGGCGTCATGATGTACATGGTGCGGTGCGCGTTCCGCGAGAGGATACCGGCCTTCGTCAGCTCATCCGCGAGGAAGGCGCCGATGACCTCGGTGTTGTCCATGCACACAATCGTATCGACGACCGTGGAATCCTGATAGGCTTCCGCCAGGGCCGCGGCAGCGTTCTTCGCTTCCTGGCGCCTCGTCTTCATGGTCGTCATGTCAATGTAGTAATTGATGTGAGAGTTGGGCGTGACGAAATGGCCCTGAATGACCTTCAGGAATACATCCGGATAGCGTTTGGAATACAATTTCGTGTAGTCTAGCATAGGTAACCCTCCTGTAGAAATGAGTACGGCAGCGCCCCACCGCCGCCGCAGGAACTGATACAGAAATTATACCATGTTATTAGCCTTACAGCCCCTGTAAACAGCTACGATTCCCACGGTTTGCAATCTATCTCTATTCGGTATCTGCTGATGACCCGACGCGGAAACCTGCCTTGAAGGCACGAGATGAGAAGGCAGCCTCATATTCATCCAGCCTATGCCATTCCACTTCCGGGAGTTTCACCAGACCTCTGGATAAAAGGTTCAGAGCAGGCTCAAACGGGCCGCAGCGGGATCCCTGTATCGTGATCTCATTGACAACGATACGGCTCATGTCGATCCGCGTCGTGCCAGCATAAGTACTCTTCATGATAATCGTTCCCCGGCGTCTTGTAATCCTTGAAGCAAGGTCAAGGCCTGACGGATTGCCTGTGGCATCCACAACGATCTCATAGGTGTCCTCATCCAGTTTCTCAGGGGATGGCTCGAATCCTCCTGCCAGGCTCGGATTCCCCGAATCCAGATGAAGGCCGAATGAATCTATGGTTCTGGTCCTTGCAAAGGGATCAAAACGCATAAGTTTCTCCCTGTGTTTGCCGATGACCGTCAGATCTGCTCCCGAGAGGGAGAGCACCTGCGCGATCATATAGGAGAGTCTCCCATCTCCGATCACCGCCACATTCCGGGCAGGATCTATGTGCACCCGAGAGGTAATCTCCAGCGCCGCGGCAAGCGGCTCCGCGTATACCGCCACTTCCGGCGCAAGGCCTTCTGGCACCTCATGTACCAGATGATCCGCGAGCGTTAAGTATTCCGCGAAGCACCCATCCCTGCTCATACCGATGACTTTTCTGTTCATGCAGTGCTTCTCTCTCCCGCTCCTGCAGTAAATGCAGTGACCACAGCCTTCATTAAGCTCACCAACGACAAGCGCGCCTGTTATTTGCCGAAGGTCGTGCCCGTTCGCATCCAGACATTCCGGATCGCTCTCAGACGGGCCTGCCACCCTGTCAATTACCCCCACGAACTCATGTCCCATGATCCCGCGAAAATCCGGACGATAGCCCTTCAGCACTTCCCGGTCCGTACTGCAAACGTTGGCGCGCAGCACGCGAATCCTGACGTGCCCCGCCTCAGGTTCCGGTATTGGCAGATCGTTTCGGAATACTGCCCTTTTTCCGTCGAAAATGATTCCCTTCATTATCTCTTCGCCTTATCGTATATCTCGCCGAGTGCGTGCGGTGCCTGGTTCTTCTTCGACAGGAAGACAAGGAGCAGGAGTGTCACGACATACGGCAGGATCATGACGAGATCGCCGTAAGCGGATGGCATGCCGAGCGCCAGCACGATTTCAGATCCCGCGCTCCTCGCGAAACCGAAAATAAGGCAGGCCGCGAGTGACGGCAGCAGCTCCCAGTTGCCGAAGATGTAGCCGGCAATGGCGAGATACCCGTAACCCATGTAGATATCGTTCGAGAATTTCGCCGAAATGGAATAGGCGAAGCACATGCCAGCAAGTCCCGAGAGCGCGCCGGATACCATGACCGCGACAAGCCGCGTCTTCGCAACGTTCCCTCCGGCCGCGTCCACTGCCGCCGGGTTGTCGCCGCAGGCGCGCAGGTGCAGTCCGAACCTTGTCCGGTAGAGGAAATACCAGGCGATCACCGCCGCGATGACGATGAGGATCTCGAACGGATAAATCCTGGTGAAGAACGCGCCGAGCACCGGGATCTTCGAGATGCCGGGCACAGTGAAGCGCGCGGACACGCCGAGGTCGAACTTGTCGGAGGGCGCACCAAAGGCCTGTTTGTTAATCGTCTTGGTGAGGAACGAGGTGAGTGCCATGCCGAGGATATTGATGACGACGCCGCTGATGACCTGGTTCGCCTTGAAACGGATGCACAGCACCGCATGCAGCATGGCGTAGACGCAGCCGCCGATCATGGCGAAGAGCATCGCCATGTAGTACGGCACCTGGGAATTCGCGCCCAGCCGCAGGGTCAGAAGGTACGCGGTCAGCGCGCCGACGAAGGCGCCCATTCCCTGTAATCCCTCGAGGGCCAGGTTCGTGATGCCAGACCGTTCGGAGTAGATGCCGCCAATCGCCATGATGAACAGGGGCAGAGCAAAGCTCATGCCGTCGATAATGATCGTATTGAGTGCGCTGATCATGCCTTTGCTCCTCCTCTCCTATCTTCCGTATCAGGACTACCTTCCGTATCAGGCGCGTTTGCTCCTCCGCTTCCCGGGCCATTGATGCCCTTCGCCTTCTCTGCCCTCTCCTGTTCCCTCTTCTCGAGGATGCCCATGAAGAAAACATTGCAGGCGCTCGCAAGGAGAATGAGGCCCGTGATCACGGATGCGATCTCCGACTCGAGACCCGCCTGCGAGCTCATGTAGGTCGCGCCCTTTGCGATGATCTCAATGAGGAAGGAGGCGATGAAAATTCCGACGGGTTCGCTGTTACCCAGAAGGCACACCGCGATCGCATCATATCCGGTCGAAATCAGGACTTTGGGCTGAATGGAGGCGAAGTATCCAAGATAATAAGTAACGCCCGCTATGCCCGCGAGAGCGCCGGAAATCGCCATGGAGAGTACGATGCTCCGTCCGACGCGGATGCCCGCGTACTTCGCCGCGGTGCGGTTGGCGCCGACGGCCTTCAGCTCGTACCCCAGAACAGTCTTGTCGAAGATGAATTTCACGACGATGGTCGCGATGATGGCAAGGAGAAAGCCGATCGGCAGGTCGTATTTGTATCCTCCGAGGACGATCTGGTGGAAGGTCAGTCGCGCGCTGTCGTGAATGTTCACCGACTGCCGCGAGACGGGATCGATGAAATTCGTCTGGATGAAGAAACTGATGATGTACTCCGCGATGTAGTTGATCATGATCGAGGAGACAACCTCATTGATATTGAACCGGTATTTGAGGAAACCGATGAGGGCGCCCACTGCCATTCCGGCGGCGCAGCCGATGAGGATGACCAGGGGCTTTGCGATCACGCCCGGCAGGGAAGAATAACCGATGGTCACGGTCGCAATGAATCCCGCGGTCAGCATCTGTCCGGAGATGCCGATATTGAACAGGCCGGCCTTCATGGCAACCGCGCACGAGAGCGCCGCGAAGATCATCGGCGTCCAGAAATCAATGTAACTGGACAGGTCGGTGAACATGGATCTGCCGCCGCCGTATTTCGCCTTCGGCGCAAGGCCGCAGCCCTGCAGCAGATTATAATAGGCGCTGAATGGATTCTTGCCCAGGATCAGGATCACGATGGCGCCGATCAGAAGACTTATGAGGACGGAGCCGACCGCGACCCTGAGGAATCTTTTTCTCGAACTGATCATGACTTTTTCACTCCCATCATGTATTCTCCGACTTCCGCGGTAGAGAATTCGGAAGCAGGCGCAATCTTACCGATCCTGCCGCTGTAGATGACACCGATCGTATCCGCCAGCTGCATGATCTCATCCAGTTCCAGTGAGATGAGGAGTACCGCCTTGCCCTTGTCTCTCTCCTCGAGAATCTGACGGTGAATGTTCTCGATGGCGCCGATGTCGAGGCCTCTCGTCGGCTGCACGAAGATGGTAAGCGGTGCGTTCTGTTCGATCTCACGCCCGACGATCGCCTTCTGCTGGTTGCCGCCCGACATGGAGCGGACCTGTGTCGTGTTGCCGGTCGCGGAGCGGATATCGTATTTCTCGATGAGGCGGCTGCCGTATTCATCGAAATGTTTCTTCTGCAGCACTGCCCTCTTCGCGAACGGTTCCTCATAGTAGTTGCGCAGTGCGAGATTGTCCGAGAGGACGAAATCGAGGATCAGTCCGACGCTCTGCCGATCTTCCGGAATATAGGAGATGCCGGTCCGCGTTCTGGTGCGGACGTCGAAATTCGTGATGTCCGTCCCGTTGATGCGGATGCTGCCCTTCGTCGTCCGAAGGAGTCCCGCGATGGCATCCGCGATCTCTGTCTGCCCGTTGCCGGAGACACCGGCAATCGCGAAGATCTCTCCCTCGTGGATCTGGAAAGAGACACCTTTTACAACCTCGAATTTCTCCTCATTCTCCACGTGGAGGTCCTCTACGTCGAGAACGACATTTCCAAAGTGCGCCGGCTTCTTCTCCAGTGTGAGCTCGACCTCGCGGCCGACCATGAGATTCGCCATCTCTCCCGTATCCATGGAGGCGACGTCATAGACTCCGATCAGCCTGCCGCGTCGCAGGATCGCGCAGCGGTCCGCGACCTTTTTAATCTCCTCGAGCTTATGTGTGATGAGGATGATCGTCTTGCCGCCGTCCCGAAGGTTTTTGATGATCTGCAAAAGGGAGTCGATCTCCTGGGGCGTCAGGACCGCCGTCGGCTCGTCGAAAATGAGAATCTCCGCCTCGCGGTAGAGCATCTTGAGAATCTCGACACGCTGCCTGGTTGACACGTTGACATCGGAAATGACATCGGTCGGATTCACCTCGAGGCCGTACTGTTTCGAGAGGTCTGCGATCTCTTTGTTGGCGGTCTTTATGTCCACGCAGGGGAACAGTCCCAGGACACGTTTTGTGGGTTCCATGCCGAGGATGATGTTCTCCGCGATCGTGTAGTTCGAGACCAGTTTGAAATGCTGGTGCACCATGCCGATGTTGAGGCTCGTCGCGTAGGAAGGGCTCGTGATCTTCTCTTTCTTCCCGCGGATATAGATCTCGCCCTCGTCCGGTTCGTACATGCCAAAGAGCATACTCATGAGCGTCGACTTGCCGGCGCCGTTCTCTCCCAGGAGCGCGTAGATCTCTCCCTTGCGAATCTGCACCGTCACATCATCATTGGCCACGATGCCGGGGAAGCGCTTGGTGATGTGTTTCATTTCTACAATGTAGGGACTGTCTGCCATGTCAATATTCCTTTCACCAGCCTTCGGAATACCTTGCCTTCAACGTAAAAAACACAGGAGGCAGGAACCATACCTGCCCCACTGTGCATTGTATCATACCGTAGTATCTCTATGTTCGTCAGTTGAGGCTCGCCTCGAAATCCTCCGGGGTTACGCCGAAGTTGGAAGCGGGAACAACGGAGCCGTCCTTGACCTTTTCGAATGCCTCGTCGATCTTGGAGATCTGATCCGCTGTGAGCTGGCATCTGCCTTCCTCGGAAACGTAGCCCGTGGAATCGGTGTCCGCGCCCAGGAGCGCGTTCTCGCCCTTGAAGGTGCCGTTCGCGACATTCTCGAGCTGGAGCTTGACATTCCTGTCCATGATCTTCAGACCGGATGTCAGGATGATGTTGCTGTCGCCGTTCTGTCCGTCGTCATACTGATCAACATCGCAGCCGATGACGTAAACATTGCCCGCCTCTTTGGCTGCAGTGAAGACGCCGTTGCCCGAAGCGCCGGCTGCAACGAACATCACATCAACGCCCTCTTTGATGAGGTTCTGTCCAACAGTCTTGCCGGTCGCCTCGTCAGAGAAGGAACCGATGTAGTTGCCGCCGACATTGGCATTGGTCACGTCTGTGCCCGCGTAGGAATCCAGTTCCACGCACTCGGCAGCGGTGCCGTAATTCTTGTTGGCATACATGACGCCGGACTCAAAGCCGTACTGATAGTTCACATTGGAGGGGTATGCCACGCCGTTCACGACCGCAACCTTGTTGGTCTTGGTGGCGAGTGCCGCCGCGATGCCTGCCGCGAAGCCGGACTCCTGCTCTTTGAAGGTCATGGCATAGATGTTGTCAAAAGGCGTGTCCTTCTCCGTGCCGTCCGCGTAGGTGGGATTCGAGTCCACGAGGATGAAATCTACATCCGGGTTCTCCTCCGCGATGTCGCCGATGCCCGCGAACTGGAAGCCGCTCGCAACGATGACGTCATAGTCCGCTACGATATCGGACACGGTCTGAATGCAGGCAGCCACATCGCCGGTCTCCTCCTTGACAGGAGTGACGGTGGAGTTCGGCGCCTCCTCGATGAAAGAGAGAATGCCGTTGTAGTTGTTCTCGTTGAAAGAGCCGTCGTCTACGCCGCTGGGGGAAGAGACAATGGCGATCTTTAATGCCGCATCGGCAACCGCGCCACCAGCAGCAGGCGCTTCGGTCGTTCCCTCCGCAGCCTCGCTCGTCGCGGCAGCAGCTTCGGTGGCAGCCGCAGCGGCTTCAGTAGCAGCGCTGGTCGCAGCGTCACCGGAAGGCTCTGTAATGGCCTCACCGCAGCCGGACAGAAGCACCGCTCCCATGGAAACAGCCATTACTACACTGAGTAACTTTTTCTTCATAATATCCTCCTGTGGAAAATGAACAATCCTCCGCGCCTTTTGTTTTCGCCAAAAGGCACTGATCCATAAGGATTATCTCACACTCCCGGAGCAAAAGAAATGTGTCACCTGTCGATATTTGCAGTCAGTTTCCCGCAAAACTACAGGCAGTTGCACAAACTGTGTCCACGGAAAACAGGTGAATCACTTGCGCACAATTTAGTAGTGCGTTACAATCCACATATATCAGAACGGCACTTCGGCAAGCCACACCGGATACGTGCACATTTCGGAGGTTATTACCCTATGGCAGATAAATATGATTCCCTGCGTCTCGAGAATCAGATTTGCTTCCCGCTGTATGCGGTCAGCAAGGAAATCATCCGCAGATACAAGCCTTTCCTGGACAAGCTCGACCTGACCTACACCCAGTACATCACGATGCTTGTCATGTGGGAATACAAGGAAATGAACGTCAAGGAACTGGGCAAGAAGCTCTTCCTCGACTCCGGCACCTTAACGCCCGTCCTCAAGAAACTCGAGGCGAAGAGATACATCACGCGTAACCGCTCGAAGGAGGATGAGCGAAATCTGATCGTGCGCATCACCGACGAGGGCAAGGCGCTCGAGGATGACGCGCTGCTCGTTCCCGAAGAAATGGGTTCCTGCGTAAAGCTCAGCCATGACGAGTCTGTCTGCCTCTACCGCATTCTCTACAAGCTGCTCGGCGATTTCGATGGGTAAACAGAAAGCGCCAGGGATTGATTTTCTCTTCCTCTACCCTTTGAGTTCCCCAGCCACATCTTCTCTTGCAAGAGCCGTGCCGAAAGGAATATCCCTCGCGGCACGCATGGCGCTTCCTTTGCCGTCCCCGGTCAGCTGCATCAGATAACGCGGATGCAGGCCGCCGGAGGGGCGAATGGAGCGGACATTCTCTTTCGTGAATTCTTCTCCCTTTGCAATATCCTTCACCGCGAACAGACTGCGGCGCAGCGAATAGCTCTGCGCCTCTTCCGGCGCGGGTCCGTAGAAGACCCCCTTGTTGGGCAGATTCTTCCCCAGCGCCTTCTCGGTATTGCGCACATCCGCAACCATCTGTGCGAACTCCTCCTTTGAGAGAGAGAACGCGCTGTCTACGGTATTATCTTCCCTGGAAATGCAGAAATGTTTCTCAATGACAGCGGCGCCCAGCGCGACAGCCGCAACGTCCGCCGTCGTGCCCTCGGAGTGATCGGAGAGACCGACCGGCACGCCGAATTGATCTCTCATGTCAGTAATCGTGGAGAGGTGCATCGCCTGATAATCCGTGGGATAGGCGCTGCAGCATTTAAGGAGCACGAGGTCATGGTTGCCCGTCGCGAACACGGTATCGACCGCCTCACGGATCTCCGCTTCCGATCCCATGCCGCATGACATGATGATGGGCCTGCCTGTCCTTGCCACCTCCCGGATGAGAGGGATGTCCACGAGCTCGAAGCTTGCGATCTTGTAGAACTCCTCTCCGATGCCTTCGAGGAACTCCACCGCAGTCTCATCGAACGGCGTCGAGAGGAAATCCATTCCCAGCCTCTCGGCCTCCTCTTTGATCTTCGGCATCCAGTCCCAGGGCGTGTAGGCCTTCTCATAGAGGTCATAGAGATATTCTCTGTCCCACAGCCCGCTCCGCAGCAGGAACGGTTCCGTCCGTGCCGGGATCGTCAGAGTGTCTGCCGTATAGGTCTGCGTTTTCAGACAGTCCGCACCGGCCTCTGCCGCTGCCCGGACAATTTCCAGCGCCTTCTCGAGGCTCCCGCCGTGATTGCCGCTCATCTCCGCGATGATATAGGTCTTGCCCTGCTCCAGATACTCTTTCAGCTTCATTTCGTACTGCTCCTTATAACCTGTAATCCGGATATTTGCCGATAGCAACGCGTTCGCTAGCGCATCCGCCATAGCGTTCGCTTTGTATGTTGCCTTCTACGTTGCCAATTGCCTTCTCGGCCTGTTACGCTTCACGCTACGCGTTATACTGCCATGACTGCACCGCCTGCCGCAGCCACCGAATCCATGCGTCGAACCCCTCTCCCGTCTTCGCGGACAGGAAGATAATCTCCGCTTCCGGATTGCGCAGGCGGATGTTCCGAATCGCCCGCTCCCTGTCGAAGTCGAAATATTCCATGGCATCGATCTTGTTGATCAACACGACATCCGCCACCCGGAACATCAACGGATATTTCTCCGGTTTGTCATCGCCCTCGGGAACCGAGAGGATGACGACGCGGGCGCTGCTCCCCACATCCTCTTCCGCAGGGCAGACCAGGTTTCCTACATTCTCGAGGAACAGAAGGTCCAGATCTTCCGTATGGAATTCCCGCAGCGCGTCTCTTGTCATGACAGCGTCCATGGCGCAGGCCCCGCCTGTGTGCACCTGGATCGTCCTCATGCCTTCCGCCTGCATCCGATCTGCGTCAACCTGTGCGTCGATGTCCGCTTCCATGACGCCGATCCGCAGCTCATCCCTGAGCTCGCGGAACGTGCGAAGAAGTGTACAGGTCTTCCCTGCGCCGGGGCTCGCCATCAGATTGACCAGGAACGTCCCCTGATCATGCAGCTTCCTCCTCGTCTCCCCCGCGATCCTGTCCTTATTAGCGAACACGCTCTCTTGTACATCAATTATCTTGAGTTCCGGCATAATGACACTTTTATAAACCTTTCCAGTTCTCGGCGCCATGAATTGCGGCGGTAAGCCACGCGCACCAGGTGTCGATCCCCTCCCCTGTTTTCGCGGAAATCGGGATGATCTCACAGCGCGGATTCCTCTTCCGTATCCAGCCTGCAGCCTTTTCGAGATCGAAATCGAAAGCCGGAGCAGCGTCCATCTTGCTGATCAGCACAACATCCGCCTTCTCGAACATCAGGGGATATTTCCGGGGTTTGTCATCGCCCTCCGGAACTGAATAAATGACACAGTTCTTCGTGCACCCCGTATCAAATTCTGCCGGGCAGACGAGATTCCCGACATTCTCGAGGATCACGAGATCGTATCCGCCACCACCGACAAGCCGTCTAGCAGATGTCCTGTGTTCATCCTCTTGCCATTCAAGGACCATTTCTTCCGCAGGGCAGCCCAGTGCTGCCAGTCCCTGCCGTGTCATCTGTGCGTCGAGGTGACACATCCCGCCGGTGTGCAGCTGTACCGCCCTGACGCCTGCTGCCTCCACCGCCTTCGCATCCACGTCGCCATCAATGTCCGCCTCCATGACGCCGATATGATATCGGTCTTTGAGACGGCTGATGGTCTGAATGATCGCCGTGGTTTTGCCGGAGCCCGGGCTCGACATGACATTCAGTGCGAAGACATGATTCTCCCGCAGCTCCGCCCGCAGCTCCTCTGCATCCCTGTCATTGTCCCGCAGGATGCTCTCCTTCAATTCAACCGTTTTCATCGAATTCATAGATCATAGCCACCCGTCTCCAGATCAAAGTTACCCGTCATTTCAGCTAAACCATACATGCGATCGGTAAATATGTAAATATTCAATCGGTAAGTTGGTAAGTTTTCGATCGGTAAATTGGTAATCTACCGTCGCAGCATAATGTTTCATATTTGAATATTCCCGATTTGTACCAATTTTCGTGGTATGAAAGAATCTGAATCTACTGATGCGAAAGGAATTATTGTATGCTGCGTTTTCTGAAAGAGAACAGAATTTTCGCCCGCCTGGCTGCGGTGAATTTGGTGTCCAGAATCGGTGATCGCTTATTCTACACCGCAATGTTAGCCCTGGCGGCTTCCCTGCCCAATGCGAATCTCGCGGTCATGATCGTATCCATCTCGGAAACCCTGCCGATCCTTGTCAGCTTATTCTCCGGCGTGATCGCCGACAGACAATCGCACAAGATCCGTCACTTGATATACAGCTCTTTATTCCGCGCCCTGATGTATGGCGGGATCGGCGTTTTGATGGGATATCCTCTCACTCTGCTGTTGATGGTGGCAGCCTCACTATTGAATCTTTTGTCGGATGTCAGCGGGAATTATGGGAGCGCGCTGCTATCTCCATTCAACAAAGTATTAGTCCGTCCGGAGGATATGAAAAAGGCGCAGGGACTTGTCAGTCTGGGGACACAGTTGGTCACCGTGGCGGCAACCTTTGTCGGAGCAACTCTCCTCTCATTCTGTACGGAAAAGTCGCTCGCTATGATCAATGCCTCCGTATTTCTGATCGTTGCCGTCCTCTATCGCCTGATCCAGCCATCGCTAAGTCGGCAGGAGGCCGGGATCATAACCGCTGTAAAGCCCGGTACCCTGTCAACCGTCAGAGACAACCTGCGCTCGCTCTTCTCGGACCGCGTGCTGCTCCTCAACCTGATACAACTTGCCTTGCTGAATGGCTTTTTCGGCGGCCTGATTCCTGTTTTCACCCTGTTCATTGAGCATAACAGCGAGCTTGGCTCACTCGGCGCGCCAGTTAAAATCTCGCTCCTCTCGGGCATGATAACCGTGTTCACGATCATCGGGAACAGTATGACATCCATCGTCTTAAGAGAACGATCCATCTCACAGATCAGTGTCTTTGCCGATGCCATGATACTGTTGGCAGGGGCAGGCTTTTGGCTGAACCGCATCTGGATTATTTTCCTTTCGGTCAGCTGCCTTTCCTTCTTGCTGGGGCTGATATCTCCACGTTTCTCGGCAGGTGTTGTCAATCGTTATCCGACAGACAGAATCGGCGGTATCATCACCGCCGTCAATGCCTTCCTGGTGCTGGCACCACCTGTAACGAGCCTGCTGTTTCCACTCCTGGCAACAATCCGCATGTCCATGGCATACCTGGGTTTGATCGTCTACGCCTTACTGCTCCTCGGGATGTCCGCAGTTATGGCAAGGCCTTGACTCCTTGTAACAGTCTGTCAAGGTTATCTTTGAGGAAATCAGCCACCTCCGTAAAGCCCAGCTCCCTGACACTCCGGATGTACTGATCCAGAGGCTGTCTCCCATGTCCCTGCCCCGTCTGGTACGCACGGAACTTATGGAAAAATATCAGACAGGCCCTTGCGAACATATCCTGATACCCCAGCTTGCACTCCAACTGATCCATGAAATATTCCGCGGCATCTCCCTGTCCACGTTCCAATAATTCAAAAATGATATTCAGAAAGACCAGCTCAGTGCGCTGCCGGTTATCCGGTATCTCCAGGTACATGGTGCTTCTTCCCGCAAAAGCCTTGCCCAGGAAGATCAGATCCTTGT
Organism: Lachnospiraceae bacterium NK3A20; assembly: GCA_900107575.1. Lineage (GTDB taxonomy): Bacteria > Bacillota > Clostridia > Lachnospirales > Lachnospiraceae > CAG-791. Next base: position 48,973 of record FNQX01000010.1, on the reverse strand, counting down.
CCGACAGCACCTGCATCGTATTGCCAAAAAGATACAGCTCATACTCCGTCCATTCCTCGATACTGTACAGGTAAGTCGCGATGAACTCTCTGTCCTCATCCGAAATGCGGCAGTCGGATTTCAGATCACAGATGGCACAGCGAATCACCAACCTGTTGAGCCGATTATAGGTATCACAGTTTTCCGCCTGTGCATCATAGTGCTCCAGGAGGTTTTCCAGCCCGATGACATCTTTGTCTGCGTGGAGCCTGGCTATGATTTTGGCAAGACGGAAGAATGAGCTGTCCTCATATTGATGGTACGCGTGTTCGAATTCCGCAAGGCTCATGTGGATCGCCGAGATCGCGCTCAGCAGCTTATCCGCCGAGAGCATGGTCTGCCCGTTTTCGAATTTCGACAGCTGCGCCTGCGAGAGATTGCCGCTCACAACATCTTTCATTTTCAGGCCTCTGCCAAGTCTTAGTTCCCGGTAAAGCTCGCCCAGATGAATCGCCGAGATCGCAGCCATTTTGTTGTACTCCTTCAGTCCATCATTAACTGTGACGCATGCAATGCCCACAGGCCAGTCCGCAATGCTGCTATAGCCTCTATCTTATCTTCCAAACTGCGATGTATGCAGTTGCGTGTCGCACAATTCCTGTAACTCACGCCATTCCGGGGAAGTTTTCTCAGCAATGATATCCCGAGAAATGTGTGTCAGGAAACCTTTGAGTTCATCACGAAAAAAGCCAGATCCTCGAAATATTTATTCTCAAAACTATAACTGCTCCATATTTCTCTTTTGAACAATTTATTGCAGGCCAGTTGGATATATTTGCCTTCTTTCAGATAAACGGCAACAGGAACATTTCCCTCTGCATGGTCAAGACTTATCACTCTCTCCTCTCCGCCGGCCTCGAATACCTGAGTGACATCACAAAAGACAAGATCTGAATCTGTTTCGTCAAGAATACGATACATCTGCTGATAAGTGTCCGGATGCACCCAGTCATCAGAATCCACAAAAGCGAGGCAATTTCCGGTGGCTTTCCCAATGCCATAATTTCTGGCATGTGACACACCTTGATTAGCGACATGAAACACCTTGATGCGGTCAGGGCTTTTCTGCTGATACTCATCCAGAATGTGCCCAGTCTCGTCTGTACTCCCATCATCGACTGCAATAATCTCTATATCGCGCAGACTTTGCGCAAGAAGGGAATCAATACATCTGGCGATATACTTCTCCACATTATATGCGGGAACGATAACAGAAACTTCTGTATGATTCATATATGCACACTTTCCCATTTACAGCTTCGGCGGCTTCAACATTCGCTTCAGTTCAGTATTATAGTACACCAAAAGACAACCCCCAGAAACTCTGCGTTTCTGGGGGTTGAAAAGTCTTTTTTTGAATCTCGAAAGATTATCTCTTGGAGAACTGCGGTGCACGACGAGCTGCCTTCAAGCCGTACTTCTTTCTCTCCTTCATACGAGGATCACGTGTGAGGTAGCCTGCCTTCTTCAGTACAGGTCTGAACTCCTCATCAACCTCGATGAGTGCGCGGGCGATACCCTGACGGATTGCGCCTGCCTGGCCGGTAGTGCCGCCGCCCTTAACAGTGATGTAGAGATCGTACTGATCAACCGCGTTCAGCGCAACCAGAGGCTGCTTCACGATGGTCTTCAGTGTCTCGAGTCCGAAATAGTCGTCGAGACTTCTCTTGTTGACAGTGATATTTCCCTTACCGGGAGTGATGAAAACTCTGGCGATGGAAGATTTTCTTCTTCCTGTTCCATAGTAAGTAGCTGCTTTTGCCATTGCGAATCTCCTTTCCCTCTATTAGAAGTTCAGCTCTTCAGGTTTCTGAGCTGCGTGGTTGTGATCAGCGCCTTCATATACATGAAGCTTCGTAAACAGTCTGTCACCGAGCTTCGTGGAAGGGAGCATTCCGCGAACAGCATGCTCGATCACCCAGACCGGCTTCTTCTCCATAGCTTCACGCAGTGTCGTGTAGCGGGAACCTCCGATGTATTCGGAATGACGGAAGTAGATCTTCTGATCCAGCTTCTTGCCTGTAACCTTCACCTTCGCTGCGTTGATGACGATCACGTTGTCGCCGCAGTCAAGGAAAGGTGTATAGATCGGCTTGTTCTTACCTCTTAACACATCTGCAACTTCAGATGCGAGACGTCCAAGTGTCTTATCAGTAGCGTCTACGACATACCACTTTTTCTCGATGTCTTTCGCGCTGGGCATATATGTATTCATTCAGTGCCTCCGGAATAGTAATATGAATTTTCGGTATCCTGTGTGATTCGCACCGCAATGCCTGTCTTTCACCGAAACCGGGGAGTCTGGCTAGCCTCATTCCATACAGGAAATTAGCGCAACACTCATCACGTCACACAGTTTTTCATTATAAAAAAACAAAAGACAGGTGTCAATCACAATTTTCCGACAATCCAGGCTCTCTCCTCACAGGACTATCTTCATCTATCGACGAAACGTTGCGCGGCGAGGGGAAGGGCTGTAACAGCCTGTAGTCCACAAGGATCAGACCATTTGCCGGTGCGGTCGGCCCTGCTGCCTGCCGGTCTTTTGCATCCAGCATATCCTGTGCCTGCTCCGGTGTCCGTAGCCCCCGTCCCACCTCCATGAGCGTGCCCGCGATGATGCGGACCATGTTGTAGAGGAAGCCTTTCCCGCTCACGCGGATCACGATCTCTCTCGCCTCATCCTGTTCGGCAGGCTGATTTTTCTTGGAATACATGATGCGCGGAACGGGGATCTTCTCTTCCGTTATCGTGATCTGCGTCACTTCACGCACGCTCGTCTGTGCCGTCGTTGCCACGTTACAGAAGCTCTTAAAGTCATGCTCCCCCACAAGATACGCCGCAGCCTTTTGCATCTTCTCCACATCCAGGTGGAAATAGGTGTGGTACGAATACCTTGCCCGCACGGGATCCGCGATCCTCGCGTTGTAGATATGGTATTCGTAAGTTTTCTCTGCCTTTGCGTTCCTTGGGTGGAAAGAGGCGTCAGCCTCTCTGGACTGCCGGATGCGGATATCCTCCGGGAGCCGTGCGTTGACAGCCGCCGCGAACTTCTCCGCTGGAATGCGGCTCTTCGTATCGAAAACCACGTAATTGCACAGGGCATGCACCCCGGCATCCGTCCGGCTCGCGCCAATGACGCGAATCTCCTCGCCCGTCAGATCACAGAGTGCCAGATTCAGTGTGCCTTCAATCGTCGGCACAGAAGCATCCTTCTGCATGGCGAAGCCGCTGTAGTTCGTGCCGTCATACGCCACGATGAGCATGATGCGGCGCGATGCCGCGCTAAATTTATCTTCTGTCATCTCTCTGTTATCTGACCTCTGCAAATTTCAGTATCTATGACCAATGTCACATATTTCACGGCGCCCCCCACACGAGAAAACACCTGAAGCAATTTCTCGCGAAGCGAGTCCTTTCAAACTATTCTTTCAATATCCCGCGCCCCGCAGCGCAATGCAGGCCGCGAAATACACTGCCAGGATGGCGAAGGCCACCATGTCCGAGCCACGATAGACAAGAGGCTTCATCTTGGTCCTGCCCTCGCCGCCGCGGTAGCACCTTGCCTCCATTGCCATGGCGAGGTCGTTTGCCCTGCGGAACGCGGAGATGAACAGCGGCACGAGGAGCGGCACCATGCTCTTGATCTTCTTAATAAGGCTCCGGCTCTCGAAGTCAGCGCCCCTTGCGATCTGCGCCTTCATGATCTTGTCCGTCTCCTCCATGAGGATCGGAATGAAACGCAGAGCGATCGACATCATCATCGCCATCTCATGCACCGGCACATGGATGCGGCCGAGAGGCCCCATGACCGATTCCAACGCATCGGTGAGCTGGTTCGGCGTCGTGGTGAGGGTCATGAGAGATGATCCGATGATGAGGAAGATCAGCCTGACTGCCATTTTCACGGCAAAGGAAAGGCCCTCCCAAGTGATCGTGATCTTCCAGATCTGTATCAAAGGTCTGCCGGGTGTCAGGATCAGGTTAAAGATCACCGTGATGATGAGGAGGAACATGATCGCCTTCATGCCCCGCACGATGTAGCCAAACGGCACGCGTGAGAGCAGGATCATCGCCGCGAGGAAAACAGCCGCAAAGGCGTAGCCCACGAAGCTGTTCACGATGAAAAGGGAGATGATGTAGGCGAAGGTGCCAATGAGCTTCACCCTGGGATCCATCCGGTGCAGTACGGAGTCGGTCTGATAGTATTGTCCTATGGTAACTTCCTTAAACATTCCGCTGCTTCCTCGCCCTTAAGATCTCTGCTGCCGCCTCATCTACGGTGAGCCGGTCTGTCGCAACCGGCAGGCCGTGTTCCTTCAGATATTCCAGAATATACACCGTCTGCGGCGCGGAGAGGCCGATCGGCTCCAGTTCCCGGTATCGCTCGAACACCTCCCGGGGCGTGCCGTCCATCATGATCGCTCCCGCGTTCATCACCAGAATTCTGTCGGCGTAATTCGCCACATCGTCCATGCTGTGCGAGACGAGAAGGATGGTCATCTTCCTGTGGTTCTTCATATCCCGGACCATGTCGAGGATCTCATCGCGTCCCTTCGGATCGAGACCCGCGGTCGGCTCATCGAGGATCAGTACCTCCGGGTGCATGGCGAGAACGCCCGCGATGGCGGCCCGTCTCTGCTGTCCGCCCGAGAGGTCGAACGGCGACGCCTTCCAGAACTCTTTGGGCAGTCCTGTAGCCAGGAGCGCTTCCTCTGCCCTTTTCTCGCATTCCTCCTCGGAGAGCCCGAGATTGCGCGGACCGAACTTCACATCCGAGAGAACATCTGCTTCGAAGAGCTGGTGCTCCGGATACTGGAAAACAAGACCGACAGCCGCCCGCAGGGGCTTTTTATCGAAGCCGTCTTCGTGGATGTCCTGACCGTTCCACAGGATCCGCCCGGTTGTCGGGGCGAGGAGCCCGTTCAGCATCTGCACGAAGGTGGACTTGCCGGAGCCCGTGTGGCCCACGAGGCCGATGAACTGGCCGTCCGGAATCTCCACGGTGATATGATTCAGTGCATTGACCGACATCGCCGTGCCCTTTTCATAGACATAGGTGATGTCATCGACGAATAATGCCATGTTGTCCCTTCCTGTCAGCTGATCTTACCGGACTGCATCGACGCGACGGACGGCACGAGTTCCAGAGCCGCACCGAGTTCCTCTTTCGTGAGGATGCCTGCCGGAATGTCTACGCCGGCCTTGCGCAGCTCGTGCGCCACCATGGTCACGGCCGGCACATCCAGATGCAGTGCCTGCATCTTCTCCACCTCGGAGAACACTTCCCGCGGCGTCCCCTGGAGCGCGATCTTCCCTTCGTCCATAACGAAAACATGGTCGGCGTAGATTGCCTCCTCCATGTGGTGGGTGATCAGTATGATCGTGATCTTCTCGACGTCGTTCAGCGCCCGCGCGGCACGGATGACTTCCCGCCTGCCGGACGGGTCCAGCATCGCCGTAGGCTCATCCATGATGATGCACTTGGGGTGCATCGCGATGACGCCGGCGATGGAGACGCGCTGCTTCTGTCCGCCGGAGAGGTGGTTCGGAGACTTTTTGCGGTATTCCCACATGCCGACTGTCTTCAGCGACTCTTCGACTCTCTCCCAGATTTCTTTCGTCGGAACGCCCATGTTCTCGGGGCCGAAGCCGACGTCCTCTTCCACCACCTGGCCGATGATCTGATTGTCCGGGTTCTGGAAGATCATACCAGCTTCCTGGCGGATGTTCCACAGCTTGTCGTCATCCTGCGTATTCATTCCGTCGACGATGACGGTGCCTCCGGAAGGGTACAGCAGGGCGTTCAGGTGTTTCGCGAGGGTCGACTTCCCGGAGCCGTTGTGTCCCAGAACAGCGATGAACTGGCCCGGCTCGACATCGAGGGAGACATCGTCCAGGGCACGCACTGTGCCGACCTCGTTGCCTTCCTCATCTCTCGTAATGTAGTCGTGTATCAGATTCAGGGTTTGAATAATCCCCATGGCCACCTCTAAGATTCAACAAAAGGCCTCCGGAATGATTCCGGAAGCCTTATCACTATCTGTCCGTCCGATCAATTGGCGATCAGATTAAACGAGCTCGAGAACAACAGTCAGAGCTGCGTCGCCTTTTCTCTGTCCGATCTTGACGATTCTGGTGTAGCCGCCCTTGCGGTCAGCGTACTTCTTGCCGTACTCATCGAACATCCTGGCAACGAGATCTACTTCCTTCGTTCCCTTCTTGCGGCCGGCGCCCTTAGCGGGAACCTCGACTACAGGATAGAAAACCTTGAGCATCTGACGTCTTGCGTGCAGACGGGAAGGAGCATCCTTCGTGATCTTCTTCTCAACGGTGTCATAAACGGTAACCTTCTTGCCGTCCTGCACTTCCTTCACACGCTTGCCGTCCTTGTCCTTGCGGGCAACCTTAGCCTGAACGGTAACTTCCTCGAAGTTATCCTTCTCCTTCGCAGCGAGTGCGATGAGGGGCTCAACGATCTTCTGAACTTCCTTGGCTCTCGCCTCGGTAGTTACGATCTTGCCCTTGTAGATCAGCTGTGTTACCTGAGAACGCAGCAGCGCTTTTCTGAGCTTTGTTTTCTTGCCTAATTTTCTGTATTCAGCCATTGTGATTTCTCCTTATTCTGGTGGCGCGTACAGCACCTGTGGCTTTACCTGTACGTGTCAGCTGATATGCCATGCCCTGCCGTACCTCTCGGGATTTATCGGCGGGGAAATGTACGTGTTCTGTGGTGAGAATTACTGTTCATCCACCACGTCAGAATTGCCTGTGTTGAGCTTGAGGCCTAACTCTTTGAGCTTCTCCAGAACCTCATCGAGAGACTTCTTGCCAAGGTTTCTGACCTTCATCATTTCGTCAGGAGTCTTGTCGCAGAGTTCCGCGACAGTATTGATTCCTGCTCTCTTCAGGCAGTTGTAGGAACGAACCGAGAGCTCCAGCTCATCAATGCTCATTTCTCTTACCTGATCTGTCTTGTCGTCAACAGGCTCTGCCATCACTTCTGTCTTTTTCGCATTGTCGGAAAGATCAATGAAAACAGACAGGTGCTCGGAGAGAACCTTAGCCGCAAGGCTGACTGCTTCGTCAGGAGCCATTGTGCCGTTCGTTGTCACCGCGAGAGTCAGCTTGTCGAAATCGGTCTGCTGACCTACACGGGTATTCTCAACGGTAACATTGACTCTCTGTACAGGTGTATAGATAGAATCAACAGGGATAACGCCGATCTTTGTATCCTGATCCTTGTTCTTGTCAGCTGCTACATAGCCTCTTCCCTTTGTGATCGTGAGCTCAATGAAAAGCTTCGTCTTCTTACCGGAAAGAGTAGCGATAACCTGATCCTTATTGATGATCTCGATATCCTGATCTGCCTGGATATCGCTGGCATGAACGACGCCTTCGCCCTCGTACTCGATGTACGCGGTCTTGGGCTCATTGGTCTCGCTCTTGTTGAGAATCGCGAGGCTCTTGATGTTCATGACGATCTCGGGAACGTCTTCCTTAACACCAGGGATTGTGCTGAATTCATGCTGAACGCCATCGATTTTGATCTGGCTGACTGCAGCTCCGGGAAGGGAGGACAGCATGATTCTTCTCAGAGAATTTCCGAGCGTGATGCCATAACCTCTCTCGAGCGGCTGTACTACAAATCTGCCAATCTTATTATCATCGGAGATCTCAGCGACCTCTATACTGGGTCTTTCAAAATCAAACACGCGTATACCTCCTTGTTGTGGTTGCATGTATTCTCTGTTACCAGGTGCAAAATAACAGCACGCAGGCCGTATTGTGACTTCCACAGCCTGCATGCGCATACGCATTACTTATGGCTTACTTGGAATACAACTCGACGATAGCCATCTCATCAACGGGAACGTCGATCTGCTCTCTCTTAGGAAGTGTGCTGACTGTGCCTTTGAAGTTCTCCTTGTCAACGTCTACCCACTCAGGAGTGAGTCTTGCGCCGGTGACCTCAGCGATGTCCTTGAATCTCTGCATGGTCTTGGAATTCTCCTTGACCTCGATGACATCGCCTGCCTTCACAGCATAGGAAGGAAGGTTGATGCACTTGCCGTTCACGAGGATGTGCTTGTGGTCAACGACCTGACGTGCCTCTCTTCTGGTTCTGGCAAAGCCCATACGGTATACAACGTTGTCCAGACGGGACTCGAGCATGACCATGAGGTTCTCACCGGTCATTCCCTTCATTCTGTCAGCCTTCTCGTAATAGTTACGGAAGGGCTTCTCCAGAACGCCGTAAATGAATTTTGCTTTCTGCTTCTCACGAAGCTGTGTGCCGTACTCAGAGAGCTTTCTGCTCCTTCTGGTCAGAGTTCTTCTGGACTTCTTGTCATACCCCAGGAAGGTCGGATCAAGATCCAGGGATCTGCATCTCTTCAGGACGGGTGTCTTATCTACTGCCATTGTGGCTCCTTTCGTGGAATCAAAGATTCCTGTCTGCACGCTGCATACTGCAGCGGTGTTAGTTGTTTACAGAACAGAGAAGGCCATTGTAAGCCTCTTCTGTCCCTTCATCCAACGGCTACAAATAAACTACTATACTCTTCTTCTCTTGGGCGGGCGGCATCCGTTGTGAGGAACGGGTGTCACATCCGTGATGGAGAGAACCTGCAGACCGTTCGCGTTCAGTGCGCGGATCGCTGCTTCTCTTCCTGATCCGGGTCCCTTGACGAATACATCGACAGTCTTCAGACCGTGGAGCATCGCTGCCTTGGTCGCTGTCTCTGCTGCTGTCTGTGCCGCGTAAGGAGTGGACTTTCTGGATCCCTTGAATCCGAGTCCGCCGGCACTTGCCCAGCTCAGGGTGTTGCCCTGGGTATCGGTCAGGGTAACGATCGTGTTATTGAAGGAAGCCTGGATATGAGCCTGGCCCTTCTCAACATTCTTCCTTACTTTCTTTCCTTTGGAATTGCTCTTTGCTGCCATGAATAAACCTCTCTCTGAAATCTACATACCATGCGGACACACAGTGTCCCCGGTAACCGGCCGAAATTCTCAGCCGTGACTAAGTTAATCTGTACCTATTCAGAACCCATCTCGAAAATCTTCGATTTTCTCGCTGCGTTCCTTCCGACGCGCTGCGCGCGTTGGCCCCAGCTCAATTTACATCGCATCCAGCCGCGTAAACTCGGCTGTCTGTTCATAAATTTCGCTGTGCTGAATAGTTACATATTACTGCTTCTTGTTCGCAATGGTCTTGCGAGGGCCCTTACGCGTGCGGGCATTGTTCTTCGTATGCTGACCGCGAACAGGCAGGCCTCTTCTGTGGCGAACGCCTCTATAGCAGCCGATCTCGGTCAGGGTCTTGATGTTCATCGCAGTGTCACGGCGAAGGTCACCTTCTACCATGTAGTTAGCTGCGATCTCATCAGCGAGCTTTCTGACTTCATCGTCTGTCAGATCTCTGCAACGAGTGTCAGGATTAACTCCTGTAGCTTTGAGAATCTTATCTGCGGATGTACGACCAATGCCATAAATAGCAGTAAGGCCGATCTCCACGCGCTTGTCTCTGGGTAAATCAACACCTGAAATACGAGCCATTTCAATTTCTCCTTAAATTAATTAATGTTTTCATTTGATTGGGGCGACCTTCCAAAATTCTGCAAATGCAGTATCAGAAGTAACAACTTACGCGCGGCAGCACGGTGCCAGCGGCAGTATTATTTCGCTCGCCCAGCCGGAAGATTACGGATATCCGGCCTTTCCGCTGCGAATTGGATCAGTTCGGAAACAGGGACAGACACTGTCCGGGTCCTTTGCTGAATGCGCAGGGTATCAAATCGCCTTGCAGCACTCCCTCCTAAGATCATAAGAAGATCATAAGATCAAAGTGTCTGCCATGGCCGAAATGACTCAACCCTGTCTCTGCTTATGCTTCGGATTCTCGCAGATAATCCGGATCACGCCCTTGCGCTTAACAACTCTGCACTTCTCGCACATAGGCTTCACGGATGCTCTAACTTTCACGTTGCACTCTCCTTTCTCATGAGATGAAACTATATTTACACGCACACATGAGAAAGCGCAAAGTTCCCCCTGCGTTTTCTCACTAGCCGTAATATCATATCACGGCAATTTATTAGAGGCAAGCTTTTTTTAGAAAGTTCTAACAATTCTGTTCCAAGCCTGCCCTGCGCGCCTGTCTTATTTGTCTCTCCAGACGATCCTGCCCTTGGTCAGATCGTAGGTGGACATCTCCAGTGTAACCTTATCGCCGGGAAGAATACGGATGAAGTTCTGTCTGAGCTTGCCGCTGATATGGGCAAGGATGATGGCTCCATTCTCGAGCTTGACACGGAACATCGTGTTGGGAAGCTTCTCTACTACGACTCCTTCCAGTTCAATTACATCTGCTTTTGACATAAACCAAGATTCCTTTCAATCTAACTGATACCGGTAAAGCAACGGACTCATCCCAGAATCGACACGATATCCGCGAAGACTTCGTCCTTGTCCTTCGTTCCATCGACGGCCTGTAACGCACCAGCCTTCTCGTAATATTCGATGAGAGGCTGTGTCTGATCGTGGTAAACAGACAGACGGTTCTTCACTGTCTCCGGCTTGTCATCCTCGCGCTGGATGAGCTCACTGCCGCAGACATCGCAGATGCCTTCCTTCTTCGGCGGAACGAACTCTACATGGTAGGAAGCGCCGCACTTGGGGCAGCTTCTCCTGCCGCTCATACGTTTGATGATATTCTCATCAGGAACATCCACGTTGATCGCGAAGTCTACCTTCTCTCCCGCCTTTGCGAGAGCGTTCGTCAGAACCTCTGCCTGCGGAATGGTTCTCGGGAAGCCGTCGAGGACATAGCCCTTTGCGCAGTCATCCTGAGATACACGATCTAAGAGCAGCTCGATGGTCAGCTCATCGGGAACGAGCTTGCCCTCATCCATGAAGGCCTTTGCCTTTTTGCCCAGCTCTGTGCCGTTCTTGATGTTGGCTCTGAAAATGTCACCGGTGGATACGTGAGGGATGTCATACTTGTCACAGATCATGGCAGCCTGTGTGCCCTTGCCTGCACCGGGCGCGCCCAGCATAACGATAATCATAATGTTCTCCTCTTCTATAAATAGATTGCGTAACCATTCAGACCCCATCTCGAAAATCTTCGATTTTCTTCGCTGAGTTCCTTCCGACGCGCTACGCGCTGTACCCCGAAGGGGTATGGCCACAAGCGAGATTCATATCACATTCAGCCGTGTAAACGCGGCTGTCTGCTCATGGATCTCGCTGTGCTGAATGGTTAAATACAAATCACCGGATCGGAATCTCATTCACGTAGCTGCGCGTAGGAATCCGATCCGGTTCGTGATCACTCTGTAAGGAATGCCTTGTAATTTCTCACCAGCATCATCGACTCGACCTGTTTAATCGTCTCGAGAACAACGCTGACAACGATGATGAGCGACGTTCCGCCGAACGATACATCCGCGTTGAATACGCCGCGGAAGAAGAAAGGCAGCACACCCACAATCGTGAGCCCCACAGCACCGATGAAGATGATGTAGTTCAGCAGCCGGTTCAGATAGTCCGATGTCGGCTTGCCGGGACGGATACCCGGAATGAAGCCGCCGCTCTTCTTCAGGTTGTCCGATACTTCCAATGGATTGAAAGTGATGGAAGTATAGAAATAAGCGAAGAAGATGAGGAGCAGGATGTAGACCACAAGGCCGATGCTGTACTTCGGATAAGAAGGATTGCACCAGTAAGTCGAGGAAAGGTACCGCAGCACCTCACTCCACCAGCCTGTCCCCTGGTAGTTCGCCAGTGTCGAAATGATCACCGGGAATTCCATGATAGACGATGCGAAGATGATCGGCATCACGCCTGCGGTGTTGACCTTGAGCGGAATGCTGGACTGGGAGCTGCCTATCTGGCGGCGTCCCTGGATCTTCCTCGCGTACTGTACGGGAATTCTTCTCTCCGCATCATTCAGCAGAATGACGAGGACTACCATCGCCGCGATGATCGCGATGATGATAACCGCTGCAAGAGTTGCGAACGCGACCGGCTTGCCGATCACGAACTGATTGAAGAGACTTGCCATATCCTGCGGCATACGGGAAATGATGTTGATGATCAGGACAATGGAGATACCGTTGCCGATGCCCTTGTCTGTGATCTGTTCACCGATCCACATGAGGAATGCGGAACCGGCCGTCAGAACGGCGATCACCATAATGATATTCAGTGCATTGAACTCTTCGAGGAGTCCCTGTCTGCCGAAACCGATGGCCATGGCGCCGCCCTCAATGAGTGCCAGCGCGATTGTCACATAACGGGTAATGGAGACGAGCATCTTCCTCCCCTCTTCGCCCTCACGCTGCATTTCCTCGAGCTTGGGGATCGCAATGGTGAGAAGTTGGATGATGATGGAAGATGTGATGTAAGGTGTGATGTTCAGTGCCAGAACGGACATGTTCAGGAAGGAACCGCCGGTGAAAGCGTCCACCAGGCTGAATGCGTCGCCTGTCTGCTGTGCGAACCAGTTCTGGAAGTAATTCCTGTCTACGCCGGGTACCGGAAGCTCAGAGCCAAACCGAATGATGACCAGCATTGCAAGCGTGAACAGGATTCTGTTACGGATCTCCTTCACCTTGAATGCATTTTTCACGGTTTCAAACATAATTAGACTACCATGCCTTTCGTTATTGATGATTTTTGTCAGGATGCAGAAATTTGTATAGACAGCCGACCCGTGTATTGTAGCATGGATGCGGCTGAATATACAAATTCCTTACAGTACCTGATATTTAATTCTGATTATTTCTCAACAACTTCGGCAGTACCGCCGGCAGCCTCAATCTTGGCCTTTGCGTTCTCGCTGTAGCCGTTCGCCTTTACTGTGAACTTCTTGCCCAGTTCGAACTTGTCGCTTCCCTTGTCGCCGGACAGGATCTTCACGCCGTCACCGACGTGATCAATGATCTTTGCGTCCAGGAGTGCCTGTGCGTCGATGACTGCACCGTCCTCGAAGCACTTGTCCAGAGCACGGAGAGAAACCGAAACGATATCCTTGTGGTTATAGTTCGTGAATCCTCTCTTGGGCAGGCGTCTGTACAGAGGCATCTGACCGCCTTCGAAACCAGCTCTGGGTCTTCCGGAACGAGCCTTCTGGCCCTTGTGTCCGAAGCCTGCAGTCTTGCCGTTTCCGGAAGCATGACCACGGCCTCTTCTGAAATCGCTGTGCTTGGAGCCGGCAGCGGGCTTTAAATTATTTAATTCCATTGTAGTTCCTCCTTAGTCCTGCTCTTCAACCTTGACAAAAGGAGCGATCAGTCTGATCTGTCCTCTTGTTGCTGCGTTGTCGGGTAAAACAACGGAGCTGTTGAGTTTATGGAAGCCCATGGACTTGATGATCGCCTTGTTCTTCGGAACAGCAGCGATTGTGGACTTTACAAGTGTGATCTTTAACTTCTTCGTATCTGCCATTTTGGTTTCCTCCGTTAGTTCTTGAAGTCATCCACGGACTTGCCGCGTCTGGCAGCAACATCCTGAGGATCCTTCATGTTCATGAGACCGTTCAGAGTTGCCAGAACGACATTCTGCTTGTTGTTGGAACCAAGGGACTTGGTTCTGATGTTCTTGATTCCTGCCAGTTCGCAGATCGTACGAGCGGGGCCGCCGGCGATGATGCCAGTACCATCGGGAGACTTCTTCAACAGAACCTGTGCAGAACCGTATGTGCCGATGTAATCGTGTGTTACGGAACCAACCTCATCGAGGGCGATCTTTACGAGGTGCTTGGAAGCATCCTCCTTGCCCTTCCGGATCGCTTCCGGGATTTCAGCTGACTTGCCGTGGCCTACACCAACGTGGCCATTGCCGTCGCCTACGACAACCAGTGCGGAGAATTTCATGTTACGGCCGCCCTTAACTGTCTTTACAACACGCTTGATGGTAACGACCTTGTCATTGAGTTCTCCTAACTGACTTGCATCAATATTAGAACGCTCCATTTAATTTCTCCTCTCAATTAGAAATCCAGGCCGGCTTCGCGTGCCGCATCAGCAAGAGCTGCTACCTTGCCCTGGTAAATATAACCGCCTCTGTCGAAAACAACTTCCTTGATGCCGGCATCAACAGCCCTCTTACCTACAAGGCTTCCGACATACTTTGCTGCCTCAACGTCGTCTGTGTGCTCCAGAGCAGCCTTAGCTTCCTTCTCAACAGTAGACGCAGAAACGAGCGTTCTGCCTTCCTCGTCGTTGATGACCTGCGCATAAATGTGGTCATTGCTTCTGAATACAGCAAGACGCGGTCTTTCTGCGGTGCCGCTGAAGCGGTTACGGATTCTGGAATGCTTCTTCTCGCGTACAACTTTTCTATTTTCTTTGGTAACCATAATTTACGCTCCTTCCGATCACTTCTTACCGGTCTTGCCGACTTTGCGACGAATGTGCTCGTAATCGTACTTGATACCCTTGCCCTTGTAAGGCTCCGGTCCTCTCTTGGACCTGATATCAGCAGCCCACTGGCCTACTGCCTCTTTATCGATTCCCGAAACGAGGATCTTGTTGCCGTCAACCTTTGTCTCAACGCCTTCCGGATCCGTCATCTCAATGTTGTGGGAATATCCTAAATGCAGAGTCAGGACGTTGCCCTTCTTCTCAGCTCTGTAGCCGACGCCGTTGATCTCAAGTGTCTTTGTGAAGCCATCTGTAACACCGACTACCATGTTGTGAAGAAGCGCTCTGGTCAATCCATGCAGTGCTCTTTCTTTCTTCTCATCATTGGGTCTTGTGATCTCGATGTTGCCATCTTTCTGATCAATTGTCATTTCCTTGGGGAACTCTCTGGTGAGCTCACCCTTGGGACCCTTCACAGTCACTGTGTTATTTTCTGCTACGCTGACGTTGACTCCGTCAGGAATAGCGATTGGCATTCTACCTATACGTGACATGCCCGTACCTCCTATAATACGAAATTGTCAATTACCGGATACATTGAATCGGATTGCCCGGCCCATCCCGCCGGGTGTCCGATACAGTTTGAATCATTACCAGATGTAAGCGAGAACCTCGCCGCCGACCTGCAGCTCTCTTGCCTTGCGGTCTGTGATGACGCCCTGATTCGTGGAAAGGATAGCGGTACCCATTCCGTTCAGAACCTTCGGCACCTGGTCCTTGCTGGCGTAAACACGAAGGCCGGGCTTGGAAATTCTCTTAAGACCCGTCAGGATTCTGTCTCTCTTGTCCGCGCCGTACTTAAGTGTGATGCGGATGTCCTTGTGTGTTCCGTTCTCAACCAGCTCAACCTTGGAAATGTAACCCTCATCCAGCAGGATGTCAGCGATTGCCATCTTGATCTTGGAATTGGGAATATCAACTGTGTCGTGTCTGGATGTATTCGCGTTACGAATTCTCGTAAGCATATCTGCAATAGGATCACTCATGCTCATTGTATTATCTCCTTATAGTATGTGATATCCCTGCCCTGTTTTTCCTGTGAAAACATAAGGCGTACGTAACCATTCTGGTCTGCCATCGCGCAGAGCCTGCCTGATATTTACCAGGAAGCCTTGCGAACTCCGGGAATCTCGCCCTTGTAAGCGAGCTCACGGAAGCAGATTCTGCAGATGCCGTATTTCTTCAATACGGAATGCGGACGTCCGCAGATTTTGCAGCGGGTGTAAGCTCTGGTAGAGAACTTGGGCTTCATCTGCTGCTTGTTCTTCATAGAAAGCTTTGCCATCTTAATTCTCCTTTATCACTTAGCGAAAGGCATATTGAACAGTCTTAACAGCTCACGCGCTTCCTCGTCGGTCTTTGCGGTCGTTGTGAAGATGATGTCCATTCCTCTTACCTTGTCAATCTTGTCATACTCGATTTCAGGGAAGATGATCTGTTCCTTGATACCAAGTGCATAGTTACCTCTGCCATCGAAGGAGTTCGGATTCACGCCTCTGAAGTCACGTACACGGGGCAGCGCCAGGTTCACGAGTCTGTCGAGGAACTCATACATTCTGTCGCCGCGCAGTGTTACCTTGCAGCCGATCGGCATGCCTTCACGAATCTTGAAGTTCGCGATGGACTTCTTCGCCTTGGTGTATACAGGATGCTGTCCTGTGATGGTCTCCATGTCCTTCGCAGCTACTTCGAGAGCCTTCTCGTTCTCTTTCGCTTCGCCCACAGCCATGTTGACAACAATCTTGTCGAGCTTCGGGATCTGCATGGGGTTCTTGTAGCCGAACTTCTTCGCCATAGCTTCGCGAATCTCGGTGTTGTACTGTTCTTTCAGTCTGCTTGCCACTTTACGTATCCTCCTTTCCGCCTTCAGTCAATTGCCTTGCCGGTCTTCTTGGCTATGCGGACCTTCTTGCCGTCCTCAACCTTGAAGCCAACACGAGTTGTCTTGCCATCGACTACCAGCATTACGTTGGATACGTCGAGAGCAGCTTCTGTCTCAACGATGCCGCCGTTCTGGTTCTGAGCGGAGGGTTTTGTGTGCTTTGTCACCTTGTTGATGCCTTCCACAACTACCTTGTGGTTCTTGTTGTCAACAGAAGTAACCTTGCCTTCTCTTCCGAGATCTTTACCTGTGATAACCTTTACTGTATCACCAACTTTGATCTTTGCTGTTGCCATTGCCGTACCTCCTTACAGTACTTCCGGAGCAAGGGAGAGAATCTTCATGAACTTCCTGTCACGGAGCTCTCTTGCGACGGGTCCGAAGATACGAGTTCCTGTCGGAGTCATATCATCCTTGATAATAACGGCTGCGTTCTCGTCAAATCTGATGTAGGAACCGTCCTTACGGCGGGTCTCACGAACAGTGCGGACAACAACAGCCTTTACAACATCGCCCTTCTTCACAACGCCACCGGGAATGGCCTCCTTGACGGAAGCTACGATGACATCGCCGATTCTGGCATATCTTCTCTTGGAGCCGCCGCTCACACGGATGCAGAGGAGTTCTCTGGCACCGGTGTTATCAGCGACCTTCAGTCTGGTTTCCTGCTGAATCATGTCTATATCCTTTCTTTGATTGGCGGCGCAGAGGACGCCGCGGCCGGTATGTCATGTCACTGCCGGCTCCGCCACAGTGCTGTGATGCAACTTGTTGCATTGCAGCCTGTTGTTTATGCGTCTTGCTGCTGCCTTCGAAGTCTCCCACGCCACTATCAGGCGTTGGGATGCCGAGTCTGTCGATTATCTGGCCTTCTCGACGATGGAAACGACTCTCCATCTCTTGGTCTTGGACAGCGGTCTGGTCTCCATAACCTTGACGGTGTCACCGATACCGCACTCATTCTTCTCATCGTGAGCCTTGAGTGTGTAGGTTCTCTTTACGATCTTTCCGATCAGAGGTGCCTTTACGTGGTTCTCGATGGCAACGACAACAGTCTTGTCCATCTTGTCGCTGACAACCTTACCGATGCGGACTTTTCTTAAATTTCTCTCTTCCACGGTCATTCTCCTTTCCTAAGGTTCCTTATGCGTTTGCTTTCGCGGAGATCGCTGTCTCGATACGCGCAATGTTCTTGCGAACGGTCGTGATCTGCGCAGTGTTCTTTAACTGATTGGTAGCATTCTGGAATCTTAAGTTGAAGAGCTCCTTCTTCGCGGAAACGAGATCCTCGTTCAGTTCCTCTACAGACTTGTTCTGTAATTCCTTCATATATTCGCTGGACTTCATTACTGCTCAGCTCCTTCCTGATCGGCCTTTGTGACGATCTTGCACTTAACAGGGAGCTTTGTGCTCGCCAGTCTCAGTGCCTCTCTGGCCTGATCCTCGGGTACTCCGGCGATCTCGAACATGACTCTGCCGGGCTTAACAACTGCAACCCAGTATTCAACGGCACCTTTTCCGGAACCCATTCGAACACCAAGGGGTTTGTCTGTGATGGGCTTGTCAGGGAAGATCTTGATCCATACCTGGCCGCCACGCTTGATGTAACGTGTCAGCGCGACACGGGCAGCCTCGATCTGAGTAGCCTTGATCCACTTGCCCTCAGTTGCGATGAGGCCATACTCACCGTAGGTTACGGTGTTGCCGCGCGTAGCCTTTCCGCGCCTGTTACCACGGAACTGCATTCTGTGTTTAACTCTCTTCGGCATTAACATTACTGAGCACCTCCTTCAACTGCAGGGGTATTCTTCTTCTGCGGAAGAACCTCTCCCTTGTAGATCCAGACTTTGACGCCAACCTTACCGTAGGTGGTGTTCGCTTCCGCGAAACCATAGTCGATGTCGGCACGCAGTGTCTGAAGGGGAATGGTTCCGTCGGAGTAGGTCTCGGTACGTGCGATATCCGCACCGCCAAGACGGCCGCCGCAGGAAGCCTTGATTCCAAGAGCGCCTGTCTTCATGGTCCTGCTCATCGCGGACTTCATGGCACGACGGAAGGAAACACGGTTCTCGAGCTGCTGAGCAATGTTCTCAGCCACGAGCTGTGCATCCTTGTCGGGACGCTTAATTTCCTTGATCTCGAGAACGACCTTCTTCGTTGTGAGCTTCTGCAGCTCCTTCTTGGTGTTCTCGATCTCTGCGCCGCCCTTGCCGATGACGACGCCGGGCTTTGCGGAGTAAACTGTTACCTTGACTCTCTCAGAAGCTCTCTCGATCTCAATCTTGCTGATTCCAGCAGCCATGAGCTTCTTCTTGAGGAACTTTCTGATCTTGTAATCTTCTACCAGCATGTCAGAGAAGTCATCTTCAGCGTACCATCTGGAATCCCAGTCCTTGATAACGCCAACTCTCATGCCATGAGGATTAACTTTCTGTCCCATATAGGCTCCTTTCAATCACCTGAATTACTTCTCTGCCGCTGTTTCAGCGTTCTGCTCTTCTGTCTTCTCAGCTTTCTTCTCGTCGAGAACGATGTAGAGATTCGACATTCTCTTGAGGATTCTGTAAGCTCTGCCCTGCGCACGAGGCTGAATTCTCTTCATGATGGGGCCGTCGGATGCGTTCGCTTCCGCGATGTACAGATTCGCTGCGTTCATGCCGAGGTTGTTCTCCGCATTCGCTACTGCAGAATTCAATAATTTCAGGATCACGCCCGAAGCGTATCTCGGGTTGTACTCCAGAATACCGATTGCCGTCGTAACATCCTTACCTCTGATGGCATCCATTACGAAGCAGGCTTTCTGAACCGGAATTCTGGCATATGTGAGCTTTGCGTGGGGTCTTGTGTCCTTGACCGCATTTCTGGCTCTCTTAATTTGTGTTCTATGTCCGTTAGCCATAGATGTGAACTCCTTTCAAACTCAATCGGCGCGTCTTACCTTGCGCCCGTCGATGATTCCTTGTTGTTTCCGTTATGTCCACGGAAGGTTCTGGTCTGAACGAACTCACCGAGCTTGTGTCCTACCATGTCCTCTGTGATATATACCGGAACATGCTTCCTGCCGTCGTGTACGGCGATGGTATGTCCAACGAAAGACGGATAGATCGTGGAACGGCGGGACCAGGTCTTGATGACACTCTTGTCACCGGCTGCGTTCATCGCGTCAATTTTCTTTAAAAGGCTCTCATCTGCGAAAGGTCCTTTTTTCAGTGATCTTGCCATGTTCTCCTCCTTACTTCAGTCCTCTGCCGTTCTTCCTTCTGATAATAAGCTTGTCAGAAGACTTCCTGCGACGGGTTGTATGACCCAGAGCGGGCTTGCCCCAAGGTGTAACAGGGCCAGGACGACCAACGGGTGCCTTACCTTCACCACCACCATGAGGGTGATCGTTCGGGTTCATAACGGAACCACGGACATGAGGACGGATGCCCATGTGACGAACACGGCCAGCCTTACCATAGTTGATCAGGTTGTGATCGATGTTGCCAACTACGCCGATGGTAGCTCTGCATGTAAGAGGAACCATTCTCATCTCACCGGAAGGGAGACGCAGTGTAGCGTAGCCATTCTCCTTCGCCATCAGCTGAGCGCCTGCGCCGGCAGTTCTGGCCAGCTGGCCGCCCTTTCCGGGATAGAGCTCAACGTTGTGTACCATGGTACCTACAGGGATCTCAGACAGAGGAAGGCAGTTGCCTACTCTGATCTCGGCCTTGGGTCCGTTCATGACCTTCATGCCGTCTGTCAGGCCCTGGGGGGCCAGGATGTAGCTCTTCTCGCCATCTGCGTAGGAGATCAGAGCGATATTCGCGGTTCTGTTCGGATCGTACTCGATACCGATGACGGTTGCCGGAACATCATCCTTCCGTCTTCTGAAGTCGATTGCTCTGTACTTAACTCTGTTTCCGCCGCCTCTGTGACGTACTGTGATCTTGCCCTGGTTGTTTCTTCCGGCAATGCTGTTCTTGGAAGAAATGAGGGACTTCTCAGGAGTCTTCTTGGTGACTTCTGCGAAATCAGAACCGGTCATGTTACGTCTGGACGGGGTATAAGCGGTATACTTTTTAATTCCCATGATTCATACTCCTTGTTAAATATTTGCACCGCACCGGCACAATGGCTGACTTATCGGCCTGATGTTTTCAGACCATCGCGTCTTTGCTGCGCCGGGTTTTATGGTTGATACTGTGGATTAGAGCCCGGTATAGAACTCGATATCCTTGCTGTCTTCTGTCAGGAAAACGATGGCCTTCTTCGCCTTGGCGGTCTGGCCGACTGTCATTCCTCTTCTCTTCTTCTTGGGTCTGCAGGTGATGGTGTTGACCTTCTTCACCTTCGCGCCGTCGAAGAGCTTCTCAACAGCTTCCTTGATCTGAATCTTGTTAGCTTCCGGATGTACATAGAATGTGTACTTCTTCTCAGCTGTGGCGTTCATGCTCTTCTCAGTGAGAACGGGCTTTAAGATAACGTCGTAATATCCCAGTGCTGCCATTATGCGTACACCTCCTCGATCTTAGCGACAGCATCCTTTGTCAGGATCACCGTCTGTGCGTTCATAATGTCGTATACGTTGATGGTGTTAACGAAGCTTGTCTTTGCAGACATTACGTTATTGGCACTCTTTACAACGTTTGCGTCATCGGCGAGAACAACGAGAGCCTTGCCGGCTACCTTCAGGTTGTCCAGAACCTTCACGAATTCCTTCGTCTTGGGAGCGTCGAATTTCAGCTCATCGAGCACTACGAGCTTGCCCTGCGCAACGCGATCGGACAGCGCACCCTTTAAGGCTGCCTGCTTCTCTTTCTTATTGAGCTTGAAGCTGTAGTCACGCGGTACGGGAGCGAATACAACACCGCCGTGTCTCCACTGAGGAGATCTCGTGGAACCCTGTCTCGCGTGGCCGGTTCCCTTCTGTCTCCAGGGCTTCGCTGTGCTGCCGGAAACTTCGGAACGTGTCTTTGCCTTCTGTGTTCCCTGGCGATTGTTCGCGAGCTGGAGAACGACTGCCTGATGGATCAGGTTCTCATTCGGCTCTATGCCAAAGATCTTGTCGGAGAGGTCAAGCTTTCCGACTTCTTTGCCTTCCATATTGTAAACAGATACGTTTGCCATGTTTAAATGGTCCTCCTTTCATTCAGGCAGCGGTTACGCGTCCACCTTGGTAGTGTCTTTGATCGTTACAAGGCCCTTCTTCGGTCCCGGAACTGCACCCTTGACCAGGATGAGGTTCTTCTCTGCATCGACCCTGACAACCTCAAGGTTTCTCACTGTTACCTGAACGCTTCCAGCATGACCGGGCATTCCTTTTCCCTTGAATACACGGCTGGGCGTGGAAGATGTACCATTAGATCCCTGATGACGGTGGAACTTGGAACCATGTCCCATAGGTCCACGGTGCTGGCCCTTCTGAATTGCAGAGAGGAAGCCCTTACCTTTGCTGATCGCGGTAACATCAATTCTGTCACCCTCAGCGAAGGTATCCGCCTTGATCTCAGAGCCGAGCTCCAGACCGGAGATATCATCGAGTCTAAATTCCTTAACGAACTTCTTGGAAGAAACGCCAGCCTTCTCGAAGTGACCCTTCTGTGCCTTGTTCACGCCATGGCGGTGAGCAATTTCCACTCTGCCGCTCTTGTCCTTGGACTTGGCTCTCTCAACAGCGTCAACGAAGCCGACCTGAACTGCCTCATAGCCGTCGTTCTCTGTTGTCTTTACCTGGGTGACTACGTTAGGGCCTGCTTCCAGGACAGTAACGGGAACCAGAGTTCCGTCTTCCTTGAAGATCTGTGTCATACCGACCTTCGTTGCAAGTATTGCTTTCTTCATTCTTTGCCTCTTTCTGCCATATTGTGGCGTTTCCCTACAGCGGACATCTGCGTCGCAGGAAGTGTGATTTCCCTGTCCAAGAGCTCCAGTCTGCTGTCTGACTGCCGGTTGACCTTACCGCTGCCCTTGTGCTCCGCGCCATCGTCCGGTGCGCTCTTCACAGGTGAGCTGCTCCGGAAGGATGTCATTCTAGTAGAGGTTTTGTATGCAAACCGGTTTCCCGGATCTGCTACGCTTTTCTTCTATTTTATTAGAAGAATTACTTCGTCTGCATCTTGACGTTGATGTAAACGCCTGCAGGCATCTCCAGTCTCTGAAGCGCATCTACTGTCTTCTGAGTCGGAGTGATGACGTCGATCAGCCTCTTGTGAGTTCTCTGCTCGAACTGCTCACGGGAGTCTTTGTACTTATGTACGGCACGAAGGATGGTAACAACCTCCTTCTTCGTAGGAAGCGGAACGGGACCGCTAACCTGAGAGCCGGACTTCTTGACTGTGTCGATGATCTTTCTGGCAGAAGCATCGATCAGCTCGTGATCATACGCCTTTAATGTGATTCTCATTACCTGATTTGCCATAAAAAAAGTCGCCTCCTTATTCGCACTTTTCTAAGTACGACAAGCGGTGACTGTACACACTCCCGTGCGTGTCCTGAACTCTTAAAAATATAAGGCGGCGCCGGCCGCTTCAGGACTTATAACACACGTCGTTTCTGCACTGGGCAGACTGTATTTCGGTACAGTGACTTGTCGTCAGATTGTTGGGTCGGATCCCGCAGGTCACACGGGGTCACCCCAGACATTCGCTCCACGGAGTTGTCTGAATGCCTTAACGCTGATTTCTCTGCGTTTTCAGCGGTTCAGTAACCTCTCGCTTCATTGCTATCATGTCACAGCGATGTTTATATTACACGAAATACATTCCCAATGCAATAGGGAAAAATAATTTTTTCTCTGTTTTTTACAAATATTCCGGTTTATTTTCGTCACCCCTGCCGGGGTGACGAAGCAATGCCCTGTGGTCAGTGAATAGCTGATACCTTATCGAAGGTATCTGTCAGCTTCTTCTCGGGCGCTTTTGTTGTCAGTGATACGATCACGTTGACCGCGAGTGCGATCAGAAGGCTTGTCTTCATGCTCACCTTAAGGCGAAGGAATTTCACGAGAATGTCATTCGATATCGAGGACGACGCAGCGAGAAGCTGTGAGTCCGCTGTTGACATCGTGGAGGCCATGATGCCGGAGAGTACAATGCCCGCCGCCAGTGCCGGAAGGATACCGTAAGTAGATAAAAGGCGTGAAATCTCGATAATGATCGTCTCGGATGCGGAGCCTTCCAGCATGTCTACTGGCAGCGCGTCTGCGTTCGATACGACCGCGTCGATGCCGCCCGCCTGTATCGTGCCAAAGAATCGCAGCCAGCCGTGTGAACACTCCTGTCTGCCCTGCATTTTCCGCTGTGCTGAATAGTTTACATATGTTAAGATATTCATCAGCCCGAGGTATACGTTTCCGAGGGTGGATTAGGGTATTGAAATGGAGGCAGCTATGTGGACAGCAGATAACTGGAAAGATTATGAGGTGCTGGACACTTCCTCCGGCGAGAAATTAGAGCGTTGGGGCGAGTACAGACTGATCCGTCCGGATCCGCAGGTGATCTGGACTACCGAGAAATCCAAAGACTGGAAGAATGTGAACGGGCATTACTACCGCAGCAGCAAGGGCGGCGGCAACTGGGAATTCCATCAGCTCCCGGAGGAGTGGATGATCACATACAAGGACCGCAGGTTCATGTTGAAGCCGTTCAGTTTCAAGCACACCGGCCTTTTCCCCGAACAGGCCGTCAACTGGGACTGGTTCATGCCGATCATTGAAGCCGCGGTACAGGCCGGCCGCAAGGTAAAAGTGCTGAATCTCTTCGCCTATACGGGCGGCGCGACTCTGGCAGCTGCTGCGGCAGGAGCTGCCGTCACCCACGTCGACGCTTCCAAGGGAATGGTGACCTGGGCGAAAGAGAATGCGGAGCTCTCCGGCCTTGCCGAGGCACCGATCCGCTGGCTCGTCGATGACTGCACTCGCTTCGTGGAACGTGAGATTCGCCGCGGCAACCGTTACGATGCGATCATCCTGGATCCTCCTTCCTATGGAAGAGGGCCTAAGGGAGAGATCTGGAAGATAGAGGACAACATCTTCGATTTCCTGAACCTGATCCGTGGGATTCTGGTCGAGAAGCCGCTCTTCGTGCTCCTCAATTCCTACACGACCGGCCTGCAGCCTGCTGTACTCTCCTACCTCCTGCACGAAGCACTGGATCCGCTCTGCAAGGGAAACGTCGATGCCGATGAAGTCGGCCTCCGCGTGAAGAGCACAGGACTCGTCCTCCCGGAAGGCGCCGCCGGTCGCTGGACGCCGTGCTGATACGCGAGAAATTCTCGTACTCTACAGACAGACAAAGCCTGCCCCCCTCCAACGCAATTCCATATCTCACAACACACGAGCAGCCTGATGACGATCTCTTGATCACACCATCAGGCTGCTCGTTATTTTCTGTCCTGTCTGCCATGGAACTCAGAATTATTTCCCTGTCTCCCCGGCATCGAACTCCATATTTTCAATATAAACCAGTCATCCGTCTCCAGTAAGGCACCCCGCGTCCCGCAGCACGTGATAGAGTCGTGCGATTGGCAGCCCTACAACGTTGTTGTAGTCACCGCTGATGCCTTCAATATAGATTCCGAAGCTTCCCTGGATGCCATAGCCGCCGGCCTTGTCGTAAGGCTCCGGCGTTGCGATGTAGTCCTCAATTTCTTCATCGCTCATAGGGAAGACGTGCACCCTGGTCTCTTCGACGAAGGTGAGACAATCCCCGTCAAGGTGGATCACGGCACAGCCGGTCATGACCGTATGCGTTCTGCCGGCAATGAGTCGTATCATTCTCCTGGCGTCGCCCGGAGTTTTCGGCTTCCCCAGAATTTCCTTCGTTCCGTTCTCATGCGTGACCACGACAATTGTGTCCGCACCGATGATGGCAGCTTTCTTCTCCGGCTCTTCCTGCCGAAGTCTGTCCGCCACTTCCTCTGCCTTGTGACGAGCCAGCTCCTGCACGTACTGCGCCGGCTCCGCCGCGTTACTCTCTTCGTCACCCGTCGCCGGAATAATTCTGCACGCAATTCCAGCCTGCTCCATGAGCTCCCTGCGCCTGGGCGACCCCGACGCCAAGACAATCTCCATGTTCTCAACGCGCCTTGGTGACCCAGATGCTAAAATTATCTCCATTTTATCCTCTGTGCTTTTATTAATTCAGCCTTCGGCTTCGCTGGAAGTATCTTCCATCGGCTCACTCCCGTCGGCTTCTCCAGTGCCAAGCGCGTTATCAATGAGGCGCATCAGCTCCAGTGCGCTGCGGAAATAGACCTTCTTGTTCTCCTCCGCCCAGATCACCTGTCCCTGCCAGGTCGAGTTCTGACGATATTTCACCTGAACGATGAAGGTGCCTTTCTCTCCTCTGTTATGATCAATCTCTTTCATTGTAATCTTTCTCTCTTTTCTGTTCTCCGGAGGGCTCTTGTGCTCTCCGACTTCCATTTCATTTCCGAAACTGCGTGGCTGCGTTGCTCTCTGCGGGAACTGAATCCTGTCGAAGAAGCGATCTGCTTTTCTCAGGAGGTCCATCGTGTTCGAGAAAACAGCAGGCGCAGCATCGTACTGTGTCCATATCCGCCCCTCATAATCCCTGTTGTGAATCTTGTCTACACCCACAACAATCAGATTCGGAGCATATAATTTCTCATTGACTCTTGCCATCACAGGCCTCTGTTTCTCTCTGTTTCTCTCTGTTTTCCTCCCGCAAAGTTACTGCCTGCCCTTGCTTCATATGTGAGAGGTCAGCCAGTGAGACATTGCTGTAATTCACGTCCGCCCTGGTGCCCACCTGTTCTTTGAGCTTGTGACTGATCCTGCGTGCGACCACATCGCAGCCTTCCTTGCTGCTGCCTACGAGCAGGACCAGATACTGCGAGGCGCTGTATTTCGTATAGATGTCGCCGCGGCGCAGACTGATACCGATGGCAGCGCGCAGCGCTTCGCTTCTCTCCCGGAGCTTCTCCTTGTTGGCAAAAGGCTTGCCCTCATAGTCGACCAGTGTACACAGGAGCAGGAAAACAGAATACCCTGTTCTCTCCATGTTCCTCTCCAGCACATGGTACGTGTCGATGAAACTCGGATACGCGCAGTAGTACGCACCGCTGACCGGATCCTCCTGCAAAGATGACTGGATCTCGTTGAGCCTGCTGGCAGGGGAAGTGAGTTTCTGACTCATCTTCCTGTAGTTCTCCAGCATCTTGGCCGACGGTGGCAGTCCCATTTCTTCGGAATAGAAATGCACTGTGCGATCATAGAGCTGGTAAGCCTGTCTGTACTCTTCCTTGCAGATCAGCGCGTCAATCTGATACGCCTGCCAGTCGCTGTCCGGATAGATACGTGCCGCCTTCTCATAGGTGCGGTACATGGTGTCATAGTCCTTCTGGTCTCTGGCGTAGTCACCGACGCAGTGAACTGCCTCGTCGAACAGATCACGCAGGATCACACTCTCCGTGATCACCCAGGTCTTCGTGTAAGATTCCGGGAGGAGTTCGCCGCGATAGAGCTCCAGGGCTTTCGTGTACAGCTCATTCTTCGTGGCCGGATCGCTCTCCTTCTCCGCCCTGCTACACAACTCTTTGAACTTCTCTGTATCAATCTCCAGAGGAACGCGTGGATCGGGGATGTAGATCTTGCCGCGTTTTACCACATAGTCTTCCTTGGGAAGACCTGCCGCGACCATCTGTTTCCTCATCTGGAAGATCAGATTATTGAAGCTGTTGTTCGGATTTGAGAGCTCATCCGCATCATAGAGATCCCTGACAATCTCAGGCTTGGAAATGCCCTTTTCCCCATGCAGCCACACGAGTTGGAGCAGCTGCGTGAACTTCGCGCCCGTATTCCTGCCGAGTACAACCTCATCGCCGGCGTAGTTCAGTGAAAAGCCACCGAGGAGGGTAACATGCAGTGTTCCGATCTCACTATCACTCATTGCCATTCCATATCCTATCTTACGTACAAAACCTGGAACTATTCAGGGCCCAGAGCTCAAAAATCTGCGATTTTCTCGCCGTGGCCCTTCCGACGCGCTGCGCGCTGTACCCCGAGAGGGGTATGGGCGCGAACGCAATTTGCATCGCATTCAGCCGTGCGAGCACGTCTGTCTGCTCATAAATTGTGTCGCGTTGAATAGTATAAAAATTATAGGATATCTTCATCAAAAAGGAAACACCGTAGATAAATTATTACGAAATAATTACGAAAATTTGCATAAAGAAAACTCCCGGATCTCTTTCGAAATCCGGGAGTCACTATACTGGAAACGATCTTCCATCAATGAAGTTCTGAATAGATCAGATTACTCGACGATGGAAACAACACGTCCGGAACCAACGGTTCTGCCGCCCTCACGAATAGCAAAGGTCAGACCTTCCTCCATTGCTACGGGGTGGATCAGCTCGATGGTCATCTCAACGTGGTCACCAGGCATGCACATCTCAGTTCCTTCCGGAAGAGAGATCACACCGGTAACGTCTGTTGTTCTGAAATAGAACTGAGGACGATAGTTGTTGAAGAAAGGAGTATGACGGCCGCCCTCGTCCTTAGTCAGAACGTAAACCTGAGCCGTGAACTTCTTGTGGCAGGTAACGGTGCCGGGCTTAGCTACAACCTGGCCACGCTCGATGTCAGTACGATCAATACCACGGAGCAGAACACCTACGTTGTCGCCAGCCTCTGCGAAATCCAGAGTCTTACGGAACATCTCAATGCCGGTAGCAACAGATGTCTGTGTTTCTTCCTTGATACCAACGATTTCAACGGGATCGTTAAGCTTGAGCATACCACGCTCTACACGACCAGTTGCAACAGTACCACGACCGGAGATCGTGAATACATCCTCGATAGGCATCAGGAAAGGCTTGTCGTTATCACGAACCGGATCAGGGATGTAGGTGTCAATCGTATCCATCAGCTCCATGATCGCATCTGTCCACTGGTTAACCTCTCCCGGATTCTGCAGAGCCTGCAGAGCGGAGCCCTTGATGATCGGAGTGTCATCTCCCGGATAGCCGTACTCGTTGAGGAGATCTCTGATGTCCATCTCTGTGAGCTCGATCAGCTCAGGATCATCCATCATATCGCACTTGTTCAGGAATACGACGATCTTCGGAACGCCTACCTGCTTCGCCAGCAGAACGTGCTCACGAGTCTGTGCCATAACACCATCGGTAGCTGCTACAACGAGGATAGCGCCATCCATCTGTGCTGCACCAGTGATCATGTTCTTTACATAGTCAGCGTGGCCGGGGCAGTCAACGTGTGCGTAGTGTCTCTTCTCTGTCTCGTACTCAATGTGAGCAGAGTTAATGGTTATACCACGAGCCTTCTCTTCCGGAGCCTTGTCGATCTGATCGAAAGGAACGGCCGGATCAACACCCAGTCTTGCAGACAGAACTGCTGTGATAGCAGCTGTCAGAGTGGTTTTGCCGTGGTCAACGTGACCGATTGTGCCGATGTTAACATGCGGCTTTGTTCTGTCGAAATGCTGTTTTGCCATTTTTATTTCCTCCTTGGAAAATAATAACAGTTTTGCTATATGTCAGTGACTGAACAATGTGGCGCCGGAAGCGCCAATTGGACGCATCACTGCCTGGCATCAGTCACTGACAAATATTATACTTGAGATATTGCCTTTAGGCAAGCAATTTGCCGTGCGATAAGTCTCATTTCTTCGCTCTTTAGAGGGAAATTACTGCTTTGCGCTCAGCTCCTTCTGTCTCTGATCCAGAACCTTGTCGGCAACGTTCTTCGGTACGGGTTCGTACTTCTCGAAGAACATGGAATAGTTGCCACGGCCCTGTGTCATGGAACGAAGGTCAGTCGCGTATCCGAACATCTCAGAGAGAGGAACGAAACCGTTGACCTGCTTGCCGCCGGGGATGTCTTCCATACCGGTAACACGTCCGCGTCTGGAGTTCATGTCTCCGATGACGTCGCCCATGTACTCTTCCGGCATGGTAACCTCAACCTTCATGACCGGCTCGAGGAGAGCAGGAGCTGCCTTCTCCATTGCGGCCTTGAAGCACATGGAACCTGCGATGTGGAAAGCCATCTCCGAAGAGTCGACTTCATGGTAGGAACCATCGTATACCGTAGCCTTGATGCCCACAACGG
Organism: Lachnospiraceae bacterium NK3A20; assembly: GCA_900107575.1. GTDB lineage: Bacteria > Bacillota > Clostridia > Lachnospirales > Lachnospiraceae > CAG-791. The sequence continues at coordinate 19,545 of FNQX01000010.1, read as the reverse complement.
GATAGCCGCCGAGGGAGCCGGCCTTCATAGCCTCTTCGATACCGTCACCTACAGGCTGGATGTATTCCTTCGGGATATTACCGCCGGTAACAGCGTTCTCGAAGTCATAAATCTGCTCGCCGTTCGGATCCATGGGATCGAACTTAACCTTACAGTGACCATACTGACCACGACCACCGGACTGCTTCGCGTATTTGTACTCCTGATCCACAGACTTGGTGAAGGTTTCCTTGTAAGCTACCTGAGGAGCACCGACGTTCGCCTCTACGTGGAACTCACGCAGGAGTCTGTCGACGATGATGTCCAGATGCAGCTCGCCCATGCCGGCGATGATGGTCTGACCCGTCTCGCTGTCGGTATGTGCCTTGAAGGTAGGATCCTCTTCTGCCAGCTTCTGCAGTGCATCCGTCAGCTTGTCCTGGCCTGCCTTGGTCTTGGGCTCAATTGCGAGTTCGATAACCGGATCAGGGAACTCCATGGACTCGAGGATAACGGGATGTGCGTCATCGCAGAGCGTGTCACCGGTTGCAGTTACCTTGAGACCTACGGCTGCAGCGATATCACCGGAGAAGACCTCATCAATCTCCTTTCTGTGGTTCGCGTGCATCTGTAAGAGACGTCCGATTCTCTCCTTCTTGTCCTTCGTGGAGTTAAGGACATAAGAACCGGCCTTGCAGGTACCGGAGTAAACGCGCATGAACGCGAGCTTGCCGACGAACGGATCGGAGATAATCTTGAATGCCAGGGCCGAGAACGGCTCAGCATCATCAGACTTTCTCACCGTCTTGTTGCCATCCAGATCTGTGCCTTCTACCGGAGGAACGTCAACCGGAGACGGCATGTACTCGATGACAGCGTCAAGGCACTTCTGTACGCCCTTGTTCTTGTAAGCGGAACCGCAGCAGACAGGTACTGCTCTGCTCTCGATGGTAGCCTTGCGAAGTGCGGCCTTGAGTTCCTCTGTGGTAACGGCTTCCTCACCGCCCTCGAGATACTTCTCGAGCAGTTCGTCGTCGAGCTCACAGATCTGCTCGATCATCTTGTCGTGCCACTCGGTCGCCTCGTCCTTTAATTCATCGGGAACGGGCTTAATCTCGACGTCAGTGCCGTCGTCGTTCTTATAATAGTAAGCATCCATCTCGAACAGATCAATCAGGCCGATATAGGTATCTTCCTTGCCGATCGGAATGTTGATCGCGATAGGATTCTTGCCGAGTCTGTCGCGGATCTGATCGATGCAGCCATAGTAGTCTGCGCCGACAACATCCATCTTGTTGACGAATGCCATACGGGGAACGTTGTACTTGTCAGCCTGTCTCCATACGTTCTCAGACTGAGGCTCAACACCGCCCTTTGCAGAGAAGACACCAACCGCGCCATCGAGAACTCGGAGGGAACGCTCAACTTCTACTGTGAAGTCTACGTGGCCGGGAGTGTCGATGATGTTGATACGGTGCTCGAGAGCGCCTGCCTTCCTTTTGTGATGATCTTCCAGCGTCCAGTGGCAGGTTGTTGCCGCGGACGTGATGGTGATACCACGCTCCTGCTCCTGTTCCATGTAGTCCATGGTCGCAGTGCCGTCGTGTGTCTCACCAATCTTATAGTTAACACCGGTATAGAACAGGATACGCTCGGTCAGAGTCGTCTTACCTGCATCGATATGTGCCATGATACCGATGTTCCTGGTTCTGTCCAGGGGATATTCTCTTGTTTCTGATTGTGCCACAGGTTATTCCTCCATAAGTTGTGAACAACTGTATTCATCTCTAATGGCATTCACGGAGCGATCCGTGAATACGATTAGAATCTGTAATGGGAGAATGCTCTGTTGGCGTCAGCCATCTTATGCATGTCTTCCTTACGCTTTACAGAAGCGCCTGTGTTGTTGTAAGCATCGAGAATCTCGCCTGCGAGCTTGTCTTCCATGGTCTTCTCGCCTCTCTTACGGGAGAACATTGTGATCCAGCGAAGTGCAAGCGCCTGACGTCTCTCAGGTCTTACCTCATTAGGTACCTGATATGTGGCACCGCCGATACGTCTTGCCTTTACTTCGAGTACAGGCATAACGTTGTTCATTGCGCCCTCGAAAACCTCGAGCGCAGGCTTACCGGCCTTCTCTTCTACCTTAGCGAATGCTCCGTATACAATCTTCTGCGCAACGCCCTTTTTGCCATCCAGCATGATGCTGTTGACGAGCTTAGTTACGACCTTGCTGTTGTATAAGGGATCAGCTAATACATCTCTTTTCTGTACATGTCCTTTACGCGGCATGATACTTCCCTCCTTATCAATGGATAATTCATCGGTACTCACTATTTTGCTGTGTCCATGCTGGTATCTATTCGATAGCCCGACCGCGATATTCTCTGCTCATGTACAGAAATCTATCGTTAATAGAATCCAACATTCTGTTACAAATTAGAAAGTATTACTTTGCAGCTTTAGGTCTCTTTGCGCCATACTTGGAGCGAGCCTGCTTACGGTTAGCAACACCTGCGGTATCAAGCGTACCACGGATAATGTGATATCTTGTACCAGGGAGATCCTTAACTCTTCCGCCTCTGATCATAACAACAGAGTGCTCCTGAAGATTGTGTCCCTCTCCGGGAATGTAGGATGTAACTTCCATTCCATTGGAAAGACGTACACGGGCGATCTTTCTCAGAGCTGAGTTAGGCTTCTTAGGGGTTGCAGTCTTAACTGCTGTGCAGACGCCACGCTTCTGAGGAGCGGACTGATCGATGCTCTTCTTCTTCAGAGAGTTGAAACCTACCTGAAGTGCAGGTGCCTTGGACTTCTTCGTGGAAGCCTCACGTCCCTTTCTAACTAACTGGTTAAATGTCGGCATTCTATTTCACCTCCTTGCCGTAGTAATGTTCGCACGGGCTTATTCCCGCGCATAGAAAAGCGGTACGGCTTTTCAGCCATACCGCCTTAGTATACTTATGCATTTGTGAAAAGTCAACAGAATTTACTGTACTTCTACAGGCATATCTTCCGTTGTTACATCCAGCTCTTCGGCAGAGACGACATCCGGATTCTCTTCCAGTGCTGCAGGTGCATCCGGTGCCTCTTTCGCATCCTCGTCCAGGATGTCGTTGTTCATCACGACTGTCTGTGCTGCGATGCGTGCGTCCGTATTGAGCTTCGTGTAACGGTATCTCTTCATGCCGGTTCCCGCAGGGATCAGCTTGCCGATGATCACGTTCTCCTTGAGACCGATCAGAGGATCCACTCTGCCGCGGATCGCCGCGTCGGTCAGAACCTTGGTCGTCTCCTGGAAGGAAGCCGCAGACAGGAAGGAATCGGTTGCCAGTGCACTCTTGGTGATCCCCAGGATGATGCGCTTGCCTTCCGCGGATCTGCCGCCCTCGTCAGCGATCTTCTCGTTCGTCTCCTCGAAGTCGAGGAAGTCAACGAGGCTCCCGGGCAGGAATTCCGTATCTCCGGACTCCTCGATGCGTACCTTGCGGAGCATCTGTCTCACGATAACTTCGATGTGCTTGTCGCAGATATCTACACCCTGCAGACGGTAAACCTTCTGAACCTCGCGGAGCAGGTAATCCTGCACGGCACGGATGCCCTTGATCTTCAACAGATCGTGCGGGTTGACCGAGCCTTCCGTCAGTTCGTCGCCGGCCTCAATGGTCTGGCCGTCCTGAACCTTGATCCTGGAGCCGTAAGGAATCGGGTACTCCTTGGATTCGCCCGTCTCATCGTTGGTTACGATGACGGAGCGCGTCTTCTTGGTATCCTTGACTGCGATGTCGCCTGCAATGTCGGAAATGATCGCAAGTCCCTTCGGCTTACGTGCCTCGAACAGCTCCTCGACACGGGGAAGACCCTGTGTGATATCGCCGCCGGCAACACCGCCGGAGTGGAAGGTTCTCATGGTCAGCTGGGTGCCGGGCTCACCGATGGACTGTGCGGCAATGATGCCGACAGCCTCGCCGACCTGAACCATCTCGCCGGTCGCCATGTTCGCACCGTAGCACTTCGCGCAGATGCCGAGGTGGCTGCGGCAGGTCAGGATCGTTCTGATCTTGATGCTGTCCTTCTGCGGGTCGATCGCCTCCCCCTTCTTGTTGACGCCGCGCTCGATAACCGCGTTCGCACGGGTAGGGGTGATCATGTGATTCTTCTTCACAAGGATGTTGCCGTCCTTGTCCTTGATGTCCTCACAGGATACACGGCCCTGGATTCTGTCGTGCAGAGATTCGATCATCTCTCTGCCGTCCATGAACGCCTTGACATTCATGCCGGGGATGACTTCCTTGCCATCTGCGCAGTCGATCTCACGAATGATGAGTTCCTGAGAAACGTCGACCATTCGTCTTGTCAGGTAACCGGAGTCTGCCGTACGGAGCGCAGTATCCGACATACCCTTTCTGGAACCGTGGGCGGACATGAAATACTCCAGAACGTCCAGACCCTCGCGGAAGTTTGACTTGATCGGCAGCTCGATGGTACGGCCCTGTGTATCGGCCATCAGACCACGCATCGCCGCCAGCTGTTTAATCTGCTGGTTGGAACCACGGGCACCGGAGTCTGCCATCATGAAGATGTTGTTGTACTTATCCAGCGACTTGAGCAGGACATCGGTCAGCTCGCCATCGACTCTCGTCCAGGTCTCGACAACCGATCTGTAACGCTCTTCATCTGTTAAGAGGCCTCTTCTGAAGTTCTTCTCGATCTTGTCGACCGTCTTCTGGCCTTCTTCCAGCATCTCCTGCTTCGCCGGAGGCACCTGGATATCCGCGATGGAAACCGTCAGACCTGCCAGCGTGGACCACTTGTAGCCGAACGCCTTGATGTCATCATCCACCTCGGCGCACTTGAAAGTACCGTGGGTGTCGATGACCGCCTGCAGGATCTTCTTCAGATCCTTCTTCTTGACCATGAAGTCGATCTCCGGCTCCAGGAAGTTCTCCGGCTTGGACCTGTCTACGAAGCCCAGATCCTGCGGGATGATCTCGTTAAACAGCAGGCGCCCGAGTGTCGTTTCGACGGTGCCTGTCACAGTCTCTCCGTCCGCCTTCTGTTTCGACAGTCTGACGCGGATTCTGCTGTGCAGGGTGATGTACTTGTTCACATAGGCAAGGAACGCCTCATTCATGGAAGCGTAGTAATTGCCCTCTCCGGGCTCGCCGTCTCTCTCCTGTGTGACGTAGTAAACACCCAGTACCATATCCTGCGTCGGAACCGCAACGGGACCGCCGTCGGAAGGCTTTAAGAGGTTATTGGGCGAGAGCAGCATGAATCTGCACTCGGACTGCGCCTCTACAGAGAGCGGCAGATGGATGGCCATCTGGTCGCCATCGAAGTCGGCGTTGAACGCGGTGCAGGCGAGAGGATGCAGGCGGATAGCCTTACCTTCGACCAGTACCGGCTCGAAAGCCTGGATACCGAGTCTGTGCAGGGTAGGCGCACGGTTCAGCATCACGGGATGCTCTTTGATGACGTCCTCGAGGATATCCCACACCTGGGGATCCACACGCTCTACGAGCTTCTTCGCGTTCTTAATGTTCTGAGAGATGCCTCTCTTCTCCAGTTCCTTCATAACGAAGGGCTTGAAGAGCTCGAGCGCCATCTCCTTCGGCACGCCGCACTGGTAGATCTTCATCTCGGGACCTACCGCGATAACGGAACGGCCGGAGTAGTCGACACGCTTGCCCAGAAGGTTCTGACGGAAACGGCCTGACTTACCTTTTAACATATCGGAGAGAGACTTCAGCGCACGGCTGCCGGGGCCAGTCACGGGGCGGCCTCTTCTGCCGTTGTCGATCAACGCATCTACTGCTTCCTGCAGCATTCTCTTCTCGTTCCTGACGATGATCTCCGGAGCACCCAGCTCCAGGAGTCTCTTCAGACGATTGTTCCTGTTGATGATTCTCCGGTACAGATCGTTCAGGTCGGAAGTCGCGAAACGTCCGCCGTCGAGCTGTACCATGGGGCGAAGATCCGGAGGGATAACCGGAATGCAGTCCATGACCATCCAGGATGGATCGTTGCCGGACTCCTTGAAGGCCTCGACAACTTCCAGTCTCTTGATGATACGGGCTCTCTTCTGACCGGTAGATTCCTGCATCTCCGCGTTGAGCTCTTCGTATTCCTTATCAATATCTACGGCAACGAGCAGCTCTTTGATCGCCTCTGCTCCCATGCCGGCGCGGAACTTGCCGCCCCACTTCTCCCGGGCGTCCTGGTACTCCTTCTCGGACAGGACCTGTTTATACTCCAGCTCGGTCGTGCCCTTGTCGAGTACGATGTAGCTTGCGAAATACAGCACCTTCTCGAGTACCTTCGGGGACATATCCAGGATGAGACCCATCCTGGAAGGAATTCCCTTGAAATACCAGATGTGAGATACCGGCGCCGCCAGCTGGATGTGGCCCATTCTCTCACGGCGGACAGAGGACTTCGTCACCTCGACGCCGCAGCGGTCGCAGATCACACCCTTGTATCTGATCTTCTTATATTTGCCGCACTTACATTCCCAGTCCTTGGTGGGTCCGAAGATCTTCTCGCAGAACAGGCCGTCCTTTTCCGGCTTCAGCGTTCTGTAGTTGATCGTCTCGGGCTTCGTTACCTCGCCGTAGGACCAGCCTTTTCCCTCTCTCGCGTCGCCGCTGATCTTGTCCGGGCTCGCGAGTCTGATACGAATGGCATCGAATGTGAGCGGTTCGTAATTCGTTTCTTTCATATTCGGCATATTACCCTCAATTCTGCTGTCAGGCAGCTATACATGACACCGGTCATGACACTGGTCATCAGGAACTATGAAAACTTTATTCCTATTCCTGATCAGCGGTATCATCGTAGGAATCTTCCAGGGATTCATCCTCCGATTCCAGCTGATACTCATCAGTCTCGCCGGGTTCCTCTTCCGCTTCCTGGAGCTCGCCTTCCGCGTTGAACTCCTGGAGCGTCATGCCGCCCTGCGCGAGTGACGCTCTGTCAGTATCTCCGGTATCTTTGAAGTTATTGGCCATCGCGAACTTGTAAATCGCAGAATCGCCATAGTCGATATCTTCGGAAATCTCTACCACGCTGCCGTCATCCTTGAGCACCTCGACATCCAGGCCCAGTGCCTGCAGCTCCTTCAACAGTACCTTGAAGGATTCAGGAACACCACCTTCCGGAATGTTCTCACCCTTGATGATCGCCTCATACGTCTTGACACGGCCGACAACGTCATCGGACTTCACGGTCAGGATTTCCTGCAGTGTATAAGCGGCGCCGTAAGCTTCCAGTGCCCAAACTTCCATTTCTCCGAAACGCTGGCCGCCGAACTGCGCTTTGCCGCCCAGAGGCTGCTGTGTTACGAGAGAGTAAGGGCCGGTAGAACGCGCGTGGATCTTGTCGTCTACCATGTGGTGCAGCTTCATGTAGTGCATGAAACCGATGGAGGTTTTGTTGTCGAAATTCTCACCGGTGCGGCCATCGCGCAGCTGAACCTTGCCGTCTTCCGTGATCGGAACGCCGGCCCACTCAGCTCTGTGGTCCAGATGCTCGCCCAGATACTGCATGATCTCGGGCTCTGTCTTGTCTGCCCACTTGGCCTGGAACTCTTCCCAGCTGGTGTTGACATAGTCATTCGCCATCTGCAGGAGAAGCCTGATGTCATCGTAGTTCGCGCCGTCGAAGTTCGGGCTCGTCACCTTGAAGCCGAGCACCTCTGCCGCGAGAGACAGATGCAGCTCCAGGACCTGGCCGATGTTCATTCGGGAAGGTACGCCGAGCGGGTTCAGGCAGATATCCAGGGGACGGCCATTCGGAAGGTAAGGCATATCTTCGATCGGCAGGACTCTGGAAACAACGCCCTTGTTACCGTGACGGCCGGCCATCTTGTCGCCGACCTGGATTTTTCTCTTCTGCGCGATGTAAATGCGGACAGACTTGTTCACTCCCGGAGGAAGCTCGTCGTCAGCCTCTTTGGTGAAGACCTTGGTATCAATGATGATGCCGTACATGCCGTGCGGCACCTTGAGGGAAGTATCTCTTACCTCTCTAGCCTTCTCACCGAAGATCGCGCGCAGGAGTCTCTCCTCTGCCGTCAGATCGGTCTCGCCCTTGGGTGTTACCTTGCCGACCAGGATATCTCCAGCCTTCACCTCGGCGCCGATACGGATGATACCGTCCTCGTCGAGATCCTTCAGAGCATCTTCACCGACACCGGGAACGTCGCGGGTAATCTCTTCGGGTCCGAGCTTGGTATCTCTTGCCTCCGCCTCGTACTCCTCGATGTTGATGGAGGTGTACATATCGTCTCTGACCATTCTCTCAGAGAGGAGAACGGCATCCTCGTAGTTGTAGCCTTCCCAGCACATGAATCCGATGAGCGGGTTCCTGCCGAGTGCCAGAACGCCGTGGTCAGTGGAGGCGCCGTCTGCCAGAATGTCTCCGGCATCGATGTGATCTCCCGTGCTGACAACGGGCTTCTGGTTGTATGCGTTGGACTGGTTGGAACGAAGGTACTTCGTGAGATAGAGCACATCACTCGTGCCGTCGTCGTATGCCATGTCGATTCTCGTTGCGTCAACGAAGGTAACGGTACCGGACTTCTCTGCGATTATGCAGACGCCGGAATCCCTTGCCGCCTTCTCTTCCATGCCGGTGCCAACCATAGGTGCGTCGCACTTGATCAGCGGTACGCCCTGGCGCTGCATGTTGGATCCCATGAGGGCACGGTTCGCATCATCGTTCTGCAGGAACGGTACGAGGCTGGTCGCAACCGAGAATACCATGCGGGGAGATACGTCCATGTACTGGAACATTGTTCTCGGATAGGAGGAAGTCTCCGTTCTGTAACGGCCGGATGCATAGTCATCCACAATGTAGCCGTTCTCATCCAGCTTCGTGGAAGCCTGCGCTACATGGTAGTTATCCTCTTCGTCCGCGGTCATGTAGACAACTTCGTCCGTGACACGGGGACCGTTCGGATCGTTCTGGTCGATTTTCCTGTAAGGAGCCTCGACGAAGCCGTATTTATTGATCTTCGCGTATGCCGCCAGAGAGTTAATCAGACCGATGTTCGGGCCTTCTGGTGTCTCAATGGGGCACATGCGTCCATAGTGCGTATAGTGTACGTCGCGGACCTCGAATCCGGCACGGTCTCTGGAGAGACCGCCGGGACCCAGCGCGGAGAGACGTCTCTTGTGCGTGATCTCGGAGAGCGGGTTGTTCTGGTCCATGAACTGGGACAGCTGGGAAGAACCGAAGAACTCCTTCACCGTCGCCTGTACGGGCTTGATATTGATGAGTGCCTGCGGCGTGATCTCCTCGGCAGCGTCATGCGTCGTCATTCTCTCGCGTACGACTCTCTCGAGTCTGGAGAGACCGATTCTGTACTGATTCTGTAACAGCTCGCCGACTCTTCTGATACGGCGGTTGCCAAGGTGGTCAATATCATCCTTGTTGCCGACACCGTACTCCAGGTGCATGTTGTAGTTGATCGAAGCGAAGATGTCCTCCTTCGTGATATGCAGCGGGATGAGCTCCTTGACGTTCTGTTTCAGGGCGTCCGCAAGGCCCTCCGCGTCGGAGTTGTCCTGATACTGGATCAGGATGTCACGAAGTGCAGGATAATATACGAGGTGGCTGGCGCTCTCAATGCCCAGTTCCTCCGGATCACAGTCAACGAAGTGCGTGATGTCTACCATGAGGTTGGACAGCACCTTCACGCGGTCCTTTGTTTCTGTGGAAACCCATACATAGGGAATCGCCGCATTCTGGATCTCGTCCGCAACCTCGCGCGTTACTACGTCGCCTGCGCTGGCAATGATGTCACCGTTGGCGGTGTCGACCACATCCTCCGCCAGAGCAAGGCCGGTGATGCGGTTCGCGAACGCGAGCTTCTTATTGAACTTGTATCTGCCGACCTTCGCCAGATCATAACGTCTGGGATCCAGGAACATGGAGTTGATCAGCGTGTCCGCGCTCTCGACAGAGAGAGGTTCGCCGGGACGGATCTTTTTGTACAGTTCCAGAAGTCCAGACTCATAGTCGTGAGAAGGATCCTTGGAGAAGGAGCCTCTCAGCTTCGGCTCGTCGCCGAACATGTCAATGATCTCGTCGTCCATGCCGATGCCGAGCGCACGGATCAGGACAGTGACGGGAACCTTTCTGGTACGGTCAACACGTACGTAGAAGACATCGTTCGCATCCGTCTCGTACTCCAGCCAAGCGCCACGGTTGGGGATGACGGTGCAGGAATAGAGCGCCTTGCCATATTTATCATGGTCAATGCCATAGTAAATTCCGGGAGAACGGACCAACTGGGAAACGATGACACGCTCCGCGCCGTTGATCACAAAGGTGCCGGTATCCGTCATCAGCGGAAGATCGCCCATGAAGATATCCTGCTCCTTGATCTCCTTGTTGGTATCCTTGTCAGTCAGACGTACCTTGACCTCCAGGGGTGCTGCATAGGTTGCGTGCCTCTCTTTGCACTTCGCGATGGTATTCTTGTTCTTATCCATCTTGTCCGTGCGAAGCTGGTAGCTGACAAAGTCCAGCGTCAGCTTGCCATTGTAGTCCTCGATCGGGAAAATATCCTCGAATGCCTCCTTGAGTCCCTGATCCAGGAACCACTGGTAGGAAGACTTCTGAACATCCAGGAGGTTGGGCATCTCAAAGGGTTGTCCATCCCCTGTCTTCAGATTCTTCCTGTTGGGAGCATAGCTCATGCGGATGCTTTCACCCTTTCCGACAGGATGCAGCCTGATTTTATCCATTCACTTCACCTCGTTCTGTTGTATGAAAATCTTGTGAGTTCATAACATTTCACATTCTAGCCTTTACACCGCTTTCTCTTCCGGAACTTAATCCTTAAGGAGAGCATAGTAGGGCATAATTGCAGAACATAGCGCATACAATGATATCCCAGTGCCCGGCAATAATCAAGTCCTTTTTGCATGAAAAAAAGACTGCCGCGGTAAACCGCGACAGTCTCAAAAGGCAATCGGTATGACTGTGATTACTTGAGAGTAACCTTAGCGCCCTGCTCCTCGAGCTTAGCCTTGAGATCGTCAGCCTCAGCCTTGGGAAGAGCTTCCTTAACAACCTTGGGAGCGCCCTCAACGAGGTCCTTGGACTCCTTCAGGCCGAGGCCAGTAGCCTCACGAACAACCTTGATGACCTTGATCTTGTTCGGGCCAACCTCAGTCAGCTCAACGTCGAACTCAGTCTTCTCTTCTGCTGCAGGAGCAGCAGCGCCGGCTGCAACAACAACACCTGCTGCTGCGGAAACGCCGAACTCATCTTCTACCTTCTTTACGAGATCGTTCAGTTCGAGAACGGATAACTCTTTGATCGCATCAAGAATCTCATCTGTGGATAACTTTGCCATCTTAATTTCCTCCAAATTATTTTTTGTTTGAATTCTACATCATGCTGCAGTGGCGATCTTATGCCTCTGCTGTGGGTGCTGTCTCAGCTGCAGGTGCTGCTTCCTCTGCGGGAGCTGCCTCGCCGCCCTCTGCCTTCTTCTCTGCAACCTGTCTGATGTCGCGTGCGAAGTTGGTGATAGGAGCCTGCAGGGATCCGAGCAGCTTGGAAAGGAGCTCTTCTCTGGAAGGGATTGTTGCGATCGGCTCGAGAGCCTTGGCATCATATACCTTTCCTTCTACGACACCGCCCTTGATCTCGAGCTTGTCGTTGTTCTTGGCGAACTTGTAGAGAACTCTTGCCGCTGCTGTCGCGTCGTCCTTCGAGATCGCAACTGCGCTGGGTCCTTCCAGATACTCGTCGAGCTGAGCGAAGTCAGTGCCTTCAAATGCACGCTTTATAAGAGTGTTCTTATAAACCTTGTACTGAACGCCGGCTTCACGAAGAGCTTTACGAAGTTCTGTATCCTGTGCTACTGTCAGGCCTCTGCCGTCAGCAACAACTACAGACTGGGCGCCGTTGATCTTCTCGGAGATCTCATCAACGATCGGCTGCTTTAATTCAACCTTTGCCATTTCTTACCTCCTGTATTATTTTTGCCTCAGCGAAGGAGAAAGACGAAAAATTCCCTCTGCCGCATAGACAGAGGGGAATAAATGCAATCTTATTCATCCTCGGCGGGCGTCCCTTCGGGAACTTACGACTCCGACCTGACTCTCGTCAGCCACCTTTGTCACCTGCTGTCTTCGGCTGTGGTTTATAACCTGTGATACAGTAACATTCATGCACCTGCCTGTCAAGCACTTTTATTATCAATCATCAGTTTCTCGGTGTCACTTCACCGTCCGGCGAGATGTGAACATCCGGCGAGAGTGCCTGCTCCCTTTGCAAGGCGGCACTTCTGGCTGTTCCCGTAGGCATCGTGATCCTGCATGCAGCATCGCAGTGGAGCGGCAGATATTCCGCACGGACCATTTTACCCTCAGACGGCCGGAGCGTTACGCGGAACAGGCAGGTATCTCTCGTATAATTGGCGAATACGAAATTGCCGAGACTATACACCACCGGCGTATCCCCTATCCAGCCAATCGTCTCCTGACAGTGCGAGTGATCTCCGATAATGAGATTCGCGCCCGCGTCCGTGATCCCTTTCGCGAGTCGCAGCTGACTCTCGTCTGGTGTTTTCCTCTGTTCCGTCCCCCAGTGAACGAATACGATGCAGTAGTCCGCCTTCGTCTTTGCGTCGCGGATCGCATTGTACAGTGCGGTCGGATCATAGCACCGGAAAACACCAGGCTCCGTCGCCGTTGCGCCCCTCGTCGCGGGTGCACTCATCCTCTCGATCTCTGTAGCGGCGATGACTGCGATTGTCATACTGCCCGCGCGGTAGTAATGCGGCCTCTGTGCCTCTTCCGCATTTCGTCCCGCGCCGACATACGGCATCCCGATGCCATCCAGCGTGTCCAGCGTTGAGACAAATCCCGTCCGCCCATAATCGTAGACATGGTTGTTCGCAAGAGAGACGATGTCCGTTCCGATATCATATAGAGAAGCCGCCCGGGCAGGCCTTGCCTGGAACGTCCACTTCTTCGCATTCCGATTGGAGTTTGCGGAATAAGTGAACTCGTTGTTCAGCATGAAGATATCGCTATCCCGCATGGCAGAGAGCGACGCCGCATCGAAACAGCCCGCCAGCCCGTACCTTTGTATCGTCTGTCCGGCGACAAAGTCAGGATCCATGTTGATATCCCCGGCGAAGGTGAAAGTCACGCTGTCGTCATCGTCTGCAATCTCCGTGTAGGAGATGCCCTCCTGCATCACGGGAGTGCGCTGATAATCCGGCACCACAGACAGATCCGCATCCGGAGCATACGGCATCCTCCCTTCCGCCGCGCCAAACTGCTGATAATGCTGATAGAGCGCAGCAGGATCTGTCCCCAGCGCCGCAGTAACATCCGGATACTGTGCTCCGTACCATTCCGGATCGAATACCTGTCCGTCCTGCATGCGCACCGGTGCCGCCTCCGCATGGATGACAGTCATTGTCCCCGTGCACACCAGAACTGTCGCACTGAGCACAGCCAGCACCGCAGGCAGACCGTGCGTTTGCCACATCTCTCCTGCACCCCAGCTTGTCCATCTCTTCATTCTCATTGTCACCCCTCCCCGCTGTACCTTCGTAACAGTTCAGAACTTTCGCTTCTGAACTGTCACAATGCAGGCCGTAAATGCAAATTTTGCTGCGCAAGTATTCCGCAAAGCGGAATTGCGGCCATGTCCGCTGAATATCTACTTTGGTACGAACGATCCCGAAGTTATTATATGCTGACGCAAAGGGGAAAACCACTCTCACGAATAGACTGCCATATATGCCTGTAATTTTAAAAGGCCATGCCCGGAACTCCGGACATGACCTTTGAATTGGTTGATTCAGTTAGCGCCTGCGATCAATATCTGTTGGCAACGATCCTGACACCAGGGCCCATGGTGGTAGCCATGGAAATGCTCTTGAGATACTGGCCCTTTACAGTGGAGGGCTTTGCCTTCTCGATTGCACCCATCAGTGCGTTGAAGTTGTCGAGCAGCTGCTCGTCAGTGAACGACGCCTTACCGATGCTGACATGAATAATGTTAGCCTTGTCAAGACGATACTCTACCTGGCCGGCTTTGATATCGTGGATAGCCTTGGTGACATCCATGGTAACCGTACCAGCCTTCGGGTTCGGCATCAGGCCCTTCGGCCCGAGAACCTTACCGAGACGACCTACAACGCTCATCATATCAGGTGTAGCAACGACAACGTCGAAATCGAGCCAGCCGTCCTTCTGAATCTTGGGCAGGAACTCTTCGCCGCCAACATAGTCAGCGCCTGCTGCCGTAGCTTCGTCAGCCTTGGCACCCTTGGCGAATACCAGCACACGAACCTTCTTGCCGGTACCTGCAGGGAGTACAACAGATCCACGGATCTGCTGGTCAGCATGACGGGAATCGCAGCCTGTACGGATGTTCAGCTCGATCGTCTCATCAAACTTCTTGGTCGCAGTCTTCTTCACCAGAGCGACTGCCTCTTCGGCCTCGTAGAGCTTCGCCTTATCGACAAGCTTAGCGGCCTCTGTATATTTCTTACCGTGCTTCATTATTAACCTCCATCGTGGTCAACGGCTTTTCGAGCCTCCCACATCTACACAACGGTCTCTTACTCAGTAACAGTAATGCCCATGCTTCTCGCAGTGCCTTCGATCATGCTCATCGCCGCTTCTACGGAAGCCGCGTTCAGATCAGGCATCTTCTTCTCAGCGATTTCCTTTACCTGAGCCTTGGTCACGGAAGCAACCTTGGTCTTGTTCGGCTCGCCGGAAGCCTTCTGGATGTTCGCCGCCTTCTTGAGCAGAACTGCCGCGGGCGGTGTTTTCGTAATGAAGCTGAAGCTTCTGTCTGCATAAACAGTGATGACAACAGGGATGATCATATCACCCTCGTTCGCTGTCTTTGCGTTGAACTGCTTGGTGAACTCAACGATGTTGACACCGTGCTGTCCAAGTGCAGGTCCTACGGGCGGAGCGGGTGTTGCTTTGCCGGCCTGGATCTGTAACTTAATGTATCCTTCTACCTTTTTAGCCATTTTTCCTCCTTCGTGGTTTGTCGCGCAGGTGGCATGCCTGCTCCCACATCTTCTGCCTTACGGCAACTCTATCAATCTACCACAGGCGTGGTGGATCTGCAATAATGATTTCAACCAGACGAATTGGTTGAAACCAATTAGCCCAAGCTAATTAGTTTTGCGTACCTCGGCGAAGCTGATCTCGACAGGTGTTTCCCTGCCGAAGAGCTCGACGTTGATGGTCGCGGTCTGCTTGTTATAATCAATCTTGGAAACCGTGCCGAGCGTGTCTTTCCAGACACCCGCGATGATCGCGACACTGTCGCCTTCGGCGAAGTCGACCTGAATGTTCCCGGTGTGAATGCCGAGCGGCCTCATCTCCGCATCGGAGAGCGGCACCGGCTTCGATCCCGGTCCTACGAAGCCCGTCACGCCACGCGTGTTGCGGACGACGTACCAGGTCTCATCGTTCATGATCATGTTGACCAGCACATAGCCGGGATACATCTTCTTCGGCACTGCCTTGCGGACGCCGTTCTTGATCTCTACGACATCCTGCATCGGAACCTGCACCTCGAAAATCTGATTCTCCAGGTGGCGGTTCTCAATCGCCTTCTCCAGCGTAGCCTTGACCTTGTTCTCATAACCCGAGAAAGTGTGCGCGACATACCACTTCGCAACGTCAGAAATCGCACTCTCGTCGAGACGGTCTTCGTCGCCCGCTGCCGCTTCCTGCGCCTCAATGCTCTGCGCCATCACGGATTCTTCCGCGGTATCCTGCAGATTTTCACCCTGATTGAGAACTCTCTCCGCTTCCACCTTCTCGATGTCAGCGGCCTTCTTCGTGAAATCAGGCCGTTTGATTTCCATGACCTCCGGGAGAACGCCGGGTTTCACACGAATTGCTTTCTTATCTGCCATTTCGTTCCTTTCCAAAGCCCGTTACTGAACGGTTGCCGCTACTGTAGCTGCGGCATCAGCCGCTTCACTTGCCGCTGTAGAAACCGCGGTTGCTGCTTCACTCGCTGCCGTTGCTGCCGCGTTCGCCGCGTCACTCGCCGCAGGAAGACGCACTCCCATCAGGAAGTCGATCAGATTCTGGACTCCGAAATCAATGATCGCGATCAAAAGACCTACAATAACCGTCACGACCAGAACGGCGATCAGCTGTTTGATCAGTGTGTCGCGTTCCGGCCAGATGATCTTTCTGAACTCAGCCCTCACGCCGCGGAAGAACGCCCTGCACTTGTCGACGAAGCCGCCCTTTTTCGCTGCTCTGGCCCTAGTATCCCTGTCACTCATGTTAACTCCACTCCGGGCCTTTCCGCCTTAGCAGATCAGTCCGCTGCCCATCCTATTCGCTCGAATGACGTATTACTTTGTTTCCTTGTGAAGCGTGTGCTTTCTGCAGAATCTGCAGTATTTCATGATCTCCATACGCTCCGGATGAGTCTTCTTGTCCTTTGTCGTGTTGTAGTTACGACGCTTGCACTCAGTGCATGCCAGTGTGATTCTCGTACGCATAATCTTTTTCCTCCATCGTGATATTATGCTCCCGTACGGCACCTCTTGCCGCACGGATACCGCAGCAGGCCGCACCACATTCAGGGCATAAAAAAAAGACCTGCCAAGATCCATACCACAGAATAGCACGCGGCAAAGGATCCTGTCAAGGTCTGATTTATCACCCCCGCACCTCTGATAGCATCAGCTGGAGGCTTTTGCCTTTCTCAGAATAGTGGCGATGACATTAGCAGATAATGACACCACTATAATAAAAGCAATCATCCGAAAAAATTTCATCGCTGAAATTCTCGCCTTCTATTTCCGAAATTCCACTTACTAAAAAAGAGTAATGTATCAATAGACCCTTTTTATCAAAATAAGCAGGAGCCTCTTCGGCCACCTTGAACATTGGCAAGATAATGCTGGTATCAAAATCACAAAAAACATCACCCAGCATCTGAGATTGATCCGGCTGAAGGATACCTACCACCTTAAACTTAAGATCGGAATAAAGGTAGTACAACTGAATGATATCCCCCACCTTATAGGTGTTTCTATAGACATTCCCCAGGATCACCGGAAAATACTGCTGGTCTTTTTCAACAACATAGTCCCTGGGTTCAAATAATCTTCCCTCTGCCGTCTTAAGTTTGCAGTTGCTTATCACCTTATCTTCAACCTGAATTGATGAAACAGCCTTTTCCGTGGTATCCAAACGCTTGGTATCCATGTTATAGAGTTGTTGATCGGCATGCTCTCCCGTTTCCAGATATTGAAAATAAATTTCGTAATAGTTACCTATCTCTTTTAGGTCTGATTCCATCTTCGTATATTGGTCGAATGAATACTCAAACGGATTTCCCTCATGCATGAGCCGACAATATACTAAGTCATTATTCTGAAGGGTATCACTGCCACGGTTGAAAATGATGTTGATAATGAATAGCTCTAAAGAAATGGCTGCCACGGCAACCGCAAGGATGGCAGCTATTATTCTGAATACTGATGTTTTATTAGATAACACGGCTGCCTCCTCCTTACAGTTTTCCATTCTACTCAATGTGGTTTAAAGCCTGATTAAAGTGATCACAGCATGCCCTTTACCGTGTCCAGCGCTGCACGGATGACCTTGTCCATGTCGAAATAGCGGTACATGCCAAGCCTTCCGCCGAAAATAACATTTGGCTTCTCGTCTGCCAGAGCCCTGTACTGCGCATAGAGCGCCGCGTTCCTATCATTGTTGACGGGATAGTACGGCTCCATCCCTCTCTCCCAGGCTGCCGGGTATTCCCTCGTGATCACCGTGCCGTGGATGGGTTTTCCAATTACTGCGTCTTTACCGAACTCGAAATGCTTATGCTCAATAATGCGGGTATAGGGCACTTCTCTTGCCGTATAGTTGACGACAGCATTGCCCTGATAATTGTCGCAATCCGGCAGCGCTTCCGTTTCGAAGCGAAGGCTCCGGTATTCGAGCGGACCGTACTCATAATGGAAGAATTCGTCGATCATTCCCGTGTAGATCACATTCGAGAACAGATCACCGTCCATCTCGTAAACACAGATCCCCGGGTGATCCATCGAAGGAATCTCAGATACATCCTTCTGAAAATCCCTGCCGAGTTCGGTCTCAATCCCTTCGAGCATTCTGCGGACAATCTGCGTGTAGCCACCGATCGGGATCCCCTGGTAACGATCATTGAAATAGTTGTTGTCGTAGACGAAACGGAACGGAAGCCTTTTGATGATGAAGGCAGGCAACTCCGTGCAGTCTCTTCCCCACTGCTTCTCCGTATAGCCTTTGATCAGCTTCTCATAAATATCCTGCCCGCCGAGTGAGAGCGCCTGCTCCTCGAGATTCTTCGGCTCCGTGATGCCGCGTTCTGCCTTCGCCCTCGCGACCTGCGCGTCAATGACCTCTCGCGCCTCTGCCGGCGTCGTAATTCCCCACATCTTGCTGAATGTGTTCATGTTGAACGGCAGGTTGTAGAGCTCGTCGTGGTATTTCGCAACCGGTGAGTTGATGTAGTTGTTAAACTCAGCAAACTTGCCCACATAGTCCCACACCTCTTTATCTGACGTGTGGAAGATGTGTGCACCGTACTGATGAACCTCTATCCCGTTCACCTTTTCCGTATAGATGTTGCCCGCAATGTGATCTCTGCGGTCAATCACCTTGCACTTCTTGCCTCGTTTGTTCAGCTCATACGCGCAGACGCTGCCGAACAGTCCCGCGCCAACGATCAGATAATCATAATTCATGAAACCACTCCCCCGGCTTTAATTTTTAAGCAGTATAATTTTTATACAACTATACCACGTAAGAAACAAAGGTGAAGATTACCCTTTCAAACTGGCACTTCGGCCACATTTCTGCCCCGCTAGTTAATTGCTGACCACTACTGGGCCTCATCCATCCGCTCCAGGAGTCTTCCGATAAGCTCGCACAACGTCGCTGCATCATGCGGATTCAGCTTCCGCAGCACATCGTCATACCTGGCTACAGCACGTTCCTTCACCTCTGCGATGTAGCTTCTTCCGGATGACGTCAGAGAGACCAGAATCTTCCTCTTATCATCCTGACCGGGCTTCCTCTGAATGTACCTCTTCTTCTCCAGCACCTTCAGAATGTTGGCAATCCTGCCACTCGTCAGCCGCAGTGCCTCGGCGATTTCACCTGCCTGCATCTTCTGATCCTTCACATAGAGATACATCAGAACGCCGTCTTCACCCCCGCAGGAAATCGCGTCCGCAATCTTCCCGACAGCTCCCGTGTGCTCCAGACGAAGATTGAATAACTTCTCAGCCGAATCATTCATTTGCGCCCCCTTTGAGCATTACCTTTTTCCAGAAGTATTCTAACATATTTTGGGCACATGCTCGCATAAACTGTTAACTATTATGATTCTCGTCGTGAAATCGCATGATTTGATCCATTCACAAGCCGCACGAGCGAAGATACTGTACCACAGTTGACGAGCTGGACAGGAGGGGCGGACCCGCGGCACAGATTTCTGAGCGATTTGCGCGCTGGTGGATTAATTGCTGCA
>FNQX01000009.1 GCA_900107575.1 Lachnospiraceae bacterium NK3A20 | reverse complement strand
CATCATCTGTATGCATTTGCGCCTGTTGCGTATATTTACAGGCTGCTGACGGAAAGCGATGCGGAGAATGCGGATGTTACGGTAGCTCTGCTGTTCAATATGCTAAAAGTCGTAGAAGATAACCCGGCGAATGTGGGGTACAGGTTCATCGTATAATTCTCTATGATTTAAAAAGTGCTTGCATTTAGATTAGTGCTCACGTATAATCCCGAGTTTGACAGTTTAAAAAGGCAAAAAGTCCTGCACCCCCTATAAACACTGGGCTGCAGGACTTTTCTTTATTGTCCGCGTGCGCGTTACTTTTTAGTTTTTTGGTCCTTGCACAAATATTTTTCATCGTCTTTACCGGCACGATCTGACGCGATGTGCAGAAGCCGAAGACTTCATGCATGACATCAGTAAGCTCCGTTCTTGTGTAAGTCGGCTGGTATCCTTTTCCTTCATACTTCATGAAGTTCATATTCCTTAAAACAGGCAGGATCTGCCTGACCGTATACTTTCCGCCAAGTTTCTTTTCGAGATAGCGGTAGATGATCAGAGCGATGAAGCAGGTGATGAAATGAGCCAGGATACGTTCTTTGCGCTTGACGTAGACAGGTCTGGCACGGAAATCGGTCTTCATGATCCGGAAACATTCCTCAATCTCCCAGCGCCGCTGATTTACCTTCACTACATCACGGGGATGATCGCTGAGATTGGTGCAGACAGCATAATAACCGTCGTACTTTTCTTCTTCCTCAATGATACGCGGATCGACGAAGCTCTCAGACTGCTCAGCCACTTCTCCTTCTTTCGTGGCATGGTTGGTGCGGATCAGACGTTTCGGATCATTCCGGCTCCTTTTACTGACTGCCTTTTCACCGTTGTTAACGATCTTCTGGGCTCTTTCAATCTGCGAATCGCGTATGGCCCGGAGGTAATTGCGGTACTTGATGGAGTAGGAGACAATCAGCTGCTGTTCAATCTCTTTCTTTTGTTTTTACCGTCGATTATTACATCGCCAGGTTCTTTGATCCAGCGGCTTTTATAATAAATCCGTTCATAGTCTTTCTCTTCATCCAGATCGTTCAGATTGTAAAGATGTTTGTCATCCGGACTTCCGGAAAGACTCCAGCCCGCGGGATCCAGGGCCCAGTCCTTCAGAAATGACTTCAGCTTTTTAACAGACTGTGTGGTAATAAAGGCGCGGTTTCCGCTGGCGGTCATTTCCGGGCTGTTGAAGTATCGGTTGGTGGCAGACGAGAGACCGGAATCCGTACAGATCACAAACTTTGACAGATCAAACCGGTCCATCAGCTTCTTTTCCAGAGGAATCAGTGTACTCTGTTCGCTGGTATTTCCTGCAGAAATATCGAAAGCAAGGGGGATTCCTTCCTGATCCATGAAAAGTCCCATCTCAACGATAGGCAGAGGCCGGTTCTCTTTGCTGACGCCGTACTGTTTGTCTTCTTCAGCCTTCTCGATTTCAAAGTAGAAGTTGGTGCAGTCGTAATAAATCACGGCAGTTTTTCTGGATGAAATCCGGCAGCTGTTCTGAAAGAGCCTGCTCTGGATGTAATCGGATTCTTCGGCAATGATGGAAAGAGCGCGGTAGATATCATGCAGTTCAAAAGATGGCTGCTCAATAAAACGCTTTGATTCTTCCAAAGAGCTCTTTTTGGAAGAAGGATAAAGAATTCTCGTATAAACGAGCCGGGAGAGGATGCTGTTGAGGTTATAGGAAAACCTGTGCCGTAAAGCTATGGCACGGCAGATCCTGTCGAGTCCAAGCTCATAGTAGATTTCCTGGAGAAAGAGGTATCCACCGTTGAAGCAGTTCTGCTGGTCAAGCGGCAGATCCTGTGCCGCGCAGAGATTGATGGAGAATGTGGCGGATTCTTCGGCTTCTTTCTCGTTCATCAGGCGAACCTGTTCTTTAGCCCAGGCTTTTGCATCTGTAACACCATAGGTTTCACAGATATGTTTATCAGTACCGAATGTTTTACCCGTACAGGCTTTGCTGGACGCTAAAGGCTGAGAAACTGTCAAACACCCGGGTAGGCGATGGCCAGAAAATTCTTACAAAAAGTGCTTGCATTTCTACCGACAGGCACGTATAATAACGATTCGTAGCGATGAGCGACGCCGCTGCGAATAGAATATTGGGATATAGCCAAGCGGTAAGGCAACGGACTCTGACTCCGTCATTTCGTAGGTTCGAATCCTACTATCCCAGCGATAATTTATTAACCTCTGATGCATCCCGTCAGGGGTTATTTTTGTATCTGTAAGGCTTATCGAACATATCAATAAGCTATCCTGTTTTGTCTAAAGATTAAAACAGGCCGGGCAAATATACCTTCATCAAGAATTTTAACGAGTTCTTTGGAAGGTCTGTTGAAGAGTACCGGAATTGGTTGGTCTCTAATACTCGCGAACAACTTGATCTTCCGCGCCGCGGTATTCTGTTCTGGAACGGGTTCAATGATTGGCGTGGAAGATTCACGGGGGAGAAGGATGATCCGATTCGCGATTGTAGAAGATGATGCCGGATACCGGCGGCAGCTGCGGGAGTTTCTCCGGCAGTACGCGAAGGAACAGCACCGCGAGATCAGCATACAGACTTTCACGGACGGTGACGAGATCGCCGAAAGGTACAAAGCGGCCTGGGACATCATTCTCATGGACATTGAGATGCGTTTCCTGGACGGCATGAGCGCTGCCGAGAAGATTCGCGAAGTGGACCACGAGGTGATCATTATCTTCATCACCAACATGCCACAGTACGCGATCAAAGGCTACAAGGTACAGGCGCTCGATTACATCTTAAAGCCTGTCTCTTATTTTCCCTTCTCCCAGTCCATCGGAAGGGCAGTGGAGCAGGTGGATGCGCGCGCGGAGAGGAAATTCATCACGATCAACCACAAGAGCGGCAGGCGCAAAATCGATATCGCCAGAATCCGCTACATTGACGTGCTGGATCACGACCTCTGCTATCACACGCTGGACGGGGATTTTGTCACGAAGACGCCGATGAAGGAGGCGGCTGCTGTGCTGGAGGGGGAGCATTTCTTCCAGTGCAACAAGGGGTATCTTGTCAATCTGGCCTTTGTCGACGGTATGCAGGGCTATGACGTTATGATCGGCGCCGATGTGCTGCAGGTTTCCCGCTCGCGCAAAAAGGCGCTGATGGACGCCATGAATGACTATCTTGCGGAGACGGGGAAATGATGAGGGCACTGGGACTTCACAACGTGGATCTCGCCAATACGCCGGGGATTTATTACGCGATCGGGTACTGGATGGCGTGCGAGATGTTCATCCGACTGGACCCGCACCGGAAAAAGGGTGCGCGATATCTGCTCACGCAGTTCGCCTTCTTTGCAGCTATCGCCACCTTCATGCTCGTCACGGACGGCATTGTGATCTGGCTGTTCATCCCCTGCATTCTGGCGGACGTGTCGATGCTGATCGCCATGGCGCATGTAAGCTGTGCGATTCGCTGGAGAGAGGCGATTTATATGGGCGGCAGAGCTTTCATGCTGGGGGAGTTCACAGCATCCCTTGGCTGGCAGCTCCTCTACTATTTCATCGTCAATGAGAATCGTGCGCTCTCGCTCCGCACCAATCTTGTCATCGTGCTGCCGACTTACCTTATGATTCTCGGGATATCCATTCTGCTGGAGAAGCTCTCCATCCGCGACAAGGGCGATTATCAGCTGACGTGGAAGGAGATCGGCGTCCTCGTTCTCATCATCGTCGTGACCTACACAGTGAGTAACACCAGCTATTTCGCGCGGAATTCACCGTTCAGCTCGCGCTTCACCTGGGAGCTTTTCCTTATCCGCACGATCACAGATCTGGGCGGCGTCGCCATTGTCTATCTCTATCACCTGATCCTGCGGCAGTACAAAGCGAGGATGGAGGCCGAGAACATGAACCGCCTCCTCGAGCTGCAATACGCCAATTACAAGCTCTCTGAGCGGAGCATCGCGCTCGTTAATCAGAAGTATCATGACCTGAAACATCAGATTGCCCTCTTGAAAAGCGGCATTTCCGACAGCGAGCGGCGCGGGTATCTCGAAGAGATGGAGAGCGACATCCGGGCTTATGAGGCGCAGAACAAAACAGGAAGCCAGGTCCTCGATACCATTCTGACTGCGAGGAGCCTCACCTGCCAGCGGTACGGGATTCAGATCAACACGGTCGCAGACGGCGCGGCGCTCTCTTTCATGAAGCCGATGGACCTCTCCGCCATGATGGGGAACGCGCTGGATAACGCGATCGAGAGCGCGCAGCAAATACCAGACCCATCACAGCGTCTGATCCGTCTCACGGTCTCGCGGCAGAAAAATTTCGTGCACATCCAGGTGGAGAACCGCTACATCGGAGAAATCCGTTTCCGCAACGGGATGCCGCTGACCTCCAAGGGGGATGAGAACTATCACGGCTTCGGCGTCAAGAGCATCCGCAGCACCGCGGAGAAGTACGGCGGCAGTATGCGCGTTACGAGCAGAGATCAGTGGTTTCGGTTGAACATTCTGCTCCCGGTGCCGCCCAAGGCGAAATAATTACATGTCTGTCAGGGAGACCGGAAGCGGGCTTTGCGGCCTTCCGGCATCTTTCGTGCAGACGGGCTTCTGCTGACAAATGCCTTCCCTGCCCGCTTCCGGCGATCCGCCGTGTGCTGAATTTGGAGTACCACACAACGCGCGATCTGTAGTATAATGTTTCTGAATTTTTACATTTCCGGATGACGATGTGTTAATGACGCGGAGGTAGTATGAATAAATTCAGAATGCTGGGCGCCAGCCTGTTGACGACACTGGTGCTGTCGGTCAGTACGGCGGTGGGGAGCCTGCCAGTTATGGCGGCGCCGTCGGACAGTACCGTCCGGGTTTCCGGTACGGTAGAAAATGATACTTCGGACGTTACCCTGTATCTCAAGACAAGCGACGGCGTGATGCAGATCCGGCTCGACAACAGCACAGACACCTCCGAGTGCCGGCTGCTCGTCGTAGGATCGACCGTCAGCGCGGACGTTTACCGCGGCGACGACGCCTATATGCACGCGAAGAAGCTGATCTCCGGTACGGCGACGACCGTTGACACCTCCAATGAGGTTACAGTCAAAGGCAAGGTGGCGGCCGGAACGACCAACAGCCTCCTCTATCTGAAAACCAACGAAGGCACCATGAAGATCAAACTCGATGGCAACACGAAGCTGAACGGTGTCGGCGTCCTCTACGTTGGCAAGTCTCTCTCCGTTTCTGTGGCGAGAGGGAGCGATGCCTACATGCACGCGATTTCTCTGGAGCTGTACACCGAGAGCAGTCACCCCGGCGCGGTATCCGTGCCCGGCATCGTGGCGAGCGGCACCAGCCAGTCCGTCCTGTACCTTTCGACGGATGACGGCATCATGAAGGTCAAGATCGACCCTGACACCGATGTCAGTGCGGGCCGTGTCCTGATCCCCGGCAACAAGGTGACGGCGGAGGTATACCGCGGAAGCGACGCCTACATGCACGCCTCCAAGATCGTGGGCCTGTCGGATTCGCTCTCCTCGAACAGCACGACAACCGTGCGTGGTGCGGTTTCCGAAGGCACGACGACTTCTATTCTGCATCTTCTGACCGAAGACAGCGGCGGAGTGATGTATATCAAGATTGACAACAGCACGGATATGTCCCGCTGCGGTCTGCTCCTCGAAGGCCAGTATCTCTACGTGGATGTGGCGAGAGGGAACGACGCCTATATGCACGCGACGAAGATCGTCAATCCGAATTACACACCGGCGGCTGCCAAGTCAGCCGATGCGGCAGGCGGCAGCAGCAATACTTCGGCCGCGGCGGTTCATACAGATGAGCGGGAGATCACCGGCGCGCCGACGGAGAAGAGCACGGACTCCATTCTCTATCTCTCGACTAACGAAGGCACCTTTGAGATCCGCCTGGATGTTTCAACCGAAATGCCCGGCAAGGCTTTCATGACGGGGCACACGACCAGGGCGACCATTTATAAGAGCTCGGACGGATACTACCACGCGGAGAAGGTCAGCGACAACCAGTTCTCGAACAATGACGCGAAGGTCGACAGTAAGACGTTCGAGGTCAGAGGCACCATCGGCACCGGTTCTTCGCTGAACCTCCTGAATCTGGATACGAGCGACGGCACGTACAAGTTCAAGATTGACAAGGGCACCGCGATGAACGGCGTCCGCTACCTCAGGGAGGGAAGATCTCTGAAGGTCACGGCAGCGACCAGCTCGGACGGATACCTCCACGCGGTCAAGATCGAACCGTAATCCGATAGGATACGACATTCCCTGCAGATCAGACAATCCTGACTGCAGGGCTTTTTGCGCGATAGACCGGAGAATAGCTGCCGCGCTTGCGCGAGCAGATATTCGACGGGCAACGTTCATCGAGCAGCATTGCTGCGAGATGAGCGATCGCGCCGGATGTGCCTGCTCCTGCGGCACATCCGGCGCGCCTTTTCGTTTCCTTGTGGGTGAAAGGCGAATCTGATATAATGACACGACTTGGGCGCCGCCTTATATTTTCAACAGAAAGGTTTTGGAAGCATCTGTATGTACACTTTTACCGGCAGGGTTCGATACAGTGAGACTGATCAGGACGGATTTCTCTCGCTGGAGGGCGTGATGGATTATTTGCAGGACTGCTCGACTTTCCAGTCGGAGGATCTCGGCATCGGGATTGCCTACATGCAGGAACGCAATGTCGCGTGGCTCGTGAACTACTGGCAGATTGACATCTACGCCCTGCCGCGGCTTGGTGATCCCATCGTGATCGGCACTTCCCCGTACGCGCTGAAGGGCTTTATGGGCCTTCGTAACTTCATGATCGAGAGCCCTGAGGGGCAGCGCCTTGTCGAGGCGAATTCCGTCTGGTCGTTTATGAACATGGACCGGATGATGCCGGAGCGCGTGCCGGAGATTATGGAGGAGAAATATGTGCTCGCGCCGCGGTTCGACATGGAGTACACGCCGCGCAAGATCGCCGTTCCAGAGGATGGCGGGACGACCAGGGAGGCGGTGCACGTTACGGAGACGATGCTGGACTCCAACCACCATGTGAACAACGTGCAGTATGTGCGGCTCGCGGCAGCGTATCTGGATCCGAATGAGAAAATCTTGCGCCTTCGTGCGGAGTACAAAAATCAGGCGCGCCTTGGTGATAAGATCACGCCGGTTGTTTACACGAGAGGGAATACGAGGACCATCGCGTTGAACGCGGACGACGGCAGGCCCTATTCCATTATTGAATTCAGCGCCGCGCAGGGAATGCCCGTTGATCCATTCGTCCCCGGGATGGGGACCGAAACACTGCAAAGATGTGAAAGCGCCAACGGATAGACATACGTCCCCGGACTGGGGACCGAAAGGCAGCAGAATGCTAAGATTAGGTGAGAAACAGAAACTGACAATAGAGAAACTGGTCCCCATGGGCGTCTTCCTGACCGACCCGGAGGGTGCGGCAGAGGAAGGGGCGGCAGCAAAGGACGAAGAGCCGGAACATGTGCTGCTCCCGAGAAACCAGGTGCCGGAGGGCGCCAACGTCGGGGATGTGCTGGATGTTTTCCTCTACAAGGACAGCGAAGACCGGCTCATCGCCACATGCAAGGAGCCGAAGCTCACCCTGCATCAGGTCGGGTACCTCTCAGTCAAGGAAGTGGGCAGGATCGGCGCCTTCATGGACTGGGGACTCGACAAGGATCTGCTCCTGCCGTTCCACGAACAGCCCAGAGAACGTGTCCAGAAGGGACAGCTCTGCCTCTGCGCCGTGTACCTCGACAAGAGCCAGAGGCTGTGCGCGACGATGAATGTCTATCCATACCTTCGGACGGACAGCCCGTACCACACGGGGGACGAGGTCGAGGGCACGGTCTATCAGACGAGCGACAACTTCGGCACTTTCGTTGCTGTCGATGACACGTACTCCGCGTTGATCCCGAAGAAAGAGCTCGTGCGCGACCTTGCGGTCGGCTCCCGGATCCGCGCGAGAGTCACGGCGGTGAAGCCGGACGGCAAGCTAAATCTGTCGATTCGCGAGAAGTCCTACACGCAGATGGGAACGGACGCGGAAGTGATCCTCTCTGCCATGCAGGACGGCGGCGGGAAGCTGGACTTCACGGACAAGGCGGCACCGGAGCTCATTCGGGAGAAGATGCACATGAGCAAGAATGAGTTCAAACGCGCCGTCGGACACCTCCTCAAAGAGGGCAAAATCGTGATCCGCGAGAGCGAAATTGTCCTGAAATAGCGCTGGCGTTTTCCAATGTTCGCAAGATGACTTTTGTGCGATATGTATAGAATTCATACTTTATTCATGAATTTGTACAAAATAAATACCCCTGTTTTATGGATTTATCTATGACTGTGCATTAGAATGAAATGGTTGGGGTTACAGGAACAGCTGCTGCGAACGTCGCAGAGTCAGAAAAGAGTGGGGTATGATTTCTAATCAGATTTTACAGAATACGATTGATGGCATCCGGGATATTTCACATCTGGAAATCGCGGTAATGGACGCGGACGGAAGAGAAGTTGTGTCGACGGCTGCGGTTTTCGAGGATGCGGCACAGGCAATTCCAGACTTTGCGGCGTCTCCCGCCGATTCCCAGACGGCGGGACCGTTCCAGTTCTTCAAGGTGTTCGATGAGAACACGCTGGAATACATCATCGTCGTCTACGGCAACACGGACAACACGCTGCTCATCGGCCGTATGGCTGCGTTCCAGCTGCGGGGGCTCGTCGGTGCCTTCAAGGAGCACTATGACAAGGACAGCTTCATGAAGAATCTGCTCCTCGACAACCTCCTCCTCATCGACATCTATGAGCGCGCGAAGAAGCTGCGCATCAAGGCGGACAGCCCGAGGGTCGTGCTCCTTGTTGAGAGCGAGAAGAACACCGGCAGGGACGAGGACGTGCTCGCCATCATGCAGGAATATATCGGAACTTCCCCGGTGGATTTCGTCACCGCCGTCGATGAGAACGACGTCGTGGTTGTCAAGGATCTCTCTGAGGACAGCAGGAATTCCGCGATCACAAAGGATGCGGAAGCCATTGAGACTTATCTGACAGACGCGGGCGTTAACGGCGTGCGCATTGCCTACGGCACAGTGGTCGGCGAACTCAAGGAGATCAGCAAATCCTACAAGGAAGCCAGAATGGCGCTGGACGTCTCCCGTATTTTCTTCGAGGAGAGGACCATCATCGCCTACAATCAGCTGGGCATCGGCAGACTCATCTATCAGCTCCCGATCCCGCTCTGCCGCATGTTCATCCGTGAGGTATTCAAGGACAAGAGCCCGGACGATTTCGATGAGGAGACGCTGACGACGATCGGCAAGTTCTTCGAGAACAACCTGAACGTATCCGAGACGTCGCGGCAGCTGTTCATTCACAGGAATACGCTGGTTTACCGCCTGGACAAGCTCTTAAAGAGCACCGGGCTCGACCTTCGCGTATTCGACGACGCCATCACCTTCAAGATTGCGCTGATGGTCGTCAAGTATATGAAATTCATGGATCAGGACAGCAGAGCCTGAGAACGATTCCGTTAGATAACAAGTGAGGTAATATGGCAGAAGAGAAGAAGCTCTCTTCCACACCACAGGAAGATGAGCAGGGCTATCTCGATGATGATATCAGGGACGACGGGTACGAGAGTGCGCCGAACGAGCCGCCGGAAGATGATTTCGATCTGCCGGACGATGACAAGGCTGAGTTCCCGGATGAGAGCGCAGAGGGCGACATCGACTATCTCGACGAGGAGATTGACGAGGTAGAAGAGCCTGCGACAGATCACGTTGCAGCAGCAGATAAAACAGCAGGCGACCGGGCCTTTCGTGAAAAGAGAGAGACAGCGAAGAGTCGGGAACCGTACGCCGAAGAGGTAACAGCGAGGCAGGAGACTTATGTAACTGCGCCCGCTGGCGATATGGCTGCGGCGCGCGTGGAGTCCGAGGAAGATCTCCCGCCGATCGAAGACGCGGGTACGGTTCCGGAAGTGGAGGCGCCAAAGGAGAGGGAAGTTGTTATCTCTCTGAATAACGTCAGCAAGCGCTACACGAGAGAAGCTCCCGCGGTCAGCCGCGCGAACCTTGAGATCCGGGAGGGCGAGTTCGTCTTCATCACCGGCGAGACCGGCTCCGGTAAATCGACGCTCTTGAAGCTCATCATGCACGAGCTCAAGCCGACCGACGGCCAGATCCGGGTGCTGGGCTACAATCTCAATAAGATCCGCCACGGGAAGGTTGCGAAGTTCCGCCGCAACCTCGGCATCGTGTTCCAGGATTTCCGCCTCCTGCGGGATCGGAACGTGTACGAGAATGTTGCCTTTGCGCAGCGCATCATTCAGGTGCCGACGGATCAGATCCGCCGCAACGTGACGGACGTGCTCGACATGGTCGGCATGGCGGATAAATACAAGAGGAAAGTCACCCAGCTCTCCGGCGGCGAGCAGCAGCGTGTTGCTCTCGCGAGAGCGATTGTGAACAAGCCATTCATCATGCTGGCGGATGAGCCTACCGGTAACCTGGACGCAGATACGGCCTGGGAGATCATGCAGCTGATTGATCGCATCAATACCCTCAACAAGACGACAGTCATCGTCGTGACGCATGACCGGACCATCGTCGATAGGATGCACAAGAGAGTGATTGAGATGAAACAGGGCGAGATTATCCGTGATACACCTGCGGGAGCCATGGCTTTCGCCGACGACTATGATCACGAGTATCAGGATATCGACGCGGACGGGTACAATTAATTATGAGAATTGGCACATTTTTCTATACACTGGGGCAGGGCATCAAGAACCTGTTCCGCAACAAGGGCTACACCGCGGCTTCGATCGCGACGATTTCCGCCTGCCTGTTCCTGTTCGGCCTTTTCTACTCCGTGCTGAACAACGTGCAGCACATCCTGCATGAGGCGGAGCAGAGCGTTTCAGTGACGGTATTCTTCAACAAAGGCACGAGCACCGACCAGATCGACCAGCTCAAGATCGCGCTCGAAGAGCGGCCCGAGGTCAGACAGGTCGACTTTGTTTCGGCAGATCAGGCCTGGGAGCAGTTCTCGCAGGATTTCCTCGGCGACTACGTCGACGGCTTCACGGACAACCCCCTCGAGGATATGGCGAACCTGGAAATCTACCTGAATGACGTATCGAAACAGGCAGACCTCGTGGACTATCTGGACAACATCGACATTGTGCGCAAAGTCAACCGTTCCGATATCACCGCGTCGACGCTGACTGCGGGCAACAACCTGATCTACTACGCGACGATGGCGATCATTGGCATCCTCTTCGTGGTGTCCATTTTCCTGATCAGCAATACGGTCGCGACCGGCATCACGAGCCACAAGGACGAGATCAACATCATGAAATACATCGGGGCGACGGACTTTTTCGTCAGGGCGCCTTATGTTTTCGAAGGTGTCATCATCGGCATCATCGGCTCACTGATCCCGCTGGGACTGACCTATTTCATCTACAACCGTGTTATCCTGCTCATCCAGAACCGATTCTCTGTCATCGCCAAACTCGTCACTTTCGTGCCGGTTGAGAGCGTGTTCCGGTATCTGGCGCCGATCATTATCGTGTTGGGCGTCGGCATCGGCTTCATCGGAAGTGCGATGACCATAAGGAAACATCTGCATGTCTAACCTTTTATTTCTGAGGAAACGACAACTGAATAACAGAAAGCTTAGGGGGCGGTGTGTACCAGGGTGCGCACTGCTCTTTGCCTTATATTGCGTCGCGGCGTTTGCGATTCTGCCTGTATTTGCGGCGACCGGCAAGTCTTCGGAAGAGGCGAAGGTAACGAAGGAGTCAATCGACGCCAAGAAGGAAGAGATCGAGAATTCGAAAAAGGAACGCGAGAAGATCAGCGAGACCTTAACCGACGTTGAGGCGGTGAAGAAGGATCTGGAAGCCTCGAAGGCGGACATGACGGCCTATGTCACGCAGCTCGACGGACAGCTCACCTCGATCCAGGGGAAGATCACGGCGCTTGAGTCGCAGATCACCGAGAAAGAGGGCGAGATCACGAAGACGCAGGCCGAGCTGGAGGCGGCCAAGGAGCGGCAGGCCGAGCAGTATCAGAACATGAAGACCCGGATCCGGTTCCTCTACGAGAACGGCGACACCTTCGCGCTCGAAGTCCTGATGAGCGCCCACAGCTTCGCGGATATGCTCAACAAGGAAACGTACATCGAGGCGCTCGAGGACTATGACAACCGCCTCCTTGAGAGCTATGAGCAGCAGACGGAGCTCGTGAAGGTGACAAAGGAGAATCTCCAGGAAGAGAAGAAGACGCTCGAGGAAGCGCAGAAGGGCGTGGAGCAGGAGGAGGCCAGCATGCAGGCCCTCATCAGCGAGAAGGAGACGCAGATTCTCTCGATGAGCGCGGATATCGCGGGAAAAGAGCAGGCGATCAGCGGCTATCAGCAACAGGTGGACGCGCAGGATGCCGAGATCGCGGCACTGGAGCAGCAGGTCAAGGACGACGAGGAGACGCTGCGCCAGCAGGAGGCAGCGGCTGCTGCGGCTGCCGCGGCGGCGAAGAGCGGCTATGTCTACACGGG
Source organism: Lachnospiraceae bacterium NK3A20 (assembly GCA_900107575.1). Taxonomy (GTDB): domain Bacteria; phylum Bacillota; class Clostridia; order Lachnospirales; family Lachnospiraceae; genus CAG-791. Next base: position 124,418 of record FNQX01000009.1, on the reverse strand, counting down.
CGGCGCCTTCACCTGGCCCGCGCCGGTGTACGACTCCATCACCTCGGACTTCGGTTACCGCACACACCCGATTTACGGCGTGACGCGGTTCCATTCGGGCCTCGACATGGCGGCGGACATGGGCGCACCGATTGTTGCGGCGGCGAACGGCAGAGTCGTCGCGGCAACGTACAACGCTTCCATGGGCAATTTCGTCATGCTCGACCACGGAAACGGTCTGTTCACGGTATACATGCACGCATCTCAGATTGAATGCAGCGTCGGGCAGATGGTGACGGCGGGGCAGGAGATCGCAAAGGTCGGCTCAACCGGCGCATCAACCGGACCTCATCTGCATTTCTCGGTCCGTCTGAACGGCGAGTACGTGAATCCCTGGAATTATCTGGGCGGCGGCTGAGCAGCCTCTAGGCAGCCGCGGGAGAACTTGTTATGGAAGATCAGCATCAGGAGAACAACAGAATAGGCGGCAGGAAGAGGGCCTTCGCGGCGGGGATTGCCTGCGGCATCGCAGGGCTCTTTCTCATTGAGAGCCTTGCGCTCTCGTGGGCTTCGGGCAGCAGGGTGAACCCTGTCACCTATTGGCGCGAAAGGCGCGCTGCGGCAGAGAACTCCGCGATCAACGAAGCATCTCTATCCAAGCTGGAACAGCTCGAGAAATCAATTGATCAATATTACTACGAGCCGGAAGAGATCACGAAGGAACAGAAAGAGGATGGAATCTACAAGGGTCTCCTCGCATCTCTGGACGATCCCTATTCGGTCTACTACACGGCAGATGAGGTGAAGGAGTTGAATGAGAGTCTCTCCGGCCAGTATTACGGGATCGGAGCCTATCTCTCTGCCGATCCTGTCACGAAATACCCGAGGATCACCGGCGTGATCAAGGGCACACCGGCGGAAGAGGCAGGCCTCGCGGACCGGGACATCATATACAAGGTAGACGACGAGGACGTGGGCGGTCTCAGCCTCGACGAGGTGGTCAGCCGTGTCCGCGGTGAGGAGGGGACGAGCGTACATTTGACCATTGTCCGGGAGGACGAGCCGGACTATCTCGAGTTTGACGTGAAGCGGGCGAAGGTGGACAGTCCCACAGTGGACGGTCGGATGCTCGACAAGGACAAGGGCATTGCCTATCTCTCTATCGCGGAGTTCGACGACGTGACGACGCAGCAGTTCGAGGAGAAGCTGAAAGAGCTGCAGAAGGATGGCATGAAGGGCCTCGTTCTCGACCTGCGCGGCAACCCCGGCGGCAATGTCGACACCGTGACGGCCATCGCGGGATATTTCCTGCCGAAGGGCCTCGTCTTCTATATGGAGGACCGGGACGGGAAGCGCACGGAGTATGAGACGGATGGCACGAAACAGCTGGACATCCCGCTCGCTGTTCTCGTCAACGGCAGTTCTGCCAGCGCCTCCGAGATTCTCTCCGGCGGCATCCAGGATGCAGGCACCGGCACGATCATCGGGGAACAGACCTTCGGCAAGGGTGTAGTGCAGACCGTCTTCTCTCTGACGGACGGTACGGCGGTGAAGCTCACAATCGCGGACTATTACACGAGAAACGGGCACAATATCAACAAAAAGGGCGTGACCCCCGACATCGACCTGCCTCTGGATACGGAGAGCTACCGGAAGGATGGCAGCGACAACCAGCTGGAAAAGGCGCAGGAGGTCGTGGAGAAGGTCGTCAAATAAATGCTCCCCTGCCTGCGATTAAGTATCTATTCAGGACCTATCTCGAAAATCTTCGATTTGAAAGTCAAAGGCTTTTTTCGATTGAGGTCCTTCCGACGCGCTACGCGCTGTACCCCGAAGGGGTATGGACACAAGCTCAATTTCTATCGCAGACAGACGTGTGAACATGTCTATCTGTTTATAAATTTCGCTGTGCTGAATAGATACCAATTTAATACGTTTACGTAACGTGAATCTGAGAACAACACCCCTGCGGCAGCTGCCAAGGGGGTGTTGTTCTGTCAGGAGAGTCTGCGTATTTATGGAAAACTGCGGGATGGATGGGTGGGGTTGTATTTTCGTGGGTTCGGGCGCCGCACGACAGCTGTGTGCGAAAACGATTGCTGATTTCGCCTGATATTTACGCTTGGGATCAGAAAAATATCAGAAAATGTGCACAAAAATTCAAGAGCATCTTTGGATATACCCTACAAACTAGTAAACTTTACCCGATAAATTCTAAATAAGTGTTGATTTCTTATCGAATATGATCTATAAATTAATTACGAAAACGTTTAAGGAACAACAGGGTTCCGAAACGAATCTCAATGGAGGGAAAAGTTATGAAGAAAAAGGTTCTTAGTATGTTGCTCGCATCGACGATGACAGCTGCAATGCTCGCAGGCTGCGGCAGCTCCAACGAGGAGCCGGCAGCGGCGACCACAGCGGCAGCAGACGCAGCAACGGACGCGGTAACCGAAGCAGCAGCGACCACAGAGGCAGCGGCGGCAGAGACCACGGCAGCCGTAGAGGACACCGCAGCGGCAGATGAGGGCAAGGTCCTCAATATCGAGTGCTGGAACACCGAGTTCCAGAGCCGTATCACAGACCACTATCCGGGATATGAGAAGGTAGACGACACGACCGGCAAGATCGGCGACGTTACCGTCAACTGGATCATCACTCCTTCGGATGACAACGCATATCAGAACAACCTCGACACGGTTCTGCCCGAGAATCTCGACGCATCCGCGGACGACAAGGTTGATATCTTCCTGATGGAAGCTGACTACGCACTGAAGTATGTCAACAGCGACGTCACTCTGCCTCTGACCGACATCGGCATCAACCCTGACACCGACCTCGCAGATCAGTTCCAGTACACGAAGGATATCGTGACTGACTCCAACGGGAGCCTTAAAGGTGCATCCTGGCAGGCTTGCTCCGCAGGTCTTATCTACAACAGGGCAGCGGCGAAGGAAGTCTTAGGCTCCGATGATCCCGAGACCGTACAGGAAGCGGTGAAGGACTGGGATACCTTCAATGCCACGGCAGCCAAGCTCAAGGATGCAGGCTACACCATCACATCGTCTGTTAACGATACCTACCGTGTATATTCCAACAATGTAACGACACCCTGGGTGAAGGATGGCAAGGTTGTCGTAGATGACAACATCAAGAAGTGGGTAGACGACTCCAAGGAGCTGGTAGATGCCGGCGAGACTAACACCTACGACCTCTGGTCTGATGACTGGAACAAGGGCTTCTATCCGGACGGCAAGGTATTCTGCTACTTCGGACCCGCATGGCTGATCAACTTCTCTATGGCTCCGGATCAGGAAGGTTCCATTGCCAATGAAGGCGGCTGGGGCTTCTGTGTAGGACCGCAGAGCTTCTACTGGGGCGGCACATGGATCGCGGCAGCAGCTGGCACAGACAACCCGTCTCTTGTCAAGGACATCATCCTGACCATGACAACGGATCAGGACGTACTCAAGGAAATCGTTGAGAAGGATTATGACTGCGTCAACAGCAAGTCCCTCCTGACCTCTCTTGCAACCGATGATTCCTTCGGACTTCCCGTACTGGGCGGACAGAACCCTTACGGTCTCCTCGAGGAAGGCGCGGAGAAGGTCGATATGTCCAACATCTCCGATTACGATCAGGGCTGCAACGAGGAGTTCCAGAATGCCTTAAAGGGCTATTTCGATGGCAACTACGCAAGCTATGATGACGCAATCGCAGCATTCAACAAGGCTATCGTCGAGAAGTATCCCGATGTAACGACAGACTGACCGCAGTACTGCAGCTGAACATTTATAAGCCAGCAGTGATGAGTGCCTGCCCGCGAAGGCGGACAGGCACTTCTTCTATCAGAGGAGTCCGTGATTATGAAAAAAAAGAGCAGGAGCAAGGTTGTGGAATACAACAAATGGGGATATATTTTCCTGATCCCCTTCACCCTGGTCTATGTGATCTTCCAGCTGATCCCCCTCTTTACGACCATCTGGAACAGTTTCTTCGAAAATTACAGGAGTGGTCTGAAACAGATCGGACCGAATTTCATCGGACTGGAGAATTATGTCAAGATTCTCTCCTCCGGGGACCTGTGGCAATATGCGGGCAATACCCTGATCATGTGGATCATCGGTTTCATCCCGCAGATATTCTTCTCGCTTCTTCTGGGAGCGTGGTTCACCGATCCGTCCCTCCGGCTCAAATGCCAGCAGTTCTTCAAGACGGTCATCTATCTGCCGAACCTCATCATGGCGTCTGCCTTTGCCATGCTGTTCTTCACACTGTTCTCGGACAGTGGCCCGGTGAACTCGATCCTCCTGCAGATGGGTGTCCTCAAAGAGCCGTTCTCATTTTTCTCCAGCGTCGCCGCGACGAGGCTGCTCGTCGGTTTCATGAACTTCATCATGTGGTTCGGCAATACCACAATTCTTTTGATGGCGGGCATGATGGGAATTGATCAGTCGCTGTTCGAGGCGGCGGAAGTGGACGGCGCAACGTCCAACCAGATTTTCTTCAAGATCACGCTGCCGCTCCTTCGCCCGATCCTCATCTACGTTCTCATCACATCGCTCATCGGCGGCCTGCAGATGTTCGATGTGCCGCAGATCTTAACGAACGGCACCGGCGATCCTGCGAGGAGCACGCTGACCATGATCATGTGGCTGAATAAACACTTGTACAGCAAGAACTTCGGTATGGGCGGCGCCCTCTCTGTACTGCTGTTCATCATCACCGGTGTCCTGAGCATCATCGTCTTCAAGATGACAGGTACCGACACATCGAAATAAGGCGGGGGTGAGACTATGGATAAAGATTACAGAAAAAAGGAAAGCGGTTCGAGCGTCCGCGTGCGTCGCATCATCGCCTATATCGTGCTGATCCTTCTCGCGTTCCTGTGCCTTGTGTGGTTCTACATCCTGTTCATCAACGCGACGAGATCACACCAGGAGCTGACGAAAGGCTTCACGCCGATCCCAAGCTCGCACTTCGGGGACAATTTCGACGGCATGCTCCACAGCACGCAGCCCATTGTGAAGGGCATGGTGAACTCCCTGATCGTCGCGGGACTGTCGGCGATCCTGTGCACTTATTTCTCCACGATGACGGCCTACGCGATCCACGCGTACAACTTCAAACTGAGGAAGTTCGCCTACACCTTCATCCTGGCGGTCATGATGATCCCGACGCAGGTCACCGCGCTCGGCTTCATTCAACTGATCACGAAGATGAAGCTGATGAACAATTTCGTGCCCCTCATCGTTCCTGCGATTGCGGCACCGGCGACCTTTTTCTACATGAAACAGTACATGGACTCTGTCCTCTCCCTGTCCCTCGTGGAGGCGGCGAGGATTGACGGTGCCGGGGAGTATCTCATTTTCAATCGCATCGTACTGCCGCTCATGAAACCGGCGGTCGCGGTACAGGCGATCTTCACTTTCGTTGCGAACTGGAACAATTACTTCACTCCTGCCCTGGTGCTGAAAGATGAGGAGAAGAAGACACTGCCGGTACTCATCGCAGAGCTGCGCGGCGCGGACTTTTTGAAATTCGACATGGGCATTGTCTACATGACGATCGCCTTCTCGATTTTCCCGGTCATCATCGTGTACCTGATCCTGAGTAAGAACATCGTGGGCGGCGTCACCCTCGGCGGTGTGAAGGAGTAAAGGAAGGAATCAGAAGAAGCAATTCACTACTATTTGGGCTATCCAGGCTGCCGCAGGCGATGCATTTCGCTGATGCGGCAGCTTTTCTTCTGTGTTAGAATGAATTTGCTGTGCAACGTTTGATAGAGAGCGGAATATCGTGGCAATTAAGCTGTTACTGACAATAGGGATCTTCCTCGCGAAATATGTCCTGCCATTCCTCGTCGCATGGCTGGCTGCGAAGGTCGTGAACAAGGCGATGCGCAAGGACAGGATACGGGGGAACCTCGGCCTGGTGGTCCTGCGCTCCCTCATCACTGCGGTGATCTGGGCGGCTGCTGTTTTCATTGCAATGGGCAACAGCAAGGCGTTCACGAAGACATGGGAGACGGTGCTGACCTCGGCGTCTGTCGTCTCCATTGTCCTCGGCCTTGCCGCGCAGGAGACCTTCGGCAATGTGTTCGCGGGGATCTCCATGTCGGCCGGCAGATCGCGCCCGTTCCGAATCGGCGACCGCGTCCGGATCGGTGACGCGGACCCGGGCTTTGTCGAGGATTTCACGCTGCGGCATGTGGAGATTGTCACGTACCTCAACGAGCACATTTTTATTCCGAACTCGACCGTCGCGAGCTCCCGCATCGTCAACTACACAAAGGGTGTGGGCGGCAGCGCTTACCCGATCACAATCTCGGTCGCCTATGAGGCGGATCTGGACAGGGCCATGGAGATCATGGCGGACGTCATCTACCACCACCCGAAATATTACGGCGAGGAGAAGCCCGTCGTCCTGTGCCGGGAGGCGGGAGAGTCGGGCGTGACGCTGCGCGCGGTGGTCACGACCCAGTATTTCCAGGACAATATGCAGACCTGCTCCGAATGCCTTCTGGAGATCATGAAGCGCTTTAACAAAGAGGGCATCGAGATTCCGTACAACAAGCTGGAGATCTTGCAGAACAGGGTGAGCATGGAGAAATGATACAGTGCGGCGCACTGATCAGAATAGCATAGCATTGCGGCCTGCGGCGGGCCGGGGAACTGCCGCGCTATCATAATAAGAGGGCAAACTTATGGGACTTTTACAGGTTGGCATCAGCGCCGCCAGCACCGTTCTGGCAGACCAGTGGCGTGAGTATTTCTACTGCGACACGCTCGATGAGAACACGCTTGCGGTCAAGGGCAAAAAGAGAGCGCAGAAGAACGCGCACAACAATGGCACGGACAACGTGATCTCGGACGGATCCATCCTCGCCGTCAACGACGGACAGTGCATGATCATCGTCCAGCAGGGCGCGATCGTCGAGGTCTGCGCGGAGCCGGGCGAGTTCGTATTCGATAACAAGACGGAGCCTTCGATTTTCGTGGGCGGCCTCTGGCAGGGGATCAAGAACTCCTTCAATGAATGGAAGAAGCGTGTCACCATGGGCGGCGACACCGGCGTGGACCAGAGGGTCTACTATTTCAACACGAAGGAGATCATCGGCAATAAATACGGCACGGCGAATCCGGTTCCGTTCCGCGTCATCGACAGGAACATCGGCCTCGACATTGACATCGCGGTAGCCTGCCACGGCGAGTACGCTTACAAGCTGCAGGATCCGATCCTGTTCTACAAGAATGTCTGCGGCAACATCACCGAGGACTACACAAGGGACCGCATCGACTCACAGCTCAAGTCCGAGCTTCTGACCGCGCTGCAGCCGGCGTTCGCGGCGATCTCCGAACAGGGCGTCCGCTACAGCCAGGTGCCGGCACACGCAGATGACGTAGCCGATGCGCTGAATAGCGAGCTTTCCGGCAAGTGGGGCAAGGTGTACGGCATCACGATCTCTAGCTTCGGCATCAGCAGCCTGAAGGCTTCCCCCGAAGACGAGGAGAGGATCAAACAGCTCCAGGCGAACGCTGTCCTCACCAATCCGAACATGGCGGCGGCAACGCTCACGGCAGCGCAGGCACAGGCAATGCAGGAAGCGGCGAAGAACGAGTCCGCGGGACCGATGATGGCCTTTGCCGGCATGAACATGGCCAACATGGCAGCGGGCGGCACCAATGCGGCGCAGCTCTTCGCACAGGGCCAGCAGCAGGCGCAGAACGCGACGCAGAATTCTTCTCCTGGAGCAGCAGCGAATGCAGCGGGCGCTGCCCTTGCAGGCGCAGCCGTTGCAGACGGAGCTGTCGCAGGTGGAGCCGTTGCAGGCGCGGCAGGTGCGCAGACAGGGGCGGAAGGATCCCCCGCGAATGCCTGGGCATGTCCTACCTGCGGCACGAAGAACACCGGCAAGTTCTGCACCAATTGCGGCACGGCAAAGCCGGCGCCGGCAACCTGGGACTGCCCGAACTGCGGACAGAAGGGCAACACCGGCAAGTTCTGTTCCAACTGCGGAACGGCGAAGCCCGAGGCATAAGCTCCCGGTACATTCTCATACGGAATTGTTATGGCGGTCACCTGTTCGTGACCGTCTTTTTTCTCTTGACATGTAGTATATAGTTATCTGTACGTATCATGCGGATGCCGCAAGAACGCGGCACAGGGTAAATCTATGGACCATTTTGTATTACATTCGGAATATCAGCCGACGGGCGACCAGCCGCACGCGATCAAAGAGCTGGTCGACGGGTTCCGGGAAGGTAACCAGTTCGAGACGCTCCTGGGCGTTACGGGCTCCGGCAAGACCTTCACGATGGCGAACGTGATCCAGGCGCTGAACAAGCCGACGCTCATCATCTCCCACAACAAGACGCTGGCGGGCCAGCTCTACGGCGAGATGAAAGAGTTCTTCCCGGAGAACGCCGTCGAATATTTTGTCTCCTATTACGATTACTATCAGCCGGAGGCTTATGTGCCCTCGACCGATACCTATATCGCGAAGGACTCCGCGATCAACGATGAGATCGACAAGCTCCGGCTCTCCGCGACGGCATCGCTCTCGGAGCGCAGAGACGTCATCGTCGTCGCTTCGGTCTCCTGTATTTACGGCCTGGGCTCGCCCGACGAATTCCGGGGGATGTCCATCTCCCTGCGGCCAGGTATGGAAATCGACAGGGACGACCTCCTGCGCGAGCTCATCGCGATCCAGTACAAGAGGAACGACCAGGCGATGGAGCGCTGCAACTTCCGCGTGCACGGCGACACCGTGGACATCTATCCCGCACAGGGCGCAGAGTATCTGATTCGCGTGGAATTCTTCGGCGACGAGATCGACCGGATCTGCGAGATCGGCATCCTGGACGGCCGCGTCCACGCAGAGCTGACCCACGTCATGATCTACCCTGCCTCCCACTATGTCGTGCCGCAGGAGAAGATCAACCGGGCCTGCGACAACATCGAGAAAGAGCTCGAAGAGAGGGTGCGGTATTTCAAGGGCGAGGACAAGCTCATTGAGGCGCAGCGCATTGCGGAGCGTACCAATTTCGACATCGAGATGATGCGGGAGACGGGTTTCTGCTCCGGCATTGAGAACTACTCGAGGCAGCTGAATTTCCAGCCGCCGGGAGCCGAGCCGCTGACGCTCATGGACTTCTTCCCCAGCGACTATCTCATTATCGTCGATGAGTCCCACATCACGATCCCGCAGGTCGGTGCCATGTTCCACGGCGACAGGAACAGGAAACAGACCCTGGTCAACTACGGCTTCCGCCTGCCCTCCGCGCTGGACAACCGGCCGCTCATGTTCGAGGAATTCGAGCGGAAGATCGACCAGATGCTGTTCTGCTCCGCAACGCCCGGCCCCTATGAGGCAGAGCACGAGCTGCTCCGTACGGAGCAGGTCATCCGCCCGACCGGCCTTCTGGATCCGAAGATTGAGGTGAAGCCCACCGAGGGGCAGATCGACGATCTCATCTCCCGGATCCGCAAGGAGACGAAGGAGAAGGGCAAGGTCCTCATCACCACGCTCACGAAGAAGATGGCGGAGGACCTCACCGACTACCTCGCCGAGGCGGGAATCCGTGTGAAATATCTGCATTCCGACATCGACACGCTGGAGCGGTCACAGATCATCCGCGACATGAGACTGGATGTGTTCGACGTCCTCGTCGGCATCAACCTTCTGCGTGAGGGTCTGGACATCCCGGAGATCACGCTGGTCGCGATCCTGGACGCCGACAAGGAAGGGTTCCTGCGTTCCGAGACCTCCCTCATCCAGACGATCGGCAGGGCTGCGAGAAATGCGGACGGCCACGTCATCATGTACGCCGACAACATCACCGATTCCATGAGAAAGGCCATCGACGAGACGGAGCGAAGGCGCGGAATTCAGGAAGCGTACAACAAGGAGCACCACATCACGCCGCAGACGATCAAAAAGGCGGTGCGCGACCTCATTTCGATCACGAAGGAAGTGACGAAAGAGCAGGCGCAGTTCGAGAAGGATCCCGAATCCATGTCGCTGCCGGAGCTGCAGAAGCTGATCGCCAAAGTGGAGAAACAGATGAAGCGCGCGGCGGCAGACCTCAATTTCGAGGCGGCGGCCGGGCTGCGTGACCAGCTCGTTGAGCTGAGGAAACAGGCACTGGATATGGAGAATGAGCAGCGCGCCGGCAAGTAGGCGCGCCGTATCAATACAGAAAGGTTATTATGGCAGTGAAAATCAAAAAGCCGGACTACTGGCCGGCACTCGCCGAGGCGGAGCTGAGGGCGCAGGGTGAGAAGACGAATGATGAAAAGCGGCGGAAAAAGATTGACAAGGAAGACTGCATCCGCATCTATGGCGCGCGGGAGCACAATCTGAAGGACATTGACGTCACGATTCCCCGGAATGAGCTGGTCGTTCTGACTGGGCTCTCCGGTTCCGGCAAGTCCAGCCTTGCCTTCGATACGATTTACGCGGAAGGCCAGCGCCGGTACATGGAGTCGCTCTCTTCCTACGCGCGGCAGTTCCTCGGCCAGATGGAGAAGCCGGATGTAGAGAAAATAGAAGGCCTCTCGCCTGCTATTTCCATCGATCAGAAGTCGACGAACCGCAACCCCAGATCGACCGTCGGTACCGTCACGGAGATCTACGACTATTTCCGACTCCTGTACGCGAGAATCGGCATTCCGCATTGTCCGAACTGCGGCCGTCCGATCACGAAACAGACCGTCGACCAGATGGTGGACCAGGTGAAGAAGCTCCCTGAGAAGACGAAGATCCTCGTCCTCGCACCCGTTGTCCGGGGCAAAAAGGGCAGGCACGAGAAGGTATTCGACCGGGCGAGACGCGCCGGCTATGCCCGCGTGCGCGTCGATGGGAACCAGTACGATCTGGACGCGGAGGACATCGCGCTCGACAAGAATATGAAACACAACATCGAGATCATCATCGACCGCCTCGTCGTGCGGGAAGGCATTGATCAGAGGCTTGCGGACTCTCTGGAGAACGCGCTTGGCCTTGCGGAGGGACTCGCCGAGGTGCAGGTGCTGGACGGAGAGCTGCTGCAGTTCTCTCAGAATTTCGCCTGCCCGTACTGCGGGATCAGCATTCCGGAGATCGAGCCGAGGAGCTTCTCGTTCAACAATCCGTTCGGCGCCTGCCCGGACTGCGCGGGCATCGGCTACAAGATGGAATTCTCGCCGGATCTGATGATCCCGGATGATTCGAGGTCTCTGAACGAGGGTGCCATCGCGGTGCTCGGCTGGGGGAACGCGGTGAAGGATGACAGCTGGGGGCACGCCCTTCTGGCCGGCCTTGCGAAGAAATACAGGTTCTCTCTGGATACGCCCTGGAAAGAGCTCTCCGATAAGGCGAAGAGTGTCATCATGGACGGCGCACCGGACGAGTTCGACATTCAGTACAAGAGCCAGACCAGCATCTCGAAGGTCACCTACCGCATCACCTGGGAGGGTCTTCTCGAGAACACCTACCGAAGATACAAGGAGACGAGCGCCGACAGGACGAAACAGGAGTACGAGCAGTACATGAACATCAGCCCCTGCAAGACCTGCGGCGGGAAGAGACTGCGCAGGGAGTCGCTCGCGGTCACGGTGGGAGACCGGAACATCTACGATGTCACCTGCCTCTCCATCCGGGACCTTCTGGATTTCATCCGGAATCTCTCCCTTTCCGAGCAGCAGCAGTTCATCGGCAGTCAGATCCTCAGGGAAATCCAGGCGCGCGTGAAGTTCCTCGTCGACGTCGGCCTCGACTATCTGACGCTTGCCCGCGCAACGGCGACCCTCTCGGGCGGCGAAGCGCAGCGCATCCGTCTCGCGACACAGATCGGCTCCGGCCTGGTCGGCGTCTGCTACATTCTGGACGAGCCCAGCATCGGCCTGCACCAGAGGGACAATGACAAGCTCCTGCACACGCTGAAGAATCTCCGAGACATGCGGAACTCGGTGCTCGTTGTCGAACATGACGAGGACACCATGCGTGCGGCGGACTATATCGTGGACATCGGCCCCGGCGCCGGCAGCCACGGCGGAGAAGTGGTGGCCTGTGGCACGGCGGAAGAGATCATGCAGAATCCCCGGTCGGTGACGGGACAGTACCTCTCGGGGAAGCGCTTCATCCCGGTGCCCGAGGTTCGAAGAGAGCCTTCCGGGTGGCTCACCGTTCACGGCGCCGCCATGAATAACTTAAAACACATCGACGTGAAGATCCCGCTCGGCGTCCTCTGCCTGGTCACCGGTGTATCCGGCTCCGGCAAGAGCTCCCTCGTCAACGAGATCCTGTATAAACAGCTCGCGCGTGATCTCAACCGCGCGAGAACCATTCCCGGACCGTGCGACGGCATCGACGGCATCGAGCAGCTGGACAAGGTGATTGACATTGACCAGTCGCCGATCGGCCGCACGCCGCGCTCGAATCCCGCAACCTACACCGGTGTCTTCGACCTCATCCGCGACCTGTTCGCGGGCACGCCGGACGCGAAGGCGCGGGGCTACAGCAAGGGCCGGTTCTCCTTCAACGTGAAGGGCGGACGGTGCGAGGCCTGCCAGGGTGACGGCATCATCAAAATCGAGATGCACTTTCTGCCTGATGTTTACGCGCCGTGCGAGGTCTGCGGCGGCAAGCGCTATAACAAAGAGACCCTCGAGGTGAAATACAAGGGCAAGAGCATCTACGACGTGCTGGACATGACGATCGAGGAGGCGGTGAAGTTCTTCGAGAACGTGCCGTCGATCCGGAACAAGATTCAGACGCTCTACGACGTGGGACTGGGCTACGTGAAGCTGGGCCAGCCCTCAACCGAGCTCTCCGGCGGTGAGGCGCAGCGCATCAAGCTCGCGGCAGAGCTGTCTCGCCGCAGCACCGGCAGGACCATCTACATTCTGGATGAGCCGACGACCGGCCTCCACTTCGAGGACGTGCGGAAGCTTACCGAGATCCTGCACAAGCTCGTCGAGAACGGCAACAGTGTCGTCGTCATCGAACACAACCTGGACGTTATCAAGACGGCGGATTACATCATTGACATGGGCCCCGAAGGCGGGGATGGCGGCGGTACGGTCGTCGCTGCCGGAACACCCGAGGAGATCGCAGAGAATCACGCCTCCTACACCGGCTACTATGTCCACAAGATGCTGGAGAAGGATGCGGAGAGGAAGAATTCATCGTTCTCTCTTTGAAAAGCGCCTGCCGCTAGTCTATACTATTAGTTGCGCAGCCCTGTGCGATACAGGTTCCGGCGCCGTAATCACAAGGATAGGAAACGGTAATGATGCAGCATTCGGACATTGGAATTGATCTGGGCACCGCCAGCGTGCTCGTATATATCAGAGGCAGGGGAGTGGTTCTAAAAGAGCCCTCCGTTGTCGCGTTCGACCGTGACACCAACAAGATCAAGGCCATCGGCGAGGACGCGCGGCTCATGCTGGGCAGAACGCCCGGCAACATCGTGGCGGTTCGTCCCCTGCGCCAGGGCGTGATCTCCGACTACACGGTTACAGAAAAGATGATGAAATATTTCATCCAGAAGGCGGTGGGCAGGCGTACCTTCCGCAAGCCCCGCATCGCGGTCTGCGTTCCCAGCCAGGTCACGGAGGTGGAGAAGAAGGCGGTCGAGGATGCGACATTCCAGGCAGGCGCCCGGGAGGTCTTCATTATCGAGGAGCCAATCGCGGCTGCGATCGGTGCGGGTATCGACATCTCAAAGCCCTGCGGCAACATGGTCGTTGACATCGGCGGCGGCACGACGGACATCGCGGTGATCTCCCTGGGCGGCACGGTAGTCTCCACGTCCATCAAGGTCGCGGGAGATGATTTCGATGACGCCATCGTCCGCTACATGAGGAAGAAATACAATCTTCTCGTCGGCGAGAGAACGGCGGAGGATATCAAGATCAAGATCGGCAGCTGCTACCCACAGGCGGAGGAGCGCTATACGGAGGTGAGAGGCAGAAACCTTGTCACCGGCCTTCCCCGCACGATCAAGGTCTCCTCTTCTGAGACGGAGGAGGCGCTGCGCGAGCCGACCAACCAGATCGTGGAGGCGGTGCACAGCGTACTGGAGAAGACGCCGCCGGAACTCGCGGCAGACATCGCGGACCGCGGCATCGTGCTGACGGGTGGCGGTTCCCTCCTCTCCGGACTGGAGGAGCTGATCACCAGCAAGACCGGCATCAGCGCGGTCACCGCCGAGGACCCCATGACGGCGGTTGCCGTCGGCACCGGCAAATACGTCGAATTCATCGCCGGCAGCGCCGGGATCGAAGGCTGACAGGTTCTGTAATTTATACCCAGTGCCGCGTTCTTCGCGGCACCCGCATGCGAAATCGCTAAAGCGATTCACCGCGCAGGCGATTTCGCATGTATCGGGGCCTCGGGGACGCTTGCGTCACCGAGGATCGTTTGGAAGGACTGCATCAGCAGGACTTCCAAACTTCATCAGGGAAAGATCTCCCACGCGAGAGGTCTTTCCCTTTTCTTATGCGCGTTGGCGCACGTCTGTTGTTCATGAGAGAATTCAAAGGCTACGTCTCACAAATCATATACAGGAACAATGAGAACGCGTACACCGTCTTCCAGGTGAACTGTGAAGGGGAGGAGATCACCTGCACGGGCTTCCCTGCGGCGATCGGCGAGGGCGAGAGCTGCAAGGTGACGGGGGAGTTCGTGGAACACCCCGTCTACGGGCAGCAGCTGAAAGTCTCTACCTATGAGCCGTGTGCACCGGAGGACCGGCAGGCGGTATTCCGCTATCTCTCATCCGGTGCCATCAAGGGCATCGGCGAGACACTCGCAAAGCGCATTCTCGTAAAATTCGGCGACGACACCATGCGCATTCTGGATGAGGAGCCGGAGCGTCTCTCCGAGGTTCGGGGCATCAGTGAGCGGATCGCGCGCGAGATCGCGGCGCAGGTCGAGGAGAAACGGGACGTGCGGGACGCGCTCCTGTTCCTGCAGCGCTACGGCATCTCCAACCGGCAGGCGATCCGCATCTGGGACACCTACGGCATGGAGATGTACGGGATACTCAAAGAGAACCCGTACCGGCTCGCGGAGGACATCGACGGCATTGGCTTTGCGAGGGCAGATGAGATCGCGACCAGGATCGGTATCCTGCCGGACTCCGATTTCCGCATCCGCAGCGGCATCCTCTACTGTCTCTCACAGACGCTGGGCGAAGGCTCCAGCTATCTGCCAAGGCCCATCCTCATTCAGAGGACGAGAGAACTGCTGAAGGTGCCGGAGGAGTCCATCGACATCCAGCTGGACAACCTTGCGATGGAGCGGAAGGTCATCATCCGGGTGAAGTCTCTTGGCACGGACTCTTCCGTGGGGAACTCCGCGCCGGCAGCTTCTGCGCCGGCCACGGCTACGGCAACAGCCGCGGCTGTGGATCCTGCCGACGACCCTGAGGAAGAGGGCTTCTTCCCCATGCCGGAGGATATGGAGGAGAGCAGTTTGGAAGTGACGCCGATGCGTCCCTTCCAAACGAGCCTCGGTGACGCAAGCGTCCCCGAGGCCCCGATACAGGCGAAACCGCCTGCGCGGATTTCGCCTGCGGGTGCCGCAAAATGCGCGGCACTGGGTAGGGGAGAAGAGGTGCAGGTGTACAGTGCCTCCGCCTTCCGCATTGAGCAGCAGATCGCAAAGCGCCTTTTGGAGCTGGACCGCGCTCCGGCGCAAACGGGAACAGACGAAGAGGTTCTCCGCCTCATCCGCGAGATTGAGGACAACGAGGGCATTGAGCTGGACGAGCTGCAGCGGCAGGCGGTGCTGCAGGCGGTCAACGGGGGGATCCTGCTCATTTCCGGCGGCCCCGGCACCGGCAAGACGACGACGATCAACACGATCATCCGCTATTTCATCTCCAACGTGAAGTCTGTGCTCCTCGCGGCACCGACGGGGAGAGCGGCGAAGCGCATGACGGAAGCGACCGGGTATGAAGCCACAACAATACACCGGCTCCTCGGCTACAAGGCGATGGGGGATGTGTCGGAGGCGGAGAAACGACGCTTCACACCGTACAATTTCGACCGCGACGAGAACAACCCGCTGGAAGCGGACGCCGTGATCATCGACGAGATGTCGATGGTGGACATCTATCTGTTCTACGCGCTGCTCAAGGCGATCCGGCCGGGCACGAAGCTCATCATGGTCGGCGACGTGAATCAGCTGCCGTCGGTCGGACCGGGCAGAATATTGCAGGATATGATCGACTCCGGCAGATTCCGGACGGTGATGCTCCGTAAAATCTTCCGGCAGGCTTCCCGGAGCGATATCATCATGAACGCGCACCGCATTCTGGACGGTGAGCCGCTTGTTCTGGACAACAAGAAGAGCAGGGACTTTTTCATCCTGGAGCGGCGTGACCCTAACGTCATTTATAAACACATCGTGATGCTGATGCAGCAGATGCTGCCGGGCTATGTGCACTGTGCGGCGTCGGAGATCCAGGTGCTCACCCCGATGCGCAAGGGCGCACTCGGCGCGCTGCGGCTGAACGAGGTGCTGCAGAGCGTGCTGAATCCGGCGGCACCGGACAAGCGGGAATACCAGGCACACGAGGTGACCTTCCGCGAAGGCGACAAGGTCATGCAGATGCGGAACAACTACCAGCTGGAGT
The DNA here is from genome assembly GCA_900107575.1 of Lachnospiraceae bacterium NK3A20. Lineage (GTDB taxonomy): Bacteria > Bacillota > Clostridia > Lachnospirales > Lachnospiraceae > CAG-791. The sequence continues at coordinate 107,811 of FNQX01000009.1, read as the reverse complement.
GGGAGGTGCCGGGCAATTTCAACCTCCCGATCGACAAGGGAACCGGAATCTTCAACGGAGACTTCGGGGTGATTCTCTCCATTGATGAACACAGGCAGATTCTCCTCATCCGGTTCGATGACAACAAGGTGGTCCACTATCCCTTCGGAAACCTCGATGACCTGGAGCTGGCCTACGCCATCACTGTGCACAAATCGCAGGGCTCGGAGTACCCGGCCGTCATCCTGCCGCTCCTCTCCGGGCCCAGGACGCTGTTCTACCGTAACCTTTTGTACACGGCGGTGACGAGGGCGAAGAAGTGTGTTGTGATCCTTGGCAGTTCCGACACCGTGCGTGAGATGGCGGCGAACGTCAGGCAGAATACCCGTTACACCGGGCTGAAGGACAGGCTGTGTGAACTGGGATAAACGACAACCAGAGAAAATGCGCCGTGCGGCAGAGCTCTTGGGGGACCTGCTGTTTCCACGAAGGTGCCCCGTCTGCGACCGGCCGGTGAAACCATACGGCGCCCTCATTTGCGACGAATGCAGGGATCAGCTCCACCCGATCGACGGCCCCGTCTGCGCCAAATGCGGGAAGCCGCTTGAGGATCCGTACGCGGAATACTGCGCGGACTGCAGGAGGCTGCGGCACCGGTATATTCGCGGCTGCGCCGTCTACACCTACCGCAGTATCTCCGGGGCCATCTACCGGTTTAAATTCGAGGGCAGGGCGGAATACGCTGACTTTTTCGGTACGGTCATGGCGGAGAAGATCAGAGAAGAGTTCCGAAACGAGCCGCCAGACCTTATCATTCCCGTGCCCTCCTCGGCGGAGCGCCTTAGGGAGCGGGGGTACAATCAAGCCGCTCTTCTTGCTGAAAAGATCTCAGATCTTTGCGGCATTCCCTGCCGGAGCGACTGCCTTTTGCGGGTTAAGAATACGCCATTTCTGCGCAGTCTCAACGCTTTGGAGCGCCAGAAAAAATTGAAAAACGCTTTTATTGTCCCTGGAAGTGATGTAAAATCTATGCGTATTATGCTGACCGATGATATCTATACGACAGGCTCTACCATAGACGCCTGCGCGGATCAGCTCCTGCAGGCAGGTGCTGCCTCTGTATATTTCTGCACACTGGCAATCGGGGAAAGTCATTTATGATCAACGAACAAAGGGTCAGGCTCATGACGAAGATGTCCATCTACGAGAAGACGGACGGGATCGCGGATGAGAAGATCAACGGATATTTCAAGAGTGACTATATCGGCAGCCAGTTCCTGCACTCCTTTATCTGCGCCACCATCACCTTCGTTCTCCTGGTGATCGTGGTAGCCTTCTACAATTTCGAGGAGCTGATGCTGACCGTTTACAGCATGGACCTGTCTTCGTTTGTGTTCCGAGTCATTGCCGCTTATATCATCTTCCTTGCTGTATTCCTGTTCATTACTTACCTCGTGTACTCCTGGCGATACGATCACGCGAGGAAGCATCTGAACCGTTACTACCGGGAGCTGAAGAGGCTGTCGGCGAGCTATCACCAAGAAGAGGACGAGTAATCCGACATGAGTACGTTACTGGAAGTGAGAGATCGCATCATATCTGTATATAAACAGTACAGCAGCATTTTCATCATGGTACTGCGTTTCGCTGCGGTGTTCCTGTCCATGGTATTCATCAATGGCAGGATCGGCTACCAGGAGACGCTGACCAGCCCCCTTTTGTCGGCGATCATCGCGCTTGTCTGCACCCTGATCCCTGCCGGTGCCGTCATCGCGATCCTTGCGGTTGTCATCATTGTGCAGCTCTATACGCTGTCGCTGGAAGCTGCGGTCGTGGGACTCATCCTGTTCCTTCTGATGTTCCTGCTCTATTTCCGTTTCCAGCCGAAGGACGGTATCCTCTTTGTCCTGGCGCCGGCCCTGTCGATGCTCGGTGTTCCGCAGGTTCTGCCTGTGGCGGGCGGTCTGCTGTTCTCCGCGACCAGCGGGATCACGGCGGCGCTCGGCATGGTCGTCGTGAGTTTCATTGGCTTTGTCTCCGAGAACGCGGCGACGATCGGTGCAACCGCCGAGGAAGGAGATACGATTGCGCGTTTCCGCTTCGTCATTGACGGGCTGCTGCAGAACAAGACCATGATCGTCATGGTCATCTCCATGGCCGCTTCCGCTGCCCTTGTCTATGTGCTGAGACGCCTTATGATCCGCTATTCCTGGTACATCGCCTCAGCTGCGGGTGCCGTTCTGCAGATCATCATCCTGCTCATCGGCGACATGATTTATTCCACGAACATCAATATCGCGGGCGCCTTGGGCGGCTGCATTCTGGCAGCCCTTGTCGGTGTGGTGATCACCTTCTTCGCGTTCAACCTGGATTACAGCCGCGTGGAGGATACGCAGTTCGAGGATGACGACTACTATTACTATGTCAGAGCGGTGCCGAAGAATTCCTATATCGCGCCGCGCCGGACGGTGAAACAGATCAATACTTCCAGGCGCCTTCCCCGCCGTGAGGAGGAAGGCTTCGAAGACTACGCACCGTACTCGGATGAGGCAGTGCCAGAGGGAGAAGACTACAGAGAACGCTGACGGAAATGCAGACCCTACGTACACAACTGGAAAATTATTTAAACTATCTACATATGCCAAATTTGCGATGGACGGATATCGTTGAGATTCTGATCATCGCTTTTTTGGTTTATCACATCATCCTCTGGGTGAGGAATACGAGGGCGTATTCTCTGCTCAAGGGAGTCCTCGTCGTCATTGTCTTTGTCGTTTTCGCTGCACTGTTCAACATGACGACGATCCTGTGGATCGTGAGGAACGTAACACAGATCGCGATCACCGCCATTGTGGTCATCCTGCAGCCGGAGCTGAGAAATGCGATGGTGGAGCTGGGACAGAAGAATTTCTTCCAGTCAATCCTTAAGATCAACATCGGCAGGGACGAGGGCGGTCTCTTCTCCGACCGTACCGTTTCCGAGATTGTCCGCGCCTCTTCCGCCATGGCGAAGGTGAGGACGGGCGCGCTCATCGTCATCGAGCAGAACACGCCGCTGCACGAGTACGAGCGCACCGGCATTGAGATCGACGGCGTGGTCACGAGCCAGCTCCTCATCAACATCTTCGAGAAGAATACGCCACTGCACGACGGCGCAGTGATTATCCGCGGGGACAGAGTGGTATCTGCCACCTGCTATTTGCCGCTCTCCGACAACCAGCTGGACAAGGATCTGGGTACCCGGCACCGTGCGGGCGTCGGTGTTTCGGAAGTCACGGATTCCCTCACGATCATCGTTTCGGAGGAGACGGGACAGATCAGCGTTGCCTACAAGGGGACGCTCGAGAGGAATCTCGATTCCACCATGCTCCGGGAGCGCCTTGTGAAGCTCCAGAACAAAACAACGGCAGACGACAGAAAAGGCATCTTCATGCCCTGGAAAGGGAAGGACAAGGATGATGAATAAGAAAAAGCCCCGGATCTTTCACAACATGGGCCTGAAGATCATTGCCCTTTTGTTCTCTATTTTCCTCTGGATCCTCGTTACCAACCTGGACAACCCTCTGACGTCGATGACCGTATCCAACGTACCCGTGCGCCTTCTGCACACGAATCTCATCACCGATCAGGGCAAGGTGTACAGCGTACTGGACGATTCCGACGTGGTGCCGGTCGTCACGGTGCGCGCGAATCGCTCCATCATTGATTCTCTGCAGAGCGACAATATCACGGCGACGGCAGACGTTGCGGAGCTCACTTCCCTCAACACGGTGGAGATCCATTTCTCGTCCAACAAATACAACAGCGAGATCTCTTCGATCAAAGGCAACATCTCGACGGTCAAGCTCGCTATCGAGGAGAACGATACCCGCTCCTTCGTGCTGACTACGACGACCAGCGGACAGGTGGCGGACGGCTACCAGCTGGGAACGGTCACACCGGAGCAGAACCAGGTGCGTGTCTCCGGTCCGGAATCCACTGTTTCGGAGATCGCGAAGGCGGAGGCGAGCGTGGTGGTATCCGGCGCTACCGGGACGATCAGCACCTATTCCGACATCCGGCTCTATGACGCTTCGGACAATCTCATCAACACGGATGATCTGACCATGAACATTACCTCGGTCAAGGTCAATGTCCAGGTTCTGCCGATCAGCGACGTGCCGATCACGGCGCAGTACCAGGGAACGCCTGCAGACGGCTACCTGATCAGCGGTGTTCTGGACGTTGAGCCGGGCGCCGTTGGGCTCTCCGGCAAGAGCTCGGTGCTCTCCACGACGCAGAGCATCGTGATCCCTCCGGATCAGCTGGATATATCCGGCAGGACGGACAGCCTTGTCCGGAAGATCGACATCACACCTTATCTTCCGGAAGGCGTTTCCTTCTCGGATGAGAATTTCGATGGCATTGTCACGGTCACTGTCGGCATCGAACCTGAGGAGACGACACAGATCACGGCTGACATCGCGGATATCCGACTGACCGACGTGCCGGATGGCTACTCGGCAGCGGTCGAGGCTGTCAGTGACGGCAGCACCCTCGCCTCTGTCTCTTCCGGGCAGACGAAGTTCACCTTCCATTTCGCAGGACTGTCGAAGGATGTCGCGCTGATCCAGCTCGCGGCACTCTCGCCCTCCATTGATGTGGGAGCCATCCTTCCGGAGGGGGCGGCCGATGTCTCCGGCAGCTATGACGCGCCGGTCTCCATCGTCTCTCCTGACAATGCGGCCCTGACCAACGCGGTGGCCGCCCGCGTGATTGTCGCGCGGCAGATGTCGGAACCGGAGCCTGGCACAACGCCTCCCGGAACCGCGAACACGGGCGTTGAGAATGCAGGCGCTGAGAACACCGGCACTTCGGAGTCTAACCCCGGCGCCTCGGAAGGAAATTCCGGCGCCACAGAAGCGGTGTCTTCGGACACAGATTCGACTGCGGCGGAGAGTGCGCAGAACGCGGGGGCCACGAAAGAGAATGGAAAGACGCCCGATACTGCGACGGACAATAGTTCAGAGACAGCCGACACGGCGGGCAGCGGGGAAAGCCAAACCCCTGAAGAGCCAACGCAATAAATGCTGACGCAGCAGCAAATGCATCAGCTGTATGAAACAAATACCAGAAGAATAGAAGGGGAGAAGGATCAGATTTATGAGCAGAATGTTCGGAACCGACGGCGTACGAGGCGTAGCCAATGAGGAGCTGACACCGAAGATTGCATTCCAGTTGGGGCAGGCGGGCGCCTACGTCCTCGCAAAGAACGCGGACCACACGCCGCGGATCTTCGTCGGCGGTGACACGAGACAGTCTCGCGACATGCTGGCCAATGCGATCATGGCAGGCGCTGCCAGCGTCGGCGCGGATGTTACTTACCTCGGCGTCCTGCCCACACCGGCCGTGGCTTACCTTGCGAAGGCACACAAGGCGGACGCGGGCATTGTCATTTCGGCATCCCACAATCCGATGGAGTTCAACGGCATCAAATTCTTCGATGGCAACGGCTTCAAGCTCCCGGACGCAACGGAAGACGAGATCCAGGCTGAGATTGAGTCCGGCATGGCGGACATCACCTTCCCGACCGGCGCGGGCATCGGCAAGATCGACTACCGCATGGAGGCATGGAAGGAGTACACCGATCACTCCATTGAGACCGTTCCCGTGGATCTTAGCGGTATGAAGCTCGTGGTCGACGCGGCCAATGGCGCAGCTTATCTCTCCAACGTGAGTGCGCTGGAGCGTCTCGGTGCGGATGTGATCCCGCTTGCCAACGACCCGAATGGTACCAACATCAACAGGGACTGCGGCTCCACTCACATGGGGAATCTGCAGGCTGAGGTGGTCAGACAGCACGCCGACATGGGCCTTGCCTTCGACGGAGACGCGGACCGGTTTCTCGCTGTCGATGAGAATGGCGACATCGTAGACGGCGACAGGATCATGGCGATCGTTGCCCTCAACATGAAGCGACATGGCACGCTGAAACAGAACACCATTGTCGCGACCGTGATGAGCAACCTCGGCTTCTTCAAGTTCGGCGAGGCGAATGGAATTCAGATCGACCGCACCAAGGTAGGGGACAGGTACGTTCTCGAACATATGAAGGAGATCGGTTCCAACATCGGCGGTGAGCAGTCGGGTCATATCATCTTCCTGGATGACAACACGACGGGCGACGGCCTGCTGTCCGCACTGCACCTGCTCCGGGTTCTGAAGGAGGAGCAGAAGCCCCTCTCGGAGCTTGCGAAGATCATGAAACAGTACCCACAGTCTCTTGTCAACGCGCACGTGCCCAATGACAGGAAGAATCACTATCAGGATTTCCCCGAGATTGTGGATCGGATCAACCGTCTTGAGGAGGAGTTCTCCGGCAACGGCCGCATCCTCATCCGTCCGTCCGGCACCGAGCCCCTTGTCCGCGTCATGATCGAGGGCGAGGATCAGGAGATCATCCAGCAGAAAGCACAGGAGCTCGCGGACTTTATCGAGAAGGCCATGGCCTGATGTTTATGGATTTTTCATAGACGCTTTGCGAAAATTCTGCTACTATATTGGGTAACGAACGGTGCGGCGCCGATGGGAACACACCCCCCCGCACGGGTAAGGAAGTACATATGGTAAGTCAGAAAGTCACGATCAAGAACCCTACGGGACTGCACCTGCGCCCCGCCGGTATCCTATGCAAGGATGCCATGGAATTCAAGTCATCGGTCACATTTACATTCAAAGATACGACAGCGAACGCCAAGAGCGTCTTGTCCGTACTCGGCGCCTGCGTCAAGTCCGGAGATGAGATTGAACTCTTCTGTGATGGCGAGGACGAACAGGAGGCATTAAAGACTCTGGTCGCAGCCATTGAGAGCGGTCTCGGCGAATAAAGATACCGGTTCGGCGTATCCATCTCCGGACCGGTTTTTTCATACCCTGCGCAGTTTATCGCACTGTCGCGTTGCTGCGGATGGGTGAAAATACCAGGCGGCGCGATACCACAGAGGCAGGACAAGGCATATAGATGCGGCGCGAACGGGAGAGATGCCGGCGCGCGGACCGATTCGAGGAAAGAGAGGCAGCATGTTAAACTATCAGCGTTATCAGAAAAACCCGGTGATGTCTTACCCGGAGAGAGAATGGCCGGGGAAGGAGATTGAGAAGGCACCCATCTGGTGCAGCGTCGATCTGCGCGACGGCAACCAGGCGCTCATCGACCCCATGGTGGTCAGTGAGAAAATCGAGATGTGGAACCTGCTCATGAAGCTCGGCTTCCGTGAGGTTGAGGTCGGCTTCCCGGCGGCCAGCCAGATCGAGTACGATTTCCTGCGCCAGCTGATCGACAGGAATCTGATCCCGGACGATGTGACCGTGCAGGTGCTCTCGCAGTGCAGACAGGAACAGATTGACCGCACCTTTGAGGCGATCCAGGGCTGCCGCCGGGCCATCGTGCACATCTACAATTCGACATCTACGCTGCAAAGAGACGTTGTTTTCCACAAGGACAAAGAGGAGATCCTCGCCATTGCCGTGCAGGGCACGAAGTGGGTGAAGGAGAGAGCGGAGAAGTTCCCCGGCAAGATCATCCTGGAATACTCTCCGGAGAGCTTCACCGGCACCGAGCCGGATTACGCGGTCGAGGTCTGCAACGCGGTGGTCGACACCTGGGGGCCGGATCCGGAGAACCCTGTGATCATCAACCTTCCCTCGACCGTCGAGATGAATACGCCCAACGTCTACGCGGATCAGATCGAGTATTGCAGCAGGCACTTCAAGAACCGTGACGCCATCATCCTTTCCATCCACCCGCACAACGACAGGGGCGAGGGCGTCGCCGCAACAGAGCTGGCACTGCTCGCGGGAGCGCAGAGAGTCGAGGGCACGCTCCTTGGCAATGGAGAGAGAACGGGCAACGTCGACATCCTGAACGTTGCCTACAACATGTTCTCACAGGGCATCAACCCCGAGCTGAACATCGAGAACATCAACGAGATCATTGACACCTGCGAGCGGCTGACCAGGATGAAGGTCGATCCCCGCCACCCCTATGCGGGCAAGCTCGTGTTCACCGCGTTCTCCGGTTCCCATCAGGACGCGATCAACAAGGGACTGCAGGCGATGAAGGAGAGAGGACAGGAGAAATGGCAGGTGCCCTACCTGCCGATCGACCCCGCCGACATCGGTCGGCGGTACGAGCCGATCGTGCGCATCAACTCCCAGTCCGGCAAGGGCGGCGTGGCTTTCGTCATGGACACCTATTTCGGCTTCAAGCTGCCGAAGGCCATGCAGCGCGAGTTCGCGGACGTCATTCAGGCGCAGTCCGAGCGGGAGGGAGAGGTCCGGCCCGAGGAAGTCATGGCAGACTTCCGGCGGGAGTACCTCGACAGGAAGGAACCCCTGCACTTTAAGAAAATCCAGGTGGTCGATCTCTCGAACGATACGGAGACCGAGTTCGATACTCAGGTTACAGTGAACTACACCGACTCCGGCGTGATGCGGGAGTTCACCGCGGTCGGCAACGGCCCTCTGGATGCGCTCCGTCGCGGCATCTACGAGACGACAGGTGCGAACATCCGCATTCTGGACTACGAGGAGCATGCGCTGAAGGCGGGTTCCGACTCGCAGGCGGCTGCCTACATTCATCTGATGGACAGCGATACCGGAAGGAACACCTACGGCGTCGGCGTCTCCAGCAACATCACGAGAGCTTCCATCCGAGCGGTCTTCTCCGCGATGAACAGATTAGGGCTCGGCGCGAGGGAGAGCTTCCAGAACTTCTGATAGAAAGCCCCGCTCTCCTCTTTGGATTGACAATCCGAACATGGAAAAGTACGATAAAGGCTGCGTGTTCATGGCACGCAGTCTTTTGTATACGACAAAACGGAGAATGCTGGCGCAATTGCGGGACAGTCATTCGACGTTAAGAAAAGAGGAACACAGTTATGGCAGATCAAAAGAAGATGGTCGCGCAGATCACTGACATGGAGGAAGACTTCACCCAGTGGTATACCGACGTATGTACGAAGGCGGAGCTGATCGCCTATTCCCACATCAAGGGGTTCATGGTCATCAAGCCTTACGGGTACGCCCTCTGGGAGAACATGCAGTCCCTCCTGGATGGCAGATTCAAGGCGACGGGCGTGCAGAACGTCTACATGCCGCTCCTCATCCCGGAGAGCCTCCTTGCGAAGGAAGGCGAGCTGGTCAACGGTTTCGCGCCGGAGGTGGCGTGGGTTACGGCGGGTGGCACAGAACCTCTGACGGAGCGCCTTGCGATCCGTCCTACATCCGAAACGGTCTTCTCTGATTTTTACAAGGATGACGTACATTCTTACCGCGATCTGCCGAGATTATATAATCAGTGGTGCTCCGTTGTCCGCTGGGAGAAGGAGACGAGACCTTTCCTGCGCTCCCGCGAGTTCCTGTGGCAGGAAGGTCACACCATCCACGCGACGAAGGAAGAGGCCGAGGAGAGAACGCAGCAGATGCTGAACGTTTATGCGGACTTCCTCGCGGAGGATATGGCGATTCCCACGATCAAGGGACAGAAGACGGAGAAGGAGAAATTCGCCGGCGCCGACGCGACCTACACGGTGGAAGCGCTGATGCACGACGGAAGGGCGCTCCAGTCCGGCACCTCCCATTTCTTCGGACAGAAGTTCTCGAAGGCGTACGGCATTCAGTTCACCGACCGTGACAATCAGTTGAAATACGTCTGGCAGACTTCCTGGGGCGTGACGACCCGCATGATCGGCGCGATGATCATGGTACACGGAGACAACAGAGGCCTTGTCATCCCGCCGAAGATCGCACCGATCCAGGTTGACATCATTCCGATTCAGCAGAAAAAAGCAGGCGTGCTCGAGGCTGCGAACCGCCTTGCGTCCGCGCTCTCTGCCTTCCGTGTCAAGGTGGACGACACCGAGAAGACACCCGGCTACAAGTTCGCGGAGCAGGAGATGCGTGGCATCCCGATCCGCATTGAGATCGGACCCAGAGACATTGAGAACGGCAAGTGCGTTATCGTACGCCGCGACAACGGGGAGAAAATCGAGGCAGACATCGAGGATATTGAAGGCACCGTGAAGACGGTGCTGGCTACGGTACAGAAGGACATGCTCGCAAAGGCACAGGCACAGCTGGATGGCATGACCTATGAGGCCAGAACGCCCGAGGAATTTAGAGAGAGATTCGACAACGATAAGGGAGATGGCTTCATCAAGGCCATGTGGTGCGGCGACAGAGCCTGCGAGGATAAAATCAAGGAAGAGTACGGCGTGACCAGTCGCTGCATCCCGTTCCATCAGGAGAACATCGCGGGTACCTGTGTCTGCTGCGGGAAGCCCGCGAAGAAGATGGTCTACTGGGCGAAGGCGTACTGATCCGTTGCCGTTCATCAGTTCAATGAGCAGGATTGCAAGGGAACAAGTGCATATCAGGATTCCTGAAGGTGCGGCCTTCGTGCTGGATCACCTGCACAAGGCGGGATATGAGGCCTACATTGTCGGCGGCTGTGTCAGGGACTCCATCCTGGGAAGGACGCCGGAGGACTGGGACATTACGACATCGGCGCTGCCTGCAGAGGTGAAGCGTGTTTTCCGCAGGACGGTGGACACCGGAATTCAGCACGGGACAGTCACTGTGCTGTATGACAGGGAGCAGTTCGAGGTCACGACTTACCGCATCGACGGCGACTACGTGGATGCAAGGCACCCGGAGAACGTCACCTTTACGAGGAGCCTTTTGGAGGATCTGCGGCGCCGTGACTTCACGATCAATGCCATGGCATACAGTGAGGAGACGGGGCTCGTGGATGAGTTCGACGGACTGTGCGACATCGACCGCAGGCTGATCCGCGCCGTGGGGGATCCCGTAGAGCGATTCTCGGAGGATGCCCTCCGCATCCTTCGCGCCATCCGCTTCGCGGCACAGCTGGGCTACGAGATCGACGGGGGGACGCAGAGAGCGATCGCAGAGCTCGCACCGAATCTTCAGAAGATCAGTGCGGAGAGGATCCGGGTCGAGCTAGAGAAGCTCCTTGTCTCCGACCACCCGGAAGAGCTGCGGCGCATGTATGCGCTGGGCGTTCTGCATGAGATCCTGCCGGAATTCGACGCCTGCATGAGCTGCCCGCAGAACAACCCGCACCATCAGTACAACGTGGGCGAGCACATCATCCATTCCGTGATCGCGGTGCGCAGTGACCGCATCCTGCGCCTTGCCATGCTGCTGCATGACATCGGCAAGCCTCCGTGCCGGACGACGGACGAGCACGGGATCGACCATTTCCACGGACACGTGGAGAAGGGCACGGAGATGGCGAGAGCCATCCTCAAAAGGCTGCGGTACGACAATGACACGATACAGAAGGTGACGAAGCTGGTCGAGTGTCATGACATGTACATGCTGGAGACGCCGGCAGGCGTAAGGCACGGCATTGTGAAGACGGGGAAGGAACTCTTCCCTCTTCTCATGGAGGTCAAGGCGGCGGACACCGCGGCGCAGAGCAGCTACCACATTGAGGAGAAGAGGCAGCTCTGGCACCGCTGGATGAGCCTGTACGAAGAGATCATCGCTCGGGGGGATCCCCTCGGGAGGGGGGATCTTGCCGTGAGCGGCAGAGATCTCATCGGAGCAGGCGTCCGGCCGGGCAAAGATCTGGGAGAAATCCTGGAACGTATGCTCGAGGATGTACTGACAGAACCCTCACACAATACGAGGGAGTATCTCCTTGATCATTACGTGCATTCCGGAGAGTAAAATTGCCTAAAAACGTTGATAATTCAAGGTTTTTCTTGACATTGTGACCGGCAGAGCTTATAAATGATGATAGGTTGTTCTTACAGAGTATAGCAACTTTAAGAATCGATAACATTCATGGAGGAATTACAATGAACAAGACTGAGTTAATAGCAGCAATCGCAGATGCAGCCGGACTTTCCAGGAAGGATGCAGAGAAGGCGGTCAAGGCTTTCACCGACACAGTGACCACCCAGCTCAAAAAGGGCAACAAGGTTCAGATCGTTGGCTTTGGTACCTTCGAGGTTTCCGAGAGAGCTGCTCGTGAAGGCAGAAACCCTCACACTGGCGCTACCATGAAGATCAAGGCTTCCAAGGCTCCCAAGTTCAAGGCAGGCAAGGCATTAAAGGACGCTGTCAATTAGTCTTAACACTGGAATATCCATATGTGACTGACCCCGGAAGAAGTGCTGCTGCATCTCTTCCGGGTTTTGCGTGATAGACAGGAGAATAGCTGCTGTGCCTGCACGGGCAGCGATTCGACGGGCAACGTTCATCTCGCAGCCTGGCTGCGAGATGCGTGATAGAGGTTTCATGAGATTAGACAAATATCTGAAGGTTTCCAGGCTGATCAAGAGAAGAACCGTGGCCAATGAGGCCTGCGACAACGGCAGAGTGACGTTGAACGGCAGGGTTGCCAGGGCTTCGACAGAGGTGAATCCGGGCGACATTATCGGCATTTCCTTCGGCGACCGCACGACGCAGGTCGAGGTTCTCGCCGTGCAGGAGACTGTGCACAAAGAGAGTGCCAAAGATCTGTTCCGCTACGTGTGACCTCAGAAATGTGATATAGTTGTAGAAAACGTTGTTGTCTGGAAGAACAGGATTATGGCTAAAAGAGTAATGTACCGCAAAAAATCACAGAACCGTCTGAGTATGTTCCTCGCGATCTTCGCCATGCTGGTCATCGTGGTGGCGATCGGCGTGCGCAGCATTATGCTGCAGCGCCAGCTCGACGAGTACAACGACAGGAAGGCGACACTGGAGACGCAGATCGCGGACGAAACGAAGCGTACGGAAGAGATCGAGGCCTATGGTAAATACACAAAGACCGACGAGTACGTGGAAGAGGTCGCAAGAGACAAGCTGGGGCTTGTCAAGGACGACGAGATCATCTTCAAGAATGAAGATGCGAAATAATACGGAACAGATCGAGTTCAGAAGCGAAAGCTATGAACGGTTAAGAGAATCGGACAGCACGCCTGTCCGATTTTCATATATCAGGGGAAATGTGGAAGGAATGTCTCTGACGGAACAGGTGGACAATAACATCAGGCGCTACGCCATGCTGGATCCCTCACAAAGAGAGCGCGTGATCGTGGGTCTCTCCGGCGGCGCGGATTCGGTGTGCCTTTTGCATGTGCTAAGGCGGCTGCGCGACCTGGGACGGTGGCAGGGCGATCTTCGTGCGGTGTATGTGCACCACGGGCTGCGCGCCGCGGCCGATGAGGATGAGCGCTATGTTGGGCATCTCTGCCGTACATGGGATATTCCTCTTTCCTGCGTTCACGTCGATGCGGCCGCCTATGCGGCGGAGCACGGTATCGGCACGGAGGAAGCGGGACACATCCTGCGGAAGGGGATTTTCGAAGAGAGTGCGGTTTCCTGGGAGCGCGAAGCGCCAAAAGAGGCGGGAATGATCCGCATTGCCCTGGCTCACCACCTGGAAGACCGGGCGGAGACGCAGCTCTTTCACCTGTGCCGTGGCAGCGACATCGAAGGGCTGTCCGGCATCCTGCCGGTCTCCGGCAGGATCATCCGACCGCTGATCTCGGTGACAAGAGAAGAGATCGAAGCCGAGCTGACCGCAGAAGGCATAGCCTGGCGCATTGATGAGACCAACGAAGATACGGCCTATACGAGAAACCTCATCCGACACGAGATCCTGCCGCGGCTGCTTCGGGTGAACAGCGTCGCCCTGCCGCACATGGCAAGGCTCGCCGATGCGGCAACAGAGACGGAAGCGTACCTATCCCACATGACAGAGGAGGGGATGCTTCGCTGCCGGATGGAGGATGCGCCTCTGGGCATCACGGCTCTGAACATCCCCACGCTGCAGAGGGAGGAGCCCCTGATCCGGAAACGCATCCTCTACCTTGGCCTCGTGCAGACATGCGGACGCAAAAAGGACATCGGCAGTGTTCACGTGGAAGCGCTGCTGGGCCTCCTTGCATCTCACGGCAGCGCCACGGTAGATCTTCCATATGCGTGCCGGGGAGTGAGACACACAGACGTGCTCGCCATCGTACCGGCGGCGATGGAAGGGGAGCTTTCTGCCTACCTGGAAGGCAGGGATTTCCCCTGCCCGACGACGGCCGAGAGCTTCTGCACAAGGCGTTTTCCCTACGGGGGAGACCCCTCTCTCATTCCCCGAAACGAGTATACGAAATGGTTCGACTATGATAAAATCGTGATGCCTGTTGTTTTCCGGAAGAGGAAAGCGGGCGACAGAATCACACTGACGACAGAGGGGACATCCAAGCCTCTGTCCAGATATATGATCGACGAGAAGATCCCGAAGATGGAGAGGGACCGCATGTGCCTTCCGGCCGCGGGAGAGGAAATCCTGTGGGTCCCGGGACACCGGATCAGCGCGGCTTTCCTGGTGGATGATTCGACGAGAAACGTTCTGGAAATTTCAATGATAAGAAAGGCGGAAAATCAACATGGCAGAAACGATCAGCGTACTGATACCGGAAGATAAGGTGGAGGCAAGGGTCCGCGAGCTGGGCGAGCAGATCTCCAGAGACTATGCAGGCAGAGAGATCCGCCTTGTCGGAATCTTAAAGGGCGCGAGCTTTTTCATGTGCGAGCTGGCGAAGAGAATCACGGTTCCGGTGTCCATTGATTTCATGCAGACATCGAGCTATGAGGGCAAAACGGAGTCGACCGGCACGGTCAGGATCAAAAAGGACCTGGATGAGTCGATCGAGGACAAGGATGTCATCATCGTAGAAGATATCGTCGATTCCGGCAGGACGCTTGCCTTCCTCGGCAAGTTCCTCGAGAGCAAGGGCGCGCGCAGCATCCGTTACTGCACGCTGCTGGACAAGCCGGAGCGCAGAGTCGTTGACCTCAAGGCAGACTACAGCGGCTTCGAGATCCCGGATCAGTTCGTGGTCGGCTACGGCATGGACTACGATCAGAAATACAGAAACCTTCCTTACATCGGTGTGGTTCACCTGGATGGCGAGAACTGACGACAGACACGAACAGGGAGAGAACGATTGAATACCAGAAACCAGGATAGAGGTCCGGGAAACCGTCTGATCACGGTGATCGTCGGACTCATGCTCATCATTGTCATGGTACAGATCTTCCGCAGCGCGTCGGAAATGAATCAGGTGCCGTACACACTGAGCGATTATCAGGAAGATTTGCAGCGCGGGAATGTGCAGGATGTCACGATTCTCCCCAACAGGGAGATGCCGACCGGCGCCGCGAGAGTCTATATGAAGGACGGGACGGTGAAGCTCCTGTACGCGACCGACATCACCGTGCCGGAAACGATGGCAAGGGACGCCGGGCTCAATCCTGCGGTCAACGACGTGCAGCACGAGAGCTGGTTCTTCACCAGCGTGCTGCCAGTCATACTGGTCGCGGTGATCTGTTTTTTCTTCTTCTATATGATGTCCGCACAGAATGCGGCAGGCGGCGCGAACGCCAAGATGATGAACTTCGGCAAGAGCCGGGCGGTCAAGGCGAACGACAAGGATCGCGTGACATTCGCTGACGTTGCGGGACTCAAGGAAGAGAAGGAAGATCTCGAGGAGATCGTCGATTTCCTCAAGGATCCGGGCAAATATACGACACTCGGCGCGCGCATCCCCAAGGGTGTCCTGCTGGAAGGCGCACCGGGCACCGGCAAGACCCTGCTCGCGAGAGCGGTGGCAGGCGAGGCAGGGGTCCCGTTCTATTCGATCTCCGGCTCCGATTTCGTCGAGATGTTCGTCGGCGTCGGTGCATCCCGCGTCAGGGACATGTTCGAGGAAGCGAAAAAGGACGCGCCCTGCATTGTGTTCATCGATGAGATCGACGCCGTGGCAAGGCGCAGAGGCACGGGCCTTGGCGGCGGCCACGACGAGAGAGAGCAGACGCTGAACCAGCTGCTCGTCGAGATGGACGGCTTCGGACCGAACGAGGGCATTATTGTCATGGCGGCCACGAACCGTGCGGACATCCTGGATCCCGCGATCCTGCGTCCCGGTCGTTTCGACCGCAAGATAACGGTCGGCAGGCCCGACGTGAAGGGCAGAGAAGAGATCCTCAAAATCCACGCGAGGAAAAAGCCGCTTGGTGAGGATGTCAATCTCGAAGAGATCGCCCGCATCACGGCAGGCTTCTCCGGCGCGGATCTCGAGAACCTGATGAATGAGGCGGCGATCAAGGCCGCCAAAGAGAACAGACAGTACCTGACCCAGGATGACATCAAGGCTTCCCTCATCAAGGTGGGAATCGGCCAGGAGAAGAAGAGCCGCATCATCTCCGACGAGGAGAAGAGAATCACGGCTTACCATGAGTCCGGTCACGCCATTCTCTTCCACGAGCTGCCGGATGTGGGACCGGTGTACACCGTTTCGATCATTCCGACCGGCCAGGGCGCCGCAGGCTATACGATGCCGCTGCCCGGCAAGGATGAGATGTTCCTGACCAAAGGCAAGATGCTGCATGAGATCATGGTGGATTTCGGCGGCCGCATCGCGGAAGAGCTGGTGCTGGACGACATCACGACCGGCGCTTCCAACGACATCCAGAAAGCGACGGCGACGGCAAGGCAGATGGTGACGAAATACGGTATGTCCGAGCGGCTCGGCACGATCAACTATTCGACCGAGGAAGAGGATGTGTTCCTTGGCTACGACCTCGGTCACGAGTCGAAGAACAGCGAGTTCATCGCCGGCGAGATCGACAAGGAGGTCAAGCTCATCTGCGACCAGTGCTACCAGGATGCCAGGAAGATCATCATGGATCACCTGGACGTGCTGCATGCCAGCGCGAAGCTCCTCGTCGAGAAAGAGAAGATCACGGGGCAGGAGTTCGACGCACTCTTTGGATAATATATACAAAAATCAAAGGATTACTTTGTAAAGTTTGTATAGAATCAGCCTTGTGCGATTACGGGGCGAATGGTACTATACCATTCGTAACCCCCCAATACATTATATAAGTTTTTGCTATACCCCATAAGAAGAATACCTTCTCGAAAAAAGACAGTCCCCCCAAGCACTGTCTTTTTTTGCGCTTTTCTTTTCTCTCCCCCTGCGCTATAATTATTTACTGTAGATTGACTAATTTTTATCAATCATCTCGCAGTTCATGTATCATACATTTCGGAAAGGTGGTATTGGTTATGCCTATTGTTACATCTACGGAACTGTTCAAGAAGGCTTATGACGGCGGCTACGCTATCGGCGCTTTCAACATCAACAACATGGAAATTGTTCAGGGTATCACGGACGCAGCCGCTGAGCTGAAGAGCCCCGTTATCCTGCAGGCATCCCAGGGCGCGAGGAAGTATGCGAACAGCGTCTATCTTGTAAAGCTGGTTGAGGCTGCTTCAGAGCTGCATCCCGAAGTTCCCATGGTGCTTCACCTGGATCACGGCGCGGATTTCGAAGTCTGCAAGGACTGCATCGACAACGGCTTCACTTCCGTTATGATCGACTACTCCGGCCATCCGTTCGCAGAGAACATCGAGGTATCGAAGAAAGTCGCTGAGTACGCTCATGAGCACGGCGTTGTTGTAGAGGCAGAGCTCGGCACACTTGCAGGCCAGGAGGACGCTGTTTCTGTCGAGGCTGACAAGGCGTTCTATACGCATCCCGAAGAAGTGGAAGAGTTCGTTGACAAGACCGGCGTAGATTCCCTCGCAATCGCGATCGGAACCTCCCACGGCGCTTATAAGTTCAAACCCGGCACCAAGCCGCAGCTGCGTCTCGACATTCTGGACGAAGTTGCGAAGAGACTCCCGGGCTTCCCGATCGTTCTCCACGGTTCTTCCTCCGTTCCTCAGGAATATGTTAAGATCATCAATGAGAACGGCGGCAAGCTGGTTGACGCAATCGGCGTTCCGGAAGATCAGCTGCGTGAGGCGGCAAAGCGCGCTGTCTGCAAGATCAACATCGACTCCGATCTTCGCCTTGGCATGACAGCAGGCATCCGTCAGCACTTCAATGAGCATCCGGATCACTTCGATCCCCGTCAGTATCTCACCGACGGCCGTGCGAACGTGAAGGCAATTGTTGCTCATAAGATCGTTGATGTACTCGGTTCTGACAACAAGATCTGATCGTTACTCCTGGTATCTTATCAGTATAGAAGAGGCTCCCTGCAGGCATACCTGCCAGGGAGCCTTTCACGATAAAGGGCGGAATCAACGCCGGCATGGATGGCATGCGGAAATGGGGGAATATGTTCGAAGACAGGAAGTGGGATGCCGTATTCAGAGACAGGCTGGAGCAGCACTATGACGAGTTGAAATGGCTATACGGGGAGCTGTACAACAACGATCAGCAGGCTTTTGAATATTTCTGCAACATGCTATATGAATACTATGATTCCCGCAGCGATGCGCTGAAGCAGCTCGATGCCGAGAGGGAACAGAACCCGTCCTGGTACAAGGGCAACGACATGCTCGGGATGCTCATGTACACGCAGTGTTTCGCCGAGACGCTAGCGGGCGTTCAGAGTCACCTCGACTATATCGAGGAGTGCGGCGTCAACTACGTGCACCTCATGCCTCTTCTGCAAAGTCCCGAAGGCAGGAGCGACGGCGGCTATGCGGTTGCCGATTTCCGCAGGGTGGACCCTGCCCTCGGCACGATGCAGGATCTGGCGGATCTGTCGAAGGCCTGCCATGACAGGGGGATGAGCGTGTGCCTGGACTTCGTCATGAACCACACGAGTGAGGATCACGAGTGGGCACGCCGCGCCAGGGCAGGAGAGAAAGAGTACCAGGACCGTTATTTCTTCTTCGACAGCTGGGACATCCCGAATGAGTTCGAGAGGACAGTGCCGCAGGTATTCCCGAAGACGGCGCCCGGCAACTTTACCTGGTGCGATGAGGCAGGCAAAGTCGTGATGACGACGTTCTATCCCTACCAGTGGGATCTGAACTATCGGAATCCTGTTGTTTTCAATGACATGACAGCCAACATGCTGAACCTCTGCAACCACGGCGTCGACATCATCCGCCTGGACGCAGTGCCTTACATCTGGAAGACGCTGGGCACGAACTGCCGCAACCTTCCGCAGGTGCACACCCTGACCCGTCTCATGCACATGGCCTGCGACGTGGTCTGCCCCGGCACGCTCCTCCTCGGTGAGGTCGTCATGGAGCCGTCGAAGGTTGTTCCGTATTTCGGCACGGTGGAGAAGCCCGAATGCCACATGCTCTACAATGTCACGACCATGGCGAGCACCTGGCACACGGTGGCGACGCGGGATGTGCGCCTGTTGAAACATCAGCTGGGCCAGGTCTTTGCTCTGCCGAAGGAGTATATCTTCCTCAACTATCTGCGCTGCCACGACGACATCGGCTGGGGGCTCGACTACGATTTCCTGCGTCAGTTCGGCGTGGAAGAAGTGGCACATAAAAAATATCTGAACGATTATCTGACCGGCAAGTGGTATGGATCGGATTCTAGGGGAGAGCTGTACAACGACGACCCGTCTCTCGGCGACGCGAGGCTGTGCGGCACGACGGCGTCCCTGTGCGGGATTGAGGCGGCGGAATACGAGCAGAGCGATGCGAAGCTCGCAAAGGCGATCGGCCTCGACATCATGCTGCACGCCTTCCTGTTCACGCAGAGCGGCATTCCGGTGCTGTATTCCGGCGACGAGATCGGGCAGCTCAACGACTACACTTATCATAAGGACCCGCTGAAACAGGCGGATTCCCGCTATCTTCACCGCGGCAACTTCGACTGGGAGGACGCGGCGCTGCGCCATGATCCGACGTCCAGGGAAGGTCTGCTCTTCGACGCGATTCATCGCCTCGAGGATATCCGGAAGAAATACGACGTCTTCAACAGTCAGGCGGACGCCTGGATCGTCGAGACGTGGAATGACCATGTGCTCGGCATCGGCCGCTATTACAGGGGCGAGAAGATGATCGCGCTGTTCAACTTCAGTGAGTTCGACCAGACGGCATGGATCAATGAGGTGGAAGATTATCGCGACATGCTGACGGGGGCGAAGCGGCCGGCGAAGGCGGTCGGCATCCCGGGCTACAGCTTCGCGTGGCTGATCACCTCCTTTCGGGAAGCAGAGGTGCCCGCAGTAAGTGAGCCCAAGGCAGGCACGAAATCGGAGAAGGCAGCCGGTGCGAATGCATCGAAGACAGCGCCTGCGAAGAAGCCTGCGGCGACAACTGCAGACAAAGCGGAAGGAAAGCGGACAGCCGAGTCAGAGGCAGCGCCTGCGAAGGAGTCTGCAGCGAAAACAGCAGGCAAGAAGGCAGCCAGTGCGAAAGCGACAAAGCCCGCTGCGAAATCGAAAAAGAGGGCAGGTGCGCACAGGAGATAGTGTCAGTTATGCAGGCAGCAGCCGGAACGAGTATCTGGGGCGGAATCGCCATCGGCAAAATTCATATCTATCATCGGCCGGAGCGCCATGTGAGTGCGGCTGCCGTGACAGATCCCAATGCAGAGATCGCGCGGTATCAGGCGGCGCGGGAGAGAGTTCGGAGCAGGCAGAAGGCGCTGTATGACAAGACGCAGCGCTCTGCCGGCAAAGAGAGCGCTGCGATCTTCGAATTTCACGCGGGGATGCTGGACGATGGCAAGCTCACGGATGCCATTGAGCAGAGTATCCTGGAGGGCCACCACACGGCGGAGTACGCCGTACGGGAGAGTTTCGAGACGGCGGCCGCAAGGTTTCGGGATGTGGAGGACCCCTATTTCCGTGCACGCAGAGAGGATGTCCTGGATGTCGGCAACATGCTGATCGATGCGCTGCAGGGGACGGATGCCAGCGCTGTGCGGGGCGAGGAACCGTACATTCTCGTGGCGGACAATCTCGCGCCTTCGGAGACAGCCGGGCTCGATCCATCTCTCATCCTGGGCATTGTAATCCGGCAGGGAACGCCCGCCTCCCATACGGCGATTCTCGCGCGGGCAATGAATATCCCGGCGCTGATCCAGTGCGCGAATATTAGTGTATCCTGGGAGGGCAGGCACGCCATCCTGGACGGATACAACAGTTGCATTTACATTGAGCCCTCGGCGGCGCTGGCAGCAAAGCTCCAGAAGCGATACGACGAGGATATGGCAAGACGGGCTGCGCTGCAGAACCTGAAGGGACAGCCCAGCACAACCCTCGATGGCAGGACGATCAAGGTCTATGCCAACATCAGCGGCCCGCAGGACATCGGCGCGGTCGAGCAGAACGACGCCGAAGGCATCGGTCTGTTCCGCTCGGAGTTCGTCTACCTTCGCAGTACGACGGACCCGACCGAGGAGATGCAGTACCAGGCCTACCGTGAAGTGCTCAAAACGCTCTCGCCCCGGCGCGTCATCATCCGTACCTGTGACATCGGCGCGGACAAGTCGGTTTCATACCTCGACTTTGGCAAGGAGACCAATCCTGCGCTTGGCTGCCGCGGGATCAGGATCAGTCTCTCGAAGCCGGAATTCTTCAAGAGGCAGCTGCGCGCGCTCCTGCGCGCCTCTGTTTACGGAAGACTTGGGATCATGTTCCCGATGATCACGAGTACGAAGGAAGTGACAAGGTGCAGGGAATTCCTCAATGAGTGCAGGCGGGAACTTGAGAGAGAGAAGCTTGCCTATGATGAGAATATCCCGATCGGCATCATGGTCGAGACACCGGCCGCGGTATTGCAGGCAGATGAACTCGCGGGCATGGTCGATTTCTTCTCCATCGGGACGAATGATCTCACGCAGTATACCCTCGCTGTCGACCGGCAGAACGCGATGCTGGGAGAATTCTCCGATCCGCATCATCCTGCGGTGCTGCAGGAGATTGAGATGACCATTGCGGCGGGACACCGCCACGGGATTCCGGTCGGCATCTGCGGGGAGCTGGCGGCAGATCCCGAGATGACGGAAACGCTGCTGCGCATGGGTGTGGATGAGCTCTCCGTGAACCCGACGAGCGTCCTGCCGCTGCGGAGCAGGATCCGGAGTCTTAATCTGTCGCAGACAGCGAAATAAAATCATAAAAGAGGTACCATATGCTGCATAGACGCAGTTTACGGTGCCTCTTTTTTCTCGGTTGTTCCACTATATAAGATGATCGGCCTGCCTGTTATTTATTGCCTGCAGCCGTCTCTATCAGATTCATGATGATCGGGATGGAGCTGGTCTGGTGGGATTGGGACATCGCGTCAATGTACTGTGCGCGGTTGACGTACAGCTCGTGTATCTTCTCATTGATGCAGTCCGGCAGGTCGTCATCCTGGACGACGATGCTGTAGCCCTGCTGTTCGAAGGAAGCGGCGTTCAGCTTCTGGTCGCCGCGGCCGGTCGGCAGGGGCACCAGAATGTTGGGCTTGCGCAGCGCGACGAGTTCGCAGATCACGTTCGCACCGGCACGGGAGAGCACGATGTCAGCCATCGCGTAGAGATCCTTCAGCTCTTCCTTGACATACTCGAACTGCCGATAGCCGGGCTTCGTGAGGAGAAGATTGTCTATCTTGTCACGGCCGCAGAGGTGCACGATCTGGAAATCCTGGAGCAGGGTGTCCAGGTTGTCGCGGACGGTCTTGTTGACGCTCGCAGCGCCGAGGGAGCCGCCGATGACCATCATGACGGGCTTGTCCTTCGTGAACCCGCAGAGCTGGTATCCCTTTTCAGGATCTCCGGTAAAGAGCTCATCCCGGATCGGCGTTCCGGTCAGCACGGCCTTGTTCTGCGGGAGGTTCTTCATGGTCTCCGGGAAGTTGCAGCAGACCTTTTTCGCGAAGGGCGTGCAGAGCTTGTTGGCAAGGCCTGGCGTCATATCGGACTCGTGGCAGATGCAGGGAATGTGCAGCCTTGCGGCAGCCTGTACCACGGGAACGGAAACATAGCCGCCCTTGGAGAAGACGACAGCGGGGCGGTAGTCTTTCAGGAACCGGCGCGCCGAGCGGTAGCCCTTGATGACGCGGAAGGGATCCGTGAAGTTCTTGGGGTCGAAATAGCGGCGGAACTTCCCTGTCTCAATGGGGAGATAGGGAATGTTGTAATCTGCGATCAGTTTTTTCTCTATCCCGTTCATGGAACCGATATAATAGATATCGTAACCTGCCTTTTGGAGGTAGGGGATGAGCGCGAGATTGGGTGTTACATGGCCGGCAGTACCACCGCCGGTCAGAACGATTTTCTTTGACATAATTTGCACCTATATTCGAAGTTCGGAACGGTCTGCGCGGGTAATAGTTTCAGCCCGCGGCGTCGGGAATTGCTGTCCTGTAGATGTGAGTATTATATAACTTTCTGCGCGAGGTATCTATGGAGATCATAAGGAAAGGCCAAAGGCAGGACCAGGGGCCTGTATTGGAGTTGAAGGAATATTGCAATGAGGATGGATCGACGCTGCCGGTTCTGCAATTTCCCGTGCTGGAAGAGACGGGAATTGTGAGGCATTTCTTCACGACGAGGCTCGGCGGCGTCTCGGAGGGAGAATTCCGTTCGATGAATCTCTCTTTCACGAGGGGAGACGATCCCGCAAAGGTCCACCGCAATTACCAGAGAGTTGCGGCGGCGCTCGGAACCGATGAAGCGCACCTCGTGCTGACGTATCAGGTGCACCATACGAACGTCCGGAGAGTGACGATGGCGGACGCGGGCAAGGGAACGATACGGGAGCGCGACTGGAACGATCTGGACGGGCTGGTGACGAATGAGAGAGGGCTGGCACTGGGAACCTTCTTCGCGGACTGTGTGCCGCTCATGTTCGTCGACCCGAGACATCAGGCCATCGGCGCCTGCCACTCCGGCTGGCGCGGGACGGTGAAGCGGATCGGGAGGGTGACGCTACGGAAGATGCGCGAAGAATTCGACACGGATCCTGCCGATGTCATCTGTGCGATCGGGCCGTCCATCTGCCAGGACTGCTATGAGGTGAGCGCAGACGTGGCGGAGGAGTTCATCCGCGCGTTTCCGGGAAGGGAAGACAGCATCCTCATAGATGAACACAACGGGCACTATCTGCTGGATCTCTGGGAGGCGTGCCGGATCACGCTGCTGGAGGAGGGCGTTCCGGAAGGGAATATCTTGATGACGGATATCTGCACCTGCGAGAATCCGGAGCTTCTCTTCTCGCACAGGGCCTGCAAGGGCGCGCCGCATGGCAATATCGGCGGCTTCCTCATGCTCAGATAGATAAGAGGGAGTATTGTTCAGTACAGCCCGAAGCAAAAGCCCTTGGGCTTAGCCCAAGGGCTTGCTTCTCTTGGCGTACCAAAGTAGATATTCAGCAGGCATGGCCGCAATTCCGCTTTGCGGAATACTTGCGCAGCAAAATCTGCATGTGCGGCCTGCATAACAGTTCAGACGATTGTTCTGAACCGTTACAAGGGGGATTACAATGGAGATCAGGAACCAATTTCAGTACGATGAGAATACGGCGGTCGTATCGACGACGCATGGGAGGATCCGGGGGTATCTCTGGAACGGCATCTATGTGTACAAAGGAGTGCCGTACGCAAAGGCTAAGAGGTTTCACGCGCCGGGACCGGTCGATGACTGGGACGGCGTTCTGGACACGACGAGTTTCGGCTATGTCTGCCCGCTCCTCGACGAGGACAGGCCGGGCGGTGAGGTGCTGGTGCCACACCGCTTCGGTGTCATGAATGAGAACTGCCAGAATTTGAATATCTGGACGCCGGCGCTGGATGACGCAAAGCGACCTGTCCTTGTCTGGCTGCACGGCGGCGGGTTTGACGCAGGCTCATCCATCGAGCATATCGCCTACGAGGGCGAGAACATGGCGAGGTTCGGCGACTGCGTTGTCGTCACGATCAACCACAGACTCAATCTCCTCGGCTATCTGGATCTCTCGGATTTCGGAGAGGAGTATGCGAACAGCGGGAACGCCGGCGGCGATGACATCATTGCGGCGCTTACCTGGGTGCGGCAGAATATCTTATCCTTCGGAGGAGACCCGGAGAATGTCACGGTATTCGGCCAGTCTGGCGGCGGCGCCAAGGTGACGGCTCTCCTGCAGTCACCTGCGGCGGACGGTCTCTTCCAGAAGGGCTACATCATGTCCGGAGTTATCTCCGGCGTGGACAAGGAGATCGTAGGTACGGATACGGAGCTTGCCCGCGGCATCATGAAGGAGCTGGGGATCGCGGCAGAGGGAGCGGACAGCATCCGTGAGCTGGAGCAGGCAGACTACCACGACCTTGCGAAGGCGTTCTGCCGTCTCCGTCCGGGGAGCGGTTCGATCCGCGGCATGGGACCGCACAGGAACGCATATTACTACGGAGACCCGCTGCACCATGGCTTCCGTAAAGAGAGCGCACAGGTACCTCTCCTTATCGGTTCCGTCTTCGGGGAATTCGCGTCCTTCCAGATGGTACCGCAGGCCATATACGCGAAATCAAGGGAGGAACAGGAGGCTCTCGTGCGGGAGGCCATCGGGGCAGAAGGCGCGGCCGCGGTGCTGCCTCTCTATTACAGGGCCTATCCCGAGAGGCGCCCGTTCGACGTGCTGCGGCTGGATTTCGCCTTCCGCGGGTCTGAGATCGCCTATATCCGGGAGCGGAGCAGATGGAATCCGAACGGCACTTATTCCTATCTGTTCAACGCGGACCAGCCGATCTTCGGCGGACAGACGCCGTGGCACTGCGCCGACATTCCCTATGTTTTCCACAACACGGAACTCGTGCAGTATCCGAACGCCGATCCGGAGAATGCGCGGCGCCTCGAGAAGGAAGTCTTCGAGAGTGTGATGGCCTTTGCACGGACGGGCAACCCTGTGAACGCTGCCGTGCCTTCCTGGAAGGCGTCGACGCCGGATGCGGAGAGCATCATGGTATTCGAGTGGGATCGGCCGGCACATCCGGAAGTGAACTATGACCACGAGCTCATCAGGGCAGCGACGCAGTACATCGGTCCCGTCCTCGCGCGGCTCCAGGCAGAGAGTATGGATAACTTCCGGCACTGATTATCTTCCGTGAAAACAAACAGGAGGCAGCCGCCATGGTGACGGCTTGCCTCCTGTTTTTATGAATCAGCTGTTCCACAGACTGCCTGCAGTTCGGAAGGAATGCAAGGGGAGTCTTTACTTCGCTGGCATTACGCCCTTGCGACGGCGTCTACGAACGCATCCAGCTTCTCCTCATCGCTCTCGTGCAGCGCGCTCTTGAAGGTCAGAACCTCCGGGATCACGGTGCAGTTCTTGAAGGTTTCGAGTTTCGCACGACAGAGCTTCGCAGTGACGGGGCCCCAGGTGCCGTTCTCTGCGAGAGCGAAGGTGCGGTTCTGCACCTGCAGTGCTGCCATATCGTTCAGGAAGCCTTCGATTCTCGGATAGATGCCGCCGTTGTAGGTCGGGCAGAAGATGACCACCTTCGCACAGCGCCATACCTCGCTGATGAGGTAGGAGACATCGGTCTTGGAGGCATCGTATACGGCAACGCCCTTGCCGGTTTCTCTGCGCAGCTTTGCCGCGAACGCCTCCGCCGCGGATGCCGTGTGGCCGTAGAGACTGCCGTAGACAACGAGAATGTCATCGGTCTCGGGCGTGTAGGAAGCCCACTTCTCGTATTTGTCGAGGAAGAAGGAGAGGTCTTTCCTCCAGACGGGGCCGTGCAGGGGGAGAATTGCCCGGATGTCAAGGCCTGCCGCCTTTTTCAGCACATTCGTTACCTGCATCCCGAACTTGCCGACGATGTTCGCGTAATATCTTCTCGCCTCGTCCAGATATTTCTTCTCGAAATCGTAGTCATCCGCGAAGACGGAGTCATCGAGCGCGCCGAAGGTGCCGAACGCGTCCGCGGAGAACAGAGCCTTCGTGCAGTCGTCGAAGGCGAAGAGAACTTCCGGCCAGTGCACCATGGGTGCCGCGACGAAATGGAAGGTGTGTGCGCCGGTATTGAGGACATCGCCCTCCTTGACCAGCTGGAACTTCGCGTCAGTCAGCGCGGGGAAGAACTGGCGGATCATGTTGGAAGCCTGCAGGGAAGTGACAATCGTCAGATTCGGATAGAGGCGGAGGACGTTCTCAATCTGCGAGCAGTGGTCAGGCTCCATGTGGAGCACCACGAGATAGTCGGGCGTTCTGCCGGCCAGGACGGCCTTCAAATTCTCCAGGTACTGATCCGCGACGCTGACGTCGGAGGTATCGAAGATGACGATCTTCTCGTCGGTTACGACATAGTTATTATAGGAGACGCCGTTCGGGAGCGGGAAGAGATTCTCGAAAAGGGCGAGTCTCCTGTCGCTGCCGCCGATCCATACGGTATCCTTAGCTACTTCCTGGATATTGATCATTTTGGATTCCTTTCCTTTGCGTTCTATCTGCACCGGTCCCCGTTCGGAAATCGGCAATAAACCGCCTTTTAGTATAACATGCGGCTACCCTGCGTGCTAGTCATGCGGCGGGCGGTATGATAGAATTCATGTATCTGTTCCGAACAGCCGCAGCGCCTGCTGCGAGGGCATACCAGTGTCTGTTCGGACAGGGACAAAGGCAAGGAAAGAGGCGGGAATTATGAGAAAAACAAAGATCATCTGCACGTTGGGGCCTGCAAGTGAATCGAAGGAAGTCATCGGTCAGCTCATCGCTGCCGGCATGAATGTGGCGAGGTTCAATTTCTCCCACGGAACGCACGAGGAGCAGCGGAATAAATTCGATACCCTCGTATCCCTGCGCAAGGAGTTCAGTCTCCCGATCGCGGCACTTCTGGACACGAAGGGGCCGGAAATCCGTCTGAAGGATTTCGAGAAGGGCAAGGTGGAACTCGAAGCGGGACAGCAGTTCACGCTGACGACGAGGGATGTTGCCGGCACGGATAAGATTGCGACCGTTACCTACAAGGACCTGCCGAAAGACGTCTCGGTCGGCGGCACGATCCTCATTGACGACGGCCTCATCGGCCTTCGCGTTGACAGCATCGAGGGAGAAGAGATCCACTGCACGGTAGAGAACGGCGGTCCCGTGTCCAACCACAAGGGCGTGAACGTGCCCGGGGCGGATTTGTCCATGCCGTTTATCAGCGCACAGGACCGCGCCGATCTCATCTTCGGCTGCAAGCTGGGCTTTGATTACGTTGCGGCGAGCTTCACCAGAACGGCGGACGATATTCGTGAGATCCGCTATATCCTGAACAATAACGGCGGCGAGAAGATCAAGATCATCGCCAAGATCGAGAGTGTGCAGGGCATCCGCAACCTGGATGACATCCTCGAGGAAGCCGACGGCGTCATGGTGGCGCGCGGTGACCTCGGTGTAGAGGTACCGCTCGAGGAAGTGCCGGTGCTGCAGAAGAGGATCATCAAGGCCGCGGAGAAAAAGGGCAAGATCTGCGTGACGGCGACACAGATGCTCGATTCCATGATCCACAACCCGAGGCCTACGAGGGCAGAGACGACCGATGTTGCCAACGCGATCTACGACGGCACGACGGCGATCATGCTCTCCGGCGAGACAGCGAACGGCGCTTACCCGGTACAGGCCGTGGAGACCATGGCGAAGATTGCCGAGCGCACCGAGCAGGATATCAACTACAATTCCCGCATGCTCAAGAAAATAACAGGCATGCAGCAGACGATTGACGTAACGAGCGCGATCTCTCACGCGACGTGCAGTGTGGCGGAGGACATCGGCGCCGACGCCATCATCACGGTGACGATCTCCGGTTTCACGGCGGCAAGGCTCTCCGGCTACCGTCCGAGCGCGCCGATCATCGCCTGCACGACGAACAAGAAGACAGCCTGCCAGCTCAATCTCCTCTTCGGCGTCATGCCGCTCATCATCAGCGAGGAGCCGACAGCGGACCTCCTCTTCGAGGCGGCCATCAATCAGGCGAAGCGCGCGGGACTGGCGAAGAGCGGCGACAGGGTAGTGCTGACCGCAGGTATTCCGCTCGGCGTCTCCGGCAACACCAACATGATCCGCGTGGTCGAGGTCTGGTAAGCTTATGCACAGAATTTTCATTCTCATCGGCAAGAGCGCATCAGGCAAGGACAGCATTTACCGGCGGCTGATCGGGGACGCTTCCCTCCCCCTCTCCCATGTCGTGCCCTATACCACGAGGCCGATTCGCACCGGAGAGACGGAAGGGCGCGAATACCATTTCGTCACGGAAGAGCGCTTCCACGAAATGGAGGCCGAAGGGAAGATCATCGAAGCGCGCAGGTACGACACCTGTTACGGCCCCTGGTACTATTTCACAGCGGATGATGGACAGATTGACCTCGAGGGATCGAGCTATCTTCTGATCGGTACGCTGGAGTCGTATATTGCGATCAGGGACTACTACGGCGAAGGCAGCGTGGTGCCTCTCTATGTGGAGGTCGACGATACGATCCGCCTTGCACGCGCAAGGCAGAGGGAAGAGGAACAGGCACAGCCGAAATTCGATGAAATGGAACGCCGCTTTGCCGCGGATGAAATCGACTTCTCCGAGGAGAAGCTGAGGACAGCCGGGATCACGAAGCGGTTCGAGAATCTGGATGCCGATACCTGCGCAAGCGACATCCGCACCGAGATCCGCAGCTGGCTGAATGGAGAGTAATGGCAGAGAGTTTACACTTCCAGGACATTATAGGACAGAAGGAAGCGATCGCGCATTTGCAGAACGCACTGCGCACCGGTGAGATCTCCCACGCGTACATCATCTCGGGGGAGAAAGGCTCCGGCAGGCGGGAGCTGGCAGCAGCCTTCGCCGCAACGCTGCAGTGCACCGATCGGCAGGAAGCAGACGGCCTTCTGGAGCCCTGCGGTCACTGCCGCTCCTGCCTGCAATCGCAGACGCTCAACCAGCCGGACATCATCACGGTGCTGCCGCAGAAAGAGAATAAGAGCGGCGCCCTCCAGGTAGACGACGCGAGAAGACTGCGCGATGACGTCCAGATCAAACCCTACAGCAGCGAGTGGAAAGTTTACATTGTGCCGAACGCGGATCGCATGAATGTGCAGGCACAGAACGCCCTCCTCAAAACCCTGGAGGAGCCCCCTGCCTATGCGGTGATCCTGCTCCTTGCGGAAGGCACGGAGGGGTTCCTGCCGACGGTCCTCTCGCGCTGCATCACCCTGCGGCTCCACCCGGTCGAGGAGAGCCTCATCACAATAGAGCTGGAGCAATCCGGCATTTCTCATGAATCAGCGATCCTGGCAGCCAGACTCTCCCACGGCAATCCCGGGAGGGCAAAGAGGATGGCAGAGGACGAGGAGTTCCTCGCCTTCCGCGAACAGGCGGTGAACCTTCTGAAAAAGGTGCCGGTTACCGACACCTACACATTCCTGCAGGCGGCGGGAACCTTCACCGGAGAGAAGTTCGATGCGTTCATTGACCTCGGTGAGAGCTGGCTGCGGGATCTTCTGATGGTCAAGAGTACCGGCAGGGTTGACAACTTGATTTTTCAGGATGAGTCAGTTTATATTAAAAACGCTGCCGACATCCTCTCTTTTGCGCAGCTGCAGGCTTCGGCAGACGCCTTTGACCTGGCGCATCGAAGGAGGAACGCGAACGGCAATGACACACAGATTCTGGAGATGCTCCTCCTCTCCCTCAGAAGTTCCTGGAGGACATTGAGAAAGGTAATTTCATCAGAATCATAGCCCGAAGCAAAAGCCCAGGGGCTTGCTGATCAGGGCATATCATTGAACTATCATTCCGGCTGCGCGCCGGAACCAGTGCATAAAGGAAATTTCATGGATTTCACGGATAAGGAACCTACAGATAACAACGGCGCGATGGGCACCGCAACAGAGATCACCGCTACCAAAGAGGTGCAGACAGCGCCCGTGGCAGAGGAGAATGACGGACAGGCTACGGACACCCCTGCGGCGGATACCCTCGCGGCAGACGCACCCGTGGCGGACGCACCTGCTGCCAGAACGATCGCTGTCGTCGGCGTCAGGTTCCGCACGGCGGGTCGTGCCTATTATTTCTCCCCGGGAGAGCTGGAATTAAAGCGCAGCACCCGAGTCGTCGTCGAGACGGCGAGAGGGGTGGAGCTTGGCACGGTTGTCGGTGCTCCGATGCAGCTGGAGAAGCGCCAGTTCAAGGCACCGCTCAAGACAGTGATCCGCATTGCCACGACGGCGGACCTCGATCAGGAAGAGAGGAACCGCGAGAAAGAGCGCGAAGCCATGCGCGTTTGCCAGAGCAAGATCCGCAGACACAACCTCGACATGAAGCTCATCGATGCGGAGTATACCTTCGATGGCAGCAAGATTCTGTTCTATTTCACGGCGGACGGACGCATTGATTTCCGGGATCTTGTCAAGGATCTCGCGGGCATCTTCCGCACGAGAATCGAACTGCGGCAGATCGGTGTGCGAGATGAGACCAAGATCCTCGGTGGTTATGGCAGTTGCGGGCGACCCCTGTGTTGTCACACTTATCTTGCCGACTTTGTTCCGGTTTCCATCAAGATGGCGAAGGAGCAGAATCTCTCCCTCAATCCGACAAAGATTTCCGGTGTCTGCGGCAGGCTTATGTGCTGCCTCAAGAACGAGGAGGAGACCTACGAGGAGCTGAACAAGACCCTGCCAAGACTCGGCGATGAAGTGGAGAGCGCGGACGGTCTGCACGGCGAGGTGGAGAGCGTCAACGTGCTGCGCCAGAGAGTGCGCATCATTGTAGAGACCAACGATGAGAAGGAGCTCCATGAGTACGACGCGAAGGATCTAACGATTCTGCGCCGCAGGAAGCGCGGACAGGCGAAACCGAAATTCCGCAGGGAAGATGCGGCGGGCAGCGGCAGCTCCGTGACCTCTCACGTAAAGGAAGCGGTCGCAAGACGCCAGCAGGCACTGGCGCAGGAGGCGGCAGACCTCCATGCGGCAGCCGAAGGGAATGCCGCATCTGCAGGCATTGCCGCATCTGCAGGCATTGCCGCATCCGCAGGACCCGAGGCGGGCAGCGGTGACGGCCACAGGAATACGAGGAGAGACAGACCGCCCAGACGGCCGAGGAATGACAGAAACCGCGAGGGCCGGCCAAGGGAACACGCGGGAGATGGTGCGCCTTCCAGGAAACCCAATGCCCAGGGACAGCATAACGCGCAGGGGACACATGGCGGCACGCCCGGGCAGCAGGACGGGCAGGACAGAAGGCCCCGCCATGGCAGGCGCGGCCGCGGAAGGAGCGGCCAGCCCGGTCTCCGTCCCCAGGGACAGAAGGAATCGTAAAGATGCAGACTGGCCTCGACATTACACGGGGGCTCCTGCGCCCCGGGGAGCGGATCGACGACCTGCAGCGCAGCGGCCTGCATATCATTCAGGATCCGGGCAGGTTCTGTTTCGGCATGGACGCGGTGCTGCTCTCGGGATTTGCGACAGCGCCGGATGGCGGCAGAGTCCTGGACCTCGGGACGGGCACCGGGATCATCCCGCTCCTTCTCTTCGCGAAGACAAAGGCGGGAGAGATTGCCGCACTCGAGGTGCAGGAAGAGAGTGCCGACATGGCAGCGCGCAGCGTTCGCCTGAACCACCTGGAGGAGAAGATCCACATCGTGAACGGAGACATCAGGGAGACAGACGTGTATTTTGCGCCTGCCTCTTTTGATGTTGTGACCTGCAATCCTCCCTACATGATCGGGACACACGGCCTTGCGAATCCGTCTGATGCGAAGGCGATCGCGCGGCACGAGGTGCTGTGTACCTTCGATGACGTGGCAAGGGCCGCGGCGCGGATGCTGAAGAGCGGCGGTCATTTCTACCTGGTGCACCGCCCGTTCCGGCTCGTCGAGCTCTTCGAGACGCTCACGCGCTACCAGCTGGAGCCCAAGCGCATGCAGCTCGTCTATCCCTACGTGGACAGGGAGCCGAACATGGTCCTTCTCGACTGCACGCGGGGCGGGAACCGGCGACTGACCGTGGAGAAGCCGATCATTGTCTACCGCTCGCCCGGAGAGTACACCGACGAAATCCGTGACATTTACGGGTATTAGAAAAGAGGCAGTATGTCTGGAACCTTATATCTGTGCGCGACGCCGATCGGGAATCTGGAGGACATCACGCTCCGGGTCGTCCACACACTGAAAAGCGTGGATCTCATTGCCGCAGAGGATACGCGCAACACACGTAAGCTCTTGAATCACTACGACATCCACACGCCCATGACGAGCTATCATGAGCACAATAAATACGAGAAGGCGGACGAGATCATCCGCACCGCGCTGCTGCAGGGCAGGGACGTCGCCTGCGTCAGTGATGCCGGGACGCCTGCGATTTCCGACCCCGGCGAGGTGCTGGCGGCGAAGTGCATTGAACAGGGAATCCGCGTAACCTCCCTTCCGGGCGCCTGTGCGCTCATCACGGCCCTTACGATGTCCGGGATGCCGGCGAGGAGGTTCTGTTTCGAAGGCTTCCTGCCGCCAAGGGAGGACAAGAGGGAGCGCACCCGCGTCCTGGAGAGGCTCTCCGAAGAGGAGAGGACGACCATCTTCTACGAGGCGCCGCACAAGCTGCGCGCAACGCTTAAGGAGCTCTATGCCGCGGCGGGAGAGCGCAAGATCACGATCTGCCGGGAGCTCACGAAAAAATACGAGGAGGCCGTACCCATGATGCTCTCCGAGGCAGTCTCCTTCTATGACGAGCATGACCCGCGGGGGGAGTACGTTCTCGTGATCGCGGGCAGAGATCCCGAAGAGAAGAAGGCCAGGGACCGGGCAAGGTGGCAGCGGATGAGCGTGGAAGAGCACATGGCCTACTACGAGAATCAGGGTGTGCCACACAAGGAAGCCATGAAAAAGGTGGCCGCGGATCGGGGCGTTTCCAAACGGGAAATTTACAGTGCACTTTTGTCGCAATAACCGCTGCTTATTTCCAGTGGATACAATACGGCGGGACGCCGGAAATTTCATGAAAAGAATATGAACTTTGGCGGTTCTTTATTGCCTAAAAAAATGATTTATGGTATACCTTTAACGGCGTTAAAAAAGTAACGAACTTATAGCATATATTTTCCAAAAGAGGAGGAAAACTATTTATGGCACAGGTAGATCTTACACAGTATGGTATTACCGGCACCACAGAAGTAGTCTACAACCCTTCCTACGAGCAGCTGTTCGAAGAAGAGACCAAGCCCGGACTCGAGGGCTATGAGGTAGGCCGCGTCAGTGAGCTGGGCGCTGTAGATGTATTCACAGGCGAATATACAGGACGTTCTCCCAAAGACAAGTTCATCGTCATGGATGAGAATTCCAGGGACACCGTTTGGTGGACAACCGATGAGTATCCGAACGACAACCACCCCGCTTCCGAGGAGACATGGGCTGCGGTAAAGGACATCGCGAAGAAGGAGCTCTCCAACAAGAAGCTCTATGTCGTTGATGGTTTCTGCGGTGCCAACAAGGACACCAGAATGGCTGTCCGCTTCATCATGGAAGTTGCATGGCAGGCTCACTTCGTAAGGAACATGTTCATCCGTCCCACCGAGGAAGAGCAGGCGAACTTCGAGCCTGATTTCATCGTTTACAACGCTTCCAAGGCGAAGGTTGAGAACTGGAAGGAGCTGGGCCTCCACTCCGAGACAGCCGTTGTCTTCAACATCACCAGTCATGAGCAGGTTATCATCAATACCTGGTACGGCGGCGAGATGAAGAAGGGCATGTTCTCCATGATGAACTACTACCTTCCTCTGAAGGGCGTTGCTTCCATGCACAGCTCTGCCAACACCGACATGAACGGCGAGAATACCTGCGTATTCTTCGGTCTGTCCGGAACCGGCAAGACCACTCTGTCCACCGATCCCAAGAGACTTCTCATCGGCGATGACGAGCACGGCTGGGATGACAGCGGCGTATTCAACCTCGAGGGCGGCTGCTACGCAAAGGTTATCAACCTCGATAAGGACGCTGAGCCTGATATTTACGGTGCGATCACAAGAGACGCTCTGCTCGAGAACGTAACGATCGACGAGAACGGCAAGCTCGACTTCACGGACAAGTCCGTAACCGAGAACACCCGTGTATCTTATCCGATCCATCACATCGAGAAGATCGTAAAGCCGATCTCTCACGGCCCGGCTGCGAAGAACGTGATCTTCCTCTCCGCTGACGCATTCGGCGTACTGCCTCCGGTTTCCATCCTGGATGCAGAGCAGACCAAGTACTATTTCCTGTCCGGCTTCACGGCAAAGCTCGCAGGAACCGAGCGCGGCATCACGGAGCCTACTCCGACCTTCTCCGCTTGCTTCGGCCAGGCATTCCTGGAGCTGCATCCGACCAAGTACGCAGAAGAGCTCGTGAACAGAATGGAGAAGTCCGGCGCGAAGGCTTACCTCGTTAACACAGGCTGGAACGGAACTGGCAAGAGAATCTCCATCAAGGATACCCGTGGCATCATCACCGCGATCCAGAACGGCGACGTAGCAAAGGCTCCCACCAAGAAGATTCCTTATTTCAACTTCGAGGTTCCGACCGAGCTGCCGGGCGTAGATCCTGCAATCCTGGATCCCCGCGATACCTACAACGCTCCGGAAGAGTGGGATGAGAAGGCGAAGGATCTGGCTGCAAGATTCCAGAAGAACTTCAAGAAGTACGAGAACAACGAGGCAGGCAAGGCTCTGGTAGCTGCTGGCCCTCAGATGTAATTTCTGCATTTTAGAAGAGCTACACAGTTAAATAACAGGCGTCCGGAACGTTTCGTTCTGAACAGTTCCTGTGAATGAATAAAGACATGGACCAAGGCACAGCGCCGGGGTCCATGTCTTTTTCTTGCGAAGACTTTGAGGGTTCCTTATAATATAGTCTGCATTGATTATGGATGAAAGGTAACAGATGGCAACTTACGCGATCAGCGACATCCACGGAGCATACGACGAGTTCCAGAAGCTCCTCAAAAAAACAGGCATCCGCTACGATGGAAGCGATGTCCTCTACCTTCTGGGAGACTATATTGACTGGGGCACGAAATCGCTGGAGACGCTGCAGTTGGTGAAACGCATGGACGAGCAGTACGATTTCGTCCACTGCACCCTGGGGAACCACGAGCTGATGTTCCTGCAGACGCTCGATTCGGGGTATGACGGCGTGCACATCAACGATGTCGCCGCCAACTGGCTCTATGGCAACAAGGGATATCTCACCTGGAACGCGTTCCTTGCGCTCCCGGACAGGGAGCAGGAGGAAATCGTGGAGTGGCTGCGCTCGCTTCGCCTCTCCTACACGGCGCGGGTCGGCGGCCTTTCGTTCATGCTCGCGCACGCCTATCCCTACTATTACGACTGTGAATATTCCCCTGCAGAGCGGAAGCGCCGCCGCCAGGACGCGGTGTGGAGAAGGCTTCTCATCCGGGAGAATCCGTTCTCCGGCTACGCGGGAATGCAGCATTATGACTATCTGATCTGCGGACACACGATCTCGGACTCCTATTACCAGGAACTGCGATTCGAAGACGGCAGGCCGTACCGCAGAATGCGGGAGGCCATCCGCAACCGGATCTTCCGCGGCGACACGTTCATCGACATCGACTGCGGCGCCAAGTGCATGGAGCTGGATCCTACGGTTTCCGAGGTGACGCAGCTCGCTTCCATGCGGGCGCAGCTCGCGGCTCTTCGGCTGGACGATATGGAAGGGTTCTATGTCCACCATGCCGGCATGTTGCCGGATATTGACGACATGGCAAATGCCGCGTCCGACATGAGGCGGCACCTCGTCTCGGCGGCCGAGGACGCGGCGAACTCTCTGACGGCTGCGACAGAGAATCTGAGTGCGAATCTTCCGCACTTCCGTATGCCGGAACTCTTGCGCCTGCCGGAGGATATGAAGATGCCGGAGTTCCCTGAGCTTCGCAAATTCCTCGGCGCGCAGCAGAGCCTCTATGATTTCGCGCGGGGCATACCGCACGAGAGCGGGAACGTGGACACGATGGATGGGACGCCGGATGGAAACAACCGGGACCTCCATGATCCGGAGAGTCCTTCTGGTCACACCGCGGATATCGAAGACTACAGCGATTACAGTGATAGCTGAGGCGGGAAAGATCATGATCAATCAGGCAATACTGGCGGCCCTGGCAGCTGCCGCGATCCTCTGCCTCCTCATCCCCGTCGTTATCCGCCTGCGCAGAAGGAGACGGGAGAGGCTCTCGGAAGATGCCGCCTATGCCATGGAAGGGCACGACTTTGAATACTACTGTGCGGATATCTTAAGTCATGCGGGCTTCGATGCCGAGGTAACGCGGGGGAGCGGTGATTTCGGCGCAGACATTCTCGCCGAGAAGGACGGCATAACCTACGCCATCCAGTGCAAATGTTACGACGGTCCGGTTGGCGTTGCAGCCATCGAAGAGGTCTATGCCGGTAAGGCGTTCTATGACCGGATGGTCGGCGCCGTCATGACCAATCAGTATTTCACGGCGCCTGCCGTTGAAATGGCGCAGAAACTCAACATTCTTCTCTGGGACCGCGGCTATCTCGCGGGGATGCTGGACGAGGAAGGCAGGTAGTGCTTATCGAAACGAGCGGTGATAATATCCCCTGTTTATGGTAAAATAAATCGCTTGATGCGAGCGATAACAACGCGGCAGGAAATGCCGACAGACAAGGAGGTAAGACTTTGGACAATCTGGAGTTGAGAAGAATTGCCAATGAGGTCCGCAAGGACATTGTGACGGCAGTTCACAGCGCGGGCGCGGGACATCCCGGTGGATCCCTTTCGTCCGCTGACATCTACACTTACCTGTATTTCGAGGAAATGAATGTGGGACCGGACAGGATTGGTGATCCTGACAGGGACAGATTCGTTCTCTCGAAAGGCCACACCTGCCCCGGCCTGTATTCTGTCATGGCAGAGAAGGGGTATTTCCCGAAGGAAGAGCTGAAGACCTTTCGCCATCTCGGCGCAAGACTCCAGGGACATCCCTGCATGCAGGAGCTGCCCGGCCTTGACATGTCCTCCGGATCTCTGGGACAGGGCATTTCCGCTGCCTGCGGCATGGCTCTCGCTGCAAAGATTGACAACAAATCGTACCGCACCTACACCCTCCTGGGCGATGGCGAGCTCGAAGAGGGCCAGGTCTGGGAGGCGGCGATGTTCGCGGGTGCGAAGCACCTCGACAATCTCTGCGTGATCGTCGACAACAACAACCTGCAGATCGACGGCAATATCGCAGACGTCAACGATCCTCATCCGATTGATAAGAAATTCGAAGCCTTCAATTTCCACGTGATCAACGTGGACGGACACAACTTCGACGAGCTGCGCGCGGCTTTCCGGGAAGCGAGGAACACCAAGGGAATGCCCACTGCCATCATCGCCCACACCATCAAGGGCAAGGGCGTGTCCTACATGGAGAATCAGGCAGGGTGGCACGGCAAGGCGCCGAATGACGAGCAGTATCAGACCGCAATGGATGACCTTGACAAAATCGGACAGGCAATCGAAGGAGGTGCGCAGTAATGGCGGACGTGAAGAAGGTAGCTACCAGAGAGAGCTATGGACGCGCGCTGGAAGAGCTCGGCGCCGAGAATCCGAATGTCGTTGTTCTGGATGCGGATCTGTCCGGCTCTACGATGACGAAATATTTCGCGGCGAAATATCCCGAGAGATTCTATGACTGCGGCATCGCCGAGGGCAACATGATGGGGATCGCTGCAGGCCTTGCGGCAGCCGGCAAAACTCCTTTTGCCAGCACGTTCGCGATGTTCGCGGCGGGCCGTGCCTATGAGCAGGTGAGAAACTCCATCGGCTATCCCCATTTAAATGTCAAGATCGGTGCGACACATGCCGGCATCACGGTCGGCGAAGACGGCGCGAGCCACCAGTGTCTCGAGGATCTCTCTCTCATGAGAGGCATCCCGGGAATGACGGTACTGTGCCCTTCCGACGATGTTGAGGCAAGGCTTGCTGTCAGGGCAGCAGCTGCCATGGACGGCCCCGTCTATCTGAGATTCGGCCGCTATGCGGTGCCTGTATTCAACGATCCCGACATGAAGTTCGAGATCGGCAGGGGGCAGGTTCTGCGCGAGGGCAGCGATGTCACGATCGTGGCGACCGGCATCTGTGTTGCGGGCGCCCTGGATGCTGCCGAGCAGCTCGCCAATGACGGCATCAGCGCCGAGGTCATCAACATCTGCACGATCAGCCCGATTGATAAGGAGCTCCTTGTAAAGAGCGCAGGCAAGACAGGCAAGATCGTAACTGCCGAGGAGCATTTCACAACCGGCGGCCTTGGCAGTGCGGTAGCGGAGGTTCTCTCTGAGAATCTGCCGACCAGAATGACCAGAATCGGCATGGAAGACTTCGGTGAGTCCGGAACCGCGGCACAGCTTGTCGTGAAGTACGGTCTGGACGGCGCAGGCATCGCCGCGCGCACCAGAGCCTTCGTGAAAGGATAATGTAATTGATGCAGTATAAACTGTCGCCCTCGATCCTGTCCGCGGATTTTGGCTGCCTTGCAGACCAGATCGGCGAGACGAGGAAGGCGGGCGCGCCTTATGTTCATATTGACGTGATGGACGGTCTCTTCGTGCCGTCCATCTCTTACGGTATGCCTCTCATCAAGAGCATCCGCAAATATACGGATCAGGTATTCGATGTGCATCTCATGATCCAGGACCCGATCCGCTACATCACGGATTTCGCTGATGCGGGCGCGGACATCATCACCTTCCATCTGGAAGCCGCGAAGGATCCGGGCGCGGTCATCGCACTCATCGGCGGCAGACACCGGAAGGTGGGACTTGCGATCAAGCCGGGAACGCCCATCGAGGCAGCGAGGCCCTTCGTCAACCGGATTGACCAGTTGCTCGTCATGACGGTGGAGCCGGGTTTCGGCGGACAGAAATACATCCCTGCCAGCACGAAGCGGATCGAACAGGCGAAGAGGATGATCGAGGAAGAGTGTGACCCGGGCGCGGTCGACCTGCAGGTGGACGGCGGGATCAACCAGGATACGATTACGACCGTGCTCGACGCAGGAGCCAATGTGATCGTGACGGGGTCTGCTGTTTACCATGGCGACATCTGCGCCAACACACAGTATTACCTCAACATTCTGAAGAAGAGAGAACAGCAGTAGAAAGCGGAAGAATTCATGCAGTTGAAATACGAGAAGATGGACAGGAATGCACCCTGCTGGTGCGGGAGCGGCAGGAAATATAAACACTGCCACGAGGCGTTCGACGAGAAGATCCGCACCTTTGAGCTGAAGGGGGCGCTGGTGCCGGATCGGAG
This sequence comes from Lachnospiraceae bacterium NK3A20, assembly GCA_900107575.1. GTDB lineage: Bacteria > Bacillota > Clostridia > Lachnospirales > Lachnospiraceae > CAG-791. Next base: position 67,756 of record FNQX01000009.1, on the reverse strand, counting down.
CCTCATCAAAACGGAGAAGGACATGGAAGGCATCCGTAAGAGCGCTGTGATCAACATCGCGGTGCTGGATGAGGTGGCGGACAGGATCCGCGTCGGCATGACCACGCAGGAGATTGACGACATTGTCTACAATACGACGGTGAAGATGGGCGGCATCCCCGCAGACCTGCACTATGAAGGCTATCCCAAGAGCGTGTGCACCTCCATCAACGACCAGGTCTGCCACGGCATTCCTTCCGACGACATCGTGCTGCAGGACGGAGACATCATCAACGTTGACTGCTCGACGATACTGAACGGTTACTTCTCGGACTCTTCCAGAATGTTCTGCATCGGAGATGTGAGCCCCGAGAACAGGAAGCTCGTAGAGGTTACGAAGGAGTGCGTCGACATCGGCCTCGAACACGTGAAGCCCTGGACTTTCCTCGGCGACATGGGTCATGCTGTACACCAGCACGCTCTTGACAATGGATATACCGTAGTAAAGGAAATCGGTGGTCACGGCTGTGGCCTGGAGTTCCACGAAGATCCGTATGTGTCTTATGTTTCCAGGCCGGGCACCGAGATGCTGATGGTGCCGGGAATGTGTTTCACCATCGAACCCATGGTCAACATGGGCTCGGATGAGATCTTCCAGGATGAGGACGACGGCTGGGGTATCTACACCGCGGACGGCAAGCCGAGCGCCCAGTGGGAGATCCAGGTACTGGTGACGGAAACCGGACATGAGCTGATCACGTACTAGAGAATCGAAAGGCAGAACATGCGGAATAAGGGAAAATACTACATTACAACAGCCATTGCCTATACCTCGGGCAAGCCTCATATCGGCAACACCTATGAGATCATCATGGCAGACTCCATCGCGCGCTGGAAGAGGGCGGACGGCTACGATGTCCACTTTCAGACAGGCACCGACGAGCACGGTCAGAAGATCGAAGAGAGGGCGCGCCAGGTGCACATGGACCCGAAGTCTTATGTGGACAAGCAGGCCGCCGAGGTGAAACGGATCTGGGATCTTATGAATACATCCTATGACCGCTTCATCCGTACGACGGACGAGGATCATGAGAAGCAGATCCAGAAGATCTTCAAAAAGCTCTACGACCAGGGCGACATCTACCTCGGCTCCTACAATGGCATGTACTGCACCGAGTGTGAAGCCTTCTACACGAAGTCACAGCTGGTCGACGGGAACAAGTGCCCGGTCTGCGGCAGTATCGTGCATGAAGCGAAGGAAGACGCGTATTTCTTCCGTATGCAGAAATACGCACCGAAGCTCATCGACTACATCAACACGCACCCGGAATTCATCCAGCCCGAATCGCGCAAGAATGAGATGATGAACAATTTCCTGCTCCCTGGACTGCAGGATCTGTGCGTTTCCAGAACCTCCTTCAAGTGGGGAATTCCGGTGGATTTCGATCCCGGACACGTTGTCTATGTCTGGCTCGACGCGCTCTCCAACTACATCACCGGCATTGGCTATGATGCAGACGGCAACTCCTCTGACCTCTACAAGAAGTTCTGGCCCGCGGACCTGCATCTCATCGGCAAGGACATCGTGCGTTTCCATACGATTTACTGGCCCATCTTCCTGATGGCGCTCGGCGAACCTCTGCCGAAGACGGTATTCGGTCACCCGTGGCTGCTGCAGGGCGGCGAGAAGATGTCGAAGTCCAAGGGCAATGTCATCTACGCCGACGACCTCGCCGACATCATCGGCGTTGACGGTGTCCGTTATTTCGTCCTGCATGAGATGCCGTACGAGAACGACGGCGTCATCACCTGGGACCTTGTCGTGGAGCGCTGCAACGCGGACCTTGCCAATACACTGGGAAACCTGGTGAAACGCACGATCTCCATGTCGAACAAGTATTTCGGCGGGATCGTGGAGAACCGTCACGCAGATGATCCCGCGATCGACGACGATATGAAGGCAGTGGTGACCGGCGCATACCGGAAGGCGGAAGCCTTCATGGACGAGTACCGCGTCGCGGACTGCCTGAAGGAGATCTTCAACGCCTTCAAGAGGCTCAATAAATACATCGACGAGACCGAGCCCTGGGTTCTCGCGAAGGATGAGGCGAAGGCAGATCGCCTTGCAACGGTGCTCTACAACCTGACGGAGGGTATCACCATTGTCTCCTCGCTCCTTTCGCCTTTCATGCCGGATACCTGTGCACGGATCGCGGTGCAGCTCAATACGACGCTTCGCGATTTCGATGCGCTGGATCAGTTCGGCCTCTATCCGTCCGGGAACAAGGTGACGGAGAACCCCGAAATCCTCTTCGCAAGACTCGATGAGGCCGAGGTGATGAAAAAGGTCGCCGCAATCCAGGAGAAACAGCGTGCAGAGGCAGCTGCCGCCGCAGCAAGAGGTGAGGTCGGCGATGCCAAAAAAGAAGGCGCAGCCGCGATCACAGAGGCGGACAGCGAAGGCAATGCGGCAGGAATGGCTGCCACACCGCACAAGCCGGAGATCACGATTGATGACTTCGACAAGTTGGAGCTGCGCGTCGGCGAGGTAGTAAAGTGCGAGGCGGTGCCGAAGTCGAAAAAACTCCTGTGTTCGCAGGTGAAGATCGGCAATGAGACGAAACAGATCGTCTCCGGCATCCATCACTATTACGAGCCGGAAGAGATGGTCGGCAAGCGCGTCACCGTGCTCGTCAACCTAAAGCCCGCAAAGCTCGCAGGCATCCTCTCCGAGGGCATGATCCTGTGCGCGGATGACGGCAACGGCGGCTACACGCTGGTGCGCCCGGAAGCGGACGAGGTTCCCTCCGGCGGAGAGATCAGCTGATGAAACGTTCTGTTCATATAAGACAAGCGATTCTGGCGGCTGCGGCAGTGGTGCTGGCAGCCGCAGTCTTTTCAAAGCGTCCCGTAGTGGCGGCAGAAGGAGGCGGCTTCGTCTCCAGCACACCGGAGTTCGAGGGTGGCCCGGACTCTGCCCTGGACCAGCAGAAGGAGCTCCTCCTGGAAGCTGTGGATGAGCTCTATGACCTTGGCTTCTCGCCCATGGCAATCACAGAGAAGCTGACCGGGAGAGATGAGACGGCTTCCGGACAGGCAGAGAGCGCAGAGAATACTGGGATGCATGCAACGCCTGCTGATACGAGTGGCGAAACTGCAACAGACAGCGCTGGAGCAGGCACGGAGGATGCGACGCAGAGCTTTGCGGACAGTTTCTCGTCGGCGGCGAAGGATGTCGGAGATGACGTGATCAGCGAGGCGAAGGATGCCGGGAATGAAGCGATCGGCGATGTCAAAGAGGAAGCGCAGAGACAGGCGCAGAGTTTCCTGGACGGTCTCAAAGAGAGTCTGCAGGAAGCCGTTGGCAATTTCATTGACAGCGTGTTCGGGCGCCTCTGACAGCGTCTATGCACGCAGTGCATTGCACGCAGTGCATTGCACAGTGCACATTGCGCAGAACACAGCGCATTGCAAGGAAGGTTTAGGTGATATTCATTGAGTAAGATATTTGATCTGGACAGCCCGCTCATGCAGGCTCTGACTGTGGTAGCCAACCTCATGATCGTGAATCTCCTGACTCTCATCTGCTGCATTCCGATCTTCACCATCGGCGCCGCGCTCTCCGGGATGCACTATATTCTCTTAAAGATCGCGAGGAAGGAAGAAGGCTACATCGTCAAGTCCTATTTCCACGGTTTTAAGGAGAACTTCGTACAGGCGACGGTGGAGTGGCTGATCTATCTGGTATTCTTCGCCATCCTTGGCTTCGAGCTCTTCCTCATCCGCCAGAATCCGGGCGTTTTCCCGGGCTGGCTCGGCGTCGTGATCGCGGCAGCGCTTCTCATCGTGTTCATCTTCTTCCAGTGGGTGTTCCCGCTGCAGATGCGCTTCATCAACAAGATCCGGACGACGATGAAGAATTCCGTTCTGATGTCGCTTGCGAATTTCCCGAGGGCGATTCTCATGGCGCTTGTCTGGGGCATCCCCGCGGTGCTGATCCTGGTCGGTTCGTGGCGGGTGTTCCCGATTGTCTTCCTCTTCGGACTCTCCTTCCCCGGCTGGCTCATGGCGAAAATATACAGCCCGGTCTTCAAGCGTTTTGAACCCGAGGAGGAGCCGGTGGCGCCGGATGAGGACTTCTCTCTGGAAGGCTTCCAGGAGACGCAGCAGGCAATCCACGATACGGCGAGCGCGAGTGCCAATCCCGACATCACCGCACATGAGGATACCGCTGAGGACAACGTCGATGGCAATGACAAGGCATGATGCCAGTGCCCGGAAAGCTTGGATTTATCGCGGTGTAAGAGGTTACACAGCTTCTTTTGTAATTTTGTAAACCGGCAGATTGCATATGGATTCAGGCCTGCGTTTAGTGAATATCACGGACGCAGGCCTTTTTGTTTTCCGTCAACCGCGTAATTGACAATGTTTCGTAGAAAACTTTGTGGATTTCGGTTATGGTCATCATTCCCGAAATTTTCTATACTTTAACTCAGTTACAGAAGATCGCGGGTGCGCCCGTACTATTAGGAGGTTAGTAATGGCAAGTCTTAATCTTGAGCACATTTACAAGAAATACCCCAACGGATTCGAAGCCGTTAAGGATTTTAACCTGGACATTGCAGACAAGGAATTCATCATCTTCGTAGGGCCTTCCGGCTGTGGCAAATCTACCACACTGCGTATGATTGCAGGTCTGGAGGATATCTCTTCCGGCACCCTCAAGATCGACGGCAAGGTAATGAACGATGTAGAGCCTAAGGATCGTGATATCGCCATGGTATTCCAGAACTACGCTCTGTATCCTCACATGACCGTTTACGACAACATGGCATTCGGTCTCAAGCTCCGCAAGGTTCCGAAGGATGAGATCGACAAGATGGTTCGCAACGCTGCGAAGATCCTCGATCTGACACAGCTCCTGGATCGTAAGCCGAAGGCTCTTTCCGGTGGTCAGAGACAGCGTGTTGCCATGGGCCGTGCTATCGTACGTAACCCCAAGGTATTCCTCATGGATGAGCCTCTCTCCAACCTGGACGCAAAGCTCCGTGTACAGATGAGATCCGAGATCGCGAAGCTCCACCAGAGACTGGGCACCACGATCATCTACGTAACCCATGACCAGACCGAGGCTATGACCCTTGGTACCAGAATTGTCGTTATGAAGGACGGCGTCATCCAGCAGGTTGATACACCTCAGCACCTGTATGACGCTCCCAGCAACCTCTTCGTTGCAGGCTTCATGGGATCTCCGCAGATGAACTTCATCGACGCAGTTGTGAAGGTGAGCGGCAATCAGGCGTGCCTGACGGTTGACGGCAAGGACATTCCTCTGAACGCAGAGAAGTCCAAGGCTCTCATCGACGGCGGCTATGATGGCAAGAACGTGATCATGGGTATCCGTCCGGAGGATATCTCCGATCGTCTGGATGGCGATCCGGGAGAGGTTCTCTTCGATGCGAAGATCAACGTATACGAGCTGCTCGGCGCAGAAGTATTCCTGTACTTCGATATCGCCGGCACACCTATGACGGCTCGTGTGGATCCCAAGACATCTGCAAGACCGGGATCCAGCGTGAAGTTTGAGCTCGACACCGACAAGATTCATGTCTTCGACAAGGAGACAGAGAAGACCATCACCAACTAGTCTTGGTGGATTGTGGGAGGACAATCTTCCCGATCATCAAAAATATCAGGCTGCGCAGCACTGCTGCGTGGCCTTTTTGCTTGTTTTCCACAAATATTCTGTGTAGAATAGAGGAAGTGCTTGGTCAGTTTCTACAGAAATCGTGGAAAATGACGCATTTTGAGAAGCACGAATCGAACATCCGGAAGAAAACTGCGGCACCGGGTATCAGTCCGCCGCACGGAAAAGAGGGTCACTATGATATCAGCACAGGTAGCGAAGGGCTGTCTTGAGGAACTGACAGCGATTTCCAAGGTAGAATTCTGCATTCAGGATACGAATGGACAGGTCTTTGCGAGGACAGACAACGCCGAGGCGCCGGACGCCGAGATGATCGCGAGCTTCTGCCGCTCTTCGGTAGACTCCCAGATTATCGGGGACCGGTATCTGTTGAAGATCATGGAGGACGATGACATCGCCTTCACGCTGACGGCGATCGGCAGCAGCGACTACACGCTGATGGTGGCCAGGATGGCAGTCAGCGAGATTTCCAATCTGATGCAGGCTTATAAGGAGAAATACGACAGGAACAACTTCTTCCAGAACCTGCTCCTCGACAACCTCCTTCTCGTCGACATTCACAACCGCGCGAAGAAACTGCACATCAACGTCACCGTACCGCGTGCGGTCATTCTCTTCGAGATTCAATCCGAGGGCGACGATACTCTGGCGGGCGATCTGTTGAACGGCATCTTCACCGTACACAACGGCGACTATCTGACAGAAGTAGATGAGAACAGTGTGATTCTGATCAAGGCGGTAGATTCCGTCGAAGCCTACGATCAGCTGCAGGACGCGGCGCAGGTCGCGGTCGATATGCTGAACACCGAGGCCATGCTGAGTGTCAAGGCGGCCTACGGCACGATTGTCGACGACCTGCGGAATCTGTCCAAGTCCTACAAGGAAGCCAGAATGGCGATGGACGTTGGCAGGATCTTCTATGCGGAGAAGAGCGTGACTTCGTACAACGAGCTGGGTATCGGCCGGCTGATCTACCAGCTGCCGTCCAACCTCTGCCATGTGTTCATCAATGAAGTGTTCGGAGACAACGTACCGGACGATCTTGACAACGAGACGCTGTCGACGATCAACACCTTCTTCGAGAACAACCTGAACGTATCCGAGACCTCGAGGAAACTGTTCATCCACCGGAATACGCTGGTGTACAGGATCGAGAAGCTGCAGAAGTCCACGGGACTCGACATCCGCAACTTCGATGACGCGCTGACATTCAAGATCGCACTCATGGTCATGAATTATCTGAGATATTTAAATGAGAAAGATTATTAAAGCCCTGTCCCGTCGAAATCGGGGATGTAGCTCTTTGAGACGGTGCCCCCCTCCTGGAGGAAGCCGTTCTCCACGCCGATCTCAACCGCATAATCCACCACCTCGTTATATTCCTCTTCTGTCAGTGTTCTCGACAGGAGAGGATCTTTTTGTGCCTGGGGCATCGGGGTGTACTGGTTCATGATGCTGATGAAGATCCGGTTCCCGTAGGTTCTGTGAAGGTAGGAGAGGATTGCCTTGGAATCCTCCACATGCCCCGGCATGCACAGGTGACGGACGATGACGCCGCGCAGCATGAGAGGGTCGTCCCGATCATCCTCCGCATCAAGTGAAGAGGAGCCGTCCGCGAACAAGGGCTTCGGGCACTGGCGTACCATCTCTTCGATGGCAGCTGTTGCGCGCTCATAATAGTCGGGGGCCTTGCTGTAGGCCGCGGCGATTGCGCTGTCCTTATATTTCAGATCGGGGAGATAGATGTCTACGAGGCCTTCGAGTGCACGAATGGCCTCCGCCTTCTCATAGGCTGCCGTATTGTAGACGATGGGAATGGCAAGGCCCCTCGCCTTCGCACTCTCCAGCGCGGGAATGACCAGGGGCAGATAGTGACCTGCCGTGACGAGGTTGATATTGTTGCAGCCCTGTGCTTCCAGGGAAAGGAAAATATCAGACAGCCGGGACGGCGTGATCGCCCTTCCCCTGCTCTTTCCGCGCATCCCCAGAGAGATGTCGTGGTTCTGGCAGAAGATGCAGCCAAGGCTGCACCCGTCGAAGAAGACGGCGCCGCTCCCCTCCTTCCCGGAGATACACGGCTCTTCATAATAGAGCTTGGCTGCGCGCGCGGCGTAGAGGATGGCAGGCTCCTTGCAGAAGCCGAGCTGTCCTTCCACGCGGTTGACGCCGCATTCCCTGGGGCAGAGTGTGCAGGAGGAGAGATCGAAGAGCTTTGTTTGATTCAATGATGTGACAACTTTCATAGATAACAAAATGCCCGGCGGTGCTGTCGAACCGGCCGGACCGCCAGGCACCCTTACGGCACATGAAAGGATCTGCTTAGTGCTGCTTCGTTCCCGATCTGACACGGTTCGCAGGATTCATTGCGTAAGACCCGAACGGTCCCACCGGCCCGACACCATCTCCGGGCAGGCTTTATTTAACGACATCGCTATTGTACAGGCAGCGTGGTCCGATGTCAAACCGGGAGTATTTTCGCCCTGTTCTGCGTCTTCACCCGGCGGCGGAGGTCTTTGAAGAATTCCCGGAGCAGGGCAGAGCAGGTATCGCCGAGGATATCGAAGGTAATTTCACTCTGGTGCATCAGCTTCTCGTTGGCGACAATGTTGAGGAGGGTGCCGGCACAGCCGGACTTATCGCTCCTTGCGCCGATCACGACGCGGTCGATTCTCGCCTGCTCAATGGCGCCGGCGCACATGGGGCAGGGTTCCAGCGTACAGTAGAGCGTGCAGCCCTCCAGTCGCCAGTCTCCGATGAGGCGGGATGCCTTCCGGATCGCGCGGATCTCCGCGTGGGCCAGTGTCGTGTGGTCTGTATTCCTGCGGTTGTAGCCGCGGCCGATGACCTTGCCTTCATATACAATGACACAGCCGATCGGGACTTCCCCGAGAGACATGGCCTTTTTCGCCTGGGCGATCGCCTGGCGCATATAGCGCTCGTCTGTTTTTCTCTGCGCGGCCGCCTCCGCAGCCAGCTGCTCTTCTGTTTTTCTCATCTCATCAGGTGCAGGGGAAATGTGCTTATAAATAACTTTGATCACTTTATGCTGTCTGTATAGCTGCATAAGTTTTCGTATGCATCATTACCTATTCTGAGTAAAAAAGCAAGCGTTGGATTAATTTCAAAGATTCCATTCGTAAATTTATAACGAGACCCTAAGACCTTATTACCTAGGTGTCAGCTTGTTCATCCAGTGATGAGCAGAAAAAATATAGAGGACAGCACATATAACAAAAAGTGCAGTGAAACAGATCCACAATATTGAGAATGCATTGATCTGACTGACGATCATCTGATATATGAACAGAAATCCGATACCAGATAAGAATACTGATGATACGGATTTCTTTATTAAAGCGATCACGGATATAAATAAAATGGCGGCCTCTGCGGCAAGCAGATTAATCAAGGTATATTGCAGCCACTCAAGGTAGTTGCTGCGATGAATGACTCCGTTTACCAGAGAAAAATGGCTATCTGCAATGATCACAAATACAAAACAAATGATTTGTGATAGAAATTGACAGGTAAGGCTGACCACAGAAGTTAAAATTATCTTTGCCAGGAAGATGCGGGTACGCTTAATGGAGTACGTAAATAGAATTGTCACCGTATGATTCACATATTCTTCCACGATAATTTTACTGATCAGATAAGCGGTATAAAAAATGTAAAAATCCCATACGGTACAGGTCATCATCTTGATAATTGCCCCAAAACTACTGGCATGATCCTGATTGATTCCGTATATTGAAGTGAAGGTTGCGAACAGAAGGGCAAGCGTGATAGGAATTGCTAACAGGAACAGATGGCGGATCTTTATTTTTCGCGATTCAAGGGAGATTAATAATGATAATTTCAATTGCTGCCTCCATGATGTAGAACTTCTAAGAAGTAGTCTTCCAATGTTCTATTGACCTGCGAAATCTCATATAACGAAACGCCGCTGTCCACCAGTTCCCTTGCGATGATGGATGCATCTGGGTTTTCATAGATGTGAATGCTGTTGTCTTCTTGCACTGTAAAGTCATGAACCCCTAAATGTTCCAGAACGACGCAGCTTTTCTTCACATTGTTAGTACAGACGGTCAGATGACTTCGATTATTTTTCTGGATCTCGTCCATTGTCTTTTCCTGGACCATTTTATGATGATCCGTAATTCCTATCCAATCCGCCAGATGCTCCATTTCAGATAAGATATGGCTGGAAATCATTATTGTAGTTCCATATTGCTGGTTGATTTCCCTGAACAGCGTGCGCATATCCTTCATTCCTTCCGGATCAAGCGCATTGGTAGGCTCATCCAGAATCAGCAGCTTTGGGTAGGTTAATATTGCGCGCGCAATCGCAAGACGCTGGCGCATCCCCAGTGAGTAGGTTATTACCTTCTGTCTGGCTGCGGTAGTCAAATTAACCTCATGCAAAACTTCAGAGATACGTTTCTCATCATGAAATCCCATATACGAAGCGTGCAACTGTAAATTTTCAAGACCGGTTAAGCGTTCGTAGAAGTATGGATATTCAATAATAGACCCGGTCGCATTCAAACCCTCAGAGGTAATTTCAGATTGATTGAAAATACTTAATTTACCTTCGTCCATGGTCTCGAGCCCAACCAGTATTTTCATAAGGGTGCTCTTTCCGGCGCCATTCAGGCCGATCAGTCCATAGATTACACCGGCTGGCACGTGAACGTCTAAGCCATTTAAGGCAATGGTGTGATTGTATTTCTTGAAAATATTTTTTCCGTCGATGAGCAGAGACTTCATTTTCAACAAAGACCTTTCCTGTTATGATTGCCTTGATAGTTGATATGCTATCAGATGGATTTGTCATTTCCATTTCTCATTTCTTACGATTTTCTAACGATAATGAAAAAACAGGTATTGCCACGGTGACTTTCCAATTGAATTGTCAACTGACATCGTGTAGCGACGTTTTGTACGATAGAGAGTCCCAATCCGGAACGACCTTTTGAGGAATAATTGGAATCACAAATCTGATAATTTCTTCCAAATATCTTTTCTTGCTCTGTAATAGGGATACCATTACCGTGATCCATAATCTGAATGATGACATTCTGATCATTCTGAGTTATGGCAATTCCTAAAAATTTACCAGCACTACCATACTTAATGGCGTTGTCGATCAGATTATTCATAATGCAACGAATTGCATCGGGACTGGTATCGGCATAAATCGAAGGACCATCCAAATTCAGATCTACACGAAAGCCATTTTCGCTTAAACAGTCATAATAGGAGAGTGCGATTTCCCGGCACAGTTCAGTAAGGTTTGTGTATTTCAATGGAAAGCGCATGTCGCCGGAACAGATCCTTGCAAAATCCAATTGCTGCAGAATAGCATGCTGTACATCCTGTGCTTTTTGTTGTGCCTTCTGAATGACGAGATTCACCTCGGGAGAATTGTTGCCGAACTGCTGATACTGGAGTGCCATGAAATCAATATAGCCGGACAGAATCGTTATAGGGGTTTTAAGATCATGCGAGATGTCAGCGATATTCGTCCGGTATTGTTCCTGGAGATTACGCAGTTTTTGAGACAGGCGGTACTTTTGCAGCAGCAATGTATTGATCGTGGTGATCATTCTCTGGACTTGCTGATTGTCTGTGCGGTACAAGAGGGGCTCAAAGGTATCATGCTCTTGAACGATATATTTCGTGACAACACAAATGCTTTTCCGCAGATCTATGTTGTGACGAATCTGATAGATGTTCAGGCATATCAATATAACAATAGTGATGAATTCAACGGTTGCAATCATACAAGTTCATCCCTTATCAAATCATGGCAATCATTCGGCCTTGCTCAGGCGTCAGAATCCCTCATGCGATAGCCAATGCCCCACAAGGTTTCAATACAGTCTTTTGAGGAGCCTAGTTTTTTTCTGAGACGAGCGATATGGGTATTGACTACATCCTCATTGTCTATATAAGAATCTTTCCAGACGTGCTGATAGATCTGTCCTTTGGAAAAGACCTGATTGCTGTGCACAGCCAGCAGTTGTAAAATATCGAATTCCGTTCGCGTTAGTTCAATTTTATGATTATCCGTATAAACTTCTCTTGTATTCAGCTTGATGAGCAAGCCGTTGATGCGGATGGATTTCTCTGTCTGTTTTCCGTCGTAGACTTCAACTCTGCGCAAATTGGCCTTGATGCGCGATTCCAGTTCGACAATAGAAAAGGGCTTGACCACGTAATCATCCGCCCCATAAGCGAAACAGACGGATTTGGAGTCCTCGCTGTTTTTCCCTGTGATGACAATAATTGGGCTGGTACAGGTATTGCGAATGTCCTTAATTGCCGTGATTCCGTTGCCATCGGGAAGAGCAAGGTCTATCAGAATGAGACAGTAATCAGACAGAGATGAAATATCAGAAATAGCATCCAGCCTATGAACCGCATTGATCTGGTAACCCTTGCATATCATATAGTCTGAGAGCAGCTCGCACAGGCGGACATCATCTTCTATTAGAAGAATTTTCTCCACGATTCTTCCCTCCCCCGGATATCAACAACCTCATTATCCCGATGTTCCTCAAAAGTTAAGATTTGGCTACTTGCAAATCACGACGTAATGAGTATACTTAAATGGTTAAATCACCCTGTTCCCATAGGAATAAGAATATTTATATAGTAACAATTGTTACACGTAAAGAGTGCAGCAATCCGTTAACATAATAGCATAATCAAAAAGCCGAAGGCCATACACAGATTTAGGTCGCTGTGTTTGCGCTGCCTCGTGGAAAGTGTTATGTTTGTCGATGGTTTGCCGGTTTTTCGTGAGTGCAATAGATTGTTCACTGTTCTGCACAAATGGCTTTATTCGCGGGAGCGGAGACACGTTTGGAGGCGTACTTCATGAGAATTTCAACCAAGGGCCGCTACGCGCTGCGTATGATGCTGGATCTGGCAGAACATGATACGGGCGAATTCATTTCACTCAGAGATATTTCCAGTCGCGAGGATATCACCGTCAAGTATCTGGAACAGATTGTAACGAGTCTTACCCGGGCCGGTTTCGTCCGGTCACAGCGCGGCAACAACGGCGGTTACCGCCTCACGAGGAAGCCTTCGGAATACACCATCGGCGACATTCTGCGCGTGATGGAGGGAGATCTGAACCCGATCTCCTGTCTGGAGGACAATCCGAACGAGTGCGCGCGCAGCGCGTTCTGTCCGGTGCTGCCTTTCTGGAAGGGCTTCGCCAAGGTCATCAACGACTACGTTGACGGCACGACATTGCAGGATTTGAAGGATCAGGCAGACGCCATGATCGGAAATGATTTCGTTATTTAACGAGTCTGATAACAGGAGGATCTTATGTCACAACCTTTACTGCAGGTGAGAGACCTGTGTGCTTCCATTGAGGAAGGCGAGCTGCTGCACCATGTCAATCTGGACATCAACGCAGGCGAGACACATGTACTGATGGGCCCCAATGGCGCAGGCAAGTCGACGCTCGGCTATACGCTCATGGGCAATCCCGGCTATACGGTGACGAACGGAACGATCACGCTGGACGGCGAGGATATCACGAACCTTTCGACAGACAAGAGAGCGGCAAGGGGCATGTTCCTCTCCTTCCAGAATCCGCTGGAGGTGCCGGGCCTTTCTCTGGAAGCGTTCCTTCGCAATGCGATCCGCCAGCAGACAGGCAAGCCTCTGAAAATATTCCAGTTCAAAAAGGAGCTGGAGGCGACGATGGACCTTCTGCAGATGGATGCATCCTACGCGGACAGAGATCTGAATGTCGGGTTCTCCGGCGGTGAGAAGAAAAAAGCAGAAATCCTCCAGCTCCTGATGTTGAATCCAAAGCTCGCGATCCTGGACGAGACGGACTCCGGCCTCGACGTCGACGCGGTCCGCACGGTATCCAAGGGTATTGAGGAATTCCAGAAGAAGAGAAACGGCGCACTCCTTGTCATCACGCACTCCACGAAGATCCTGGAGTCTCTGCACGTGGATTACACACACGTCCTCGTGAAGGGGAAGCTCGTGCACACGGGAGATGCTTCTCTCGTAGAAGAGATCAACGAGCGCGGCTTCGAGCAGTTCGTGAACGCGGCGGCAGGAAAGTAACGGGCGCCTGCTGTTTACGCGCGGCAGCGCCGGATAGACAGTATCAGAAAGGTTATCTATGGCTGATCAGGAAATCAGGGAAGTAGACAGGAGTCTCTACGACTTCAAGGACGATGAGTCCCAGGGCTTCTTCCGAATGAAAGAGGGCCTCACGCGCGAGATCGTGGAACAGATTTCGCAGGACAAGAATGATCCTGCGTGGATGCACGATTTCCGACTGAAGTGCCTCGAGCTGTACAACAACATGTCCGTGCCCAACTGGGGCCCGTCGATCGACGGCCTGGATATGGATCACATTTCCAACTACGTCCGCTCCAAAACGGATATGAAGGGCAGCTGGAACGATCTTCCGGACGACATCAAGAATACATTTGAGAAGCTGGGCATCCCGCAGGCGGAGCGCGAATCTCTCGCGGGTGTCGGCGCGCAGTACGACTCCGAGCTGGTGTATCACAACCTTCAGCAGGAAGTCGCGGACCAGGGCGTGGTTTACACGGGCTTCGAGGATGCGGTGAACGGGGAATATTCCGAGATGGTGAAGGAATATTTCATGAAGCTGGTACCGCCGACCGATCACAAGTTCGCGGCACTGCACGGCGCGGTATGGAGCGGCGGATCGTTCGTGTATGTCCCGAAGGGAGTGCACGTAGAGGTGCCGCTGCAGTCCTATTTCCGTCTGAACGCGAAGGGCGCGGGCCAGTTCGAGCACACGCTCATCATCGTGGATGAGGGCGCGGATGTACACTTCATCGAAGGCTGCTCCGCACCGAAATACAACACGGCGAACCTCCACGCAGGCTGTGTGGAGCTGTATGTGAAGAAAAACGCAAGGCTGCGTTATTCCACGATCGAGAACTGGTCGAAGAACATGTACAACCTCAACACCAAGCGCGCGATCGTCGAAGAGGGCGGTACGATGGAGTGGGTTTCCGGAAGTTTCGGCTCCCACGTATCCTACCTGTATCCCACGACGATCCTCAAGGGGGACGGTTCTCACTGTGAGTTCACGGGCATCACGTTCGCAGGCAACGGCCAGAACCTTGACACCGGCGCGAAGATGATCCACATCGGCAGGGAGACTTCTTCCTATATCAACACCAAGTCGATCTCCAAGGACGGCGGTGTCTCAACCTACCGTTCCAGCATTCAGATCATGCCGACGGCGAAGAAGGCAAAGGCTTCCGTAGACTGCGCTTCCCTGATGCTCGATGACCAGTCCCGTTCGGACACCATCCCCGCGATGGATATCCGTACCGCGGATGCGGACGTGGGACACGAGGCAAAGATCGGGCGCATCTCGGACGAGGCGGTGTTCTATCTGATGAGCCGCGGCATTTCGGAGTCCGAGGCGAGAGCGATGATCGTTTCCGGTTTCGCAGATCCCGTTTCCAAGGAGCTCCCGCTGGAGTACGCCGCGGAAATGAACAACCTGATTAAGCTGGAAATGGAAGGCATGTAGCGTTTGAGCGTGATGGAATCACGCTCAAACTTGCGAGCTTGAGGGACAGCTCGAGCGCTGTCGTGCCATATACGATAGCACTTACGAGCTTGAAAAGCAGCTCGAAGCGTTGGGCAAATATGAGGATAAGAGTGTGAAAAAGATGCAGTTAGGTCATATTCCTGCGATTACGTGGAATCGGCTCGGAATGAATGCCGGCACGGTGGAAGGGGATACGAGCCTCAATACACATATCGAGACGAAGTTCGAGGCCCTTCCGGAGGGCGTTACGGTATCGGAGCTTTCTTACGCCGAGGCGCAGAAGTGGCTCCTTGCCAACGCGCCGAAGGAAGAAGCGGAGAGTGTGGTCGCGGGGAAGTTCCCCATGTACCATCCCCAGAAGTTCGCAACGGGCCTCGGCCAGGAATTCGATGACTATCTGAAGGATTCCGGCGAGAAGATCGAGCTCTTCGAGATCGGCGACGGCATTACCGCACGCGATGCGATCCGCTGGGACATGGACTTCAGGAATAAGAATAAGGCGATCACAGGACAGCTTGTCCACGTGGGCAGGAACAGCAGCCTGACACTTATCATGAGCTACCGCTCTGACAAAGAGGCGGAAGGGCTGTCTGCTGTTTCTACGAAGGTGGTGCTGGAAGAGGGCGCGAAGCTGACGCTCGTGAAGGTGCAGCTATTGGGTGGCGGCTTCCTGCACATGGATGATATCGGTGCGGCACTTCGGGAGGATGCCTCCATGCAGCTCGTCCAGCTGGAGCTGGGCGGCAAAGAGACCTTTGCGGGCCTGCAGGCGGAACTGGTCGGCAGGAATGCAGGGTTCGACGCGAAGGTCGGATATGTGGCGCTCGAGGATCACAGGGTGGACATCAACTACAACGTCGTGCAGCGCGGCAGGAAAACCAACTGCGAGATGACGTTCGACGGCGTGCTGCAGGATGCGGCAGCGAAGCGCCTGTCCGATACGATTGATTTCCGCCGTGGCTCCCGCGGCTCTGTCGGTCATGAGAAGGAGAATGTGCTCCTCCTCGGCGGTGACATTATCAACCAGTCTCTGCCCGTCATCCTCTGCGAGGAGGAAGACATGGAAGGCACCCACGGCGCGACCATCGGCCAGCTCGATGACGACATGCTCTTCTACATGGCATCCCGTGGAATCGATGAGAAGACGGCGCAGCAGATCATGGTCAGGGCAAGACTTGGCGCTGTCGCAAGAGAAATTCCGGACGAGAATCTGAAGACCGAGATTCACGACTACATTGAGGAGGCATTCCGAGCATGAGCAACCCATACCGCAGGGATTTCCCGATTTTCGACGGGAGCGATGTCGTATATTTCGACAACGCGGCGACGACACAGCGTCCCGCGATGGTGCTGGATGCGATGAAGCGTTTCAACGACAGCTGCAACGCCAACCCTCTCCGCGGCCTCTATCGCTGGAGCATGCAGGCGACCGAAGCCTATGAGAATGCCAGAAGGGCAGCGGCAGAGCTCATCGGCGCGGACGATTACAAGGAAGTGATCTTCACCCGCAACACGACAGAGTCGCTGAACCTCGTGGCCTACAGCTACGGCCTCTCACAGCTTCACGAGGGCGACGAGATCGTGATCACGGTCATGGAGCACCACTCCAACATTCTCCCATGGCAGATGGTCAGCCGTGTAACCGGCGCGAAACTGATCTACATGGAGCCGGAGCGGGACGGAACCTTGACGGATGCGGAGATCGAGGCTAAGATCACGGACAGAGCGAAGATCGTATCTGTGGCACAGGTTTCCAACGTCATGGGCGTCACCAATCCGATTCGGCGAATCGCAGACTGCGCACATCGGCACGGCGCCGTGATGGTCGTCGATGGCGCACAGTCGACACCCCACATGCCGGTCAATGTGAAGGAGCTCGGCGCGGATTTCTTCGCGTTCTCCGGACACAAGATGCTGGGTCCCATGGGAATCGGCTGCCTCTACGGCAGGATGGAACTGCTGGATTCCATGCCGCCGTTCCTCACGGGCGGTGAGATGATCGAATACGTACAGAGACAGACGGCGACCTTTGCGGAAGTCCCGGAGAAATTCGAGGCGGGCACGGTTAACGCGATGGGCGCGGCAGGCCTCCATGCGGCGATTGATTACTTAAAGAACGTTGGCTGGGATCAGGTCATGAACACAGAGAGGGAGCTGACAGAGCGCCTCATGGACGGACTCTCGAAGATTCCGGAGGTCACGGTTTACGGCTCCAAAGATCCGGACAAGCACTGCGGCATTGTGACCTTCAACGTCGAAGGCTGCCATCCGCATGATGTGGCGTCGGTACTCGACACGGAGCACATCGCGATCCGCGCGGGACACCACTGCGCACAGCCTCTGATGAAGTGGCTGGGCGTCGGCGCAACCGCGAGGGCAAGCCTTTATTTTTACAATACGAAAGAGGAAGTCGACAGGTTCGTTACGGCTGTCGGGAAAGTGAGAGGCTGGCTTGGATATTAAATCTTTGTACAGGGAAATCGTGAATGAGCACAATCTGCATCCGATTCATAAACACGACCTGGAGAATCCGACGCTCGTGCTCAACGGGGTGAATCCCAGCTGCGGCGACGATATCGACCTGCAGCTTGTGGTGAAGGACGGCGTCATCCGGGATGCTGCCTTCAACGGGTCCGGCTGCGCCGTTTCCCAGGCGTCGGCTGACATGATGTGCGATCTTCTCATCGGCAAGAGCGAGGAGGAGGCAAAACGCCTCTCCGACCTGTTCATGGGGATGATCAAGGGGCAGAAGCTGACGGAGGAAGAGAAGGAAGAGCTCGATGAGGCGGCTTCCCTCGAAGACGTCTCCCACATGCCCGCCAGAGTGAAGTGCGCGACCCTCGGCTGGAGAACGGTGAAAGAGATGGTCGACAAGCTCTCCGAAACCGGCACCCTGGAATAACACGCGAATCACGAGGTATACCACGGCTTCCCTGCGGATACGCACGACGTTGACATCCATGGGGGAGCCGTTTATTGTAGTACTATCATGTCCGACTCCAATATGACAAAAAACGCGCTCGCCGCGTCCATGAAGAAACTGATGCGGCAGCGCCCGTTCGAGAAGATCAGCGTGTCTGATATTTGTACCGACTGCGGGATCAACCGGAAAAGTTTCTATTATCACTTTCGGGATAAGTATGACCTGGTTAACTGGATTTTCTATGTGGGATTCGTGACCGAGATGGACATCAGCCAGTACACGAGCGGCTGGGAACTGATGGAGGACATGTGCGAGTATTTCTTCCGTGAGAAGGAATTCTATCGCGCCGCATTGAAGATAGAAGGCCAGAATTCCTTCAAAGATTATCTGATCGAAACGATCACGCCGATTGCGGAGGTGTTCCTGGATGATGTGCTGCCGCACGGCGGCGACGACCATTTCTACATCACGTTCGTAACGGACGCGTTCATGACGTCTCTCGTCCGCTGGCTCTCCGGCGGGTATGACAGGGATATGGATGCGCGGGAATTCATGGACAAGATCAAGGCGATCGTCATGATCCTCGGCGACAATTTAAGACAGCAGGAAATTTGGAAGTGACGCTGATGCGTCCCTTCCAAACTGGCATCGGTGCCGTGAACGGCCCGATGCCTCGATCCACGAGAAATCGCATATGCGATTTCTCGTGCGGGTGCCGCAGAATACGCGGCACCTGGAATGAGAGTGAAGAGCAGTAGCGCTGCAAAAACAGCAGGCTACCTGCTCTTTTTCGGCGTATAGGGGGGCATGATCTTAGAGAGCGCGTCCGCAAGAGGCAGCTCGAACGGGAACGCCTCACCAAGGCTCCCGTCGGGCAGGATGATCCTGCCGTCGGCGCCGATCTCGAGGAGCTCACCGTGCTCTACGAGCACCTTGGAAATACTCTTCCCGTCTCCCGTGTAGTCCATGAGGCAGCAGGGATAGTCCTGACGGAGCCTTGACTCGTAGCAGTATTTCTGCACCCTCTCCTGTACGGCGGGATCGGTGCCGGTCTCCGGGATCAGGAAGAAGAGCGAGGTTTCGCTCGTCAATACATTCTCCATGATGGGAGAGATGACTTCCGGGCAGACATTGTTGTCGTAGTTGAGATGCATGGCGAAGATGACCTTCTGATCGCGCAGGAGTGCCGCGGTGAGCAGGGATTCGGGATCTTCGATGGGGAGGGAGACGACGGTGTTCTTGCAGACCTTCAGCATCTGGATCTGCGCGGCGGTCAGACGCCCGCTCTCCTTGATCCATACGAATGCGGCATCCTTATATTTTTCGAGGAGCTCCAGGAGTTCATAGGACTCGGTACCGCCTGCACACTCGCGAATGAAATAGGCGTAGATGCCAAGATCCATGCCCTGTTCCAGAATGGGGGCAAGGCGCTCGATGGAAAGACCATCCTCTCTGGTACTGTCATACTGGAACATGATCGTCCAGGGGATGCAGAAACCCTTGCTCTCCTCCTCCTTGCGGATCATGGAGGCGCCGTAGGCCCAGCTCATGTAGCCGAAGTTCACGCCGAATTTTTTCATGGACTCGTGGTCGGAATTCTTCAAAAGATTCGCGACCATGTCGTAGTAGGCACTGTTCTCATTGTTGAGCAGCTCCTGCATGACGGAGAAGACCTGATCCTGGAAACGGTTCTTCGAGAACTGACGGCCGAGGTCCGCAAGTCGACGGACAGACCGCTCGGGATCTTCTTCCATCTCCTTGATGCCACGGGAAACAGCAGCCTCAATGATCGCTTTTTTCATCAGATAGGTGTTCATGAACTTCCTCCGGAATAACGTTTTTCGCATGTAAAGTATAGCATCTGCGTGGGGGGCGTCGTCCAACAAAATCACCGATGTGTCGTGTTATGCAGTATAATCGGTTTGGCAAGCAACAACATGAAGTATCTGTACGTTCCGCTTTGGGGGAATCTTTGCGAAGCGTGCAGCCTGCGTAACAGAATAACCAGGTTAGGGGGAACTATGCTAAGAGACGGAAAGATCTGGATTGCGAACAAAGAGGACGGCTCGAACATTTATGTGCTGCCGCAGATGGCCAACCGGCACGGACTGATCGCCGGCGCGACCGGCACAGGTAAGACGGTCACGCTGAAGGTACTCGCGGAGACCTTCAGTGACATGGGGGTACCGGTATTCCTCGCGGATGTCAAGGGAGACCTTGCGGGCATGTGCTGCCCCGGAACGGACAGTGAGGATATGCAGAAGAGAATCGAGAGGTTCGGCCTTGCGGAGGCGGGCTTCCAGTATCAGAAATATCCTGTGACCTTCTGGGATATCTACGGACAGAAGGGCATACAGCTGCGCACGACCATTTCGGAGATGGGGCCGCTCCTCCTCTCCAGAATTCTGGGCCTCAACGAATTGCAGACCGATCTTCTGACGATTGCCTTCGACATTGCCGACCGGCAGCAGCTGCTGCTCATCGACACGAAGGATCTGAAGGCGATGCTGAACTACATGTCGGCGAACCGCGCGGAATACGAGCCGGAATACGGCAAAATTTCCGCGAACTCGATTAACGTCATCATCCGCGCAGTCGCGGCGCTCGAGAGCTCAGGCGGCGAGACCTTCTTCGGAGACCCCGCACTGAATATCGCGGACCTGTTCCAGACTGATTCGACGGGTAGGGGCATGATCAACATCCTGGATTCGGAGAGCCTGATCGGGAACGGCAGGCTCTATTCCACCTTCCTCCTCTGGCTCCTCTCCGAGCTGTTCGAGGCTTTGCCCGAAGTCGGTGATGTGGAGAAGCCCAAGATGGTATTCTTCTTCGATGAGGCACACCTTCTCTTCAAGGATGCGCCGCAGATTCTCCTGGACAAGATCGAGCAGGTCGTGAAGCTCGTGCGGTCCAAGGGTGTCGGCATCTATTTCTGCACACAGAATCCCAGAGACATCCCGGACGGCGTTCTGGCACAGCTGGGCAACAAGATCGAACATGGTCTGCGCGCCTATACCCCTTCAGATCAGAAGGCAGTGAAGGCTGCGGCCGCGGCGTTCCGTACCAATCCGGAGTTCGATACCTACGAGACACTGATGCAGCTCGGCGTCGGCGAAGCGATTGTATCGTTCCTCGACGAGGACGGCATCCCGGGGGTTGCAGAGAAGGTTTCCATCCTGCCGCCGCAGAGCCGTATGGGCTCCATTGACGATAGTCTCCGCACTTCGGTGATCAATGCTTCCATCCTCTCGACGAAATACGCGATGGCGCAGGATCCGGACTCTGCCTATGAGTTCCTGCAGAGAAAAGTCAGCCAGGAAGCGGCCGACGCGCAGAAGGCGGCCGAGGAGGCGGCGAAGGCGAAGGAAGAAGCGAAAGAGCAGGCAAAGGCCGAGAAGGAAGAAGCCAGGGAGGAGAAGAAAAAGGCGACAACCTATAAAAAGGCCGCGAAATCCGTCGGTAACAGCGTGGTCGGCACGGTCGGCCGAGAGGTCGGCAAGAGCGTCGGCGGCGCGCTGTTCGGCAAGTTCGGCAAGACACTCGGCGGGAACCTCGGCGCAAGCCTTGGCAGAGGCGTGCTCTCGACCCTGTTCAAGTTGTGAGTTGAGTGGATCGCGGGGCCAGGAGCGGGAAACCTGCAGAACGCGATAGAGGCAGCTGGCTCAGAGGATCGGCTCGCAGCAGGCGGAGGTTGCGGAACCGAGGGGAACGTACCTGAGCGAAAGAGATACGAAAGAAGCGATCAGCCGCGGGGAGAACATCCCCGCGGCCGTTAATTAACGCAAAAAAGAACACCGTCCCCATGACCTTCGTCACAAAAACAGTGCTCCCACGTGCGCCTTCAGGGACTCGAACCCTGGACACCCTGATTAAGAGTCAGGTGCTCTACCAACTGAGCTAAAAGCGCATTTTTATTGGTGTCGTTTGCTTGTTTCCCGCTCGCGAACATGTGTTATTATATGTTACGGCTTTTGATTTGGCAAGAACTTTTTCTCTGAAATACTGCACAAATAATAACGACAGGATGGAATGAATTTTCATGATTTTTGATTCGCATGCACACTATAACGACGAGGCTTTTTCCGATGATCTGGAGGACATTCTGGCCGAGTTCCCAGATGCCGGCATCGGGAGCGTGGTCAATGTCGCGGATACGCTGGAGAGTATCGACAGGGTGCTGGAACTCTCGCGGCGCTATCCCTTTTTCTATGCCGCGCTCGGCATTCACCCCGGCGAATGCGAGAACCTGACCGAAGAAGCTCTTGAGACGGTGCGGGCAAGACTTCACGAGCCGAAGGTGGTCGCGGTCGGGGAGATCGGACTGGATTATCACTGGGACACGCCTGAGCGGGAAATCCAGCAGCGCTGGTTCCGTGCGCAGATCCGCCTCGCGCAGGACGAGAGAAAACCCATCATCATCCATTCGAGGGACGCTGCGCAGGATACACTGCAAATTATGAGAGAAATGCATGCAGAGCGCACGGGCGGTGTGTTACACTGCTATTCTTACAGCCTTGAGATGGCAAGGGAGTTCATACGTCTGGGTTTCTACATCGGCGTCGGCGGCGTCGTGACCTTCCGCAACGCAAGGAAACTCAAGGAGGTCGTGGAACACATCCCGATTGAGAAGATCGTCCTCGAGACCGACTGCCCCTACATGGCACCGACACCGCACCGCGGCGAACGCAATACCTCACTGAACCTGCCCTGCGTGGTGCAGGCGATCGCGGAACTCAAGCGAATGGATCCGGAGGGTGTGATCCGCATCACCGAGGATAACGCAAGGCAGCTGTACTATCTGAAATGAAAATAAAGGACCAACATGAGCGCACTTCTGACAGCACCATTTGAGACGAAAAGAATACTGGATAAATACGGTATCCACGCGAAGAAGAAATTCGGACAGAACTTCCTGATCGACGGACGCATTGTCCGTGGCATCGTGGAAGCGGCGGGGATTACCAAGGATGACGGCGTGCTGGAGATCGGCCCCGGCATTGGCACGATGACGCAGGAGCTTTCCCTGGCGGCGAGACATGTCACGGCGGTCGAGATTGACACCTCCCTGGAACCGGTGCTCGCGGAGACCCTCGACGCCTGCGAGAACGTGATGATCCTCTGGCAGGACATTCTCAAAACCGATGTGCAGCAGATTGCGAAGGAGTACAACGGCGGCAGGCCGCTCAAATGCGTCGCGAACCTTCCCTATTACATCACGACGCCGATTCTCCTTGAGCTCTTCCAACAGAAGGAAAGCCTGCAGTCCATCACGATCATGGTGCAGAAGGAGGTCGCGGACCGCATCATCGCGACGGAGAAGGACAAGGAATACGGCGCGCTCTCCCTGGCGGTACAGTATTACTCGCAGCCGGAAGTCTGCCTCAACGTGCCGCCGCACAGCTTCATCCCGAGGCCGAATGTCAATTCGACCGTACTGAATCTCAAGATCCGGGACAGACCACCGGTGGAGACGGATGAGCGCTACATGTTCGCGCTGATCCGCGCGGCGTTCAACCAGAGGCGCAAGACACTCGCCAACGCGCTGACACACGGCTTCTCATACGGCGGTCAGAATCTTACGAGAGACCTTGTCACAGCCGCACTGGAAGAGCTCTCGCTCCCTGCCGATATCCGGGGAGAAAAACTCTCTCTCTCCCAGTTCGCGGCGCTCTCTAACATCCTCAGAAAATAAGGAAAAACAGGCCTTTCCAGCACTTCGGAGGGGCCTGTTTTTTTGACAACGAAATGGGCGTATGCTACACTGATTCCGATATTATCGTGAGGGATTTTCTGCCCTTTGTGAGGGCATCCGACTAACATATCGAGGTAACGGACATTGGATAAATACGAATACAGAATCAGCCTCCAGGAGATCAACCAGCTGATCTCCGAGCAGCGCTTTGACGAAGCTGCCGGGATCGCGGACACCATCGACTGGAGCCGTGTCAAGAATCCGGCCACTCTGTGTAAAATCAGCGATGTCTACAAGATCAATAAGGAATACGCCAAGGCCCGCCGCGTTCTGATGCTGGCGAACGAGAAGGATCCGGAGAATGCCGAAATCATCTATTCTCTCTGCGAACTGACCATCTTCCTCTATGGCAGGGACGGATTGCAGTCAGATCTCATCAGCGCCCATCAGTTAAAGAGCAACTATCAGGCAGCTCAGCCAGGCACCGCCAAGGGGCTGATCCTGGAATATAAATTCTATAAGGTGACCAATGTGTCCGCACCCGAGCGCGCAGCGCTGCTGGAGCAGCTAAAAGGTATCCAGTACTCCGCACGCTGGGGATATGAACTGGCACTCTGCTACCACGAAGCGGGCGATGACGAGAGAGCGATCGCGGAATGCCGTAGCGTTCTCTCTTCTTTTGGTGGAAAATACGCAGGCAAGGCGGAACAGCTCCTGCACAGCATTGAGGGCGGTGCTGCCGGAACTGCGGCTGCGACACCTGCTGCGGCAAATGCCGGAAGCGCGGAGAATTCCTCTGCTGCCAGGCCTGCATCCGCCGATGTGGAGGCAGACCACCATATAGACACTGCGGCAGCGGTGTCTGCTGATCTGGATAATTCTGCGAAGATTGAAGCCGCGACCCGGGCGGCACTTGCGAGCGAGAGACCCATTGTCGACCCCACTCTGCTGAATGATACGGCGGAGACAGCGCAGGATGCGACAGTGCACTACACGGCGCCGACCGGGATGAGAGAGCATGCAGAATCTGCAGCTGCATCCGCAGCAGTTGCATCCGAAGTCGCGTCCGCAGCGTCCACTCCTGTGGCCGCCGCAGCGAATGGGACGGAAGCGATAACTGCCGAGGCAGAAACCAAAGAGCCTTCGACTGCCGGGAATCCTGCGGCACAGACAGCACAGGCGGGAGTCGGCGATAAGGTCGTACAGGAGAACAACGGGCAGTACGTCATGGTGGAAGACCAGATCCCCGGAAAGGCTGCTTCTTCCTCCGAGAGTCAGATGTCCATCGGTCAGGTCATGACCGAATGGGAGAAGATCAAACACAGCGTTCGTTCCCAGAATGACAAGAGAAGAGAGCGGAAGATCCTGGAAGATACCGGGGAACTCCTGCACGAGTTCGATGAGACGGCGAAACACTCCATGCTCGAAGACATCGAGAGGAATGTGGAGCGCCAGCAGCGCGTGGCAAGACAGGGCTATGCCTACAGTGAACTCTCCGATGGCCTGACCGACGAGGAGAGAAGGCGCGCGCAGCAGGCGGGCTATTATGAAGCGCCGCAGGGGAATGAGACAGGCTACGCGCCCCTGGATGAGGATTACGACAACGCCGCACAGGCAGAGGCAGAAGAGGCTGCTCCTGAGGAAGTTGCCGCAGAGATGAACGCTCCCGCCGCGCACCGCGTGTTCACAAGAGACGGGCAGTCCGTGCAGACGGAGTATGCGGATGCAGCTGCAGAGAGCGGCGCGGAAGCTTATGCGGATGACACTGCCGAAGAGGCAGAGTATGCGAATGGAGCTGCCGGAGAGACCGCGTACGCAGAGGAAGACGCTGACGAGTCTTACGGTGACGAGTCTTCCGAAGGTTCCTATGATGAGAATGCTGACGATGACACCTACGAAGAGGCTCCGGTAGAGGCTGCCTACGGGGCAGGCGCTGCGGAAGGCTACGACGAAGAGCAGGCGGAATCCGAAGGCGACCAGGCGGTTACAGCAGATTACGACGAAGCGAGGACAGAGTTCTCCGGTGCAGCAGCTTATGAGGAAGAAGAGGCAGATCAGGGCGAGCAGTTCAATACGGCACCTCAGTCCTACCGCGAGCCTTCTTATCAGGAGACGCTGTATGAGGAGAGTGGCGCAGATGACGCCGCGGCAAATACTCCGTTGCCGGCAGAACACATCATTCCGGAGAGCTTCGTAAGCGACAATACAGATACAACTGCGGATGAGAGCGAACAGCCGGAAGCGGAGGACTACAGCTACCTGGAGCGCGGGGAAGATCACACTACAAGGCGTTGGAATGCCGCTGCGGTACGCAGAGCCATGGAAGCGGAGAAGGCAAGACTTGCCGCCCTCGAAGCCGCTGACCGCGCGAGACTGGAGCACGCCGTAGAACATGCCGGGGAAGAAGTTGCAGAAGAGCCTGTGAAGACGCAGGAAATCCCGGCAGCAGCTCCGACGGCAGCAACCCAGGCCGCGGCGATGACAACTGCGGTTGAAGAAGAGGCTACCAAAGAGCCGACGACAGCCGCTGCAGCAGAGGAAGAGGCCACCCAGGAGCCGGTGACGGCAGAGGGCACGGCGAGGAATGTGGCGCCTGCGGGAGCAACATCCAGAACCGCGAATGAAGCTGCCCACGTCAAGAGAGTTACTCTGGCCGATGTATTAGGCTCCGCAGATGACGAGGCAGAAGAGCTTCCGGAAGAAACAGAGGAAGCCAATGTAGCCGAGGAGAGCGCAACCGGTGCGGAGACAGAGACGGCCGGGGAGCCTGATGTTCACACAGAAGAGCCGATAGAAGAAGAGGCTGAGGCTTCGGAAGAGCTTGCCGAGGAAGAGGAGAACGCGGGCGAAGGGAAAGCGCACCATTCGAAGAAGGGCGCAGCACACGGCGAACGGAAGCTCTCAGAGGAAGAGAAGAAACTCTGCGGCTCCAGCGCATCCATCAAGGCCAACAGCGAACAGATCGCCGCGGCACTGGACGGCATCAGCCTTGCGGGCAACACCGGTAATGTCATCATCACCGGAGACCAGAAGTCGGCACTCGATGTAGCGGCGGGCATCCTGGAGATCACGAAGCGCAGCGATCCCAATTTCTCCGGCAAGGTGGCGAAGGCCAATGTGAAACAGCTGAACAAGCTCTCTCCTTCCAGAATCCGCGACCTGCTCGACAAGATCAACAACGGCGCGCTGCAGATCAACGGCGCGAGCTCCCTGGCAAGACCTGTCGTAGAGACGATTTACCACGAGCTCGAGGACAGGGAACGCGGACTGATCGTGCTGATGCTCGACGGCACCAAGGCGATGAATGCTTTCGCGGCGAGGAACAGGAAATTCCTCGGCAGCTTCACGGTCAGAATTGATATCAAGGCCATGACCGACAAGGACCTGGTCGCTTACGGCATTGAGTACGCACTGTCCAAGGATTACAGCATCGACGAAGTGGCACGGATGGCACTGAGTACCAGAATCGCCTCCATGCAGACGATAGATCATCCGGTGATGCCCAAAGATGTCAGAGACCTGGTGGACGAGGCAATTTACTACGCGTCCAAAAAGTCGCTCGGCACCCTGGTGGAAGTCATCACGCGCAAGAGATACGACGCGGATGACAGGATCATCATCCACGAGAAAGATTTCATGCATTACTGATTCACATCAGTTGCAATAGTGATTGGGGGTAAAGGGGGACACAATGACAGCGAAAAAGGCAGCAGGCATGAAGAGTACAGTAAAGAGAGCACCGGCGAAAAAAAAGGCAGCCGGGAAGGCGCCGGCGCCGCAGAAGGAAACTTTATTCGTTTCCCAGGATGACTGCTATCTCTTCGGACATGGGACTCACTACGATATTTATCAGAAGCTGGGTGCGCATCCAAGCTTCCAGGACGGACAGGATGGCATGTTCTTCGGCGTCTGGGCACCCAACGCGGCCGCTGTTCACGTGATCGGCAGTTTCAACGGCTGGGATGAGGAGCAGTATCCGATGGAGAAGGTGGGAGAGGTCGGTATCTGGACGACCTTCATCCCCGGTGTGCGGGAAGGCGAGCTGTACAAGTTCCTGATCTACACCCCGGACGGAGAGAAGATCTTCAAGGCGGATCCTTTTGCCAACTGGGCAGAGCTGCGTCCCGGCACTGCGTCCAGAACCTGCAGCCTGCAAGGCTTTACCTGGCACGACGCCAGATGGCTGGCTGCCAGAGAGAAGAAGGATGCGAACCGTGAGCCGATGGCGATCTATGAGTGCCACATCGGCAGCTGGATGAAACATCCGGACGGCGGCGACGGCTTCTACAACTACCGTGAATTCGCGGACCGTATCGTTGACTATCTCAGGGAAATGAAGTTCACGCACGTTGAGCTGATGGGCATTCTGGAGCATCCGTTCGACGGCTCCTGGGGATATCAGGTTACGGGCTACTACGCGCCGACATCCCGCTACGGTTCCCCCAAGGATTTCATGTACCTCATCGACACCCTGCACCAGCACGGCATCGGCGTGATCCTGGACTGGGTTCCTGCGCATTTCTGTCCGGATGCTCACGGCCTCGCCAAATTTGACGGACAGTGCATCTTCGAGGATCCGGATCCGAGGAGGGGAGAGCATCCCGACTGGGGCACTAAGATCTTCAATCTCAGCAAACCCGAGGTGAAGAATTTCCTGATCGCCAACGTCCTTTACTGGATCAGGGATTTCCATATCGACGGCATCCGCGTTGACGCCGTCGCTTCCATGCTGTACCTTGACTATGGCAAAAAGGAAGGTCAGTGGCTGCCCAACAAGTTCGGTGGCAACAAGAATCTTGACGCCATCGAGTTCTTCCAGCACATGAACTCCGTCGTGAGGGGCTCCTACCCGGGCTTCGTGACGATCGCCGAAGAGTCGACCGCATGGCCCGATGTCACCTCGGATATCGGAACGGATGGCCTTGGTTTCTCCTTCAAATGGAACATGGGCTGGATGCATGATTTCTGCGAGTACATGAAGCTCGATCCCGTGATGAGGAAGGGCTCGCATTACAGCATGACTTTCGCCATGAGCTACAACAACGCAGAGAATTACATCCTGCCGCTCTCCCATGACGAGGTCGTTCATCTGAAATGCTCCATGGTAGAGAAAATGCCAGGCTACGAGGCAGACAAGTACGCAAACCTCCGTCTTGGCTACGCCTTCATGATGGGGCATTCGGGCAAGAAGCTCCTGTTCATGGGCCAGGAATTCGGGCAGGAGAGAGAGTGGAGCGAGGCAAGAGAACTCGACTGGTTCCTTTTGCAGAATCCGCTGAACAGCGGGATGCAGAAATATTTCGAGGAGCTGTTAAAGATCTACCGCAAGTACCCCTGCATGTACGAGATCGACAACGACTGGTCAGGCTTCGAGTGGATCAACGCGGACGACAAGGACAGGAGCATCTACAGCTTCTTCCGCAAGACCGATGACGATCAGAGGAAGATCCTGTGCATCCTGAACATGACGCCGGTGGAATACAAGGACTACCGGATCGGCGTCCCGTCCATGGGCACTTACAAACTCCTGCTCAACAGCGCGGAGGAGCAGTGGGGCGGCCTCGGCTGCGCGCCGATCCCGAAGACCATCAAAGCGCAGAAGGGCGAGTGCGACTGGAAGCCGCAGTATATCGCCTTCGACCTCCCCGCCTACGGCGGATTGATGTTTGAATTTAAATAAAGTTCAGCAAAGCGAAATTTATGAGCATCCAGACGTGTTTACACGGCTGGGTGCGATGTAAATTGAGCGATGGTCATATCCCTTCGGGGTACAGCGCGAAGCGCCTCGAACAGCCATAGCTCAGAATGCAACGCATTCTGAGCTGGCTGCTGAACTTCATATATATCAATACAGCACTGAAAGGAAAATTATGGCAGAAACCCAGCTTTTGGATGGCAAAACAATCCTGGTGACCGGCGGCACAGGTTCCTTCGGACACCAGTTCATCAGGTACGTACTGGAGCATTACCAGCCGAAGAAGATCATCGTTTACAGCCGCGACGAGTATAAACAGTTCGTGATGTCCAACGAGTCCCCCTACCGCGAGTACAGCAAGGTCATGCGGTTTTTCATCGGCGATGTCCGGGACAAGGAAAGACTCGAGCGCGCGATGGAAGGCGTGGACTATGTCGTGCACGCGGCGGCGCTGAAACAGGTTCCCGCCTGCGAGTACAACCCGGCCGAGGCCATCAAGACGAACGTCCACGGCGCGATGAACGTCATCGACGCTTCTCTTGACCAGAATGTGAAAAAGGTCGTGGCGCTCTCTACCGACAAGGCCGTGAACCCCGTCAATCTCTACGGCGGGACCAAGCTGGTTTCTGACAAACTTTTCATCGCGGCGAACGCGTATGCGGGAGACAAGGACATCAGCTTCTCCATCGTCCGCTACGGCAACGTTGCGGGCTCCAGAGGCTCGGTCATTCCCTTTTTCCGCAATCTCCTCGCGAAAGGGGAGACGGAGCTGCCGATCACGGATTACCGCATGACCAGGTTCTGGATCAGCCTCGAAGAGGGTGTGAAGCTCGTCATCAAGGCGCTCGAGGAGTCCGCGGGCGGCGAGACTTTCATTTCCAGAATTCCTTCCTTCTATGTGAAGGATCTTGCGGAGGCGCTGCAGCCCGGCATCGCAACGAAAGAGACCGGCATCCGTCCCGGCGAGAAACTGCACGAAGTCATGGTGACGGCGGAGGACGCACCGAATACGCTGGAGTTCGAGAAGAACTACATCGTCTATCCGCAGATGATTTTCCACGAGCGGCAGCAGGCGGCGTTCGAGGCGGCGAAGAAGATCGGTCGGCCTGTGGAGGACGGCTTCGTTTACTCTTCCGGCACGAACAGTCAGTGGCTGTCCGTGGACGAGATTCGCACTCTCCTTGCTACCGTAGAGGAGCATTGAAACAGCAGGCGCCCGCAGGGGATACCACCTGTCATAACGTTGACTGATTATGCCCGGATCTGAAGGTCCGGGCACATTTGATAAGAGGAAGAATATTATGATCGAGAAACCGGCAGCAGCAGGCGGCACGCCAGTCCGTGACAGGAAACTTTACTATTCGCATCAGTACATTGATGAGGCGGATATTCAAGCCGTCGTCGATGTACTGCACAGTGACTATTTAACGACAGGACCGCACATCACCTCCTGTGAGAAGAAACTCTGTGAGGTGACAGGCGCGAAATATGCCGTGCTCTGCGCCAACGGAACTGCAGCGCTGCACATCGCGGCAATGGCAGCAGGCCTTCACGAAGGAGACGAGCTCATCACGACGCCGATCACCTTCGCCGCGAGCGCAAACTGCGCGAGGTACGTGGGTGCGACACCAGTATTCGCAGACATTGATCCGGATACCTACAACATTGATCCCGCTTCTATCAAAGCACACATCACAGACAAGACGAAGGCGGTAGTCGCGGTCGATTTCGGCGGACAGAGTGTGGATGAGGACGCCATCCTCGCACTGAAAGAGAAATACGGTTTTGTCTACATTGAGGATGGTGCGCACGTCATCGGCACCAGCTACAAGGGACGGCCTAATGGTTCGATCGCGGACATGACGACACTCTCCTTCCATGCGGTAAAGACAATCACCGGAGGAGAGGGCGGCGCCGTTGTCACGAACAGCGAGGAGTATTATGAGAAACTCCTTCTCTACAGAACGCACGGCATCACAAGAGATCCGGCGCTTATGGAACACACGCCGGACGGCCCCTGGTACTACGAACAGGTCGCGCTGGCACCGAACTACCGCATCACCGACCTGCAGGCGGCGCTCATCGAGTCCCAGCTGAACAAACTGCCGCAGTTCGCGGCACGCAAGAAGGCCATCGTCGCGAAGATGGACGCAGCCTTCCAGGCGCTGCCCGGACTGAAGATTCAGAAGGAAACCGAGGGGAGCGACACAGTACGCCACCTCTATATCCTCCAGCTGGATCCTGAACATATCTCAATCGACCGCGCGCAGTTCTTCGACGCGATGGCGAAGGAGAACATTATCTGCAACGTGCACTACATTCCGGTGTACTGGTTCCCCTACTATGAGAAACTGGGGTACAAGAGAGGGCTATGCCCGAATGCGGAGTATTACTATGAGCATTCCCTGACGATCCCGATGTACTACGCGATGACCGATCAGGACGTCGATGACGTCATTACAGCCGTGACGAAGATTGCGAGCTACTACGGGCGATAACATTCAGTGGGATTTGGGTCGTATCCTGTCGCGAACCGCGGAGTGTCACAAAGGGTCCTGGAACGCCGCCAGAGGACCGGTAACGCGAACTGCGGCTATAACTCTGGTATTTTCAGAGTTATGACCGCCGTTCGCGTCTCCGACATGCGGTGTCCCGGGACCCTTTGCGACAGGACTCGCGGGTTCGCTCGTAGGAAACAGCCCAAATCCCCACCCAGGTAACGCAGGTACCGTGCCCTGCCCCAGGGAAGATGCGCTGGTACGGGGGATAAACATGAAACTGAGTGTGATCGTTCCGGTCTATAACATGGCCGGCGATGGAAAACTGAATTACTGCATGGACTCGCTGATCCGCCAGGTGAAGCCAGACGGAACGCCTCTGTCAGACTATGAGATTATCGCGGTCGACGACTGTTCAACAGACGACTCCTACCACATTCTTGAGGAATACGAGAGAAAGTTTCCTGAGAAAGTCCGGGCGAGGGGGACAGAGAGAAACCTCCGCCAGGGAGGAGCCAAGAACCTGGCGCTCCGGGAGGCTGAGGGAGAGTGGCTTGCCTTCATCGACGCGGATGACTGGGTCGCTCCTGAGTATTTCGCGCGTCTCTTGGAGAAGGCAGAGGAGACCGGCGCAGATTGCGTCGGCACGGATTACAGCCTGGTGACGGAGCACACGATGACACCGGGGCGGATAGTACACAACTCGAGGCCGGAGCAGGAGGGAGAACTGGATGATGAGAGAATGCGTTCCCTCATGGTCGATTTTGGGTCCCTGTGTGTGAAGATCTACCGGCGAGAGATTATCCTTGGCTGCGCGTCCGGATTCCCGGAGGATATGTACTACGAGGACAACGCGCTCGCGAGGACCTGGATCAGCCGAATGCACCGCTTCGCCTACATCCCGGAACCTCTGTATTACTACTACCAGCATGACGATTCCACCGTGCACACGGTGACAAAGGCGCGGCTGGAGGACAGAATGAAGGCGGGGAGGATGCTGCTGGAGGAAGCGAAGCACTACGGCTATTATGAGAGATTCCTTCCGGAGCTCGAGTATTCCTTTACCGTACTCTTTTATAAGAACACGCTCTTCTCCGCGATGCGGGAGATGCAAGAGAAGGGGCGCAGAGCCTTCGTAACAGACCTTGCGCGGCAGATGCAGGAGACCTTTCCGAACTTCCAGGAGAATCCATACTACCAGGAGCGCACCGATCCGGAAGAGAAGAGATACATTGCCATGCAGATGAGATCCCCTGTGCGCTTCTATCTGCAATACAGGGCGCTGTGGGCTTATCGGGATCTGCGGCGGAAGTATAAAATCCAGTGAAAACATGTTATATTAAGTTTTGCAGGTGCTCACAGAACAAGGATGTTCCCTGTTTTGTGGGCACGTTTATGCTGAGGGAAATTTCATAGTGTATCAATTCGGAGGAGACAATGGCGGTAAAATCTGATATCGAAATTGCACATGAAGCTGTAATGGATCCGATCGGAACGGTCGCCGCGCGGCTGGGCATTCCCGAAGAAGAGCTGGAATACTACGGCAGGTACAAGGCCAAAATTTCGGAAGGCTATCTGAATTCTCTTAAGGATCAGCCGGACGGCAGGCTCATTCTGGTCACCGCCATCAATCCGACACCCGCAGGCGAGGGCAAGACGACAATCAGTATCGGCCTGGCGGATGCTTTCCACGAATTGGGCAAAAAGGTGTGCCTCGCGCTGCGGGAGCCATCCCTGGGGCCGTGCTTCGGCGTCAAAGGCGGCGCGGCAGGCGGCGGACACGCGCAGATCGTTCCCATGGAGGATCTGAATCTTCATTTCACCGGCGATTTCCACGCCATCACTTCCGCGAACAATCTTCTCGCGGCAGCCATCGACAATCATATTCATTTCGGCAACGCGCTGCATATTGACCCCACGAGAATCGTCTGGAAAAGATGCATGGACATGAATGACAGGGCGCTGCGCAATATCACCGTCGGCCTCGGCGGTCATACGAACGGCCCCGCCCGGGAGGATCATTTTGTCATCACGGCGGCTTCCGAAATCATGGCGATCTTCTGCCTTGCGGAGAATATGGAGGATTTGCGGAAGCGTCTGGAGAGGATTGTCGTTGCCTACACCTATGACAATCAGTCGGTGCGGGCGGGAGAGCTGAACGTTGTCGGTGCGATGCTGGCTCTGTTAAAGGATGCGATCCAGCCGAACCTTATGCAGACGATTGAGCACACGCCCGCGCTCGTCCACGGCGGACCGTTCGCGAATATCGCACACGGCTGCAATTCCGTAAGGGCCACGAGAGCCGCCATGAAAATGGCAGACTACGTCATCACTGAGGCGGGCTTCGGTGCGGATCTTGGCGCCGAGAAGTTCATGGATATCAAGTGCCGCATGGCAGGCTTTACCCCGGACGCAGCCGTCATCGTCGCAACTGTGCAGGCACTGAAATACAACGGCGGCGTTGCGAAGGCGGATCTTAAAGAGGAGAACGTCCCGGCACTGCAAAAGGGCATTGCGAACCTTGGCAAGCACATCGAGAACCTCCAGAAATTCGGCGTGCCGATCGTGGTCGCGATCAACTCCTTCCTGACAGATACACCGGCGGAAGAGAAGGTGATCGAGGACTACTGCAAGGAGCACGGCTGTGAATTTGCCAAGGCGGAAGTCTGGGCGAATGGCGGAAAAGGCGGCCTTGCACTGGCGGAAAAGGTACTGCAAACGCTCGAGACGAAGAAATCTCAGTACCATCCGCTCTATGCACTGGAGCAGCCTCTGACCGAAAAGGTTGAGGTGATCGCGAAGGAGATCTACGGTGCGGACGGCGTAGACTACACCGCAGCTGCGAAGAAGGCCCTGCAGACGCTGGAGAGCCTCGGCTTCGGTTCCCTTCCTGTCTGCATCGCGAAAACGCAGTATTCCCTCTCCGACGACCAGCACAGGCTCGGCCGGCCGGAAGGCTTCCACATCACGGTACGGGATGCCTACGTTTCGGCAGGCGCCGGCTTCGTCGTCGTCCTGACGGGTGAGATCATTCAGATGCCTGGCCTTCCCCGCGTGCCCGCAGCCGAGAAGATCGACATCGACGCGTCCGGCGAGATCGAGGGACTGTTCTAAGAGCTGCTTCGTGAGGACAGCCAATATAGGGCAGGGCGCCGCGGCTGTCCTGATCGGATACACTACTACATCGTAAGGAAATTTTTATGACGGATCAGACAAAGACTACGCAGTCCTTCGCAGACAAAACAAAAGGCAGCCCGGAGCAGTTTCCGACGAAAACGGGGATGGTGGCCTATTTCCTGCAACGCAGCATACGATGGTTCGTGCTGGCTGTTATTTTCGCTATGCTCGTATCCGCATTCGACCTCGTGAACCCGAAGATCATCGGCTGGACGGTCGACTCTGTGCTGGGCGACAAGGCGTCGGACATGCCTGCTGTTTTCAACGGGTGGGTAGAGAGCATCGGCGGCACTGCCTTTCTCCGGGAGCACCTCTGGTACATCGCGCTGCTCGTCGTCGGCATCGCTCTTATCAGCGCGGCCTGCCGGTATCTATTCAATCTATTCAATTCCATGGGGGCTGAGCGGCTCGTCAAGACGATGCGCGACCGGCTCTTCTCCCATATCGAGCACCTGCCGTTCACCTGGCACCAGGAGAATCGCACGGGCGACATTATCCAGCGCTGCACATCGGATGTCGAGACGATCAAAAACTTCCTCTCGCAGCAGCTGACGGGGCTTTTCCGCGTCATCATCCTGATCGTGCTCGCGATGTATTTCATGTGGACGATTCATCCGCTGCTCACGCTCGTGTCCGCGGTGTTCATCCCGATCATTGTGGGCTACTCCTTTTTCTTCCATTCCAGAATCGGTTCCGCGTTTGAAAAGGCAGACGTGGAGGAGGGCAAGCTCTCCAATATCGCGCAGGAGAACCTGACGGGCGTGCGCGTTGTCAGGGCATTCGGCCGCGAGATCTACGAGCGGGAGAGGTTCGAGAAACAAAACCATTCTTACACCCTCTACTGGGTGAATCTCATGCGCATTCTCTCCTCGTTCTGGGCGGTCGGCGACCTGTTCTCCGGGCTGCAGATCATGATGGTGACCGTGATGGGCGCCGTGTTCTGCGTGCGCGGGAGCCTCACGGCCGGTGAGTATATTGCCTTCATTTCCTACAACGGTATGCTGACCTGGCCGGTGCGAAATCTCGGCCGCATCATTTCCGAGATGTCGAAGGCGGGCATTTCGATTGACCGTATCCGCTACATCATGAACTCGGAAGAGGAGAAGGACCGGGAAGGTGCGTCGGAGCCTCCGATTGATCGCGACATTGAATTCAGCCACGTAACCTACCGGTACGAGAACGGCACGAACGAAGTATTGGACGACGTATCGTTTAGCATCAAGGCTGGCACGACTGTCGGCATCCTGGGCGGCACGGGCTCCGGCAAGTCGACGC
The DNA here is from genome assembly GCA_900107575.1 of Lachnospiraceae bacterium NK3A20. Classification (GTDB taxonomy): domain Bacteria; phylum Bacillota; class Clostridia; order Lachnospirales; family Lachnospiraceae; genus CAG-791. The sequence continues at coordinate 31,224 of FNQX01000009.1, read as the reverse complement.
TTATGTACCTTCTCGACAGGCTGTATGAGCTGCCGCCGGAACAGGGCAGGATCACGATCGGCGGTGTCGACATCAATGACATCCGGTCGAAGTGGCTGCGCCGCAACATCGGAATGGTGCTGCAGGAGCCTTATCTTTTCTCCCGGACACTGGAGGAGAACATCGGTATCGCGCTCGAACACGCCGATACGAGACAGGTGCGGGAGGCTGCCCGCATTGCGAGCCTGGATGAGACGATCCAGCACTTCACGCAGGGGTATGAGACTTATGTCGGGGAACGCGGCGTGACGCTCTCAGGCGGACAGAAACAGAGGGCGGCGATCGCGCAGATGCTGATCCGCAGACCTCCTGTCATGGTGTTCGACGACTCGCTCTCTGCGGTTGATGCCGAGACGGACGCGAAGATCCGCCGCGCACTCAAAGAGCATACCGGCGACTCCACGGTTATCCTCATCGCGCACCGCATCACAACACTCATGAACGCGGACAATATCATCGTGCTCGACAAAGGCCGCATTGTGCAGCAGGGAACACACGAGGAGCTGATCCGACAAGAGGGCATCTATAAGAGAATTTACGAGCTGCAGGTGAACGCGTCCACGATCGGCAGCGAGGGTCCGGGGACAGCCGATGCTGCATCGCAGGTTTTGGAAGCTTCTAAGGGTGCAGTGCCCGATGCAGAGCTTTCGGACAGAACGCAGCCGGCAGAGGCAGACGGAAGGGAGGCAGACAATGGCAGGTAAACAGCATCAGGAAGACAGGAACGTCATGCTGCCCTTTTTCGGAATTCCGAAGCTCTTCCCGTTCGTGAAGCCGTACCGGAAGACGATCTTTCTCATGATCGTGCTGGGGTGTCTCTCCTCCGTGGCGGACTCGGCCTACCCTCTGTTCAACCGCTACGCGATTGACCATTTCGTCGCGGGGCGCACACTGGAAGGTCTGGGGCAGTTCATCCTGCTCTATGTTGTGATCCTCGCGCTGCAGGTGGTCGACAATTTCGTCTCGACCTACAACTGCGGCAAGATCGAGATGTCTGTCGACCGGGATCTGCGCAACGCATCCTTCAATCATCTGCAGGAGCTGTCTTTCTCCTATTTCAATCAGAACAACGTCGGCTACATTCACGCGAGAGTCATGTCAGACACCGGCAAGATCGGTGAGCTGGTGGCCTGGCGCATGATGGATATCGTCTGGAACGGCTCGTACATTGTGTGCATTCTGATCGTCATGCTCAGCGTCAACGCAAGGCTTGCCGCCTTCGTGCTGGTGCTGGTGCCGGTCGCGATCCTTCTGATCTCGCTGTTCCAGAAGAAGCTTGTCGGCCTCAACCGTCGCATCCGTGAGATCAACTCGACGATCACGTCGGATTTCAACGAAGGCATTACCGGCGCCAAGTCCGTGAAAACACTGGCGGTCGAGAAGAAGATGGACAAGGATTTCGAGACAGACACGGAAGACATGCGCTCCACCTCGGTGCACACGACGCACTATTCCGCGCTGTTCACCGCTTCCGTGACGATGATGTCCTCGATCGCCCTCGCCCTCGTTCTGTGGCAGGGCGGCGTGATCACGATGAACGGCGTCATTATGATCGGTACGCTGTCGGCGTTCATGAGCTACGCGCTCGGCATGATGGAGCCAATTCAGAACATCATCAACACGATTTCGGCGCTCATCGCAATCCAGGTCAACATTGAGAGGCTCACAAGGCTTCTCGAGACGCAGTCGGATGTTGCGGATACACCAAAGGTCATCGAGCGCTACGGCGACACCTTCCATCCGAAGAAGGAGAACTGGGAAGCACTGCATGGCGATGTGGAGTTCAGGGATGTGGATTTCCAGTATCCCGACGGCGAGGAGGTGGTACTGCAGCACTTCAATCTGAAGGTTCCCGCTGGTACGAATGTCGCCATCGTCGGCGAAACCGGCGCCGGAAAATCGACGCTGGTCAATCTCGTCTGCCGTTTCTTCGAGCCGACGAGGGGACAGGTGCTGATCGACGGGAGGGACGCGCGGGAGCGTTCGCAGCTCTGGCTGCACTCCAATATCGGGTATGTGCTGCAGACGCCGCACCTCTTCTCCGGTTCGGTCCGCGACAATCTGCGCTATGGCAAGCCCGACGCTACGGACGATGAGATCTGGCAGGCACTGAAGCTCGTCTCCGCGGAGAGTGTCGTGGAGAAAATGGAAGGCGGCCTCGACGCCGAAGTCGGCGAGGGAGGTGACCTTCTCTCGACCGGTGAGAAGCAGCTTCTCTCTTTCGCGAGGGCGATTCTCGCGGATCCGAAGATTCTGGTGCTCGACGAGGCGACGGCTTCCATCGACACGCTGACGGAGAAGCGGATTCAGGACGCGATCGACATTGTGATCCAGGGCAGGACGTCATTTGTCATCGCCCACCGGCTCTCTACGATTGTGGACGCGGACGTGATTCTCGTCGTCCGCGACGGCAAGATTATTGAGCGCGGCACGCACCGCGAGCTCATGCAGCAGCATGGGTACTATCACGAGCTGTACACGCGGCAGTATGAAGACATGGCGGCTGACGCCGTCGCGGGGTGAGCTATGCCAACTGATGCCGTCGTAGGCTGAGATATGCCGGAACGACGGTAAAGTGAACTTTGCATAGAAGCTGCACTGAACATCACAAGTGCACGATGAACACAGCGAAGGCATGCCGCCTCCCAATCGAATCCACCAGGAAAGGCCACGGCGAGATTGGCTATAACCCGCGTTCTACAGGGTTATGACCGATCTCGCCGCGGAAGGTTCCGTGGATGAGATGGGAGGCGGCGTGCCTTCGCTTGTTATGTGAAGATTCTGCAGACAGCCGAGGAGTCGCATCGCCCTTCGTTGCATTGAGGATTCGGTTTGGACATTCGGGAACGGTTCCAGAAATTTTATGTCCAAAAATTAGCCTCAAACAGGGCATCCTGGGCTGCTACAGAGGTTTTTTGGACAATGGGAACGATCCCGGAGGAAGAATTGTCCGAGAATTGATTGATTTTGTGGACATATTCTCTTTGGAACCGTTGCCAATTATCCAAATCACAGTTTCAATCGTTATGATATGCCCTTGGGAGCCTAAATTTTGGACAAAATCATTGAGAGAAGGCTGAATTTTGTCCACGAACGACATTCGGGGGCAACGTGTGTGTAACATTTCCTTTGCAGAGCCGATTAGCTGACAGCCTTATATTGGATTTTGAGGTAATCGCGGTACCCAGGTATGGTCCAATAACGGCTCCTGAGTATGGACAGATGGCGTTAATTCAGGTCTTGGGCCAATAGCGGTTCTGAGAAATTTTGGCACCACGATTTCTCGAGTTGCTCGGGTCAATATGAGCATCCAATAAATTCAGTCCCGCATTTCATGCAGCATATCGGGGCAATAGCAGGTTCTGAGAACTTCAGACACCATTCAATCACCATTTAGCCGGGGATTTCTGGTGACTGAATTTTCTCGATCCTGCTATTGGCCCGATGTTTTACTGCCTGGGTGGGCCTGAATTTCCTGTAAAGCGCTATTAGCCCGACATGTCAGGAAAAGGATGGGACTGGATTTACTATCTCCTGCTATTGGCCCAAACGCTTTGAGAATGGCAGTGTTCTGTCAAAAAGGGACTCTCGCGCAGGCCGATATGTCAGAAACTCCATGGAAAATAGGCAGTGTTCTGTTCTAGAGGGGCAAATTCGCGATCCGGCATGCCAGGAACTCTATTGAAAAGAGACAGTGTTCTGTGCAAGAGGGGTTATCTCACGATCCTATATGCCAGGAACTCGCCGGGCTCGATGGCGATGTCGGCAACCCACTCGCAATAGGGCTGCAGATTGTAGCTGCTCTCTACGCGTCGGAGCGGGATTTCGCCGGAAGATTCACGGCTGGGGTCGCCGCCGATCCGGACCAGCTTCGCTGTTTCGTTCTGAATGTGCACGGTGACGTGCTCCGGTCGGATCGGCTCCTTCACATTCTGATAGATCAGGAACGTGTCGTTATCGTAGACGAACAGAGAGATATTGCGGCCGGTCACATAGATGCCGCCGGCGTTCATCGACTTCTTCACCGCGTCCAGGATGTGCGGGGGCAGGAGCGAGAGATCCGCCGGATTCTCCGGAACCGAGATGGTGTAAATACCGCCTTTGCCGTAGGAATCATAGAGATAGATGGGCGTCATGAAATCGCTTCTGCCCGCGTTCAGCAGCACCCAGCTGCGGTTGTTACTGTGCTGGATCTCGGGGAAGAGGATATTCGTGCCGCTCTCGACATAGTCCGCATAGTCATCCGTGAGCCAGTAGCGATCAGCCAGGATGTGCCGTCCGGTGAGGCGGGCGGAAGAGATCTCTTCCCATTTCGCGGGTTCTGCCTTTGCTATGAATCCCGTGGTCGCAAAGACCTTGCCACCCTGTGCGGCAAAGTCCGTGATCTTCTCAAGGACATCGGGATCCCGGAGGGAGCTCTCCGTCACGAACACGCTGCCGCCTTCCTGGAATTCCGGGAAATATGGCGTCGGCTCGAACGCAAAACCCTGCATGCCCAGATGATCCTCGACGTGATTCTCCCCGTCCGCGTTGAATGGCAGATAGACGGGAAGCCCTGCGGGAGACCCGAGATCGGTGAGAAGCCTGTCTATTTTCCCAAGCTGCATGCCGGACGGACCAGTGAAACGGTTGTCCACGAGATTGTGCCAGGAGAAGAACATGATCTCCTTCGGGCGGGAGAAGGCGGTGAAATACATCTGCTCGTTATAGGTGTCAACGGTGAAGCACTGGAACGGGTCGAACCAGCCGCCGCCGTTCCTGCCGGGCGCCGCGTTGTCCATCCACCGCATCAGCGAGTAACTGGCGTAGCGGGGAAGGTGCTGGTCCTGGTATGCGGTCGCTCTGGTCTCAGTGCCTGTGTAGACCGCGTCGAAAATGTCTTTTTCCTTCTCCGGGTTATATCCCGCGCCGTGGTAGGACTCGCGCCAGTTCGGGAACTTCACGATCAGGCGGCATTTCGGATTGATCTTCTTCGCGGGGCCGACGACAAGATCACGCGAAACCTCCTCCAGGGTATCGAGGCGGAACTGGGTCCAGCTGCGCTTTCCCTTATTTCGTCTACACGCTTCGCAGGTGCAGTTGGTGAAAAAATAGTCGTCCAGAATGATCTCATCGAAGAGGCTCGCAGTGTATTCCGAGATCTCCTTCATCCTCGCGCGCATCTTCTCATCCGACCAGCAGAACGTCTCGAACAGGCGCTGCTTATCCCTGTCCGCCGCCGACTGATCGGGGATGCAGGTCGTGATGGCGCCGGACACCTCGACGCCCTTTGCCTTGAAGAAGTCAATGGCAGACTTCATCTTCTCCCTCTCGACATAACTATCTCCGCGGAATGTCTCGAGATAAACCTTGTCGAGCGGCACATAGTGCGTGATTTTCTCGTAATCCTCGTCCAGGTGGTCCAGCTCTCGCACGATGGTCGGCGCGGGCAGGATGGTGACAACCTTGAAATTCTTGAAGTGAGCCATAATCTCCTCCGGTGGGTCCGCCACAATTGTAAGCGGACGTCTGATATTTTCGCGAAAACAGCAGGCGGCGCGAAGCATACTGCCGCTGCACTTTCAGTATACGGCGGCAGCTATGGATGACAATCGGTGAAACTTATCGCTTTCTCCTGTAAAAATCAGTGAAACTGCGCGCTATCCGTTCAAAACAGGCAGACCAACTTGCCGCTCCTGGCTTACTATAGTATAGGTGAAGTGGCGCACGACGGTGGCTGCTACAAATGAAATGGGGAGTGAGTTATGAGTGAATTTGTTTACGCGACGGGAACCAGGCTGCGACCGGAGGATCTCTCGTCGCACGGGGCGCATATTTTCCATGCGAAGGATCATGGCCTTGTGGAAGATATGGATCCGGTGAAGAACACGGCGGCGGTCAACGCGGCGATCCGGGATGCTGCGAATGCAGAGGGCGGTGGCACGGTCATCATCCCGAAGGGTTCCTATCCAATCTATACGATACGAATGCAGAGTCACGTAACGCTCCATCTGGAGAAGGGCGCCGTACTGCGCGCGGCCAGGTGCGACGTGGATGACGGGTACGAGCGGCAGACCGGCGAGGGCGGGCAGTACGACGAGCCGGAGGTCAATCTCTATGAAGGGCTGCAGGACAACGGGCACAGCTATTTCGCCAACAGCCTCATCTACGGCGCGGACCTTACCGATATCGCGATCACGGGGGAGGGGATGTACGACTCCGTGCTGGATGGCAGTTCCTTCCACGAGAAGGACGGACCGGATTATTTCGACTACATCCTCCTGGGCGGCGATCCCATCGACAACGATGACAGGACGAAGCCGGGATACCGGGAACAGTGGTTCGGTAACAAGGGCATTGCTCTCGTCCGCTGTGATCGTGTGGTGTTCCGCAGCTTTGCCGTTCTCATCGGCGGACATTTCGCGATCATCACCGAGGGCTGCACGAATCTGTACGTGGATGGCATCATGGTCGATACCAACCGTGACGCGTTCGACATCGACTGCTGCCAGAATGTCACGGTGACGAACAGCATCTTCAATTCTCTCAACGATGACGCGCTGTGCCTCAAGGCATCGTACGGCGCGGGCAGATTCATGCCGGTTCGCAACATCTGTCTCGAGAACTGCACCGTCTGCGGGTACGACCCGGGCTCTGTTTTCGCAGGCGTCTATACGGAGGATAAACAGATCGCGGTTGACCGCTGCGGCCCGACCGGCAGGGTTAAGTTCGGCACGGAGGCGACCTGCGGGTGCGACACGGTCATCGCAAGGAACATCCGCTTTAAGCGCTCCCGCGGTTTCTGCCTGGAAGCCTGCGACACCTCGAGCATGCATGACATCCTCTTCGAGGACTGCATCATGGACAAGGTTTCCTCGAGTCCTTTTTACATCCGGCTGGGAGAGCGGGGGCGCTTCCCTGTGACAGGCTTCACGAAAGAGACGAAGATGAATCCGGAAGGGGATGTGAGACTGGATAACCGTAACTGGATTCTCCCGAACACGGAGGCGTTCCAGAAATTCCCCGCGCAGCGCTACACCCCGTCTTACAACCGGACGAAGGTGGTATCGCCGGATGGTACCGCGAAGATCACGGTGGTGGATCCGGAACACCCCTGCCGCGGCAACCTCTCGAATTTAGAAGAGGTGGACGGGCACTATTATCTGAGGAGATGGGACGCAGAGAGCGGAGAATACGTCGCGGACCGCACTGTGGAGATTGCGGAGAAGGACCTGCAACTCTATGCGAATGCGGTGGGATCCGCCGCGTTCCCCTCTGCCTGGAACATCATCATACGGAATGTGAAGGTCACCAATGCGGATCCCAGGTATCCCATTCTCCTGCACGGCCTCGCCGATTCGAGAATCCGTGACGTCACGATCGAAAACGTCTCTGTGGAATACCGCGGCGGCATGACCATGGACATGGCGACGGAGCAGCGCCAGCTGAACACCTGGTGGGAGTATTCCACGTTCCATGCGCCGATGGACACGCAGACTCTGCCCTGGGGCGTCAACACCTTCTTCTCGAAGAACGAAGGCCTTCTGCCGCGCGCTGACTGGAATGCTGCGGAGGGAAAATGGGAGGCGGACCCTTACAACGTGCCGGAGATGCCGGGGATCTATCCCGAGCCCAGCAACTGGGGGATCCTGCCTTCCTACGGCATCTATGCGGCGCACGTGGAGAACCTCGCGCTATCGAATGTTCATTTCGAGACGAAGGTGTTCGACGAAAGACACGTAGCGGTCATTGATGATGCGGATGGTGTAACGCTCCACAACGTATCGCGGGAGAACGGCACGGTGACGGATGCCGCGGCACTCGCTGCATGGCAGGGGGATCCTGCGGCAGAGGTGGAAGAGGCGGTACCGGTCGCGCTCGTCACGGATCATTTCCGCCGCCCGACGAATCTGGAATACGTGCCGGATTATCCGTACCACACGACGACGGTGGAGAATTTCACCTGCGAGCCGGGGCTGCCCACCTGCGAGGTGGAGATCTTCTCGCCGGCGCCGGGGACGCCGCCCGATGCTCTCTATGCGAGCCCGACTCTACCTGTTCCCGAGAACGGTTATGAGCTGACCTGCGCGACGGACAAGCTCCCACTTCCAAGGACCGTCTTCCGGCCCTATCTGGAGAAATGGGAGACGCCCCTGCACGCAGTTCCCGGGGAGGCGTTCACGGCGAACATCCGTGTCCGTGATCCCGCGGGAGATGAGGTTTCGCATGGCGACAGGGGCATTGCTTACAGTGATCCGGATTCCGCGCTCGGCAATAACCCGGTCGTACCCCTGCAGCCAAAAGACATGAAGGTCACCGCGGCACTTTGCTGGAACGACGAGGGCGGAGCGCAGAGAGAGATTCTACAGGTGACAGAGACGGGGAGAAAGGGATATTATCAGATTAGCGGTAAAATGCCGGAAGCCAGTGTGGCCGGGGAGATCAGAATCGAGGTCACCATGGACGACGGTCTGATCCCGGAGACCGGGACGATCCAGGTTCGGGAGAGCGCGGAGCACTGAGGACCTTCCGACGCGCTGTGCGCTGTACTCTGGCAAGGGTATAGGCACGAGCTTAATTCATATCACACTCAGCTGTGTCAATGTGGCTGTATGCTCAGGGATTTCGCTCTGTTAAGGAGACAATGCAAAGGGGGTAGCTATGAAAAAGGATAAATTCGCACTGCGTCCGCCCATGGGGTGGAACAGCTATGACTACTACGATACGACGGTAACGGAAGAGGAGGTTCTCGCCAACGCGAAGGTCATGGCAGAGAAGCTGCAACAGTTTGGCTGGGAATATGTCGTGGTCGACATCGAGTGGTATTCACGCGATGCCGGAACGAAGCGACCCGAGGTTCAGTACATTCCTTTCGGGGATGATGAGCTGGACGCCTTCGGAAGGTTCCAGCCGGCCGTGAACCGTTTCCCCTCCTCCGCGGATGGGACGGGCTTCCGTCATCTCTCGGACAAGATTCATGAGATGGGATTGAAGTTCGGCATTCACATCATGCGCGGCATCTCCAGGAAGGCTGCCTGGGATCATCTGCCGCTGCACGGGCAGGAGGGCGTTACCGCTGCCGACGTCGCGGACCCCGTATCCATCTGTGAGTGGAATCCCGACATGTACGGTGTAAGAGACACGCCGGAAGGCCAGGCGTATTACGACGACCTCATTCGGATGTACGCGGACTGGGGCGTTGACTTTATCAAGTGCGACGACATCTGTGATTCCAAACTCTACCACGATGGCTATGAGGAGGAGCGCTTCTCCGGCTGGCACGAGATCCGCATGCTGCAGCACGCAATTGAGAAATGCGGCAGATCCATCGTGCTCTCCCTCTCACCGGGACCGGCACACATCGACAAGGCCTGGCTGTATGAACAGAACGCTAACATGTGGCGAATCACGGATGACTTCTGGGATGAGTGGACACTTCTTAGGAACATGTTCGCGCGGTGCGAGCTCTGGCAGGAGCACGTGCGTCCCGGCTGCTGGCCCGACTGCGATATGCTGCCTCTGGGCATCATCGGCGGCGGCTTCCATGCGGAGCGTTGCACCAATTTCACCCCGGCGGAGCAGCGCACCATGATGACGCTGTGGGCCTTTTTCGGTTCGCCTCTGATGCTGGGTGCGGAGCTGACAAAGCTCGATGATAAGACGCTGCGCCTTCTGCAGGATGAGCGGCTGATGAAGCTCATGGACGGGCATCATCAGGGAAGGCAGCTAAAGAGGACGGAGAGCGAGGCTGTCTGGATGAATACGGATGAGGCGACGGGCGAGCAGCTCCTCGCGCTCTTCAATCTGCGGGATGAGGACGGCTCCGTTTCGTGCAGGCTGGCCGATGGGCGGGAGATCACTATTGATGTGCCCGCGCATGATGTCAGAGTCATCCAGCTGTGATGTCATGCGTAGAGATGCTGGCAGGTGTTCCGCGGGCAGAGTGGCAATTCGCTTTGCGCAGTCATCGTGTAACAAAGGTATGTGATGAATCCATGCAACCGGCAGTACATCGCCGTGGAGCAGAACAACGGAACAGAACCATGGGATGCATGGATTCTCCGGGAGGAAAACATGAGTGAGATAACAACGACGGAGGAGGGCGTGCGCGCCCTCGTAGCATATGGTCTGGGAAGAGGGCTGATCGAAGAGGCGGATGCTGGCTACGCCGCGAACCTTCTCTTCGGTGCGCTCAGATATGAGCCTGCGGGGGAGTTCACGACGGACGGCCTGCGCCCTGCACCGGAGGCGGAGCTGGAAGGAATTCTTGGCTTCCTTCTGGACGATGCGGTGTCCCGCGGCGTCATTGAGGATGGCATCGCGTCGAGAGATCTCTTCGATACGAGACTCATGGGGTGTCTCACGCCGAGGCCGTCCGAGGTCGTGCACCGTTTCCGGGAGCTGTATCAGGAGAGCCCGGAGCAAGCGACGGATTATTTCTATCAGCTCTCCCGCGATTCGGACTATATCCGGACGTACCGCGTGCAGAAGGATCGCAAGTGGGTGACGCCGACGAAATACGGAGATATTGACATCACGATCAATCTCTCGAAGCCGGAGAAGGACCCGAAGGCCATTGCCGCGGCACTGCAGAAAAATAGTGACAGCTATCCCAAATGTCTTCTCTGCCATGAGAATGTGGGCTATGCCGGACGCCTTGACCATCCGGCGCGGCAGACAATACGCCTGATCCCGCTGGAGCTTGGCGGCGAGCAGTGGTACATGCAGTACAGCCCTTATGTTTACTATAACGAGCACTGCATCGTGCTCTCCGGAGAGCACGTGCCGATGAAGATCGAGCGGCTGACGTTCCAGCGTCTCCTCGAATTCATCCGTATTTTCCCGCACTATACGATCGGTTCCAACGCGGATCTGCCGATTGTCGGCGGCTCCATCTTAACGCACGAGCACTTCCAGGGCGGCAGATACGAGTTCGCCATGGCGCGCGCGGGCATCCGCAGGAAGGTAAGCTTTGGCGGGTATGAGGATATCCGGGCAGGCATTGTGAACTGGCCGATGTCTGTCATCCGTCTGGATGGGAGCGACCCGGACAGGCTCACCGATCTTGCTGACCGCATTCTGACTGCATGGAGAGGTTACAGCGACGAGACTGCGGACATTCTCGCATTTACAGAGGAGAATGGGGAGAGGACGCAGCACAATACCATCACGCCGATTGCGAGAATGTGCGGGGATGCGTACGAGCTGGATCTGGTCCTTCGCAACAACAGGACAACGCCGGAATATCCGCTCGGCATTTTCCACCCGCATGAGGAGAAGCATCATATCAAAAAGGAGAATATCGGTCTCATTGAGGTGATGGGCCTTGCGGTACTGCCGGCAAGACTGCTGGGAGAAATGGAAGAGCTGCAGCAGACGATTCTGGGGGGCAAAGATCCGGCAGAGAACGAGAAGATCCAAAGCCATGCCGCCTGGGCAGAGACGATTCTGGAGAAGCACCCGGAATATTCCCGGAAGGCGATCGCGAATGGAGCCCATCCGGACGCAGCAGCGCTGCGGGACATCATAGAAGAAGAGATCGGCCTGGTGTTTTCCGGGGTGCTGGAGGATGCCGGCGTCTACAAGGATACCGAGAGCGGCAGGGCTGCCTTTGAGCGCTTCATCGCGGCAGTCAATGCGTGAGTGGGGAGATTTTTACTTTTCCCCATGAAGTCGGTATAATATGGACCATGAATTATACGAGAAGAAATATTGACAGGCTGCGCAGGAGCTATGGCCTTCGCGGGATCCGCAGGAAAAGGCGGATGTCCAGACTGGGACTGACGTTCGCCATCCTTATCTGGATCGCCATCCTGGGGCTCGCCATTATCGGCGTGAACGCGATGCAGGGGGCTTACCAGAGTCTTGTCGACGAGGCACCTGACATTTCCAACATCAATGTCACGCCGACAGGCTACGCAACCTTTGTCTACGACAACCAGGGCAACCAGACGGCGAAGATGGTTTCCACCGACTCCAACCGTATCCCGGTTACGATGGATATGGTTCCCGAGAATCTCCAGCACGCGTTCGTTGCGATCGAGGATGAGAGATTCTACGACCACCACGGCATCGACATTCAGGGCATTGTCCGCGCGGCGGTTCGCGGCATCACCTCCGGCAGCTTCGATGAAGGCGCGTCTACGATCACGCAGCAGCTCATCAAGAACAGCGTATTCACGAATTTCACCAGCGAGACTTTCTCCGAGAGTGTAAGGCGCAAGATCCAGGAACAGTATCTGGCGGTCCAGCTCGAGAGGAAGATGAGCAAGGATGACATCCTGCTGAACTATCTGAACATCATCAACCTCGGGCACAATACGCTCGGCGTGCAGGCCGCATCCCAGCGGTATTTCGGCAAATCCGTGAGCACGCTCTCCCTCTCTGAATGTGCTGTCATCGCGGGCATCACCCAGAATCCTACCAAATTCGATCCCATCACCTATCCCGAGAATAACGCAAGGCGCAGAAAAGTTGTCCTTGGCAACATGCTGGATCAGGGGTGGATCTCGCAGGAAGAATACAACGAAGCCCTGGCCGACGATGTTTATGCGAGGATCCAGGCAACCGACCTTTCCACGGACGATGACAGGGTCAACTCCTATTTCGTCGACGCGCTGACCGATCAGGTGCTGAAAGACCTTGTCAAAAAGGGTTACACCGAGACACAGGCATCGACACTGTTGTATTCGGGCGGCCTTCATATTTACTCTACACAGGATCACAGAATACAGGCGATCTGCGACGCGGAGGCGAACAATCCGGACAACTACCCCGCAGGCACCAAATGGTATCTCAACTACCAGCTCTCTGTGGAGGGGACGGACGGCACGGTCAGCAACTATTCGACCGAGTCCATGCTCGCCTGGATGAAACAGTGGAACCTTGGCAGGAACATGCTCTTCGCGGACCAGGACAAGGCGAAGGAGATGGCCGCGCAGTATAAACACGACATCCTCGTGGCAGGCGGCAAGGAAATCGGTGAGAACATCACGCTCGTGCCGCAGCCGCAGATCTCTCTGACGATCGAAGATCAGAGGACGGGAGACGTCCTTGCGATTGTCGGCGGCAGGGGAGACAAGACAGCGAACCGGACCCTGAACCGCGCGACGTCAACACTTAGGCAGCCGGGCTCTACCTTCAAGGTGGTATCGACGTACGCGGCGGCGCTGGATGCCGGCGGCAAGACACTGGCAACGGGATATATGGATGAGCCCTATGCTTACGCGGACGGCACGCCCGTGCGCAACTGGTACGGCGAGGCCTACCGCGGCTGGTCTACGATCCGTGAGGGTATCCAGGACTCTATGAATATCCTTGCCGTGAAGACGCTGACGGACATTACGCCGCAGCTGGGCTATGAGTATCTCCAAAAGTTCGGTTTCACGACGCTTGTTGAGCGTGAGGTCATCAACAATCAGGTCTTCTCCGATATCCAGCAGACGCTGGCGCTCGGCGGTGTGACCAAAGGTGTGGAGAACATTGAGTTGAACGCGGCTTACGCTGCGATCGCAAACGGCGGCACCTACCTGGAGCCGAAGCTGTACTCCAAGATCACGGACCATGACGGGAACGTGATCCTCGATGCCTCCGCAAGAGTGTCGCGGCAGGTGCTGCGGCCGGCAACGGCGTGGCTGCTCACGAGCGCCATGGAGGATGTCGTGAACAAGGGAACCGGCAAGATGTGCCGGATCTCCCAGACTCCGGTTGCCGGCAAAACCGGTACGACCTCGGACGAGAACGACGTCTGGTTCGCGGGTTACAGCAACTACTATACCTGTACAACCTGGGCGGGCTACGATGAGAATACGGACCTCTACGGTTCGGAAGCCAATATCGCGAAGCTCCTCTGGCAGAAAGTGATGGAGCAGGTGCATGAGAACATGGCTTACTCCGAATTCGTGATGCCGGATTCGATCACGCAGGATACGATCTGCAGCAAATCCGGTCTGAAGGCGGTTCCCGGTCTGTGCGGCAGCTATGCCGTCACCGACTATTTCGACAAGGAGACTTTCCCGACGGACGACTGTGACGAGTCGTACCATCAGGCGGACATCGCGGCGGCAAGAGAAGCAGAGGCGGAGAGGCTGCTCGAGGAGGCGGAAAGGGCGGCGGGCGGCATGGATGTCGCTTCGGCACAGGCTGCGGTCGATGCGGCACAGGGCACGCTGGATCAGGTCAATCAGAACCTGCAGATCGCGCAGGATACGCTAGGTCAGACGCAGGCGGCGGTTGCTGCCGCGCAGGCGAGCGGAGATCTTGCGACGCTAGACGCGGCGATGGCTGCGAACAATACGGCCTCTGGCAACTACAACGCGGCGCTGCAGCAGCAGGCCGAAGCACAGCAGGCTCTGGATGCTGCACGCGCGGCGCTGGATCAGGCCAGAGCGGCGGAGGCAGAGGCGGCAGCACAGGCACAGGCACAGGCGCAGGCAGCCGCGGGAGCGCAGAACCCGCCGGAAGGAGGGACTTCCGCGCCGCCTCCGGATGCAGGCGCAGCGCCACCTGCACAACCTGATGTACAATAGATCACCCGAATAATCCATATAAGATAAAACAATGCCAGGAAGCCTTGATCATATCGGGAATTCCTGGCATTGCTGTCTTTTGCAATGTATATAAGTAAGAGCAGCTTCTGGCGCTTCGGCCAACTGTCTCAGTTGGGAGAATTTCGGCCAACAGAGGGCGTGATATTCTTCGCTCGCTCTTGTTAGCCTCATTTCTAAGCAAATACGCTAAGTCTTGTGAGCTGTTGTATCTGTATTATCTGAATCCGACTGTTTCTACTGGCTATCTGATTTTTTGTTGCCAAAGTGTTGCCACTGTTTCTCAAGGAGTGTTCTTCTGAGAATCCTTTTTCTTCCGCCGCAGTTCTGTAAGAACAGAGACCTTATCCGCTTTCTTTTGAAGATTTTCTGCAATGCTGTCCACATTAGCTTCTTTGGTTACACCCGGATAATTCTTCTCAAACTGTACCAGAAGCTTCCTAGTTTCCTGCTCTCCCAGCGCCGTTTCTTTGTAAAGCTGTTCAAAATTGCCATTTGCCATGACGTTTCCGATAAACGTCTGTGACATTTCCGAAAGAGAATTCCAGTCACCATACAGGTCTGTTACCGCCTTTTGTATCTGTTTCATAGCAATTGGGGTGCCTCTTCGTTCATGCTCCGCTAGAATTCCCAGCACATCAGAAAGATCGCTCTTATACTGTCTCCCGGAACGCAGTTTCATGGCGATCAGATATTCTGATGCCACAGTGCGGATAGAGAGAACATTTGAGTAAGTCCTGTAATATACGGAGAATTCAGCCAGCTTTGGTGTATACGAATCCGTATGTTGAAAGTCCGCATTCAGCCACCCATTGGGGAGACCGAACCGATCACCAACCTTGTTTATGGCATCTTTCATACCGGATGCTGCCCGAATCATCGCATCAATATCTGTTGTCATATTTCGGAAACCGTAATTGAGCAGAACAGAAGCTCCACCGATCAAAATAAACTCTGCAGGCATTCCCTTTCCAACCTGTTTGCGGTATTCCTTTGCAACTTCTTTCAGATAGATGTCGATATTATCCTTGGTAAATTCAAAACTCTGCTCAGACGACATTTCGCACTTCGCTTTCCACGATATTGAATCGCAAAAACTCAGGAATAGCTGCTTTCTCTGCCTCTTTCAGCACTGTATTGTCCTTAACCGCTACGGACATCGCACGGAGGCTGGACGGGTAGACTGTTTTCTCCAACTTTCTTCGCCTCAGATCATCGTATTCACTGTTGATCGGAACATCATTCAACCTGCTGAGATAATCCACCATAGCAAGAAGATAGAGGCTTTCCGGGTACCACTTTCGATTATAGTATGTGCGGATTGCATCACTTTCCAGCGTATCTATAATGAAATCTATATCGCCCATCTCTTTCACCTTGTGACAGATTGCACTTTTGAAGTTTTCGAAGCTGCTGCGTTGAAAGAAACAAGGAGCGAGCAGTTCCTCCATAGATGTATTCAGCGTTCGGGCAATTTTATAAACGGTTTCCGCCGTGCACTTTTCTAATCGTGTCTTGCCATTGCAAATGTCATTCGCGGTTGCATAAGGAATGCCGCTTTCCTTGGCAAGTTGATATATGGTCATATTCTTTTCTCTTAATATATTACGTATCATCTAACTGCACCTGCCTTCATGAAGATTATAACGGTATTCCGGTATACGGTCAATGCTGCTTTGGGAAGAAGATTAAATGTCGATTCCTCTTGCCAAGAAGATTGCTGTGCAGTATCCCGCTTGATCAAATGAATCGTGTGAAGCAAGAAAATTATTTTCTTCGAGAATGCGAATTATAATAGATTTTATGGAGGTGCCTATGAATTATATGACATTGAAAGAAGCAAGCGAAAAATGGGGAATCACGCCCAGACAAATCAATTATTTGTGCAGTAAGGGACGGATTGCCGGATCTATTAAAATATTCAGGCTATGGCTCATTCCAAAGGATTCCAAAAAGCCTGTCGACAGAAGAACAAAACAAGGGAAATTGGATGGCGACAGGGGGTGAAATACATGCCGTCAGCAAAAAGAAAAATTCTGATAGTCGAAGATGACACTAATATTCGAGATATGTTAGACGAATATCTGAGCGATGAAGGGTATGAAATATACACGGCTGACTCCGGAACAAAGGCCCTGTTTCTTTTTACTCAAAATGAATATGCACTGGCTCTGATAGACCTTATGCTGCCCGGACTGAGTGGCTTTGAAGTTATAAAAGAGATCAGAAAGAGCAGCACGCTTCCGATTATCATCCTTACAGCCAAGGACAGTGATGCAGACAAAACACGAGGCTTTTCAATTGGGGCAGATGATTATGTTCAAAAACCTTTCTCCCTGGTCGAACTGGTGGCACGCATCAAAGCGAATATCAGACGCTCGGAAATGTATGCCCCCACAGCTGTAAAATCTCTTCAAATGGGAGAACTGTGCTTCTATCCTTCGGAAAAAAGGGCAACCGTAAACAAAAATGAAATGAACCTCACGCGGACAGAATTTGGCATATTGTTTGAACTCGCGAGAAATATAAATCGAGCGATTCCAAAGGAAGACTTGTATAGCCGTGTATGGAAACAGCCCTACTACGGAGATGATAACGTGCTAAATACACATATCAACCGATTGCGGACAAAATTAGCAAAAGCCGGAGCAGTTCAGACACAGATCTGTACAATCTGGGGAATCGGTTATAAATTGGAGAGCCCATCATGATCTATGCTTCACTTTTAATTGCCTTTTTGGGGTTATTGATTATCAATATGCACTCTTATTTCAGCTATCGTTCTTTGCAAAATGAATTTATGTCTTTTTCTACGCAGATCGAAACGATGTTAGATAATAAGAGTTTTTCATACATAACCTGCAGTTCCGGCGACCAGGCCGTTCAAAAACTTGCCCGTGACATCAATGATCTGGTGTCAGCTTATCAAAATCAGGATATAGCCGATCGCAGGAAAAATCGTGAAATTCTCCGCGTTATGACAAATGTTTCGCACGACCTCAGAACGCCTCTGACGATCCTGTTCGGGTATGTTGAAATGCTTGTACATCATATCCGTGAAGAAACGGTATCTTTAGAAACGCAGAATCTTGCCCAAAAACTTTATAAAAAAACACAGACAGCTAACCGAATGATCTCACAGCTGCTTGATATGAGCAGAATCAACTCCGGAGATTACCCGATGAATCTGCAAGATATCAGCCTTACGAAATTGTCCCATAAAATCATTCTTGACTATTATGACAGACTGGAGCAGCTTGGATTTCGCGTTGATATACAGCCTTCCGATCAGGAAATTATTCTCGCACTGGACAGAGAATCCGCAATCAGAATCCTGAGAAATCTGATTGAAAACGTGATTGCCCATGCAAGCGACGGCAAATATATCGGACTGAGGATCGTGGACAATGACCATGATGTAGCTGTACATATTCTGGATCATGGAAAAGGTATCCCTGATCATGAACGAACAAATATCTTCAAAAGAGGCATACTTTTGCCAGGATCGGATAGCAACGATCAGTCTCACGGACTGGGACTGTCCATTGCATGGAGCCTGGCCAAGATGATGGGTGGTGAACTGTATCTTGCCGAATCTTCCGATCGCGGCAGTGATTTTTGCTGGATGGTGCGAAAAGTGAGGAATAAATAAGTTTTCCGCAAGAATTATGTGAGGATCATCTGTTATTGTTAACACCAGATAGAAGTGAAAGGGTCTAGCACGAATGGATCAATATATTATCGAATGTAAATCACTTACAAAAAAATACAAAGGGAACACTGTTGTTGACAAGGCTGATCTGCATATAAAAAAGGGCGAGATATACGGGATTGTTGGCCCCAATGGTGCAGGTAAAAGCACCATTCTGAAGATGCTCTTGAATCTTGTTCACCGCGATGATGGGCAAATCTTCTGGAATGGCAATCCGATCACTAGTGATGATTACCTGTACCTGGGACGAATTGGTTCTCTGATCGAAAACCCTTATTTTTATGACAAGCTCTCCGGAATGGACAATCTCCTTCTCCATCTTGAATATTTAGGTATTCCAGATAAGAAGATCGCCGAAGAAGCGATGAAGATGGTTTCACTCCCCATTGATTACAAGAAAAAGACTTCTGAATATTCTCTTGGAATGAAACAGCGACTGGCCATTGCCAGAGCTATTCTGCCCAAACCGGATCTTCTGATTATGGATGAACCAATCAATGGATTGGATCCTCAAGGCATTGTTGATATTCGAAATCTTTTTCAGAAATTAAATCGTGATTTTGGGATATCAATTATTATCACGAGTCATATATTATCGGAAGTTGAGCAACTCGCTGATACGGTAGGGTTCCTTCAAGATGGTAAAGTTTTACAAGAAATTGCAATGAAGGATATCCTTGAGAAGAGTGCAGCTTATGTAGAGATTACTGTCGATAACATAAATCAAGCTGCTGGAATTCTGGTTGAGGACCTCCATTTGCAGAATTTCAAGGTTCTTTCCGACAACCTGATACGTATTTACGACACAGCCGCAGATATGAAAACAATAAATCGCATTCTAACACTTAAAAATGTGGGAGTAGAAAGTATTCGCAAGAAAGAAAATAATCTCGAAAACTATTTCTTTACAATTGAAAGCGAAGGTATCCCTTCATGAGAAGATTATTGCGTCTGGAAATCAAAAAGGCCAATTTGAAAAAATATATTATTGCCGCTATTGTGTGCATTGCTTTCATTTTGCTTTTTATGACGGTTTCGATCGTGGATACGTTGGCACACCCGACGACACAGGTAAAGGATTCTTTTGATAGCATGATCCGGATGGCAAGCCTCCTGGTCACGGGTACATTTTTGGTATTCTCTTCTGTTATGTATGTTGATACGACGATCAGTGGATACAAAAACAGAACTGTTTTAATATTGTTTTCCTATCCGATAAAGCGAGAACGGCTAATCGCAGCAAAAATGATCCTTGTATCTGTATTTACAGCTATTGCGATTTTTACTGGTTTCCTTTGCTCCATGGCATACCTGGTATTTGTAGAATCTCATTTTGATGCCTTGCTCAATTCTGTGACAAGCGCAAATCTACAGTTCGGATTACTGAAAGCGTTCGAGTGGACTTTACTGGGTGTCATTCTGTCACTAATTCCCTTTGGTGTGGGGATGTTAAGGAAGTCTACATCAACAGCAATCGTCTGTGCTTTCATTCTAATTGTTTTGATGCAGCCTATTATGGGACGCGCTACTGTTGGTGAATTCCTACTCAAAACAATCGTTGTTTTAATCATCTCTGCAAGCATCAGTGTCTATGCGTTGCGCCGAAGCACGCATCACGTAGACCTATAAGGTTGATATTGTCAGCGCTGAACAATATATAGTGTCTGCTTCAAGAATCGATAAACAGGATCATCCTGATTCAGTAGTGGCAAACCGGTGAGAGCACTTACAATACCATGAGCGGCCTCGGGCCGGTGGGAGCGGCATCACCGAGGACGAGCGGCAGAATGCAGGGAGCGCTGCCTTCTCTCTCCACGGTCAGCTCGTACGAGCCCTTGAAGCCTTCGATCCGGGCAAAGCCGTTCTCATCGGTTGTAACGCTCGTGTGGGTTTCCCAGTCGCCGTGAATGTGGCGCTGCAGCATGGTGTAGGCGGGCTTCAAAGACCCATCCCTATGCACGACACCGCTCGGCGCGCCAAGCCATGCGCCGTCTGCGAAATCCCAGCCGGTGATCGCCTCGACGAGGGGATGCTCGAAGAGGATGGTGTACATCTCCTCCATTTCATTCTTCTGTCGCTCCTCGAATTCCGGCGTGGACGGCCAGTCCTCTACCTGCCAGTCATTGAGGTCGTCGATTTCCGGCGGGATGAGGGAGCCGGAGACCAGCGTGTTCTCCGTGAAGTGAATCGGCAGACCGAAGCGGGAGAAGCGCTCGAGTACGTCCAGGAGCTTCTCTTTGCCCCAGTAGCCCTGATGCTGGTGAGACTGGATGCCAATGACGGAGATCGGAACGCCCGCGTTTAGCAGGCCGTCGATCAGACACTCATAGGCGGAGGTGGTGTTGAAGTCATTGATGACGAGCACTGCGTCCGGGTTCGCTTCCTTCGCAGCCTCGAACACCATCTTCACGAGCCGGATACGGCCGTACTCCTGGCAGAGCCTTGTCACGGCATTATCATATTTGTCGAAGTTCGGCATGATGCAGACTTCGTTGATGACATCCCACATGTCGATGAGGCCCTTGAAGCCGCTGGCTTCGCGGTGAATTCTGTCCAGCTGTTTCTGCAGGAGGGTCTTGTTGTCGTATTGCAGGAGCCAGTCGGCGCAGACGGTGTGCCAGCACAGGGGGTGCCCTTTTGCCCGTACGCCGTGCTCCTTGAGGAACGCTGCGGCAGCGCGGCGGCTCTCCGCCTTCACGTCACCCTCTGTGGGCTCATACCTTCCCCAGTAGAAGGGGAGCGTTCCGTAGTTATACAGATCCAGCCATTTCTCCGTGCGGTCCTTCTCCATTTGGATGAATTCTTCCGGCATACCTTTTTCCGGCGCAACGGCGCTCAGTACGTCGAAGGCGCCGCAGCCGAACAGGAACTGGTGGGACTTCTGATCCACGCGGATTGTGGTGTCTGATAAAGGCTGCCCCCTCCGATCGACCAGGCGAACGATGACGGCATTTTGCCGGTGTTGCAGCAAGGGATCAATCTTCATAGTGAAATTCTCCTTTCGATTCTTTATCAACTATTGGGTGGCCTGTCCTGTTTTCGCAGGAAAATGCGCAGGAGCAGCAGACAGTTACTGCCACTAT
This sequence comes from Lachnospiraceae bacterium NK3A20, assembly GCA_900107575.1. Lineage (GTDB taxonomy): Bacteria > Bacillota > Clostridia > Lachnospirales > Lachnospiraceae > CAG-791. The sequence continues at coordinate 9,865 of FNQX01000009.1, read as the reverse complement.
ATCGGATCGAAACCGTTTGACCAACGGACAAAGTCAAGCTCAGGACCCGACAGATTCTGCAATCTGTCATGACAGTTTCGGACAGGGCGGGGAAGAGACTTGCAACCATATCCCGCCTCTGAAATAATGGGAGGCAGCAGGAGGCAGAACTTATGATCAGGCGACTGAAAGAGCGTGCCCGCAGCTGGGCGATTCGGACGCCGCTGCGCGGGAAGCTGCGCATCTATTATATCGGCGTATTCGTGCCGATGTTACTGCTGATGATCTTTCTCATTTCCGGCATGGTCCGCAGGAATCTGGCGAACGACGAACACGATATGGAGACCATGGCGACGGGGCTTCGCTACTCGCTCACGGATCAGGTCAATCTCGCGAGCGCGGCGGCGGACAGCATCTACCAGAGCGACTACATCGACCGGTTTCTCAACGAGCAGTACGAAACGCCGCTTGACTATTACGAGGCGTACCAGGAGTATCGAAGGAATGCGATGTTCGAGGACCTCGTGAATTCGGCACACCTGCACATTGTGATGTACGCGGAGAATCCGACGATATTGAACGGCGGATATTTCGGCAAGATTGAGAACATCAGGGAGACGGACTGGTATCAGGCACTGGAGAAGAGCGGTCGGGATGAGATCCTCTTTTTCTGGTTCGACGACTACCGGCGGCCGAAGTCGATGGCGAACCGCAAGCTCATCTTCGCCAAGAAGCTGAACATGGTCACGCACACCGGCTGCGCGAAAGTGGTCAAAGTGGAGATCGACTACAACAGTCTGATGGGCGCCGTGAACAACAGCCTGCAGCCGGATCGGAAGATCTACCTGTGCCAGAACGGCTACGTGATGCTCTCCAATACCGGCAGCAATGACTATGCCATGCCATTCCGCGCTTTCGACCGGGCAAACGACGTGCGTTACACCATGAACTTCACGCTGTACGGGCAGGATTTGCAGATCTATGTGATGAAGAGCCGGATGGACAGCTTCACCTGGCTGTACCGGAGCCTTCCGCTCATCCTGGCGCTGCTCCTGCTCACCTTCGGCCTCTTGGGCCTCATCATGCACGGCATCGACCTCTCGATCGTCACGAGAATCCTCAGGGTCGCGAGCGCGTTCGAGTCGGTCAATGAGCCGCGGCTTCGCCACATCCACGGCGAAGAGGGCACGGATGAGATTGGCGTCATGGTGCGCAATTACAATCAGATGGCCGACCGCACGAACTCCCTGATCCGCACGGTCTATCAGGACCGGCTCCGGCAGCAGGAATCCGACATCGCGCGGCAGAACGCGGAGCTCCTCGCGCTGCACAGCCAGATCAACCCGCATTTCCTCTTCAACTGCCTGGAGAGCGTGCGGATGCACAGTGTCCTGCACCATGAGGAGGGCACGGCGGATATGATCGAGAATCTCGCCCTGCTCCTTCGCCAGAACGCGGAGTGGAACGAGGACAGCATCACCATCGAGGAGGAAATGAAGCTGGTCGGCGCTTATCTGGGCCTTCAGAAGTACCGTTTCGGCTACCGCCTCTCGTATGAGATTGATGTCGCGGACGAACTGCGCGCGGTCCGCATCCCCAAGATGACGCTGGTCACGTTCGTCGAGAACGCCTGCGTGCACGGTGTCGAGAGCAAAACAACAGGCGTCTGGATTTTCGTTCGTGTCTACACGGAACAGGATGAGCTGTGCATGGAGATCGAGGACACGGGCGAGGGCATGTCGGAAGAGATGCAGGCGGACATCCGCGACCGGATGGAGAATGCGAGCATTGAGAAGCTCAAATCCAAAGGCCGCATCGGCATTGTGAACGCGTGCCTGCGCCTCAAGATGATGGCGCACGAGAAGGTCCGTTTCATTCTGGACAGCGAAGCCGGGATCGGCACAACGATACAGATCCGCATCCCGAAGAGCGAGCTGCGGATGGGCGCGTGAGGTGTTGTGATTGCAATACAGCGAAAACAGCAGCACCACCAGAACCAATCTGATGACAGAGGAGTTACTACATGCTGAAAGTGTTACTGATAGATGATGAGCCCTTCATTCTGCAGGGGCTGACGGCGCTCATCGACTGGAAAGCGGAAGGATTCGAGATCGCGGCTGCGCTCGGCGACGGGCAGCAGGCGTATGAGTACCTTAGGCAGAACAGGGTGGACCTTATTTTCGCGGACATCCGCATGCCCGTGATGGACGGCCTTGCGCTCCTTAAGCGTATCCGGGAGGAGAAGATATCCGATGCGCAGTTCGTGGTGCTGAGCGGTTACAGCGATTTCGCCTACGCGCAGGACGCGCTGCGAAACGGGTGTTTCGACTACCTGGTGAAGCCTGTGGCAAGAGATGACCTTCGGGATGTGCTCTCACGCGTCTCGGACGCCGCAAAGACGAACGAAGAGAGCCGCGTAAGGCTGGAAGAGGGCGAGCGGGCCCTGTTCGTACGTAAGATGCTCGCGATCCTCTACGGCCACTACGACAGAGAGGACCTTGTCTATGTGCAGGAGCGGATCCGGCTCTCCTCCACCCTGTGCTATGTCGGCATTGAGCTGCCTCACTCCGAGGATGACATCGGGGAGCAGGAGTACAGGAATGAGGTGAGGCGCGTCTTCGAGCGCTGCCGCGAATACCTCGGCGAGGATGCGGACCACGTGATTTTCGATGTAGCGACGGCGGATCACGACTACGAGATCGGCTTTATCTGGTGCGACTACATGTGCGCGAACGGCGTGGAAGGGGAGAAGGATTATCTGCTCCGCTTCTCGGACGATCTGTGCAACGCAACCGGGATCAAGGTGCGGATGCTGGCGGGCAAGAGAGTGGAGGGCCTGGAGAACCTCGCGCGATCCTTCACCTCCGCCTATGTCATGAAATCCTTCGAGGGCTTCCGCGATCCGCAGCCGGTCAGTTTCTACGAGAAGGAAGTGCAGGTCCACGACCAGAGTGTCATCCTGTGCAAGACGAGCCTTGACGCGCTCATTGTCGCAATCGAGGAGAACGACCCGCTGCGGATTCGCGCGTGCGTCGACAGTCTGTATGAGGAGATGGGCGGCATGGGTCTTGCGGAGCAGACCGTGCGGCTCAACATTCACTACCTTTTATTCCAGCTCATCCACATCGCCTCCGACCGCAAGGAGGACGTGAACCAGGAAGAGATCCTTCATTATATTTCCGAGAACACGCTGGAGTCCGGCATGGCAAGGGAGGGCAGCGCACACCTAAAGAGCTTCGCCTGCGACTACGCGGCTTACCTCGCCCAGCTGAAACAGGAAGGCTCCAACGACGTTCTGAATGAGGTGAACCGTGAGATCAGGGAGCACTATGCGGAGAACCTCTCCCTGCGTGATCTCGGGAGGAAATATTATATCAACAGCTCGTACCTGGGGCAGCTCTACCGCAGGACTTTCGGCGTCTCCTTCAAGGAAGCGCTGACCGGTGTGCGCATTGAGGAGGCAGCGAGAATGCTGCGTTCCGGAAATGAGCCGGTGGCGCGGATTGCGGAGAAGACAGGCTACCGCGACGTCGACTATTTCATCCGCAAATTCATTGAAGTCAAGGGCTGCACGCCCTCGAAATACCGGCGCAACCAGCTCTTAGAATAGCCCCTTCTCACCATCTAGAATTTCTCGTACCTTTGTCTATAGTTCATCCGTAGTTTCCCCGGGATGAAAAACGTATTGTAATAGTAACAAAACTCTGATGCGCGCCTGATGTTTTCGCAAGAGAACATCAGGCCGTATTCCATCACAGGTAGGGAGGAAGCTATGAAAACGAAGAAAGTTACATCCCTTGTCGCGTTGTCCGCGATAACCGTATCTCTCCTCGCCGGCTGCGGCAGCGGCTCTGCTCCGGCGGCTGACACGGATGCGGCTGCTGCGGAGAGCGGGGCGACAACCGCTGCTGCCGAGACCGGGAGCACGGAAGGCACGACGGAGGAAGGCAAGAAGGAGCATTCCGACGATGAGATCAAGGATTTCTCCATGTTCATCGCCATGCCCGGCTCCGAGATCAACGACGGCAACGAAGTTCAGGAGATCATCGCAAAGAAGACAGGCGTGCGCGTCAAAGAGACCTGGCTGACCGGCCAGACCGACGCAGAGGCAGTCGGCACCATCATCGCGAGCGGCGAGTATCCCGACTACATCAACGGCGGCGATGCCATGAAGCAGCTCTATGATGCCGGCGCACTGATCTCCTGGGACGAGTACCTTGATAAATATCCCAAGCTCAAAGCGTACTACACCGACGCAGAGTGGGATTCCTTCCGCCAGGATGACGGCAAGATCTACTGGGCAAACGTATTCCAGAACACGCACGGTGAGAGCAAGACCACAACGCACAATGACGAGGCTTTCTGGGTACAGGCAAGAGTCCTTGAGTGGGCAGGCTATCCGAAGATCCAGACCCTCGATGAGTATTTCAAACTCCTGGAAGATTACGCGAAAGCGAATCCGACCATGGAGGACGGCACGAGCGTGATCCCTTACACCATGCTCTGCGAAGACTGGAGATATTTCTGCATCGAGAACGCACCCCAGTTCCTCGACGGCTATCCGAACGACGGTTCCGTCATTGTCAACCTCGACGGCGACAAGCCGACCGTTGTTGACTACAACACGACACCGACTGCGGTGAAGTATTTCAAGAAGCTCAACGAAGAGTACAACAAGGGCATTATTGATAACGAGTTCGGTACCCAGACCTACGATGAGTACATTGCAAAGCTCTCCACCGGCGCTGTTCTTGGTATGTGCGATCAGTGGTGGGATTTCGCATTCACGGTTAACGATGTATTCAAACAGCAGGGCCTCGACAAGCTTGGCTGCGACTATGTACCGCTCGGCCTGACCATCGAGCCCGGCATGCCGAACCAGTGGCACGCTTATGGCGATACCCTCAACAACTCCTCCGGCGTTGCGATCACGACCAGCTGCCAGGATGTTGACGCAGCGTTCCAGTTCCTTGAGGACTGCCTGGATCAGGAGATCCACGATCTCCGTTTCTGGGGCGTGGAAGGTGTTGACTACGAAGTTGATGAGAATGGTCTCTACTATCGTACGGAAGACGAGAGAATGAAGGCGACCGATACCGAGTATCAGGCTTCCCACCTCTGCGATTATTCCTACATGCCTCAGTGGGGCGGCACCAGCGAAGATGGCAAGAATGCCATGATGCCGACCGAGCAGACTTCCGAGTTCTTCGCAAACCTTGCGGATCCGCTCGTCAAGTGCTTCGAGGCTTACAACGCGACAACCTATGTTGACATGATCGGCTCCGAGGAAGTAGAGCTCGGTCCCTGGTATCCGATGTATTCCTTCTCGAACGCTATGACAACCGATACCCCCGGCGGCGTTGCATGGACGAAGATGGGCGAAACGAAACACGAGTGGCTGCCGAAGGTAGTCATGAGCAAAGATTTCGACAGCGCATGGTCTGATTACATGGATGCGTACAGCGCATGCAAGCCGGAAGACTTCCTCTCTGAGATGCAGGAAGAGCTCGACCGCAGAGCTGCGAACCAGTAATCCGTTTCCCAATCCTAAGCTCCTTTGACAAAGGCCCGGCACGGCGGTGGATGGAGTGTCCAAAAGACATGATCCATTGCCTGCCGGACCCTTGCTTTGCCAGATGAGGAGGGCATATGGCATATGAATAACAAGAAAAAAATTACATGGAAGGAAGTCAGGAGACAGAAGGTCCTGCTGATATGGTCCGCGATCTTCGTCGTCTATGGCATCATTTTCTACTATCTGCCGCTCGGCGGATGGATCATGGCTTTTCAGAACTACAAGCCGAGGACCGGCCTGCTGCATTCCCAGTTCGTGGGACTGGACAAGTTCAAGTTCCTGTTCTCCGATGACACGTTCATCAAAGTCATTCGCAACACTTTCGCCATGGGTGTCTTGAACCTCGTGTTCACGTTCGTCATGGCCATCCTGTTCGCTATTCTGCTCAATGAGATCCGACTCAACCACACGAAGAAGATCGTGCAGACGATTTCCTATCTGCCGCATTTCCTCTCGTGGATCATCGTTACCGGCATCCTGCATGACGCAATGTCCAGCAACGGCATCATCAATGAACTGCTTGTCAATTTGAATATAATCGATTCGCCGATCAACTTTTTCGCGGACCCGAAATACTTCTGGTGGATCGTTGCTTTTGCGAACGTCTGGAAAGAGACCGGTTGGAACGCCATCATCTATCTGGCGGCGATCACCTCTATTGATCCCAGCCTCTATGAATCCGCAGCGATTGACGGCGCGGGGAGACTTGCGAGAATCCGTTACATCACCCTGCCGGGTATCCGCTCCACGATCATGGTCCTGCTCATCATGAACATCGGCAATGTCCTGAACGCCGGCTTCGAAGTCCAGTACCTTCTGGGCAACGGCCTGGTCAAGAGCGTTTCCGATACGATCGACATCTACGTCCTGACCTGGGGCATCAGCCAGAACGACTATTCACTCGGTACCGCCGCCGGTATGTTCAAGAGCGCGGTATCCATCGCCCTGATCCTCATCGCGAATGCCATCGCGAAAAAGACAGGCGAAGAGAGACTGTTCTGAGAAAGGGGGACGTACAATGAAAGAGGCAAAAGTCAAGGTAAGACCAAGGAGAATGAAACAGTCTGCCGGCGGCGTGGTCTTCGATGTCATCATCGCGGTATTCATGATCCTCTTCGTGATCATCACGCTGTATCCGGTGCTCAATACGGTTGCGGTTTCATTCAACGATGGTATCGACGCGGTGAGAGGCGGCATCCATCTTATTCCCCGCAAATTCACGCTGGACAACTACTCCACGGTACTGCATAAACAGAACATGATCCAGGGCGCGATCGTCACGGTGATGCGTACCATTCTGGGCACGATTATCGCGCTCGCCGCGAACGCGATTCTGGCGTTTATCGTCAGCCGCAAGAACTTCATGTTCCGTTCCCAGCTCTCCCTGTTCTGGGTCATCACGATGTACGTGAACGGCGGCATGGTGCCTGTCCTTCTGCTGTATAAGAACATGCACCTCACGAACAGCTTCTGGGTCTATGTCGTGCCCGGCGCGGTCAGCGCGTTCAACATGCTGGTCATTCGCACCTACATGGAAGGCATTCCGGACTCCCTGGAGGAGTCGGCGAAGCTCGATGGCGCGGGATACTGGACCATATTCATGAAGATCATCTCTCCCCTTTGCAAACCGGTGTATGCTACCGTGGCCCTTTTCGTTGCGGTATACCAGTGGAACTCCTGGTTCGACGCCATGCTGTACAACCGCATGAAGCCGGAGTACACGACACTGCAGTACGAGCTGATGAAGCTGCTCTCCTCTGTCATGCAGCAGAGCGGCAGCGCGACGACGGCATCCAGCACGGCTGTGGCTGCGGTTACCCCGACGTCTGTCCGCGCGGCGGCAACGGTGGTCACCATGCTGCCCATCATCTGCCTGTACCCGTTTCTGCAGCGGTATTTCGTTACAGGCCTGACCCTCGGAGGCGTGAAGGAGTAACACTAACCAGACAGGTTTACATTCTGATACGTACAGAGCTGCCTCCTTGCATCATGGACAGGTGAGTTAAATTTACTTGCAATAGAGTATACACAGTGTATACTATAGGCAAGGGGGTGCTCCTATGTCGGTTAAGGTTAGAAAAGTTGGCAACAGTTTCACCGTGACCATTCCTGCAGGCTTTGTGGAATCATTACATTTATATGATGGGCAGGAACTGGAAGTCAGCGCGTCAGAACAATCCCTGGAATACAGACCTCTGAAATCCATTCCCAGGACAATACATTGGGGAGATTATGAGCCCGTATCGCATCATCTGAGAGATGGTATGACACCGGATGAATATGTCAGGAGTTTGAGGGACAATGACAGGGAGTAAAATTTATTTCGACACAGCTATTTTCATTTACGCGCTGGAATTAAAGCTGAAGGCAGCCAGAGATTTATTCCTGAGTGCGATGCAGGAGGGAACCATCGGAACTTCTACGATCACGATCATGGAATATACTACCGGTTGTTATAAGAATGGAACTAAGGAGGATATCGACAGATTTCATAAGTTCCTGAATGACCTGATATTCGAAATTAAGGTGATCGACACGCAGACGGCGGAAGAAGCCGCGAGGATCCGAGCGCAATATCCTTATTTTAAGCAGATGGATTCACTTCAGATAGCCAGTGCCAAGGTGGCAGGAGCTGATATCTTCTATACGAACGATAAACAGCTATTGCAGTATCGGGATGACAATATGAAAGTTTTGAAGCTGGACACTGATATTTTTTGAATCAGATATTGCGGAGCCAATATGCTGCTCTTCGTACAAAAAAAGAAAGCCTACCGAGGCTTTCTTTTTTACGGAGCCAATATGCTCTCTGTATGAAAAAGGGAAAGCCTAAATGGCTTTCCCTTTTTCGTACGGAGAGCATGGGATTCGAACCCACGCAGCGTGTTACCGCCCTAACGCATTTCGAGTGCGCCCCCTTGAACCACTTGGGTAACTCTCCAGGATGGAATTGTGTGCCACCCGCCTGATGTTTTGCGGGCTGCAAACGCTATTATATGCTACCTTACGGCAAATCCGCAAGCGAAAAAATTCTGCGGCCCATCTGCCTTTATAGTATAATCAATTAGGCGCGGTGCCCGTAGGGATTCCCGGGCAGAGAACCGGGGATCTGCACAGAATGGAATGAAGGAGGTTTCTATGCTCAGGATCGGAATGCTTACCAGCGGCGGTGATTGTCAGGCGCTGAACGCGGCGATGAGAGGCGTGGTCAAATGCGTACTCAACAACGCGGATGAGCCGGTGGAGATTTATGGCTTCGAGGACGGCTACAAAGGCCTGATCTACAGCCGCTTCCGTATGCTGACGGGCCTCGATTTCTCCGGCATCCTAACGCGTGGCGGCACGATTCTCGGCACGAGCCGCGTTCCGTTCAAGACCATTCACGATCCGGATGAGAACGGTCTGGACAGGGTCGCCGCGATGAAACAGAACTACTACAAGCTGCAGCTGGACTGTCTGGTCATGCTCGGCGGTAACGGCTCGACCAAGACGGCGAACCTCCTGTCTCAGGAGGGGCTGAATGTGATCACGCTCCCCAAGACCATCGACAACGACCTCTGGGGAACGGATATGACTTTCGGCTTCCAGTCTGCCGTGGACATTGCAACCAAGGCGATCGACCAGATCCACACGACAGCATCCTCACACGGCCGTGTCTTCATCGTAGAGATCATGGGGCACAAGGTGGGGTGGCTTCCGCTCAATGCCGGCATGGCTGGTGGCGCGGACATCATTCTCCTGCCGGAGATCCCGTTTGACATTGACAAGGTCATCGACAAGATTGAGGAGAGAGACCGTAACGGCAGCCGTTTTACGATCATCGTGGCCGCGGAAGGCGCCATCTCCAAGAAGGACGCAGCACTCTCCAAGAAGGAATACAAAGAGAAACTCGCGAATTATAAATACCCTTCCGTTTCCTATGAAATCGCGGATAAGATTGCCAAAAAAACAGGTCGCGAGGTTCGTGTGACGGTTCCCGGACACGTACAGCGTGGCGGAGAACCGTGTCCGTATGACCGCGTTTTCGCGAGCCGTCTCGGTGCGGAGGCCGGCAGGCTGATCCTCAAGAAGGAATACGGCTTCATGGTCGGCTATAAGAACAGGGAAATGGTCAAGGTTCCGCTGGATGAAGTCGCGGGCAAGCTGAAGAAGCTCGATCCCAACGCGGATATTATCAAGGAAGCGAGAATGCTGGGGATAAGCTTTGGGGACTAAAAATTCGTCGGGCCATATACCAAAGCCCTCCGAATTAAGCGCTTGCAGCGCCACAATTCGTCGGGCCATATACCAAAGCCCTCCGAATTAAGCGCT
>FNQX01000045.1 GCA_900107575.1 Lachnospiraceae bacterium NK3A20 | reverse complement strand
TATTGCGAATTCTCACTTTAAGAGGCTTTTTTCGCGGGCTGTCGGCTATAAAAATACTTGTTGGGCCATCTGCCCCACCTATTATTGAAACTCCATTTTTGCTTTTTTCTTTCATATAGAGTTCATCCAAACAAACTGGGATTTTGCAGAGATAATTTATCTATACTTTTTCATTATGTATTTTAAATCCGGCTTATTTATGGTTTCTACTATTTTAAATCCTAACTTTTCATATAATGCTTTCGCACTTTTATTATAACCAAATACAGTTAAAGAAATGCTTTTAATAACAGCATTTTTAAAACAATAATTTATAAACTCCTTTAATGATTCTTTACCATATCCCATTCCTGTCTTACTTGGGTTTATTATAAATCTTCCTATGTGTATATTATCTTCATAGATTCTAACCTGTTGAATAACTCCAATAAACTCCTTATCAGCAAAAATTGAATATAAATTTTCTAAACTTTTTAGTTTACTATAATTTAATGGATATTCTATCGTTGGTCCCATCCATTGTTCCTGAAAATCTATTCCTTTTTCATTGGACCATGCAACTAACTCGTGTCCATTAAACTCATTAATTCCATTTTCAAAAATTATATTCACTAATATTCACCTCAACAAATTCCGATTTATCGTTCGCTCTTATTTCTTTCTAGCAACAATAGAATAAACATTAACCCCCATATGATCCATGCAATTACCAATCCCTTGCTGGGAAAGCAAATGTCTATAATAGCCCCACCCAAAAAAGGAATTGCCCATCGCATTATCCTTTTTCCATAATCCTTACACATTTTCCTCTCATCGGATTTCTTACGTTCTGTAATTGACTTCATATTATAGCCTGTTAACAAATTCGCCGCTTTTCCATTTGACTTATAAAACAGCATCCCGATCAAAAAGAAAACCGAAGCCATTACCAAGTCAAATATGATACAGAATCCTTCTAAAGACATTTATTTTCCCTTTTCTGAATTCGATTCTAATGTCAATCTACATATAGACATACACACCGCTTTTACCTTCTGCCGGTTTTATTGCTGCATAAAATTCAAGTTAGCGCAGTGATCATAAGACAGACAACTGTCAGTACGAGCGGAAAATTATAAAACTATAAGAGAAAAGGACTCCGTTTTGAAGTGAAGCCCTTGTCTTTGTCGATTATATTCACAATTCGTCACCTCCAAAGCAGAACAGATCATTCTGAAGCCATACTGCAAAATTCCACCTGGCCTCACCCTCATCTGATGTTTCCAAAGCCTCCTTATAACACTTTTCCGTATTATATCCTAGAGTTACGGTCGGTTTGCTTGGATTGTCCCCATCATCATAAACAAATAAAGAAACAACATAAATATCATCAGTATATTTTGTAGTTGCTATTGATTACTACTGATTAACTTACGGCCTGTTTCCATGTCGATGATGTGGGTTGCGTAGCGGTAACCGTTATGCAGCTTGAATTCATCAATTCCGAGAATCCTTGCCTGACATTCAGGCTGGATCAGCTTTTACCATCCACCGTGTACTTGTCCCTGAGGCGCTTCTCATCAATGGCTTTGACAACGTTTTTGTTAAGACCGGTGAGCTCAGCGACCTCTTTCAGAGTATACGTTCCACGAATGAGACGCTCCGTGGTATATGTGGAGAGAGCCTGCGTTATCATATGGCCTTCCGCCTGTAAAGAAATGGCCTGCATCTTAGTCGCGCCACAGACAAAGCAGGTACGATCCTCATTGGTAAGAAGTACATTTCCGTAGATACAGTAAACTCTGTTATTGCTTTCCACCACAGCCTCTTTTGTGAGGGTGTTGTAGAAACCAGAGAGCGCAGATGGGAGAACAATCATGCCATCAAGGCCTGAGTTTATGTATGGGGTCTGTGAATTTTGTTATTCAATTGATTTCTACCACTAAGGTACTATTACCGTAGCGAGATGAAATAGTATCAGTCGGGACTTGGGAGCATCGCCGAGGGGTCCAAGTCCGTGGAAGTACCCTCGGGTGAGATTCAATATCCCACAAGAAAAGGGATTGACCCAAAAAGTATGCGAAATTGCCCTCCACTAATGGCATATGTCTTATTTTTGCTTCATATATGCTTGCCTGAGCATATGGGCCTGCATCAGAAAATCAGGATCACCAAGACCGGCAATCTGTATCGTTCCCTTTCCCCTTGACAACATGTTTCTTTCTCATAAATCACCTAATACGACTGGCTCATTAATAGCTGTCCCACTTTCCAATGCTGCAATCAGCCACTCTCGTTTGGCATCCGCGGCATTAGCCACAGCATCCTCTATCGAATTGCCAACTGTAATACACCCCGGCAAATCCGGGTAACGCGCTACATATCCTCCCTCATCAGAATCAGGAACAATCTCCAGCCGATATGGAAGGCTTATATAATACTCAAACGCTTTCATACAATGATCCCTCTATAACCTGATCCTTATATTTTATCTCCCCCAGGTTGGGGTAATTTATCGCATCAGGATATAAAATTGTATAACGAAAATAGTCGTAAGCACAACGCCTACGACTACTTCCTTTACCGACTGTTCACCAGTTTTCCATCTTCCATTTGATAGATCTTATCTGCGAGATCCAGAACACGTTCATCGTGCGTAACCATAACTGCAGCCTTGTTACGCTTATGTGCCTCCATCTGGATCATTTCTACGACATGGTGCCCGCGTTCTGAGTCAAGGGATGCTGTTGGCTCATCCGCGAGAATCAGGGCCGCATCCGATGCAAACGCACGGGCGATCGCCACGCGCTGCCTTTCACCGCCGGACATTCTGGCAGGATACTGATTCATCAGATGTTCAATGCCAAGCTCACTGAAAAGCTCCTGAATTTTCTTCCTGTCACTTTTCAGAAGAACTGAAAGCTGTTCTCCTGCTTTCAAATAGGGTAGAAGCTGATGGTTTTGAAAAATAAAGCCGATCATTTCTCTTCGGATCTGCGTCCACTTTTTCTTTGGAAGAGCAGAAACCACCTGCCCACAGAGTTCAATTTCGCCTGAATCCGGAGATAACATCATACCGGCGATGTTGAGGAGTGTGCTTTTTCCGCAACCAGAGGGGCCTACGATCGCCACGAATTCCCCTGCTCTGACAGTCAGGTTTACATGATCAAGGATCATGCGCTGCGCTTCTCCATCACGATAGCTTTTGTCAATATCCTTCATATTGAGTACTGTGTTCGTCACTGGAAATCACCCCCTATAATCTGTGCCGGGTCAATGTGCGCTACCCGGATCACAGTAGCAAGACTGCCAAGAATCGATATTACTACAAACGCCGCCAGCACCAGGGCTACCTGGCTTCCCACCAGGGTAAATGGCATCGTCGCCGGAAGCACTGCACTCATCAGAGCGACCAGGCCGGTAGACAGGAGTGCTCCGCTCACTGCGATCAGAAATACCTGGCCGAGGATTATCCGCACCAGACTTCCCATACCTGTTCCGATAGCTTTCAAAACCCCAAACTCCTTTTCTTTCTGCAAATTAATGACAAAGAAGAAAATCCCGATAATAAGAGCTGTGATTACAACCAGAAGCCATTCCACCATAGTGATGGTCATCTGCTCTGCCTTATACCCCGGAATAGCCTCTACGATTTCTGCTTTGGAGTAGGCTTCAGTTCCGTCGATTTTCTCTTTCGGAGCACCCTGAACAGCCGCTGCATGGACACTTTCCTGATACATAGGATTCAATGCTTTCATGATGGACGTATAGGTTTCTGTAGAGATATAACCAACCGAGACGTGTCCGTACATGGCATTTTTGGTAAATCCGTCAACCTTCAGCTGTATGCCGGAAGCAGAGTCGATGATGCTGTCCCCGACCTGTATGCCTTTGCTTTCAAAATCATCGTCCAGAACAATCGTATTCGCCTCTGTCCCCAGCTTTTTTCCGCTATAAACCTCCGGATTCAGAAAGCTATCCGGGTCGAACGCAAAATAAGCAATGTCCAGCTTATCGCCGGCTGCATCCTTCTGGATATACATCCTTTGCACGTCAATCGACGTTGCCTTATCTCCATAAACCTGCCTGATCGAATCAAACTCATCCGATGTCAGCGCGGAAACAGTGAGGAGCTTCTCAGCATCCTCGCTTACAATAAAGGTCTCTGCCTGCATGTTGTCAACGCCGGATGACACAGCGCTGCCAAGGCCCTTGACCAGACCAGACAGGAAAAGTACCATAAACATCATCAAGATAACAATAAGCTCTACCAGAAGATATTTCTTCCAATTATATTTCAGTTCCTTCCAGGCTAATTTCATTTCATCCTCCTCACAGGTGATATTTTTCCAGACGTTCCAGAAAAATATTGTTAACAATCAGGGACATCTGTCGCTTTTCTTCCTCATCAGGTTCCTCTTCATTAGAGAATCTCTCATAAATTTCGGGGAATTTTCTTGCTATCAATGCACATGACCGTTCTGTGGCATGCTTCCTGACAAAAGAGGGGATACGTGGAAAAGAAGAATGAATTCGGACCATCCGTATGTTTTAATGCATTTTGATAAAAGCCCCGGTCATTTGCAAGAATAGATACCAGATCAAAGACAGCCTGTCTCCAGGTTTCCGCCCCTTCGCAGAAATCCATAAAGATGTCTTCCATCTGATAGTTGAAAATCCATGCAATAAGCTCGAGCTTATCCTGAAAATGACGATAAAAGGTTGCAGATGACAATCCGCAGTTATCCACGATTTCCTTAATCGTGATCTTATCCACGGCTTTCGTTGCTGCAAGCTCATGAATAGACTCTCCCAGAATTTCTTTTGTCGTTTTTTTCCGAATCATACTTCTCTATTTCCTTCAAATAATTGCCTCCTGCTGTTGTCTTAACGTTCGTCTATTGTCGCGACGAGCAAATAATACTCAGCAGCAGGAAGCAGTTCAATTTACAGAATGCCTTGCCTTTCTCTTCATGAGAAAATTTACTCCATTTATCTCATTTTGACATCTGTCAGTTTTATTTGGTTTATGATCGGTATCAAAAAGGCTGAACGAAGTATAGCAAAAAAGGGATTCATCCCAAGTCTCTTCCTTTTTCAAATCTTATATTCATGCCGTGATCCTCATGCCCGCTCTGACAATCGCTCCGGATTCGCCCCTGTTCCCAGGAGGGTTGCCCGAACCTTGCCTATGACGATACGGTAGGCGATTGCCGTGAAGATGCAGGCACCGATCCATGCGAAGGGGTCGCAGAACGCCGCGAGCGCGTAGATGTTGAGTGCCATGGAGGCAAGCGCCATCGCGAGGCGGCAGAACAGCTCCACTACGCCGCCCATCATCGGCAGGAAACCGTAGCCGCAGCCCTGCATTGCGTTACGGAAGATGAAGATCATGGACAGCGGAATGTAGAAAATCACGCACAGCCGGATGTAGGTGTTGGCATAAGGCATCATTCCCGCGATATCGGTACCTGCCGGGAAGAAGAGCCCCATCATCGGACGCAGGAGCGTGAGACCCACGATCGCCGCGGCAATGGAATAGATCACACTCACGAGAATTGCGGAGCGCACGCCCTGCTGGATTCTCTCGTAATCACCCTTGCCGTAGTTCTGTCCGCAGTAGCTCGCCATGGACTGTCCCATGGAAGAGAACTCCTGCGTGATCAGGTTCTGCACCTTGCCTGCCGCCGTGAACGAAGCGACTGCCACGGCGCCGAACGTATTGATCGCCGCCTGCATGACCATGGTGCCGCTGGCTGTGATGCCGAATTGCAGTGCCATAGGGAGGCCGACCTGCAGCTGCACTCTTGTCATATAGCCGGTGAGCCGCCACATGTGCCGCTCCGGCATGAGCTCCGGCATTTTCCGGATCATATACAGAATGGAGAGAACGGCGGAGATTCCCTGTGCGACGTCGGTCGCAATCGCGGCTCCCGCGGTCCCCATGTGGAAGTTAATGATGAATACCAGGTCCAGCACGACATTGAGGCACGCAGACATCACGAGGAAAACAAGAGGCATCCTGCTGTTTCCGACGGAGCGCATCATGGCGGAGAAGAGGTTGTAGAACACGGTGCAGAAGATGCCGCCGCATATAATGGAGATGTAGCGGTAGGCATCCTCGTAGATCTCTGCCGGCGTATTCATGAGCGTCAGCACAGGGCGCATAACGAGCAGGGATACCAGTGTCATCACGGCGATGACGATGACAGCGAGTATCATCGCGTTGGCGACACTCTTCCTCGTGCCAACGGCGTCCTTCGCGCCGTAGCGCTGCGAGGTCAGGACCGTGAATCCCGTCGTGAGCCCGGTGGCAAAGCCCAGCACGAGGAACATAATGGTGCCGGTCGAGCCTACGGCCGCGAGCGCGTTCTGCCCGACGTACCGGCCGACGATCACGGTATCCGCCATGTTGTACAGCTGCTGGAACACGTTGCCGATAAAGAGCGGGATCATGAATTTCACGATCACGGACAGCGGCTTTCCTCTGGTTAGATCAGTTCCCATAAGACACCTTCCTTTGGTCGAATCATACTACAGGCATACCCGTTTACAACTGAAATTCTATGAGACTTTTCTCTGTCTACATATAAAATCAGTGTTATCATTATCAGGATTGTTTCCAGGAAACAAATCAGAAACCATTAGATTCCGAGGCAACATCCTTGACTTATCTTCAGAAAAACCGTGAATTCATCCTGCACCTTCTCATGACCTTCACCGCGGGGATCACCGGCGCCTACGCCGTCCTCTTCCGCGGCACCTTCGCACAGGCACAGACCGCGAACCTCATCTATCTCTTCCTCCATCTTGTCGTAGACCGCTCGCCGTTCGACGTACTGTTCCGGGTTCTCTCACTCATCCTGTTCTGCGCGGGACTCACCGGCGGACATCTCGCGCTGCGCAAATTCTCCAGAGAGAAGGCAGAGTTTCTTTGCATCCTGGTCGAAGTCACCGGCATCCTGATCGCAGGCCTCATCCCGGAAGATATCGCGGTCCTGCCTGCGGTGCTGCCGATTTTCGCACTGACGGGCTGCCAGTGGAGTATCTTCAACGGTGCGAACGGCATTGCCTGCTCGACCATCTTCTGTTCCAATAATACGAAACAGGCACTGTTCGGCTTCGTCGACTATCTTCTGGACCGCGACGCGAAGGATCTGCGCAGGGGGCTCTTCTTCCTTGCAACGCTCATCTCTTTCTACGCAGCCGTGACCATCCACGCGCCGCTCATCCAGCGTTTCGGCGTGCGCTCTGTCTGGTTCGCCTTTCTCCCTCTTGGCATCGCGGCTCTTGTCTGCCTCGCAGATTCTCATTCCAGAGAAGCTACTCCCGCCTGCTGACGATGTCGTACCAGGTAAGGAGCGTCTTCGTCCAGGCATCCGCCGCAGCGTTGGCGACCGCCTGCTGTTTTCCCCGAATCTCATCGAAATTCTCGTATTCCTCTTCCGTCTCCGGATACCGGTGCGCCTCAAGGTCCGCCTGTTCATAAGCCGCTGCCGCCGCTGCCATCTCCTCCGCATTGAGCCGCAGCTCCCAGTCTATCGACGCCTCTGCAGTCGAGAGCGGGCGCTCCCTTTTCTCCCGCTCCGGCACCGAACGCAGCCCTTCAATGAGCCGCTGCTCCTCCGCCGTCCGTTCGATCGAGACATCCACCCCCGCGTCAATCCGCCGCTGCCGTTCCATGTACCTGTCGTACCCGAACGGATAGTACATGACGGGGGCCTCGCCCTTGTTGAAAAACAGCAGGCCGTCCGCCACTCTTGAGAGGAAATATCGATCGTGCGAGACGAACAGTATCGTCCCCCGATAGTCGCGGAAGATGGACTCCATCGTCTCCTTCGCAGGAATGTCCATGTTGTTGGTCGGCTCGTCGAGAATGAGGAAATTCGGCTTCTGGAACAGGAGGGTGGCAAGGACCAGCCTTGCCTTCTCGCCGCCGGAGAGGTTCGAGACCTGTTTACCGAAATCCTTCGCGTAAAAGAGGAACCCTGCGAGGTAGGATCTCACCTCTTCCCCGGTCAGCTTCGGGAACTTGTTGTGGAACCAGTCGAAGACAATCTCTGTGCTCTCGATCGCCGCGGAGAACTGGTCGAAATAGACCGCGTCCACGTGCTCCCCGAGCCGCAGTTTCCCTTTCAGAGGCGGGATCAGCCCTGCTACCGTCCTGAGGAAGGTCGTTTTGCCTGTGCCGTTGGGCCCGAAGATGCCGATCTTCTGTCCTCTGCGGATTCGGACCGACACCTCACGCATCGGCTTCTCATAGCCGATGGACAAATGCTCCGCCTCGAAAACGTTCCTGCTGCCCATGCGCGCCGGCAGAATGTCTCCCGTGTGGATGACGGCGTCGTCCTTCTCCGGCATGGGGATCTTCTCCATCCGCTCCAGTATCTTCACGCGGGATCTGGCAAAGGCCGCCTTTTTCGGCTTATATTTGAACCTCTCGATAAGATCATTCAGTCTTCGGATCTCCTGCTGCTGCGCTTCGTAGGCGGTCAGCTGCCGCGCATAGCGCTCCGCCTTTTCCTGCCTGTAGTGCGAATAGTTGCCGACGTAGCGCACGAGCTTCCCGCCCGTCACCTCATAGACCACCTCGGCCACGCGGTCGATGAAATACCGGTCGTGCGAGACGAGCACGACAGCGCCAGGATAGGCGCGCAGTTTCTCTTCCAACCACTGCGTCGTCTCAAGGTCCAGATGGTTCGTCGGCTCATCGAGGACCAGCACGTCCGGTGCCGCGAGGAAAAGGCCGATCAGCATGATTTTCGTCTGTTCGCCGCCGGAGAATTCGCCGAGCGCTTTGCCCTTGTCAGAGAGGGAGAAGCCAAGCTCCGTGAACATCCTGTTGAAGCTCGTTTCATCGCCGAATCTCTCCTCCACAGTCTCTTCCGGCCGCTGCACCGCTGACTGATCCAGTACACCAATCGTGAACTTCCTCGCGCGACTGATCCCTGCGTCCGGATGCTTCTCATCCGCGTCGAGATCGAGTCTCCCCGCGATGAGGGATAGCAGTGTCGTCTTGCCAGCGCCGTTTCTCCCGACAATGGCAATCTTCTCCGTGCCCCTGATCTCGAAGTCGAAATGGGAGAGGATCACCTCTCCTCCCTGGCTCACGGTTCCGTTGTGAATGGAATACAACATAACCTATACCTTCATGCCGCGTATTGCGCGGCATTTATTTGCCCGTCGCCTGCGCCTGTTGATCGGTCGCAGGTTCCTTCTCCGATGTAGGTTCTGCGCGAAGTTCCTTCCCGAGAGTGGCTCGCAGGAGGATGACGGCGATCACAACGGTGATCACATCCGTGACCGCCTGTGCCGAGATCACGCCCATGTAGCCGAAAGCAGAGGAGGCGACCGCCATCACGATGGCATAGACAAAGCCCTGTCTGCAAATCGACATGAGGAAAGCGGGGATGCTCTTGCCCGTGGACTGGAAGATGCAGATCGTGACGGTCGCGGCTCCCATGAACACCATGCCGACGAGCTGCAGGCGCAGCATCTCTGCTCCCATGACGATCAGCCCCTGATCTTTGACGAATGCGCCGACGAATACCTTCGACAAAAGGCCGAGGAGAACGCTCAGGAAAAGTCCTGTCCCCATGGTGACGAGATAGCCGAAGCGGATGACCTTGGACAACCTTTCCCTGTTGCGGGCGCCGTAGGTATAGCCGATGAGCGGCTGTCCGCCGAAGGCAAGGCCTACCAGGACAAGGGCCGCGATATTCACGATTTTCAGCGCGATGCCCATCATCGCGATCGGCTCATTGCCGTATGGCAAAAGACTCCGGTTGGTGATCGTCATGCCGATGCTCTGCATGAAATTCGTCACGGCAGACGGCAGGCCGATGGACAGGATCATGCCGACCTCCCGGCCGGTGATCGAGAGCCTTCGCGGATTCATGGAAAGTCCCGGTACCTTCCTCGCGATATAGATCACATAGAAAATATCGGTGCAGATATATCCTATGACCGATGCGATCGCCGCGCCTTTTGCTCCCATGCCAAAACCCAGAATGAAGATGGGGTCCAGGATCATGTTGATGACGGCGCCGAGGACAGAGCCCGTCATGGACGCGTTCGCGGCGCCCTCGGTGCGCAGAAGGTTCGAGGGCACCAGGGAGAAAACGATGAGCGGTGCCCCAAGGCTCAGCCAGGAGTAATACTGAATGGCGTAAGGCAAGGTCCCCACGTCTGCGCCGAGGAAAGTGAGGATCGGCGTACGGAAGAGCAGCATAACAGCCGCTGCCACCGCACCGAGCACGGCCGCCCCCCAGAAACAGAAGATGGACAGTCGCTTCCCGTCCTCCCCTCTCCCCTCGCCGAGGAGTCTCGAAATAACCGAACTGCCGCCCAACCCCCACAGATCTCCCATGGCCATCATGAAGGTGAATACCGGCGCGCAGACCGAGACGCCCGCAATGAGGTCTGTGCTACCCGTCATCGCAATGAAATAGGTGTCGACCATGTTGTAGATCAGGGTCACAACCATACTCATCACGACCGGCAGCGCCAGTTTCAGATATGCCTTCGGAATAGCGGTGGATTCAAATAATTCATTCTGCATAGATCATTCTCTCTATTTCGCAACCAGCCGTGCAAACGCAGCTGTCTGTTATAAATTTCGCTGGTCTGGATTAATACCATATCTACTTCACAGTCGGATGAGCCGCCCCTGCGCGCGCCCGTGCAGGCGGTGGGATACCGAAATCATTGTCCTGCCCTCTGCCGCGGCCCGCAGCGCCTCTTCCAGTCTCGCCTCCGTCCCGGCGTCCAGCTCCGCCGCGATCTCATCGAGGAGCAGGATCTTCGGGTCGAAGACGATCGCCCTCGCCACGGAGAGAAGCTGCCACTGCCCCTGGGAGAAAACATAAGACTCGCAGGGCGTATTGAGGCCTTCCGGAAAGCGTATGACCTCCTGCTCCAGGCCGACGATGCGCAGCGCCCGCAGCATCTCCTCTTCCGTGACGGTGTGGTCTCCCATCCGCAGCTGATCCGCGATGGTGCCGGGCACGGGGACAAAGCGCTGCTCAACATAGCCGAAGAGACGCCGCTTTTCCTCATCCGGAAAATCTACGGCTCTCCGGCCGAAGACGCGCACACTGCCCTCTTCGGGCTCATACAGACCGAGGATGAGGCGAAGGAGCGTTGTTTTGCCGCGTCCGGTTCTGCCGGTAACGGTCACGTGTTCCCCCTCCTGCACGGTGAGGCTGCAATGGTCCAGAATAACACGGGAGCCGCTGTAGGAAAAGCTCACGTTCTGCAGCTCGACGGCAGGTGCCGTTGCATTGTTTTCAGCAGATCCTTCCCCGGAACCCGGCACCCTGCGCCCCGGCTCTTCCATGAATTCGCGTATCCTGTGAATGCCCGCGATCGCCGACTGTATCTTCTGGATCTCCATGCCGATACTCTCTAACGGGTCGAATACTTTGCCGACGTAGGAGATGACGGCAACCGCCGTCCCGACGCTCATGCCAAAGAACGCGCGGAAGCTCCCCCCCTGCCCGGAGAGTGTCATCATCATGCCGACGATGAGTGCGCTGACCGTGATAACGATCGGCGAATAGGACGCGTCATAGAAATTGGACTTTTCCATGGCGGTGAAGCTCTCATCGAGGTAAGTGTCGTATTTTTCTTCAAGGAAATTCTCGGCGTGGAACACCCGGACAGCGTGCAGATTCTGCAGCGTCTGCGGAATGTGGCCTGCTGCCTTGCCGACTGCCTCCCGATTCCGGATCTGTGCCCGCAGCATCCGGCGCTGGAAACTGCGCGTGAGAATGGCGAGCGCGGGCAGGGCGAATGCCAGGAGAATCGCCAGCCCCACGCTCTTTGTCAGGATCACGACGAAGATACTCACGACAGACGCAAGGTCCGATACCATACTGATGATGCCTGAAGAGAAGAGCTCTTCCACCGTGTCGGCGTCGTTCACGAACCGCGATGAGAGATCTCCAGGATCGTGGGAGGTGTAATACGCTGCCGGCAGCTCATACAGCTTCCGGCTCATGGCAGAGCGCAGCCCGTGTGTCATCTTCTGCCCGAATACCGCGATGAGCGCTTCGCGCAGTGACCCCAGTATCCCCGCCAGCGCCGTGCAGGCGAAGTACCCTATAATCTCCGTGGCAGTGACTGGCACTCCCTCTCCCAGCCGGTCGACCGCCTCCCCCAGGATGAGCGGCGGCAGGAGTGCGAAGCCGACCGCTCCCGCAATGGAGGCGAACAACGCGGCAGATACCGGAACATTCTGGCGCACTGTGCGAAGGAACACCCTGCCAACGGAATAGGGGCTGCTGATCTCTCTCTTCATACAGTACCTCCCTTCCCCGCCGTCTGCTCGCGGAAGAGGCGGGCATAGCCGCCGTTCTCCCGCATCAGGGCAGCGTGTGTTGACTGAGTAAGACTCCCACGCTCCATCCAGAGGACGCCGTCCAGCTCCGGGAAAATCTCCAGCCTGTGAGAAATGAGGAGAATGATGCTGTTCTTTTCCTGTTCCCTGAGGTTTTGCAGGATCTGGCGCTCCGTGGTCACATCGAGAGCCGAGAACGGATCATCCAGGATGTACAGTGCCGCCCGGTGATACAACGCTCTGGCAAGGGCGAGCCTTTGCTGCTGACCGCCGGAGAGCTTCCTCGCACTGTTGCCGACGATGGTACGGGCTCCTGCCTCCATCGCGGCAGTCTCTTCATCGAATCGCACCGCGCGCAGTACTTCCCACACGCGAGTCTCTCCCTCCATCCCTTCTCCCGCACCGCCTGCCGGATCCACGGCACCGAGACGGATATTGTCGACAATGCTCAGATCGAACAGCTCCGGCTCGTGGCCAAGGTAGGAAAGGCAGCCCTTTGTCCGGACCAGATCCTCCCCACGGACCACGCGCCCCGCGGCATCCCGCAGCATCACCCTGCCTTCATACGGGTATTCCCCCAGGAAGATCCTGCCCAGTGTCGACTTGCCGCTCGCGATCTCGCCCGTCACGCCGATGATCTGCCCGCCCTCTGCCGTGAAATTCACGTGGGAGAGAATCTTCGTCTCACTTCCGGGATACGCGAAAGAGAGATCTTCAACACGCAGCGTGAAAGGAGGCGAAAGACAGGCTGTCATCGTATCGCCCGGCGTGCCCTGCGCCGTCTCCTCCCTGGTCTGCGACAGGAGCGGCTGAATTCTCTTCCAGGAGACCTCCGCCTTCTGCACCGCGTTGAAGAGCTTCGCCGCCTTGCTGGATTTATTGGCGAGCTTGGTGAACAGGGCAATGAAGGTAGAGAAGGCCGCGATATTCCACTCCTGCCAGCCCGTACCCAGCACGTTCCTGCTGCCATAGTACAGGATCGGCAGCACGCCTGCCATTGAGATCACGAGATAGACCGGCTGCAGGGAACCGTTCCAGATATCGGACAGCACGGATCGCTTCTCATAGTCGGAGAGCGCCTCCTCATACGAGGCGCGGCGCAGCTTCTCCGCGCCGTACACGCGGTACGTCAGGGCATTCTCAGTCATATCGAGTGTCGCGCTGTTGAGTCTCCCCGCGCTTTCCTTCGCCGCTGCCGCAGTTCTCGTGACCATCTTCCGAAGTTTGGCCGCGATGAGGTAGGCAATCGGCGGGAAAACAAGGCACAGAAGGGTCAGTCTCCAGTCGTAGGAGAGGAGCATGACGAGGTACACCAGCATGACCACGCCGGTATCGAACACCTCGGTTGTAGCCTTGCGCATCCCCTCCGTGCAGGCTTCGGCGTCGGCAACTGCCCGGGTCATGGTATCCCCGATGTTCAGAGAGTTGCCTTGTGCAGCTCCCATAACAGGCAGGTGTACCGCCGTGTGGTAGATCCGCCCCTTGATGCTCTTGTTGACATCGTTCGCGAACCGCCGCACGAAGAGCCGTTTCCAGAACCGTAAGAGCTGCACCATGGCGATCACGAGCACATAGACAAGAGAGAGAACGGCTATTTCTCTCCCCGTTCTCTCTCCCCGTATAATATCGTAGAGATACTGCGCCAGCTGCCCCTCGAACCATGGCCCTGCCGCCATACCAATGTTGTAGAAGATGCCGGTCACGGCAACGATGGCGAGGATGCCCATCTCCTGACGGAAATAACTGCCAATCTTCCCGGGGTCTGCGGGCTTCCTGCCACGGTCTGTCCCGTGGCGGAATCCGAACCGCACACGCATATCACGCCTCTATCATTCTTATCTCTCGAACCGGAAATATACGATCACCGCGTCGCCATCCCTGTGAATCCAGACAGCGTGATCCTCCTCTGCGCTATTATCCAGAGCGCAGATCTCATATCTGCCATACTCATGGCCCTTAGACGGCGCCTTGCCGTGCTCCGCCGCCGTGCCGAAGTCCCCGTCCTGGAACTGTGACACCGCGCCGATTACCTTCTGGATGTTGTCCCCCTCGAAGAAATACTCGCGGATTCCGCGCGAGAGATACACCGGCTCTCCGTTGACCGTGCCGTACAGCGCCGTGCCGAAGCCTCTTTTGTTCACCAGCTCCTTCAATTCCGTAAAATCCTTCATCCTGATACTCCTCTCGTATAAATAACTTTATAGATACTTTATTAACTACATTTACATATTAATCGGTTTGGTGATACCCGTGATAACATTGACCCTGTGTCAATCAGGTTATAGTTCTTTCTCTCCTTGTTGGATCCTTGGATCACTTCATTACAGAGTCTGTTCCCCTGACACGGAAGTTAGCCTCAAACCATGCTGGCTGTTTGCTGGAGTCTATGGACTTTCTCCCGGCAGTGAGATTCGCATCAGTCCATCCCAGCTGGATTCTTATATGCGAGGGTGTCGATGCTCCGCGATCATGGGTATTACCAAGCCGATTGACCACCAATCACAAACGAAAGGAGGTGACTCTTATGAATCCAC
>FNQX01000012.1 GCA_900107575.1 Lachnospiraceae bacterium NK3A20 | reverse complement strand
TGATATGCTACCCCCAAGTAGGACACTGAAATACAAAACCTACTTGGGGGTATTTCTATGTCTAGGAAAAGCAAGATTGATCCGGCAGAAAAAGTAAAGATCGTTGAACGGCTACTGGCAGGAGAGATCGCTGTTTCAGAGGCTGCCCGGCTGACAGGCGTTGCCCGTGCCACCATTCGATGCTGGCGTAACCTTTATCTTGCAGATGGTCCCACTGCCCTTATGGTTCAACGCAATAACAAGAGTTATTCTCAGGAACTGAAGCTTCAGGCCGTTCATGAATATCTTGATGGAAAGTCAAGTCAGGCAGACATTGTCAAAAAATATCATTTACGAAGTTCCTGCCAGTTACGCAATTGGATAAAGGTCTATACTGCTCATGGAGAGATCAAATCTCGCACAAGCGGAGGAGGCAGCTACATGAGCAAAGCCAGACCAACGACATCGGAAGAACGTCTTGAGATCGTACAGGATTGCCTTGCCAATGATAAGAATTATGGGGCAATGGCGCTGAAATACAATTGTTCCTATCAGCAGGTACGCAACTGGGTCAAACGATACGAGGAAATGGGGGCATCGGGTCTGGAAGATCGCCGTGGGCGACGAGCAGGAACACAGCCCGCAAGAACACATGAAGAGGGAATGCGGGATAAGATTGCGGAACTGGAACGCAAGAACCGTGACCTTCAGATGGAGAATGATCTGTTAAAAAAAGTCAGAGAGTTAGAGATGAGAGATCGCTATCTCTGACTCGAAACCTTTATAAGTACCAGGCGATCAAAGCGTTGTCTGAGGAAAAGCACTATCCCATACAAAGACTCTGCAAATACCTGCACCTCTCACGTGGTGCTTACTACCGCTGGCTGAAAAAACCTGTCAGTTTCAGTGAGCGGTACAATGAAGAGATTTCTGAGAAGATCAAAGGCATCCATGACAAGCATCCGGACATGGGTTACCGGCGGATCAGGGATGAACTGGACAAAAAACATGGCATCACAGTGAATGATAAACGGGTCTTGAGGATCTGCCGTAAAGAACACGTCCAGTCCACGATCAAGTGGAAGCCTAAGAGCTGCACCAGAAGCAGTGATGATCCGGCTCACATCGCCAGGAACTACCTGAACCGGGATTTTCAAGCAGATGCTCCGAATGAGAAGTGGCTGGCGGATGTGACAGAGTTCAAGTATTACATTGGTATTGAAGTCCACAAGGTATATTTAAGCGCCATCCTGGATCTCTATGACCGCAGGATCGTAGCTTTTAAAATCGGCGGTCGCAACGACATTCCTCTTGTCATGAACACTTTTGATGAGGCCGCAACTCATGAGCCGGATGCACATCCACTGTTCCATAGTGACAGAGGTTTTCAATACACAAGCAAGCAGTTCTCTGTAAGGCTTAAGAAACACCATATGAAGCAGAGCATGTCCAGAGTAGCTCACTGCATCGATAATGGCCCGATGGAGGGATTCTGGGGTATCCTGAAGCGTGAGACGTACTACGGAAAGCGCTTTACTTCAAAAACAGATTTAATTAAGTCAATAGAGTCCTATATTCGATACTACAACACAGAACGGATACAGCGGAAGCTGCACCTCATGACCCCTGTTGAATACCATGAGAACTATTATGTAGCGGCATAAGAATACCGCCAGCCGATCATTCGACTGGCGGCACAAAACTTTTTAATTATTCACTGTCCTCTTGACGGGTAGCACACCAGCAATGTCTCCTGGGGGCCTTTATTTCTCTATAAGGTTACAGCTATTTTCAGCTCGGTATAGAGCAATTCTTTGTTGGATGCTGTATCAGCTGTCTATTGCGCTTAAAGTACGCTGTCTCAAATGTACGCCGCCATATCGACGCCGCTGCCTTCTGCGCTCGCGCTGTGGAAACGCTTCATGATATCTTTGCGCAGCTCGAGGAAATCATTGCTCGTCCGCTCGCGTCTCTCTGGCAGTCTCACGTTCACGATCTCGTGGATCTTGCCCGGCCGCGGCGTCATGATGACAATGCGGTCAGAGAGGTAGATCGCCTCGTCCACGTCGTGGGTGACAAGGATCATGGTCTTGTGATCCTCCCTGTGGATTTCCAGGAGCTTGTCCTGGATATCCGCCCTCGTAAAGGAGTCCAGCGCGCCCATCGGCTCATCGAGGAGCAGCACCTCGGGATCGTTGATCAGAGCCCTGGCAATGGCAACGCGCTGCGCCATGCCGCCGGAAATCTGGTGCGGATAGGACTTCTCGAAGCCGTCGAGTCCCACCATGTGGATGAATTTCGATACCTGTGCCTTGTACTGCCGGTATACGCCACGAGCCCTGAGGCCGGCTGCGATGTTATTTTCCACCGTAAGCCAGGGGAAGAGACTCCCCTGCTGGAAAACATAGCCGCGCTTCGGGTCAGGTCCCTTGATCTTCTCGCCGTCCATGAGAAGGTCGCCCGCCTGCGGCTCGTCCAGACCGCCGATGAGGCGAAGGAGCGTTGTTTTGCCGCAGCCCGAGGGCCCGATGATCGAGAGGAATTCCCCCCGCTTCACCTTAAGATTGATATCCCGCAGCGCCTGCACGCCGGATGCCTCGTCGAGAGGATGATCTTCGAGGGCATAGACGCGGTTGACGTTTCTGATCTCAATGATGGAATCGCTCATTTATACGAAGGTTCCTTTCTGCCAGCGCAGCACGTACGCCTTGATCTCGTTGAGCACCGCGATGATGACACTGAAGAGGATCGCCATGACGACAATCGCGGCGAATACCTGACCGTAGATTGCCCAGATCTTGGAAATATTGATGTAGTAGCCAAGGCCGCCCGGCTGTCCCATCATCTCGGCGATGACAAGGAACGTGAAGGAATTGCCGCAGGCGCTCTGGATGCCGTTGAAGATCTGCGGCATCGCGTGCGGAATCGCCACGTGGAATACGAGATAAGAGTTCTTCGCGCCGAGGGTTCTGGCTGCCTCGAACTGCGATTTCTCCGTCGTCTGAATGCCGAACGCCGTCTGACTCGCGATCGGGAACCAGGAGCAGATCGCCATGAGGAAAACAGCAGACGAGAACGCATTCGGGAAAATGGTGAGGGCAAATGGCATCCAGGCAACTGCGGGGATGACGCCGGTAATGCGGATCACGGGATAGAGCCAGTAGTATGCCTTCGGGAACCAGCCGATGATCACGCCCGTCACGAGCCCCAGCACAATGCCGATGCCGAAGCCGACCGCGAACAGCCGTAGAGAATACAGCGTATTCTGCATGAGGTAGGGGCCGTCATCCATGAAGGTTTTCAGCACCTCCGCGGGGCCGGGGAAGAACGGCTGCGGTGTGATGCGCAGCTTCGTGCCCGCAATGTCATAGGCAAGGAGGACAATGCCCATCGCGAAACGGAACCACTGCTGTTTCACAAATTTTGGCCGGCGCTCCGGTTTCCATACGGCGAGCACGCCCGCGATCAGGTAGATCAGGATGATGCCGCCGAGCACCGTGCGGTAGAAACTGTTCAGGTCGAACAGGAACGGTCCCCACTGGTACTGCTCTATCTTGAGCTCTGCCACCTGCGGAATGAACAGATTGCCGAGGATGGCAATGAGAAAGCCAAGGCTCGTAACGACGGCGGCCCGGCCTACCTTTTTCACAGGAATCTCTCGCATATTCAAGGGATTTCCCTCCTGGATTTGATTTACAGATTGATGTCTACGTCGGATACGAGTCTGTTAGAGAACGCGTCTGCGTCACCCTCGAGGATGCCGATCTTGGTGAGCTCTGTCACAAAGAAGGAAACGTCCTCGTGAAGGTCAATGGTGTTGCCGGATTCGCGGTCTGCCATTAACGGATATCCGTACTCGGAGATCAGGGAGACTGCCAGCTCCTTGTCGTCGATCTGTACGTAGTTCTTCTGTGTGATGATCTCTGTCGCGTCTTCAGGATGCTTCGCTGTCCAGTCCTCTGCTCTGTGGTAAGCGCGAAGGATCGCCGCGATCAGTGCCGGATCCTCGTCGAGAACCTTGTCGGAAGCATAGAGATAGCAGCAATAGTGATCCTTGAACGGGTCATCTTTCGCGATGTCGAGGATGGTCTTGACTCTGCCTTCCTTCTCAGCGATGGCTGCAACCGGATCCCAGTCAGCAACTGCCTGCACCTCGCCCTTCTCAAGAGCAGCGATTGAGAGGTTGTCATCGTTGTAAGGAACGAAGGTTACCTCGGCGTCAGAGCCGAATGCCTTGATGCCGGCCTGCTCAAGCCAGAGCGCGGTTGCCTGATAGGTCGTGCCGCCGATTTCATCGCAGGCGATCCTGATGTTCTTGCCGGCGAAGTCTTCGGGCTTTGCCAGATCGGAATCCGGCAGTACCTGCACCTTGATGCAGCCCTTGTGGATCCCGTCGACGATTGATGCGCCGATACCGTTCTCAACGGACTTGAAGAACATATAGTCATCGTTGATAATGGGGAAGGAGCCGTCATCGAGACCTGCGGACTTGGTCTGGAAGTCTGCGGAGGTCAGGGTCGCGTCGATGCCCTCATCCGCGAAGAAGCCAAGCTCGAAAGCAAGGAAGGTCGGCACGTTGCAGAGGGAGCCGTTGTTACCCGCGAGGTTGATCGTCCACTTCGCGCTGTCAGGCTTGACCCGGACCTCGTTGTTCAGTGCCTCGTCCAGCGTGACGTCGTCACCGCTCGCCGCAGCGTTGTTCGCAGCAGCCGCCTCGGTTGTCGCCTGTGCATTCTCGTTCACCTCTGTCGCAGCTTCTGCCGCGGAGGTTGCTGCTGCCGTTGATGCGGAGGCAGCCTCAGCACCGGGTGCGGATGTTGCCGCAGTGGCGGGTTCTACCTTGGTCGCGCCACAGGCAGAGAGCGTCGCCGCTGTGACAAGACCGGCCAGAACACCACTGATGATTCTCTTCTTCATAATCTCCTCCTTGCTCCTCACGCATGAGGGCGATGCATTAGTTTAATGCATTAAACCTATTAATATTATAGGAATACTGGAATTATAATTCTCACCTTTTGCCTTGTCAACGGGGATAAACTAATTTTTGGGTACGTCTGGAGAAGCAAAGCCCTTGGGCTTTTGCCCTTGGGCTTTTGCCCTTGGGCTTTTGCTTCAGACTGTGCTGACCATGTATGCTATCATTTCAGTCATGGAGGATCAATTATGGCAAAAACGCAGCATCTTCACCATGAATTCGGGCCGCTCTATGACGGCGCATCCCGTGTGCTCATTCTCGGGAGCTTCCCGTCTGTCAAGTCAAGAGAAGCCGCTTTCTACTACGGCCACCCGCAGAACCGGTTCTGGCGGATCATGCGCTGCCTTGATGATCCGGCGCTGCGCACCAAAGTCCTGGAGGATGATCTTCGGACCATTGACCTTGACGGCTGTTCCAACATTCCCGAGAAGAGCTGTCTCATCCTGCACAATCATCTGGCGCTCTGGGATACGATTGAGAGCTGTACCGTGACGGGCTCCGCAGACAGCAGCATCCGTGACGTCGTACCGAACGACATGTCCGTGATCCTTGATGCAGCGCCAATCCGCGCGATCTGCTGCAATGGAGCGACGAGTTACCAGCTCTTCCTGAAATATGCGAGGGCCCCCATGGAAGCCTGGTGCGAAGAGCAGCACTATGCGGAGCGAGCGGACTGCGGCTGGCTAAGAGAGAGGCAGCTCCTGTCGCCTCTTATCGTGAAGCTCCCCTCGACGAGTCCCGCCAATGCTTCGTTCCGTCTCTCCCGGCTTCTCCTGGAGTGGCAGACCATTCTCGACCTGACGAAGTAGCACATTTCGCAGCACCGCTGCTCGATGAACGTTGCCCGGGGAATTACTGCTCGCGCGTGCGCTGCGGAATTCTCTTGTCTTATAACACAACGAACCACGGAAAAGGGCATCTACTCCCTCTTCCGTGGTTCCGAGAATTGCTGTAATGTTGAAGATTTTCGAGACGATGTTCGGATCGTCGTCCGTTTCAGAAGGCCTCTAGCCCCGCCCTCTCGCTTCTTACTCTGCCTGGGGCAGGTTCAGCTCCTGGTTCAGGTACTTGGCAACCTCTTCGCCGTCCAGACCGTGCACCATGCACGCGTCACCGAGGCTCTCCATGAGCGCCGCCGGACAGGAAATGCAGCCCATGCCGACTCTCATCAGCACTTCCGCCGCGTCAGGATGCGCGATGATGACATCGCGAACGATCATATCTGTAGTAATCGGCTGCTGGGAAGCCTCCTGTGTATTCTCCTTGGTATTAACTTCTGCCATAATTCGGTTCCTCCGTGTATTAATTGTTCACAATGAAATTTCAGCACCATAGTAACACAAAATGTTTCGCGTTGCCTGCTGTTTTTGCGAAAATAAGCAGCGCTCCCGGTTCCATTTAACTCTCCGTCAGAAGTTCCAGCTCTTCCCGGTTGGAAATGTGGATGCCGCCCCTCTCTACGCGGACCAGGCCGTCCTCCTGCATGTTCATGAGCTCGCGCGAAACCGAAGGCCGCGTCGTCGAGATATACTGGGCGAGCTGTTCCCTCGTCATGCGCAGCGGTTCGCCGGGGTGCTGCTCATCCGTCATCATGAGGACCTTCGCGATTTTCTCACGAAGGGAAGTGCTCGAGAGAATGAGGAGTCTGCGATCCAGGAAATACGCCTTCTTCGCCAGGATCTGCATCGTGTTCGAGATCAGTCTCGAATGATGTGCGCAGCCCTTGCCGCAGGTGTGATAGAAGAAATCTTTCGGAATCTCCAGGACCTGTGTCGGTTTCAGCGCTTCGGCATAGTGGTCGTACGTGCTGGTGTTGACGAACAGATAGACTTCGCCGAAGAGGTCGCCGGGCCTGTCGTAAGTACCCATCACAATCCTTCTGCCGTCCGGTGTGTCGCGGCCCAGCAGGACCTCTCCCGAGACGAGGAGCCGCACTTTCGTCGGCGCATCGTCCATGTGGAAGATCGTCTCACCCTTGCCGAAATTGACCAGCCGCGCGCCCGAGCAGGTCAGACACCCTTCGATGTCTTCCATGCTCATGCCCTCGAACAGGTCACTCTCGCGCAGAGAATCCAGTAACGCTTTGTCCTTCGCCAGCATGCCGGGAAGAAACAATGATGTTTTCTCAAGTGTCTTCGTCAATGTCTTCATTGCTCCGGATCATATAAACTGCCCTTTATCATCCGCATCATAGCACCGATGATGATAAAAGTATGTAACCGATGTTACGTTTATTCGATTACACGATTTCCTTCACCACATAGTCCTTGTCCTCGATGGCCTTTTTCATATCTGCATCCGCGACATCCCGGGACAGCTCGACAACCGCGGTTCCCTCTGTGTGGGATACCTTCGCGCTCTCGACGCCGTCCAGCTGCTCCAGCGCCTTCTTCACGGTCGCCTCGCAGTGCTCGCACATCATACCTTCAATCGTAATGGTCTTTGTCATTTCAGTCTCCTTCCTTTCGGACATTTCGTCCTCTTCCTTGCTATGGTCCAGAAGCCAGCCATTGGCATCTGTGGTAACGGGGTGCCTGCCTTTCCTGTCGCGGCCTGCATCGTGCATCCGGAATAAATTCAGACGCAGCGCATTCAGGCAGACGAACACACTCGAGCAGCTCATCGCTGCGGCAGCCCACATCGGGCTCATATTCAGGCCGAACAGGCGGCTGTACGCCCCTGCGGCGAGCGGGATCAGAAGGACGTTGTAGAACAACGCCCAGAACAGGTTCTCTACGATGACCCGGTACGTCTGTCTGGAGAGGCGGATCGCCGCCGAGGCATCGGAGAGCCTGGACTTCATGAGAACCACATCCGCCGCGTCAATCGCAACATCCGTGCCGGCGCCGATCGCGATGCCGATGTCAGCCTGCGTCAGTGCAGGCGCATCGTTGATGCCGTCTCCGACCATGGCAACCCTGCCCTTCTCCTGCAGTTTCTTCACAACGGCCTGTTTGCCATCCGGCAGCACGCCGGCGATGACCTCGTTGACACCGGCCTGTCGCCCGATCGCCTGCGCGGTCCGGGCATTGTCTCCCGTCAGCATCACGACGTGCAGGCCCATGTTCTGCAACTCCTTCACCGCGCTCGCAGAGTCTTCCCGTATCGTGTCCGCGACCGCGATGATGCCGAGGAGCCTGTCATCCTCCGCGAAGAAGAGCGGTGTCCTGCCTTCCTCCGAAAGCGCCCTAGCGGCAGCCCGGATCTTGTCCGGCACGCTCACCTTCCCGGAAATGAACTTCCCGGAGCCCGCGAGCAGGAGCCTTCCATCCATCGTGCCGGAGAGGCCGTTGCCGGGCAGCGCCTTAAAATCTTCCACGGCAGCTGCCGGAATCTGATGCTCCTTCGCAAACCCTGTGACCGCTTTTGCAAGCGGATGCTCCGACTTCGCCTCCAGCGCGGCCGCGGCGTGCATGAGCTTATCTTCCGACACGCCGTCCGCCGGGACGATGTCTGTCACCTTCGGCTCACCGCTCGTGATCGTACCCGTCTTGTCGAGAACCGCGATCTGCATGTTGCCGGTTTCCTGCAGGGCTTCTGCTGTTTTGAACAGAATGCCGTTCTTCGCGCCCATGCCGCTGCCTGCCATGATCGCAACCGGCGTCGCCAGCCCCAGGGCGCACGGACAGGAGACGACGAGCACTGCGATTCCGTGCTGCAGCGCGGTCTGGAACGGTGCCCCGACGAGGAGCCAGATGAGGATCGTTGCGACTGCGATAACAATGACCGCCGGAACGAAATACCCGGAAATCGTATCCGCGAGCTTCGCCACCGGTGCTTTCGTTGCCGCCGCATCGCTGACCATCCGGATGATCTGTGACAGAGACGTGTCTGCGCCGACCTTTGTCGCGCGGCAGGTGAGGAAGCCCGACTGGTTCATCGTCGCGGAAGATACGAGGGACCCCGGCGCCTTGTCGACCGGGATGGATTCGCCCGTCAGTGCGGCTTCGTTGACCGCGGAGCTTCCTTCCAGGACCTCGCCGTCGACCGGAATGTTCTCCCCGGGACGCACCACGAAGATATCCCCGATCCTGACATCGTCGATGCCGACGGTCTCCTCTCTGCCGTCCCGAACGACGTTCGCCGTCTTCGGCGCGAGCTTCATAAGGCTCTTCAGCGCGTTCGTCGTCTGGCCCTTGGAATAGGCCTCCAGCGTCTTGCCGACCGTGATGAGCGAAAGGATCATTGCCGCCGACTCGAAATAGAACTCATTCATGTACGGCATCGCCGCCGCGCTTCCGCCGTCCGCCTGCGCCCTCGTCATCGCAAGGAGCGCCACGGTCGAGTAAACAAAAGACGCGCCCGCACCCAGTGCAATGGTGGAGTCCATGTTCGGCGAGAGGTGGAACAGCCCGCGCAAACCCGAGATGAAGAATCTCTGGTTCACGACCATGATGATGCCGGATAAGAGGAGCTGCACGATACCCATGGCAACGTGGTTGCCCCGCATGAAAGCCGGCACGGGCCAGCCCCACATGTGGGCGCCCATTGAAAAGTACATGAGGATGAGCAGGAAAACAACAGACGCAATGAGTCTCTTTTTCAGCCTCGGCGTCTCGGTGTCCCGCAGCGCTTCCTCCTCGGCTGCAAGTCTTGCGGACATGGAACCGGAGGAAGACTTCGCAGTCCTCTCCTCCAGGATAGACGCGCCATAGCCCGCATTCTCAACCGCGTGTATTACGGCTGCGCTGTCCGCGGTACCCTGCACCGTCATGGAGTTCGTGAGCAGCGATACATCACAGCTCGTCACGCCCGGAACCTTGGAAACTGCCTTCTCGACATGCTGCTGACACGCGGCACAGCTCATGCCGGTAACCTTATATTTATCCATTCGTTGACCTTCTTATATAAAAGATGATATCTGTTCCGTATTGCCCGCGGCAAAATCTGCATGTGCAGTCTGCGTAACATTTTTATCAGACCGGAACATCCTGGATGGATACGACCTGATAGCCCTCATCCTCCACGGCCTGACGGATCCTGCCATCTGCGATCTCTCTGTCGTAATCGACCACAGCCTCTTTCCTTCGAAGATTCACCTTCGCTGCCGCGCCGTCGATGCGGTTGATGCCGCACTGCACGCGATTCTGGCAGTTCTCGCAGTGCATGCCTTCAATTCTCACAAGCTTCGTGCCCTTTTTCGTCCCCTCAAGAGCCTTGTGATCCCCGATCGTGCCGCCGCCTCCGCCACAACAGCTGCCTTCTCCCTTAAAGTGCTGCCTGCTGCCCCGGATCGCAAGAATTGCGACCAGAACGAGCACAGCAATTATGATAATGTTCGACATGTCCATGCCTCCTTATTGGCCAGGGCTTTCTATTTGAGAAGCTTCTGAATGAGTTTCACCAGCTCATCGACCTTCTCCTCGCTGCCGTCGCGGATATCCTCGGTCACGCACCCCTTGATGTGCCGTGCGAGCAGCTCCTTCGTGAAACCGTTCATGGCGCAGGATGTCGCAGAGACCTGTGTCAGGATGTCAACGCAGTAATCGTCGTCCTCTACCATGCGTCGGATACCGCGGATCTGACCTTCGATCCGGTTCAGCCGGTGTATGAGCTGCTGTTTCTCCTCATCGGTGCGATCCTTCTTGCGTCCCGTCGACCCGCAGCAGCAGGACTTCTCCGCCTCAGACTCGATTTCTCTCTCGTCTTCCGCATCCATTTCCGTCCGATTGCCTGTCAATAATTCTTCTGCCATATCCTGCACCCTCCATTGGATCTTTACCGATACCCCGATTGCGTCAATACTATATACCCCCTGGGGGTATAATGCAAGGCCCCAGGTTACCAATTACAAAAATTGTTTCCAGAGTAGATTACTTTTGTTCCCGTACCTCCTCGCACGGTCGTGTCAGTATGTTAAGATAGGGTAATTTAGGATTTACCTCGAGAATCTTCGATACGAAAGCTGAAGGCCAATTTGATTGAGGTCTTTCCGACGCGCTGCGCGCGTTGGTCACAGAGTCATTGTCAGGAGCGCGTATGAAAATCTGGATCACGAGACACGGGCAGACAGAATTGAACAGGAAGATGCTGATGCAGGGCCGCTCCGACTCCCCTCTGAATGAGACCGGCATCGCACAGGCACGCGCCATGCGGAAGAAAATCGGCGATGTCCATTTCGACGCGGTGTATTCCAGCCCGCTGCAGCGCGCCCGAAAGACAGCCACCATCATCGGAGACGTGGATGAGAGCGACATCATCGTCGACCCCCGCATCATTGAGGTCGACTTCGGCAGGTACGAGATGCACCTCTACTATCTCTTAGGCCCTGCCATGACATTCTACTGGCTGCTGCCGGAGCTCCTCCCCGCACCGAAGAGCGTCGAACCCGTCGCCTCCATGGTGGCGCGCTCCAGATCCTTCCTCCAGGAACTGGAGCAGCAATCTTATGAGAACGTCCTCGTTGCCTGCCACGGCGGCATCATGCGCGCCCTCTGCGGTTATCTGGATGACAAGAAAAACGACATCATGTGGAGGCCGAAGCCGCACAACTGTGAGATCCGTGTTTTTGAATCCATCCACGGCCAGCACAGCTACGTTGAGGACTACCGCCTGTAAGAAAACCTGCGCGTGGGACCCACACGATCGTCCCTCACAAGATACCTGCACGTAGAACCCGTGCTATCGCCCCCCACAAGCTGCCCACTGCTGAATATTTGTTTTTGCATGCCCGGAGCAGCCAGTACTGCGGACTGTACTGAAAATAGAAATCAACTACCGACTTATAGAGAAAGGCCCCCTATGGCAACCGCATCACAGGAAATCACACCTCTCTGCACCAGCACATTAAGCGACCGCGACCGGCAGCTGCGCCGCACCGGCTTCATCACGTTCGGCCTCTCCGGCATCTGCAGCATCTCCTCCGGCATCATCGTGAGCCTCCTTCGGGAGAAATACGGCCTCTCCTTCGCCCTGACGGGCTCGCTCCTGTCGGCGATGAGTATCGGCAACGTGATCGCGGCTTTCCTCTCGGGCTTCCTGCCGGCGAGGGTTGGTCAGCGCGCCATGGTCCTGGTCATGTCGACAGAATTCTTCCTGGGGTACATGCTGACGACGCTCACCGGCTCGCCGCTCTTCCTCATCCTCGCGTTCCTCATGGTCGGCCTCGCCAAAGGCTGCACTCTGAACACAGATTCCGTCCTCGTCGGCCGGCACACGGACAACCGCACGCGCGACATGCAGATCATGCACTCCTGTTACGCGGTCGGCGCGCTCTCCTGCCCCATGATCATCGCGGCCCTCACCGGCATCGGCACCAACGCGCCCATGATCGGCATCGCCCTGTTCGGCGCGCTTCTCTGGTGTGTCTACCTCCTGGCCGTCCTTCCGGGCAAACAAAAGGCGCCCGCAACCACAGTGGCCGCAAGGCGCGTTTCGTCAGCTCCTGCCCCCAGCAGCACACAGAATACTCCTGCCTCGGGAAGCGCACAGAATGCAGCTTCCGATTACAGCTTCCTTCGCACCGCCAGATTCTGGCTGCTGACTTCTCTTATTTTCTGTCAGAACGCGGCAGAGACCTCCGTCACGGGATGGCTTGTCACCTATTACAAAGACCAGCAGATCCTGACGAAGAGGGTCGCGGGCTACACCATGACCGTCATGTGGGGCGCCACGCTCATTGCACGGCTCCTCATCGCGTTCGTCCTGCCGATCCGGAACCGCTTCCGTGCGCTCCTTGTCATGGGCTGCGGTTGCACGCTGATGTATTCGATCCTCGTGTTCATGAAGGCGCCCGTTCCCGCGATCATCGCTCTGTTCCTCTTCTCCTTCGCCATGGCGGGCGTCAACCCGATGGGCACCGCGAGCGTCGGCGAGGCGCTGAGTCCCGAGAGCATGGGCATCCTGCTGCCGATCGGCGGCATCGGCGCCATCCTCTTCCCGCTCCTTATCGGCTTCGTTGCAGATGCGGCAGGGCTGCAGGCCGGGATGATGGTGAACCTTATCCCCTGCATCGGCCTCATCATGATTTCGTCAGCGCTCCTTGTTGGCGGGCGCAAGAGAAGGGCTGCCTGACCCCCTTCGCCTGTGCCGGACACCGCTTCGCCCGGACGTCTTTCACCATTCAATACAGCATCGCCGGTGCCAGTCTTCTCTTATCTCAATGGCAGAGTCATCTCTCACCCGATCTCTTCCACGAACGGCCCCATCGGCAGGCGCGCGCTGTTCCAGATCATCGCGCCGTGGTTCGTGTTGTGATAGAGCCAGTACACCTTCCGCGGCGTGGTGCTCATCGCCTTTGCAGATAAGAGAATGTGTCCGTCCGCTATCCTGCATTCCGCAGGGTAGCGGGTACCGCTCTCATCCTGCAACTCGAAGTCCTTCACTACATTTCCCTTATCCTGCGAAGCCGCGAACAGTCCGTCCGCGTGGGAGAGCATGATCTCTACCGCCACGCCGCCTTCCCCAGAGGCCCGCAGCAGAACCTTCTCAGGCACCGGCCCGGAATACTCAGCGTCGCCAAGCCCCGTGACATGGAGCGCCGCGAGGGCGAGCCGCCTTCCCACCTCTCTCTTCTCATGCGGGTGGAGGTCGTTGTCTTCCCCCTGATCGTAAATGACGGCCATGGCCGCTTTGTTGATCTTCTGCGCCTTCCTCTGCTGCTCCCGAAACCTCGGCCACTCCTCATCGTCCGGCAGATCAATGTCGAGCCGCGGCAGCTGGCAGTAGACGTATGCCAGATCCTCCTGCCACAGCGCGCGGTAGCCGTGCACATACCGCCTCGCGAGCTCCGTGTAGTCATACGGCTCGTGCGTGTTCGACTCGCCCTGATACCACACAATCCCCTCAATGGGATAGCGCCTGCAGGGGTAAGCCATGCCGTTGAAGAGGCCTGTTGCTTTCCAGTCCGTGAAGTCTACGGGCGGCACCTTATCCGCGGCCGCGCCTCTTTGATATTCCCAGCTGCCGGAGAGATCCGCGAGCCCCTGATCGCTGAAGATCATGTAGCTCTTGCCCTTCGTGAACCTGCCCTGCCCGTTCTCGACGATGAGCCGTATCGTGATGCGGTTCGTCCCGACATGCAGCAGCCCCTCCGGAATGTCGTACTGCCGCGGCGGATACTGGTAGCCGGTCTCCCCGACCTTCACGCCGTTCACCCATGTGGTGTCAGAGTCGACGAGCGTGCCGAGCCAGAGATTCGCCGCCTTCCCCGCCATGGACTCGCTCACCTCGAACGTCCTCGAGAACCAGAGACTCCCGGTAAATTCTGAAAGAAGCGTCTCTGCGAAAACACAAGGCACCTCGATCGTTCCTTCGCTCTCCGTCCAGTTCTCCCACAGCCTGCCACGGAGCCCTGCGTCCGCGCGGTCCAACTGCTCATGCCAGGACGCGACATCTCTTTCGTTTTTCTCTAATACGAACTGCATGAAGTCCGGATCCGCGTAGCGGTGCGCCTCGTCCAGCAGATCATCATACCCCTCCAGCATCTCCTCCGACATCCAGGAGGAAATATAGGTGCCGCCCAGCGATGACTGAATGAAACCGCAGGGAACCTTCGTTGCTTCCTTATAGTATCTGGTGAAGAAATATCCGGTTGCCGAGAAGAAGGGGGTATTCTCCCGGGACGCCGCTTTCCAGAAACCGGAGAGCGGGTCGTCGATGAGCTTCCCGTAGCTTGCCAGAGTATCCAGCCGGTAGCAGCGAAGGTCAGGATCCTCTGAGCCGCGGATGATCGTGCGATAGCTGTCCTCACAGCGCTCCATGTCGACATCAATGTTCGACTGCCCGGAGATGAACCATACGTGTCCGATCGCAACGTCGCGCACACGGACCTCTTCTCCTGCGTCATCTCTTACGATCAGCTCGTACCCGGTGCCCGGTGCGTGTGCCTGCAGAGGGCAGGAGAACTCCCCATCCCCGCAGACCCGCACCGTAGCGGAGGTTCCCGCATTTGCCTCCTCCTGTGAATCCCGCGGTCCCTGCGCTGCGCAGCAGTTCTCTTCTATCAAAGCTCCAGTCTGCCCTGCAGCGCTGCCCGCCACAATGTGTCCGGCTGTGCCTGCCATTTTCTCTGCCATGCGAAGTGTCACCGTCACCTCTCTGCCGGGCGTATCCCTCCCGGTGATGCGGATCGGCTTCCCCATCTGCAGGATGCAGTGATCAGAGAGTAGTCTTGAGAGTCTTAACATGTCGATACGACCTTTCCAATTCTATATGACGTAACAGTCCAGAGCCATTGTATCTGAACCGTTACCTTTTGCCCTCGAATTTCCCGGGGCGCGGGCGGTTCACCGTGATCACCTTCATGTTCTCGAGATTCTTCAGCAGCATGATGCGCGCAAGGCCCTGATACTCCGGCCGGATCATGTAATAGCAGTAGGTCTCAATGAGCGAGAACAGGCTCGCGGTGCGGCCCTCGATCTTGAAATTGTTGATGCCCATGGGGACATATTTCTCCCAGATAAGCTCGGGCGAGACGAAGGTCTCATAGTCCTGAATCGTGTAGATGCAGTTGTGGTCACCGTACTCGCAGGTCCAGGGGATGATGCGCTTCTGGCGCTCCCTCGGCAGGTGCCGGTTCTCTGCCACGATCTTCTCGTTGAGCGCGACATTCCTGTAATGGTCTCCGCGGCGCGGACAGTTCGGTATGCAGAGCGCATTGACGAGAACCTCGAGTTTCTCCTTGTGTTCGACCTGTTCCAGAAGATCGAAATGGTTGTTCAGATTATAGTCCAGGACCACGTAACGGTAATCTTTATTCATTTCAGCGTTGAGTGCTGTGACGCTGCGGATTTCTTTGCAAGTCGAACTGTCGATCTTGTAGGAAGGATAGTTCTTGCGGATGTACTCCTCCAGAAGAGGGGAAAATACCAGAACCTGGTTCCGACCATTGTCGCCCGCCTGCAGACAGAAGTTGCAGAAGGGATCCTTCAGGTCCTCTCTTGTAAGGAGCGGATTCGTGTAGGTGAAACGCACAGGAATGCCCTGCCGGTTAATGTTGCCGATGACGCCTGTCACGAAGGAGGCGCTGCACTGATCATGATGAGAGAAGCGGCCGCCGTTCCATAAAGAGAACGGGAACGCCCCGAAAATGGATGCGATTCTGACACCCTCCCGGAAGTATTCGGGATACTGTTTCAGCATGCTGATCCACAGCATATTCAAAGGATAATTGTAACGCACCCCCGGAAGATGGAAGTATATGTCCTGCATGGTATTACCTCGATCTATGTAACAACGGCAGGTGATGCCCGGAAAACACCACCTGCCGCCATCAGATAACTACTGCTGTAACTGCCGTTCAGAAATTATTTATTCGCCTCATCCACATAAGACTTCCAGGTGTCGCGGATGGCCTCAACCTGCTCGGAAACAGTGGAGCCCGGAGCGATGTTCCATACGAAGTCGGAACCAAGGCTCAGGTTCGGGATCATGTCGTGGAATGCGATGGTGCCGTGATCCGCATCCATCATCATCGGGATGGTCTCGTCAATGGCTCTCTCATCGAAGATGCCGTTGCGGGCTGCGGAGAGATCTACATAGTCCTCATATCCTTCCGGTGCAGTATTCCAGAGCTTCCATGCGAAGGCGATCTTCCATGCCTTGTCCGCATCGTAGCATGCCGGGATGGCTGCCGCGTTGTTCGTCCAGACGTTGATCAGCTTGCCCTTAGGTCCCTTGGGGAACATCACGAAGCCGACCTCATCCTGCATATCCTGGAGGAAGTTGCCGTTGGTGCCGGCGTACTCATCCTC
The DNA here is from genome assembly GCA_900107575.1 of Lachnospiraceae bacterium NK3A20. Classification (GTDB taxonomy): domain Bacteria; phylum Bacillota; class Clostridia; order Lachnospirales; family Lachnospiraceae; genus CAG-791. The sequence continues at coordinate 91,248 of FNQX01000012.1, read as the reverse complement.
GGGCATGAAGGCTGCCATGCCGTTGATGAAGGCTTCCTTGTAGTAATCCCACTCTGCGTCCTCCGGATCCGGAAGATCGTATTTATTAAACATATCTACCGTCCACTCGAGGGCTTCGAGCGTCTCCGGGCTCTCCAGATTGTAAACGTACTTGCCGTTCTCATCCTTGTCGATGTAGGAGCCGCCATTGGAGAATACAGCTGCCGTCGTCATGTTGCCTTCGTTCAGGGTCATGCCGTATACATCGATTTTGCCGTCGTTGTCGGTATCTCTCTGTACCTTTTCCATGAGATCTGCGAACGCATCCCAGGTCCACTCATCGTTCGCCTGCATATCATAGATGCTCTCGGGATCAATGCCGGCCTCGGTCAGGAGTCTCTTGTTGAAATAGACGCCGGTACGGGGCTCGGACATTCCTGCGTACATCGCGTAGATGGAATCGCCCTTGGAATACTGCTCATGCAGTTTGTTCGCCGTGAACATCGGATCGTTGAAATCCAGGCAGTCCAATGTTGCCAGATCGTACATGAGGCCGCTGGACATCGCGGATGTGATCGCGGGATCGCCGCGGAGGATGAAGACATAGTTCTCATCGCCGCCGGTCGTTGCATAATCTACGAAGTCGGCAGGGGTGGATTCCCAGTCGGAGATCGCGGTCTGTTTCACCGTGAAGTTGTAGGTCTCCTCACACCACTCACGCCATTCATCGCGCGCTTCCTCATAGTCGTTGGTCGGCTCCTGCGGATCGCCGCTCCACCAGTCACGAATGGTGACTTCCATGCCGCCGAGATCTACCGGATTGCCATCAGCGTCCGTGATAATCTCCGGACCTTCCTCGGCCTCTTCTGTCTCTGCGGTGCTTGCTCCCTCTGTGGTCACTGCCTCGGTATCTGCCGCAGCAGAGGTGACAGCCTCCGCATTAGCTTCAGTGTTAGCCTCCGCACCAGCTTCGGTTGCTGCCGGCGCCGTGTCGGTACTGCCGCAGGCTGCAAGGCCTGTCGTCATGGCTGCCGCAGCGGCGAGCGCGATGAACCTTCGAACCATTTTCTGTTTCATAACTTGTACCCTCCATGTATTTAGGAATCTTACCTTATCCTGACCGGCGGCAAATTGCCTATCCGGGTGCCCCCGGCCAGGGAGTTAACATAAAACTTACGTAACCATTCAGGACCTATCTCGAAAATCTTCGATTTTCTTCGATGAATAGTTACATTTTTATCCCTGTCGCACTGATGCTCTCCACGAACTGTTTCTGCGCGAAGAGGTAGAGAATGATGAGCGGCATGATGATCATGAGTGTGCCCGTCGCGAGAATGCAGTTGGAGTATGCGACCGAAATCGTCGTGAGCGTGCCTGTGATTCTCTGGATGTAGGCCTGCAGGGAATCGACAATCCTCGCAATGCCCGTCGAGACGAGCTTCGTGTTGCCGAGGAACATCTTGGAATAGAAGCCGTCTGTCCACTGCCATACAAAGGCGAAGAGGAAACAGGACGTGATGACCGGTTTCGCCTGCGGGAGCATGATTCTCGTGAAGGTCTTCATCATGCCGCAGCCGTCGACGTAGGCTGCCTCCTCCATGTCCTCCGGGATGTTGCGGAAGAACTGCCGGATCATGTAAATATACAGGCCGTTCTTGAGTCCCATACAGCCCGCGCTCATGAGATAGTACGGGAGCACGACGCCGCGAAGATTTAAGGTCTCGCCGTGATTGAAGAGTCGTACCAGCCCCAAGAAGTCGAAGAAGCGAAAGTGCAGGTGCAAAGAGCTTGCGATTGTCTGCGGCGGGATCAGGATGACCAGGATGATGCAGGCGAACCAGAACTTCTTGAACGGGAAGCGGAATCTCGCAAAGCCGTAGCCCACGAGGAGACACACGCTCACCTGGAGTGCCGCGATCGTAAGGGAGATGATAGTCGAGTTCACGAGCGCCTTCGAATAGCTCATGAGCTCCGCGGCGAGCTTGTAGTTCTCTGTCGTGAAGTGCTCCGGAATCGCGATGACGACCGGATTGTACAGGTCTTCCTCCGTCATGAAGCTCACCGAGATCTTGTTGAAGATGGGCTGCAGGATGAGGAAACACATGCCGAACAGCAGGATCGCCCGGCAAATGCTGACAACGATGTCGCGGGATCTTCTCTTCAACAGATAGCCGCCGCTCTCACGGTTGCGCTCCAGGAAAGACTTGCGCACGCCTGCCTTTTTCTCACGGTCAGTCATAGTAGTAGACCCCCTTGTTGATGATAAGAGATGTGACGCCGACAAAGGCCAGGATCAGGACGAAGTACACCCAGCTCATGGCAGAAGCCGCGCCGTAGTTCAGCTGATCGATCATGACAGTCTGGATTTTCTCGATGACCTGGTTGTCGGAACGCATGGAGAAGTCGATTACCGTGTAAATCCAGTTGACGAGAAGGAGGGAGGAGATCATGGGGAAGGTGATCTTCCAAAGGCTCTCCCACTTCGTGCAGCCCTCGATCTCGGCCGCCTCGTACATCGCGGATGGGATGGTCTGCAGGCCCGTCAGGAAGATGATGATCTGGATACCGGATGCGACCGCCACGTCATAGATGTTGTCGATGAGGTCGAATACGGTCTCAAAGGCTCTCGTGCCGACGCCCGCGGTGCGCAGAATCGTCTCCAGCCCGTCCGTGATGCTGATCCCCTGCGTCGAGCTCTCGATCGTGTTCGCGAGATTCGCCATCAGCTGGTTGTTGGAATCCAGGCCGATGATGACGCCGGAGGAGAGGATAACCGGCAGGAAGAAGATTGCCCGGACAAGGGCCCTGCCTTTGAACTCCTGATTGAGGATGAGGGCTACAAAGAATGAAAATATCAGGATCGCCACAGAATAGACCATCATCCGGGATATCTCTTCTACCAGAAGACGGTTGAACTCGGGATCCACACGGAAACAGTAGATGTAGTTGGTCAGCCCCTGCCAGATCGGCGTAAAGCTCCCCGCCGTGAGCTCGACATTGCAGAAGCTCATGTACAGGGACTGGAAGAACGGCTTCACCATGAAGGCGAGGAAGCCGATGATAAAGGGCAGGATGAACAGATATCCGGCCTTTGCCTTCCGCCTCTGCAGGCCTGTGTATTTCGATTTGAATCGCTTCATATTACCTCTTCTCCCACGGCGTCAACCCCTTCCAGGTCACGCTCCGACCTGGCCCAAAGTCCACCTGTTGACGTGTCCTGTAATCGCCACATCCACAGAACCGCCATGCCTTTTCTCTTTACCTCTGCACGAGATAGTCCCTTGCCGGCACGCTGACTCCGTCCGCGTCTGCCTCTTCATACCCGTAGTTCACATACACTTTCGTGCCGTCCTCATACTCCGTGACGGAGAGGGTCGGCGAAAGGTTGCGGTGGCCTGTCATCGCCTGTCCGAAGGTGCCGGAGAGCTCTTCGTTGTACCTTGTGTAAATCTCCAGCGCTCTCTCCTTCCAGTCGTGATAGGATGCGCCGTAGAACTCCGGATACTCCGTCTTCTGTGTGGCGAACGCGCTCTCTTCCATGAAGGCGAAGGAAAGGCCCGCGCCGTATTCCGCGCTGGAGAGCACCTCGTTCTCTGCGTCCCCGCAGAGGTTGATCGGCTCTCCCGTGTAGCTCGTCCTGCCGTGCACCGCGATCTGATAGAAGGGGATGCACTCGTCAAGGATCGTGTACTCGTTGCCGCGAAGATCCATGTTGGTGACAAGACTCGAGTACGGCAGCGCGTAGTCACTGCCCTGGTTGGTGATAACGGGAATTCCATCCTGCACTGCCTGCTGCAGTACCTCTCTCTGCCGGTACAGCATCGCCTGGCGGCTCACTCTCTTCTTCCTGTAGAAATCAGAGGAGAGCTCGCTCCCTAAGTTCTCGTATGAGACGCCGGTGCCGTACCTTGCGGCATAGTCGTTCAGGTTGCCTGCCATTTTATCCCGAAGATCGGGATGCAGCAGATAGTAGCTGTCCTCACTCTCACGCTCCGCGTAGGTGACAGGACTGTACTCGTAGAGCTCCGCCCGCTCCTTGCTGATGAACTTCGCCGCATCGCGGTAGGAGAAAAAGCCATCGCCCAGATTACTGTGCAGCGCATAGTCTGTGATGCCATTCAAATAGAGCTTCGCGCCGTTGTCCTTGGCCGTCTGTACCATGTTCCGGAAATCTTTGGAGGAGCCGAGCGCCTTCACGAGGCGGATTCTGCCCAGCATCTCCTGCCGGATGCCGCCGTTGCACCAGCCCTCGTATTTCACGACCATGGGGCCGAAGCCGCTCTCCTTCAGATCCCGGATGATCTCGCCCGCCTCCTCATAGGAAGTGAGCTTTAAGGGTCTCGAGACTGGAACGCCTGCGATCTGATGCACCTTGTCGATGGCGCCCACGAGCTCGATCTCGACGGGCGTCACTCCCTTCTCCTCCGGCGCCACAGCCTCCGGATATTTCTCATCCAGGTAGCTGCCATACGCCTTTGCCATATCGACATAGTCGCCGGAATCCACGAAGTGGTATCTCTGAGAGATCGTCTCGCCTTCGGGGAGCGTGTCGAGGTACTGGTAAATGTCGGAGTTGGCGATGTCTCCGACATCGTATTTTTCCCTGGAGCAGATACTGTAGGAGGCGTTGACGAAGTTGTAACTGTGATTCTTGCCGCTCACATCCGCCTCGATGGAAGCGTAGGCGCAGCCGTTCTCCAGCTCGCAGTTGAACGAGTCCTTCCCGTCGCTCACACCGAAGAGACCGAAGTTCGCTCTCGTGTTATGTACGACAGCATCCCTGCCAAGACACATGTCCCAGCCATAGAGATTCGTGTAGTAGGAGCTCTGCGCCGTCTTGCCGTTGTTCCAGCGGATGAGGGAGCCGCCGCCCTCAGGCACGACCATGAAGCCTTCCTCGTCCTTGCCGCCTGCACCGAAATAGGGGAGAACCGTCAGGGTGTACATGGGGTATTCTTCCTTGTACTCGAGGCTGTCGAAGGGAACCTCCACCGTGAGGTCTCCGCCGTCCAGCCGGTAAATCATGGAAGCGTTGAAGATGGGCTTGTCCGACGTCTTCTCGGCGAAGCTCAGTGCCTTGTCGTTCGTATAGTCCTCATAGGTGTAACCAGCGTCCTCGAAGACGCCCTGCATTGTTTTCCTCGTCGTCTCCTTCGTGGTGTCGCGGAGGACGTAGATCACCTCATCCGCGAGGATCGGATAATCTGCCAGGAGCTGCTCCTTGTTGTCTTTTTTCTTCAGGTGATTGATGTCGTATTTTTTGTAATACTGCTGTACGAGGTTCGCACCCTTTTTGTCCATCTTGTCGCAGAAGGCGTCGAAGCGATCTTTCGTGATGACGGGCGGAATGACGTATTCCTTCTCTATGTCGCCGAGCGAATAGTCGACGCGGATGCCGCCGTCGTTCGTCTTGCTGATCTCATAGATGCCGTTCTCAACGCTGTAGCCGTAACTGCTGAACGTCGTCTCAAGTCCCGAGGTGATGCCATAGGACATGAGGAGCGTCGACTGGAGCTTCGCCCTCTCTTCCGGCTGCGCCGACGTATCGTCCGCTGCGTTCTCCGGATTCGAGCGCCAGACCTTGCCACTGCTCTTCACCTTCACCTCGAACTGGGTGGTGAGAGGATCCATGGTGAACAGCAGGTCGTCGTCTTCCATGGTGAGGGCATCTTCGCCGCCCGCATAAGCATGGATCGGGATGATGGCTTCCTCCTCCACGGGATTCTGATAGTCCCGGAAGAAAATGGCGCCGCCCGCAATGAGCGCAACCACGACGATGGCGAGAATGAACTTCCCCACTCTCCCGCGTACGATTTTCCTTTTCTCTTCCTGTATCCTTCGCTGTTCGGGCGAAAGCTTACTCATTTTTGTCTTCATCTTGGCCTCAACTGCTGTAATTTACGTCACCGATATAATTGGAACAGCCTGCAACGGCAGGACTATTCATATTGTTTATATCCGGAACAGGATCTCCCGCACCAGGGAGACGAAATAGGCAACGCCCTGCGATATCATGCTGAAGAACAGCATCAGGATGAACGTCATGACCAGCATCCCGAACAGAGTTGCCACCGTGAACAGGAGGTTCTTGCCGAGGCTGAACTCGTGGATCTGCCCCATGGCGGAGATGATAAGAAACGCGCACCAGACAAGGGAGATCACGGACACCGCCGAGTAGAACTCCGCCTCATCCACCGTCACGAAATTCGAGAGGATCATGAGCGGCGCCTGAATGACCGGGTACGGCGTCAGCGCGTAGCAGGTCGCCATGTAGACCTGATCAAGCCGTCCCTTGCCGTCGAACAGCGTCGTCAGCATCCAGTTGCAGGTAACCCACATGGACAGTGGCAGGAGAATGCTCGCGATGTAGAGGAACACGTTCGTGTCTTCCCAGTCGACATTGATGAAAATGAAACTCGTATAACGCAGCTTCAACAGCCGCACGAGGACCGAGACGAACAGGATCGTATTCGCCGCCGCGATCGTTCCCCGGTGTTCATGGGTCAGATCCCAGAATCCGTCCAGGGGGTGCGTCATGCAGTACAGCGCGAATCTGAGGGAAGAGAGATACCGCGTATCCTTCCCGCTATGTTTCGTTGTCGCCAGAGATTCAGCCATATCGTCCTACTTTCCCGAGAACTCAATGAGCTCTTCTTCGGATTTTTTGATCTGCCGTTTGAGCGTCCGCACTCTGCTGATGCCAAGCGGGATCAGTACGAGTGCGAGGATGACGAGGACAATCGCCACGATGTGGTCCTCGGTCCAGATCTTCCGGTACTGCCTGTACGCCTTGGAGTAGTTGTCATCGTCGTATTTCAGCTCGAAATACTTCATGGCTTCGCGATACTGTTCCTTGCGCAGCAGCGCCCTGCCGATGCCGATGTAGGCGAGGTCGTAGTTGCCGTCCTGCTGCATGACATTCTGCCAGGAAGCGTAGGAGGCGTCATAGTCCCCGTTGTCGAAACTCTCAATCGCGTTGTAGATGTCGTTCCCGAACCGGGTCGGTACGAAGACCGTGATCGCACAGTCGAGCGCATCCAGCACCAGAAGATCGTGCCCCATGTGTTCGATTGCCATCGGCTGTCGGAAGTACCCGTCCATGTTGCCGTTGCCGCCGAAGGCGAAGACCATGCGTCCCTGATCGTCGTAGGCAAAGAGCCTGCTCCTGTTCTTGTCGAGGCAGACATAGACGTCGTTGTCCAGGACTGTCACGTCCTGAAAATAAGAAGGCCCCTCGTAGCCTCCGCCGGCGCCCCAGTAGAGATCACCGTAGACGGGCACATTGCCGTTACGGACAAGAATGTCATTGCCGAGGAGGTTGAGCTTGCGGATCGCATCGGATTTCTCCGCGCGCAGATCGTCAGGCGTCACGTGCCCGGTACAGGCGTAGATGAAGCCCTCGTGGTCCATGTAGAGGTTGTCGTACTCCGTGGGAACGAAGGAGACCATCTTCTCCCGCTGTGCCTGCGTCGCGAACTTCTTCCAGATATAGTCGGCAAGGTCATAGGTGACTCTCGTCGCGCCGACGAAACCGGAGAAAGTGCCGTCATTCTCATATTTGATCAGACCCTTGTTGATGCCGGCGGCGATGCAGTAGACACGCCCCGCGGTATCGACCGTGATCTTGCTCGGCTGGAAGGCAGTCTTGGGATCCAGCGTGTTGTCCACGGGCTTGTCGAACTGCATGAGATAGTTGAGATCCTGGTCGAGTTTCAATATCCTCGCGTTCCCCTGGTCCGCAATGAAGATGTCCCCGCTCTCCGTGACCGCGACATCCGTGGGATTGTTGAATGTCGTAACATCCACGTCTCCCCGGAAGCTGTCGATGGTCTGCAGTACGATCAGCTCATCCGTGCCCTTCCTCTCGAAGACAAGGATGCGGTTGTTTCCCGTGTCACAGACATAGATTCGGTTGCCGCGCACGTACATCCCCTGCGGGTTGCGCATTCTCTCATCCAGTCCCAGATCCCCGGAGGTGAACACCCTCGCTACCGAGTAGAGATCCGGGCAGTCCTGCACCTCTTCCCAGTAGTCGTAATTGTAGGTATAGCTGGGCTTGTCCTCCGACGCCTGCACATTGACAGCGAACGCGCCTGCCACAAGGATCGCCGACATCGACAGTCCCAGTATGAATTTTGCGATTGTTGTTCTTCGCTTCATGTTGCTTCTCCTGCGGATCCTTTGTGCGGAACCGCCGCAGTTGTTCCCATCAGTCCTTGAGGCCGGAGCTCGCCATGGTCTCGAGGATCTGACTCTCCGAGAAGATGAAGATCGCGATCGGAACGATCATGACCACGACGAGGACCGCCGCGCCCTGCCCGGTTCTCGCAATGCCGCCGCTCTGGATCTGCTGCAGCGCATAAACGAGCGTTTTCTTCTCCTCCGAATAGATGTAGGTCGCCGCTCTGTTATTCCACAGTGCCTGCACGGAGAAGATGATAAGCGTCATCCACGCGGGCTTGACGTTCGGCATGACGATCCGGTGGAACACCATCCACTCGCTCGCGCCATCGATCTTCGCAGCCTCGATGAGAGACGTCGGAATGCCTTCCATGAACTGTTTCATGAGGAAGAGGCCCATGGGAGAGGCGAAGGCGGGGATGATGATCGCCCAGTAGGTGTCAATCCAGCCCAGCCGGTTCAGGATGAGATAGTTCGGGATCTGCGTAACATAGCCCGTGAACATCATGGCGACGGTGACCAGCTTGAAGAAAGTCTGGTTCCCGGGGAAGTCATACTTCGCGAGAACAAAGGCTGCCATCGACGCAATGATAAGGTGGCCTGCCGTACCCGCGACCGTGATGAACACCGTGTTGAACAGATAGCGGGAGAACGTGACCCAGCTCTTGCCCATCGTGACGAACAGATCCGAGAAGTTGTCCAGCGTCGGATGCTGCGCGAAGATGGTCGGCGGGAACTTGAACAGCTCATCGAGCGGCTTCAGCGCGGAGCTGACTGCATAAATAATGGGAAAGGCCATGATGAAGGCCACGAGCAGCAGCATGATGTACAGCGCGATATCGCCGGCAATGGAGCGGTTCGGCTTCCTGCGCCGGATCGCCTTTTTGTGATAGGGCTTCTCTTTGATTGTCTTGGTTCCGGTTGTCCTTTTCATCTCAGGTTCCTACTCTCCTAAGGAGCTTCTGGATCAGTGCGTTGCACAGGATCATCATGAGGAACAGGATCGTCGCGATCGCGCAGGCATATCCCATTTCAAATCGTGAGAAACCATAGTCGAACAGGTGGGTTACGATGGTTCTGGCTGCGTAATCCGTGCTGGGGTAGCCGCACAGCGCCATGGTGACGTCGCAGACGCCGAAGGCCTGCGTGATGCTCATGACCGCTCCGAAGAGGAGCATCGGCTTCATGTTGGGGAGGGTGATGTACCACAGCTCCTGCCAGCGGTTCTTAATCCCGTCCATGTAGCCTGCCTCGAACTGCGAGCGGTCGACGCCCTGGAGACCTGCGACGAAGGAGAGGAAACCTGTGCCGAGGGACATCCACAGGATGACCAGCATACAGATCGGCAGCATGTAGTCCGGATTGATCAGCCACAGGATCGGGGCGTCAATGATGCCCAGATTCATGAGTGCCGCGTTGACGTAGCCGTAAGCGTCACCCCGGAAGAATACCGAGAAGATGACGTAGCAGTTGCCTGCAATGGAAGGCGCATAGAACACGATGACGGCAACACTCCTGACCCAGCGCGGCAGCTCATTGATGAGCCACGCGAAGAGGAAAGAGAGGATGTAGCCCAAAGGCCCCGTAACGAGGGCGATGAGCAGGGTGTTCTTGATACTGATGAGGAAGATATCGTCCTCCATGAGGAGCGAGATATAGTTCTGCAGTCCGATGAACCTCGGCGGCTCCAGGATGTTGTAATACGTGAAGCTGTAGCCGATCGACGCCACCACCGGGAACACGTAGAACATTGCGAACAGAATGGCATAGGGCGCGAGGAAGAGATAGCACATCTTCCTCTTTTTCGCCTTCTTCCATGCAATTCCTGTCTCCCTTTTTCGGAAGTTCCAATATCGTTTCAGGAAATTCATACGCAGCCTCTCAAATCTTTGCTACTCCACCGGCATCCCGAACTCTTTGCGTTTCTTGGTGATCTCATCGTCGATCTTGATCGCGTAGTCGATGATCGTCTCACGCCCGTCCACCTTCTCGTTGATGCACTTGCGGATCGCGTTGGAGATGTGTCGGCCGGTGAAATATCCGCCCGGCACCTCCCGGATGCCTCTGGTCTGATCCCACTGATCGTTCAGGACCCGGATGTCGCTCTGGCTCCAGGAGAGCTGTTCGAACGCGTCGCGGTTCGCCGTTGCGTACCGCGCGGAGGAGCCGAGGAGCGCCTCGATCTCACGGCCGAACTGCACCTGGGTATCCGGCTCTGCCCACCATTTCATAAACTCCCAGGAGTTGTTCCTCGTCGTCTCATCGGGTGTTGTGATCATCATCGTGGCGCTGCCCGTGATGAAATCGGAGCGGTCGATGGTGCCGTCTGCCTGCTCTGTGCCGGGGATCAGCGTGAAGTCCCACAGGCCCTTGATCTCCGGCGCGGAGACCATCAGCGTATTGTAGGTGGAGTACGCCGCGATGCCGATCGGCATTTCACCGGTACGGAATCTGGATACGAAGTCGTAGACCGTGGGAATGCCGTAGTCGTTGAAATACCGCACATAGTCGTTGAACGCTTCAATTCCGGCCTCGTCATTGACGGTCGTCTTCGTGCCCTTCTCGTTGTACATATCGCCGCCGTACTGGAACAGCAGGTCGAAATACATCGACAGATCCGGCGTGTTGCTCATGACGGAGGTTGCCGTCGCGGTCGCACCGCTGCTGCCTGCCGCGGTGGGGATTCCGACAGTCAGGTTGTTGCCCTGGATGGTCGGGAGCATCTCGAGGAGCTCCTGCCAGGTATCCGGCGGTTCCAGCCCCAGCTCCGCCAGCACGTCTTTCCGATAAAACATGACGTTGAAGGTCTGCGTCTCCGGGATCGCATAGATGTGATCGTCCAGGCGGTACTGCTCGTATGAGCTCTCGGAATAGTGAGAGAACACCTCCTGCCAGCCGTCGAACTGGGTCAGGTCTTCGGCGGATTTGCGGAGCGCGTAGTTGACAGGCTGGTCCGCGCCCACAGAGAGCACGACGTTCGGTCCGCGTCCCGCGAGGACGGCATTTAAGAGCGCACCCGGATCGACGATCTCGACGTTGACCGGAATTCCGGTATCCGGCGTGAACTCGTCGTCGACGAGAGACTTTAATATCGTGCCCTGGTCGCGGCCGGTGAGCACCCATACCTTGACGGCATCGTCTGCGTCCGTATAAACATCGCCGACGCTGTTGTAGTCGACGAAGAAGCTGGCAATAAAGGAAGCGATCTCGTGGCCTGCGTTTTGCGCAAAGCTGGTCTTATCATTGCGCGCCGTAACGTTCGTGCCGCAGATCTCAATGTAGTCGACGTCGAGTTTCGTCTCACTCATGTTGAGAGAGGCCGTGCCGAGCGCCGTGATGTTGTCCTTGAATGTCGTGAACTCGGTCGTAATCCGGTTCGGTTTCTCACAGAAGCGCTCGAGCTGCTGCGCCACCGTCTGTGCGGTCGCGATGTTGTCCGCCTTCTGTCCGGAGTAGGCGACCGTCTCATCTACGATGTGGTAGAGCCGCTTCGACTCCAGCTCCATGGCATCCATGATCTCGGGATAGGTCTTGTCGATGTGGTAGTCGCGGTACTGATCCGGCGTCGCACCGGTGTAGACCAGGATCCTTCGGTAAATCTCATTCAGACGGTAAGTGGAGCTCTGCAGCTCCTCAAGGATCGGTCCGATGCCGCCGAGCGTTGCTTCCAGCCGGATCGTGTGTCCGCCCCTGGTCAGGTAGAATTCATACGGCTTTCCGTTCTCATCCGAGAGCAGCATGCTGTTCCAGTCGTTGCTGTAAGGGAAGGAGATCTGCTCCATCTCCGCGAACGGAACCTTTCCGTCGATCAGCACCTTTCTCGAGGAGACGCTGCCTCTCGAATAATTCTGTCTGCCCTTGATGCTGATATGGTAGAAGCCGTCCTCCGGCACCTCGAAATCCCACTCGATCCACTGCCCGTTGCTGCTCCAGGTGTCACCGCCGGAGTAGTTGAGAACCGTGGTCGTCACACTGGAAGGCTCCGTGGTCGGGGAAGACCGGTCGTATTTCGCATAGAGGGATGACTCGGAACGAAGGCTCGAATCCTCGCCCTGAATGATCTCATCGTAATCCGCCGCAGCGTCCCCGGCCGCCTCTTTCGCTGCGTTGTCTTTGGCGTACTGCGCGTAGGTGATGTCCTCCGGCATCGGTGTGAGCGACAGGGAGGAGAAGATCATCGGCTCGTTCTCTGCGTAGAGGGAGATGGTGTTCTCCCCCTTCTCCAGCCAGAACTGGTACGGCTTCACAACATAGCCCATATCGTCGTGGAAATAGCCATCCTGCCAGTCGTAAACCTCCATCTGCATCGGGCGGATTTCGTTGCCCTGGTTGTCGACACGCTTCTCTCCGTTGTCGGTCCAGATTCTCGTGAAGGCGATATCCCTCGCATCCTCGAAGGGGAGCTCACCGTTGATCCTGACTTCTCTCTCCGCCGCAACGCCGCGGGATTTGGGGAGCAGATAGCTCGCCTTCATGCAGTAGAATCCCGCATCCGGCACATTCACATGGAAGCTGACCCTGGAGTCGACGTCGGTGAAGAGCACGTCGTCTCTTCCGTTCACGCCGTTCTGCATCCCGGCCTTGCCTTCGCCCTCATTCTCGTAGGAGGACAGGTCGATTTCGATCTCTTCCCCCGCTTCTCTGCCTTCTTCGTGCGCGCGCAGATAATCCTCGTACGTGCCGCCGCGCTCCATGCCCACCACTTCCCGGGAGAGGTCGACGCCTTCATATTTCTCATGGAAATCCGAGACGCCGCGCATGGAGAGAAGCATACAGGCAGCGACAATCGCCAGGATGATGATCAAGGTTATGCCAATTGTTCTGGCAGTTTTTTTCATACCAGCCCCCGAAGAGAAGTGATATTAAACGTTTACTCTTATATTTTGAGACAGTCCCTGCCCTTTCGGCTTCCCAAATATTGCGGCTTCTCTCTAAGATGTTGCGAGTGACACGTAAAATTTTTGTAATATTTTTGTGCATATTCACTAACAACGTTTCAAAAATACCTGTTTTCATGCGTATTATGATGGGTGAAAATATGACAGGCGCGGGAAAGCATTGTGAAATGATTTGAATCCTGCCGCCAAACCGGATATCATATAGAAAAATTACCGCAAGATTTCGTTGCTATCTGCTGTTTTTGCAAAGGTCAGATGACAGGGAGGATACGATGCGTACCAGACAGGAATATTACAAACCGAATGAGGATTACGGCGGATACAAGATCCGGCAGGGCAAAGAGGAAGACATCTTCCCCTCCGGCAGCGACATCCGCATCTGGTATAACGACCTGCCGGCAAACTTCGCGCCGCACTGGCACAACGCCATTGAGATCATCCTGCCGCTTGAGAATTCCTATGACGTCGTGATGACGAATACGCTGCAGCGCTACCATCTGCTGCCGGGCGAATTCCTCCTCATTCCGTCCGGCGAGATGCACGAGATCATCGCGCCGCCCGACGGCTGCCGGTTCATTTTCATGTTCAATTCGAGGCTTCTCACCAACATCAGCGGCTATTCCAGCATCCGCTCTCTCATGGGAAACTGCCTCTACATCACGCCGGAGAACTACATGCTGATCTACCCGGAGCTGCACGATCTGCTGATCCGGATGGCGAACTACTATTTCGACTGCGACGAGTTCCGGGAATTCTCCATCTATTCCTGCCTTCTGCAGCTGTACGTCACCATCGCCAAGTTCCAGCTGGGCAAGGTCTCCATGTTCGCGGACTCCCGGCCGGACAAGCGCAACCAGTATTTTCGCATGTTCAACCAGTGCCTCGAGTACATCAACCAGCACTACGCCGAGAACCTTTCCCTCGAGAGTGTCGCCGATCTGTGCTGCCTCTCCAAATACCACTTCTCACGGTGTTTCAAGGAGTACACCGGCAAGACCTTCTACAACTACCTGACCGAGCGCCGGATCACGGCGGCCTCCGAGCTGCTGGAACAGGCGGATCTCTCCATCACCGAGGTCGCCATGCAGTCCGGCTTCTCCAGCATCTCCGCCTTCAACCGCACCTTCCAGCTTCATAAACACTGCACGCCTTCCGAATACCGCAGATACTGCGACGCCCTGCCGCACCTTATGAGGGCACAGTGACAACAAAAAGACAGCTCCCGGATACGCAGTGGTGTAGTCTTGCCACGGCTGTATCCGGGAACTGTCTTTTGTGAATGAATATGTTTCAGCTATTTCTTCCGCCTTCTCAGCGCCGCGATCACGAGGAAGAGGCCGGCTGCCGCCGCGGCGACACCCGCGACTGCCTGGACAAGGATGCCGCTGGTCGTCCCCGCAGCACTGTCGTTATTTGCCGCGCTCCCCTCCTGACTGTTGCCGGAAGCTGCGCTGGAACCTGTGCTGTTTGACTGGTAGCTGCCAGAGGCAGCATTGGATTCTGTGCTGCTCGTCTTCACAGACTCGCTGCTCCCGGAATTGCCGGCTACACTGATCTCCTCCGCCCCGGCAGCGCCTCCTTCATTCTCTTCTCTCAACTCTTCAACGATCTTATCATCCTCAGCCTTTTGAACACTGACATCGTCGATCAGGATGTCCGCGTTGCCGTCGGTCTCAAGATAGAGACTGCACCCGTCCGCGTCCGCCGGGATCTTCACTGCTGTGTGTATCTCCTGCCAGTCGCCGGTCGATGCCGCATTCACGAGCTCTGCGGGCTCACCGCCGTTCTCGAAGCCAACATGGATCGCCTTGTCTTCTGTTTTCGCAAAGAGACGAATCTCCACCGTCTTGCCGGCAAAAGCCGACAGATCGAGCTTCGCCGTCGCATCCGCTTCATTTCTCTGCACGCGCAGACAGAAACCAATCGCTGCGCCTTCCGTGTGATTGTCCGTGTTGATGAGGGTGAGATTCGCCTGATGACCGCTGCCTCTGGAATAGAAGCCGGCATCCTTCGGCGTCCAGGTCTTCACAGCGCCTTCCGCCTTATAAGGCTCGAAATCACAGTTCAGGGAATCCGCGCTCGCCACAGCTCCCGTCTGCTCCCGCGTGAACTCCTCGCCCTTCGCCGCCATCACACAGGCGTCGAAAGCAGGCTTTTTATCAAGATTGCCATAGAAGAGCAAAGGATCCGCGCCATGCCGCCAGCTCGCGTCATCCGTCAGCCCCCAGAACGTGACGCAGTCAAGATTCACGCCCTTTGCGCGCTCCTCTTTCAGCCGCGTGAAGAAATCGTAGAAGAACTTTGCCTGTTTGAACTCGGCGTCGCTTCCGTGAGAAGTCTTGCCGACGTCAAGCTCGGTGATGTGGACGAGATGCACTGCGGCGTCGTACTCTTCCAGCGCCTTCATGTAGGTGTCGAGGTTCTGCGTGTCGTCGAGATGCCCCTGCATGCCGACGCCGTCCACCAGCCCGTCTCCGTAGATCGTGCCGTCGCCGTCCTTGTTGATGACAGGAGACTCCACCTTCGCATGACCTTCGTTGAACGGATCCTCCGTGAGGAACCGGACGATGATCTTCGCCCTGGATGCATACCACTCGTTGTAATCGTTGTAGAAGAGCTTCGGTTGGATCGCGGAAAGATCGCCCTCCGGATCGAGCCCGTAGTCCGCCGCGTACTGCCGGGAGAATTCGATCTCCGCCTCCCTCGCGTAGAGGAAACAGTAATACAGATAATCCGGTCCGATGATGCGGTACCAGTAGCTCCTGCGAAGGCCGTCGTCCTCCTTCTCATCCACTGCCTCGTTGACCACGTCCCAGGCATAGACCACGTCACCGTAGCCGTTTGCGTAGACATATTCCATCGCGCCGCGAATGTACGTCCGGAGGCGTTCCAGGAGCTCCTCCCTCGTGACAAGGCAGTCTTCGTCGAGCTCATCCTTCTCAGAGAAAGTCTCCCTGCCCCCGGAGAGCGCCACGAAATCCTTTGCGAAAATAGACGGGTTCACCTGGCTGTGCCAGACAAGGCAGTGTCCACGAACGGAAATACCGTTCTCCTTGCCCCAGGAGAGAAGCTCCTCTGCCGCCGGGTCCACGGTGAACAATGCCTTCGAGTCCTTGTCGAAATTGTAGGCGGGCTTTAACTCATTGCCGAACGTGATGCTGTTGAACTGCTGCCGGATCAGCTCCTCCTTATCGGGGTTACCGATCTCCGCGGTCGGATCGTTCCAGTGGTCAATCGCCTGCACCGCGACGCCTACCTTGAAATCATCCCCGAACACCTCGTCCAGCTTCTCATACGAGCCAAATTCTGCCTGCTCCGCTGCCTGTACCTTCATCGTAACGTTCCCCATTCCGGCGCTCTGCCCCAGTGCGACACACAGCGTCAGTGCCGCCGCGACAAGACCCGCCTTCCATTGACTCCCCATTGTCATGCTCCTTTATGTATAAGATATCTGTTCAGTGCAGCCTGCGGCGGTGCTTCTCACTGCGCGTACTGCAGCAGAATGTCCATCATGCGCTGATCGGCGATCGCGTTCCCCTTGCGGTCATAGATGCCGTATTCCTTCGCGTTGCCGTTATCCCACCATATAAGCGGCATCTTCTTGTCCGCAGCGGTTTGGCAGAAATAATCCGCCCAGGCATAGCGCTCCTCTCCGTCTCCCTTCGGCGCACAGCCGAACTCTCCGATGATGCAGGGAACCGCTCTGGATGCGAACGTCGTATGCGCAGAGAGAATGCCGCTTCTCACCTCTGCCTCCGTCCAGGTCGTGGTCTCCGGGTGCTCCGGCGCAACGAAGTTATACGGCGCATAATCGTGGATCTCCGCGATGAGGTGCCCGTCCACACTGTCCGTCGGCAGGACGAAGCCGTTCAGCATGGTAGATCCACAGCCCGCCGCGTACGTGTTGCAGATCAGGTTCCTCTCAGCATTATTGCCGCCGCTTGCGCGGATCGTATCGATATAGAGCTGATTGTAATCATTCACCGCGGCAATGCTCTCATGTTTCGGATTGCTCCACTCGGCGTTGTCATCCAGCATTTCGTTGAAGCCCTCGAACATCAGTCGGTCGTCATAATCGCGGAAATTCTCCGCGATCTGCTGCCAGAGCTGTGCTACCGCATCTTTATTCTCCTCGAAGTTCGCAGCCGTCGCGCGGATCCAGCCCTTGTCACCGGTATCGTGGTGCACGTTGACGATGCAGTACAGATCATCCTCCAGGATATAATCCACCACTTCTGTGACCCGCGCCATCCATTCGGCGTCGACCTCGTGCGTTTCGGGATCCATGTGCCCGCACCAGGTCACGGGCAGGCGTACCGTATTGAATCCTGCCTCCTTAATGCCGTCAATCATTTCCTGCGTAATGGCAGGATTCCCCCAGCTCGTTTCGGAAGAGAGATCCTCCTTGCCCATACCGCTCCAGCTCGTCGCATCCAGCGTATTGCCAAGATTCCAGCCGACCGTAATAGCGTCGACCTCCTCTTTCGCCGTGCGGAAGCTGCCGGACTTGGCTATCTGCGCAGCGCCAGCCTCCGTGGACCCTGCTGCCGCCTTTGTATCCTGCACTTTATCAGCCTCCGTTGCTCCTGCTGCCGCGTCGGTGTTCTGTGCCGGCGCCGCGGACGCACAGCCTGATAGCGTTGCCGCCAATAGAGATGATAGGATCAATGTCGCCAAAGTCTTCCGTTTCATAGAATCGTCCTTTCTGCCTGATATCAGCATAGCACTGCCGATACAAGCGCTGCTTCTAACACATTGCTTTCTTGTGACACATAATTGCGGAATGAATGCAAAAACTCCGCAGGCCGGAATGCGTTTATCAAACGTTTCATTCCGTCTGCGGAGTTCATTATCTGTACCTGTGATGGATCAGCCATGCAGGCCGTCGGTCTGTCTCTGCATATCCTCGACAACGATGTCATAAATCTCGCCGAGGGAGCGACAATACTCGAGCACCAGCCATGGTTCATTGGTGTGATAGTGAAGCTTGATCGTTGCCTTCTCACCGCCGAAATCGTCCTCTCCGGTATCGCCTGCCACGATCAGGGAATCTCCATTGAATGTATCAATGATGTGATCACGGATCTCATCTACGAGGTCGTCACACTCGTCATCATCCGCGCCGTATTTATCCAGCAGCAGCTGCGTATCATATCTGAATTCGATCACCTCTACATGTTCTTTCATGAATTTCCTTTCTGCTCGCAGCCGCGCTGCGCTGACTTAGCCTTGCGGCAACGTTCCGGCCGTCTAATTTTTCATGATGCTGCCATAACAGTCCCAAACCATGATTCGATATCCGTTACCATCTTAAACGAGCCGCAGGGCTATTGCAAGGAAGCGTCTCCGCTTTCTCCCGTGCTACCTGCCGCCGTGCTCATATCGGCCGGCGTATCGTGCACCTCGAGTCTTGGCTTCCTGGTCAGAATCTCCATGAACTCTTCGCCGGTGATGGTCTCACGCTCGTACAGGAACTTCGCGATCTCATCGAGCTTCGACTTGTTGTCGCGCAGGAGCTGAACCGCCCTCTGATACTGCTCCTTGATCAGAGCCGATACCTGCTGGTCGATCTTGGTCTGCGTCTCGGGCGAGCAGGTCAGGGAGGAGTCGCCGCCGAGATACTGATTCTGCGTGACTTCCATCGCTACCATGCCGAAGCCTTCGTCCATGCCGTATTTCGTGATCATGTCTCGGGCGAGCCTTGTCGCCTTCTCGATATCGTTGGAAGCGCCGGTCGTGATCGAGCCGAACTCAACCTCCTCCGCTGCGCGGCCGCCGCAGAGCGTTGCGATCTCCGTCAGCAGTTCATCCCTGGAATACAGGTAGTGGTTGCCGTTGTCATCGACCTGCATCGTGTAGCCCAGCGCACCGCTGGTCCTCGGAATGATCGTGATCTTCTGCACCGGCGCAGAACCGGACTGCAGCGCCGCGACGAGCGCGTGTCCCACCTCGTGGTAGGAAACGATCAGCTTCTCCTTCGTCGTCAGGATGGCGTTCTTCTTCTGATAACCCGCGATCACGACCTCAATGGATTCCTCCATGTCAGCCTGGTTTGCGAATTTCCTGCCCTGGCGCACCGCACGCAGCGCAGCCTCGTTGATGATGTTGGCAAGCTCCGCGCCGGAAGCACCTGCTGCCATACGTGCGATCTTGTTGAAATCCACATCGTCCGCGATGCGGATCTTCTTCGCGTGTACCTTGAGGATATCCTCACGGCCCTTCAGGTCCGGGAGTTCCACGGGAACGCGGCGGTCGAAACGGCCGGGTCTTGTGAGCGCGGGGTCCAGGGATTCCGGACGGTTCGTCGCCGCCAGAATGACAACGCCGTTGTTGCTGTCGAATCCGTCCATCTCAGTGAGCAGCTGGTTCAGCGTCTGTTCCCTCTCATCGTTCCCGCCGAAATTGCCGCCGGAACGCTTCTGGCCGATGGCATCAATCTCGTCAATGAAAACAATGCAGGGCGCCTTCTCTTTGGCCTGCCGGAACAGGTCTCTCACCTTGGATGCGCCCATGCCGACGAACATTTCAACGAACTCCGAACCGCTCATGGAGAAGAACGGCACATTGGCTTCGCCCGCAACCGCCTTGGCAAGCATCGTTTTGCCGGTTCCGGGAGGGCCGACGAGCAGCACACCCTTGGGCATCTGCGCACCGATCTCCTTATATTGTGCAGGGTCATGCAGATAATTGACGATCTCCTGCAGATTCTCCTTGGCCTCTTCCTCGCCCGCAACGTCCGAGAACCGGATGCCGTCCGAAGACTTCACGTAAACCTTCGCGTTGCTCTTGCCGAAGCCGCCGAGTCCTCCGAGACCACCGCCGCCGAACGACATCGAGTCGTCGCCGCCCATGGCCTTCATCATCTGTTTCCTCATGTAATAGCCGATCAGCATGAAAATGACAATCGGCAGAATCCACGACACGAGAAATGTCACGACAGGGCTCTGTTCCTCAATGATCTGCGATGCGAACCGCACGCCGGATGCGTGAAGCCGCTGCACCAGATCGTCATCGTCCATCACGCCGGTCTCGTAAACCTGCGTCTCATCTTTGTTCGTGAACAGGATCTTGTTCGGCCGGATCTCCACCGACCCGATTTCCTTGTTGTCCGTCATGTCCATGAATGTGCCGTAGTCGACCTGCTCGATCTGACTCTCCCTGAGCATCGGCCCGACAATTAGATTGAAAATGAGAAGAACAATGAGTGCGATCACCCAGAACATCATAATCGGCTTTCTGGGTTCTTTCATTTCTTCCATATTGAATTCCTCCTTCTGCACGGCCCTGCGACAACGAAAACAGCAGGCGCCCCGCATTTATATTTTACACAATTTAATTGCGATTGCAAATCCGCGGTCGTGCCAGCCTGCCCGCGGCCGCGCACAGCTTCCCTGCGGATCCTGGCGTGCAAAAGAGCAGGCTCTGCAAGGCATCACTCGAATGGCCGGAAGCCCCAGTTGTAGTCACCGTGCACATGCACTGCACTGCCCGAGACGCCGTCCTCCGTCTCCTCGCCCAACGCCCTATTGTCGTCTGAGGCATCATAGGTGGAGTCGAAGGATCCACCGCTTTCGCCGCCGGCGTGATAGTTGGAGTCTTCGACTCCACCATCGCAGAACGTGTCCGCCTTGTGTGACGCCTCGTCGATCGTGATCGTGTAGGTTCCGCCACTGCGGCAGAGGCCTGTGACCGTGTAGGTATGCCCCGGCACCGCAGGAATCGCCATCCCGGCCGCTGCTGCGGCAGAAACATCGCCAACGTCAATGGCGCGCACCTTTGCATCCGGGAACCTCTCCGCGATCACGCCAAGGAGGATGGCATCATAGTCGATGTCCGTCTGCTGTTTACCCGCAGCGAGCTCGGCCTCCACGCCGTGGTTATAATGATCGACGATAACAAAGCGCGCCTTCTCGCACGTCTCTGCCCGGTCCCTCTCCACATAGCGAAGATACCACGGCCGCAGGCAGAGGCAGAGGAGAGCGACGGCCAGCACGGCAATCGCCGCAGGGATCAGTTGTCTGTGATGCTGTGACAAAGCTGGTAACTCCTTTAAAAATTACAGATATCAGTTCAGTACAGCCCGAAGCACTTGCTGCTGAGGGCGTACCAAAGTAGATATGTAGCAGGCAGGCCGCACTTTTGCGCAGCAAAATTTGCATGTGCGGCCTGCGTAACAGTTCAGAAACGATAGTTTCTGAACTGTTATAATTACAGAAAGTGTAACACTTTCTTGCAATTACCGCTGTAATTTTGTATATCATATTCGCGGGTTCGCGGGCGGCACTTGGAACAACGGAAAGGCGATATGCCTTCAAGGCATTTGCCTTCGAGCCGAACCTGCGGCAGCAGCAGGGAAGGATACCATGAGACTGAAGAATATACCAAGAGCAAGAGGCGTCATCGCAGAGAGTCGCTACGTAGAGCATGCGCCCGAAGAGCGGAAAGGGCAGTGGCGGGCCGTATTCGGCAACGACCACCCGCTCCACCTGGAGATCGGCACCGGCAAGGGGCGCTTCATCATCCAGATGGCGCAGCTCCACCCCGGGATCAACTATATCGGCATTGAGAAATATTCGAGCGTCCTCCTGCGCGGCGTGGAAATGCAGGAAGAGCTGCAGCTGCCGAACGTTCGCTTCATCCGCGGCGACGCAGAGCTGATCTGCGCCTATTTCGACGTGCACGAGATCGACCGGATCTACCTCAATTTCTCCGATCCCTGGCCGAAGAAGAGGACCGCGAGCCGGCGCCTGCCTTCCCATCGGTTTCTCGCGCGTTATAACGTGATCCTTCAGAACGAGGGACAGATCGAGTTCAAGACCGACAACCGGGACCTCTTTGATTTCGCGGTGGAAGAGGTGCCGGGCAGCAGCTTCCGGATCGACGCCATCACCTACGATCTGCACGCCGATCCCGTGATGGGCGCGGGGAACGTCATGACCGAGTACGAAGAGAAATTCTCCGCCAAAGGCAACAAGATCAACAAGTATATCTTGAAGAAAACAGCAGACGCCCGCGCGCATCTGTGCACGCCGGAAGAGATTTCTGCCTGCATTCCAAAAATACCACTTGCAAATTCTGATAATATTTTGTAATATTCGATTGTGAGCAATTTATTTACCGCTCGCGGAAATGAACCGAATTAGAACTATCTACTGGAACTTATTGCTGTGTGTTATAATTTTATGGCGGCTGACAAGTCGCAAAGTTCCCGCGAAAGGAGTATGATAACTATGGTATTTACATCTGAAAATTTTGAACAGGAAGTCTTAAAGAGTGATAAGCCTGTACTTGTTGATTTCTATGCTGACTGGTGCGGCCCCTGCAAGATGCTGAGCCCTTCCGTTGCTGCAATGGAAGCTCTGTTTGACGGCAAGGTGAAGATCGGCAAGCTCAACGTAGACGATTCTTCCGACATCGCGGAGAAGTACAATGTCATGTCCATCCCGACACTGATCTTCTTCAGAAACGGTGAGCCGGTTGAGACAAGTGTCGGCCTGATCTCTAAGGAAGTCCTTCAGGAGAAACTTGAGGCAATTGCGAAATAACAATTCTTGCAACAACGTCATTCGTATGACATGCAGGAGCGCTGCCAAGAAAGGCAGCGCTCTTTTTCTTGTTGCGTCCGTATTGCTCCCGCTGATGCTCGCGGCACACCCCATTGCAGCGAGAGCGGAAGCGCTGACCGGCGACGGCCACCCGTATGATGCCGCCGACGAAGCAGCCAGAACGCAGCAGCCGGTACAGTCCAACGAGATCACGAACTGGCCTGCGGGGCCTGTTGTTTCCGCGGGCAGCGCGATCCTCATGGACGTCGGCACCGGCACCGTCCTGTACGCCAAGAACATCCACGAGAGAATGTACCCCGCGAGCACGACGAAGCTGTTGACCTGCCTTATCGCGGCGGAGAACCTCGACCTCAACGATACCGTCACCTTCTCCGAGAACGCCGTGCATTCCGTGCCCGCAGACGGCTCCAACGTCGGTATGGACGCCGGCCAGACGATCACAGTGGAAGAGTGCCTCTACGGCATCCTGGTCGGTTCCGCCAACGAGTGCGCCAACGCCATCGCTGAGAAAACAGCAGGCTCCATCGCAGCTTTTGCGGACATGATGAACGCGCGCGCCGCGGAGCTTGGCTGTACGGATTCCCACTTCGCCAACGCGAACGGCCTCTTCGAGGAGGATCACTACACCAGCGCGCACGATCTTAGCCTCATCGGCAAAGCCTTCTTCCGGAATGAGACACTCGTCAACATCGGCTGCACGCCCACCTATCATTTCGTGGCGAAGGAGACACAGCCCGACGACTTCTGGATCGTCAATAAACACGGCCTCATCAACGGCGATTACCACTATGACGGCGTCCTCGGCGGCAAAACCGGCTACACCAGCCAGTCCAAGGAAACCCTCGTGACCGGCTGCGAACAGAACGGCATGCGCCTCGTCTGCGTCGTCATGAAGGAAGACTTCCCGAAACAGTTCGAGGACACCATCTCGCTGTTCGACTACGGCTTCCAGAATTTCACGCGCACAAATGTCGCAAATAACGACAAGAAATACACCGTAAGCTCCGCGGGCTTCCTCTCCTCCGGTGCCGACATCCTGGGAAACAGCAAGCCTGCTTTCTCCATTACACCGGCGAGCTACGTGGACGTCCCCTCCACCATGACCTTCGAGGACCTCGCATCCAGCATCAGCGATGGCAACGTCATCACCTACACCATGAATGACGCCCCGGCCGACGCGCAAGACAATGTGGTCGTCGGCACCGCGCAGCTTGTGATGAATAGCAGTTCTGACGCTGACAACGCTACGGGTACGGATACAAAACCTGATGTCGGCAGTGAGGGGCAGGAGAGCGGCAACACAACCGAAACGCCGGCTGCCAACAGTGGCATGCCTGCAAATGATATATCTTCAAATGTTGCCACAGATACCTCGCTTGCAGTTGCAGAAGATCAGGCCGCCTCCGATGAAGTCACAGAAGATCAAAACGCCTCCGGACGACTGATGGCTTACCGGCAGAAACTCACCGCGTTCGCCGATCGCGCAAAAGGCCTCTACTACAAACAGGGCTTCAACGGCACAATTTACCTCAATATCATTTCGATCATCCTTACGGTCGCCGCCCTGGCACTGGTTATCGTGATGATCAAACTGATCGCGGCAATCGCGAGAACTTCCCGGAATTCCCGAAGGCACAAATTGCATCAACGCCGCAGGGAGGCGAAGAGGAGCTCCCACAAGAGAACCCGCAGCCGCACCCGCCGCAGGGATGACGACTACATCGACTACCATTACGACCGCCCGGATCACTTCGGCGATGACGATGGCTGGTACTGAATACCTTGCCGCTCTTTTCGACAGGCCTCACTGATTCGGCTATATATGTCGAATGGTTTCGACATGGCTGCGGTATTCTTCAATTTTTGTCGAAGCTTTTCGACAATTTTTATATATTTCTGCGTTTTATGTCGAAAGTATTCGACATCAGACTCCTTTTCGCATTTATTGTCGATTATCTTCGACACATATTATATTTGTTTAGATTTTGTCGAATTTCTTCGACATAAAGTGCTCGTCCCTACATATATTGTCGAAGACCTTCGACATAAATTGATGATCCCTACCTGTATGTCGAAGGCCCTCAACAGGAATCTCCAGCCCAGACATGCATCAATGATTCGGCTCGACATAACTGTCCTCCGAGTTATCACTGGATATGTCTATTTAGCAGCTGACGAAGTATTAATTTTACCCATAGTCTGGCTTTTTCGCATATTGATCTGCTATGATAGTTTTGTATGGAAGTTATCTCATAAAACTTGATTGTTCTGATCCAGCAAAGGAGAAATCTTATGTCAGGAACCGTTCCCAGTCTGTCCGTCGTTTTCATGACAGTTACCTGTGCCATTTCCTTCTGCCTCCCCATCTTTCTGTTGCTGTATTTCCGGATACGGAAAAGAGCAGACATCCTCCCATTCTTCATCGGCTGCGCCGTCATGCTACTGTTCGCGCTGGTCATTGAGAGGGCCTGTTATCAGATCATATTGGCTTCACCGGCAGGAGATGTGATCCGGGGAAATCTCTGGCTGTACGCCTGCTACGGCGGCTTCATGGCGGGACTCTTCGAGGAAACCGGAAGATTCCTCGCATTCAAGACCGTTCTCAGGGGACGTCAGAACAAGGATGTCAACGCACTCATGTATGGCGCCGGCCATGGCGGGTTTGAAGCCATGGTACTCGTCGGCATCGTGATGATCAACGATCTCGTCATATCGATTATGATCAATAGTGGCAATACCGCAGCGCTGACCAACGGCTTGTCCGGTGATGCGCTGGCTCAGGTCGAGACCGCTGTTAAGCAGCTGATCGGCAACCCTTCGTCCGAGTTCCTGCTCAGCGGATTCGAGCGCATCTTCGCGATCACGGTACACATCGCTCTATCCGTACTTGTCTGGTTCGCGGCAAAATACAGGAAATGCCTCTACCTCTATCCGCTTGCTATTCTGATCCATCTCCTCGTAGATGGCGTCACCGTGCTGTGCCAGGGAATAGGCGCCTCTTTGCTACTCATCGAAGTGATCGTCGGAATCCTGTCTGTAGCAACAGCCCTTATCGCAAAGCTTGTCTGGAAGCGCAATACGGCAGGATCCTTGGAAGATAATGCGAATACTCTCTAACTACAATAACAGCCCGGCTGTTACGCCGGGCTGCATCATCTTGCTATATTCTACTGTGTCCATGACAGTTCATACAGCCGTGCCATATTCTGTCTGTTGAAGCATACGGTTAGCTGTCCCATCTCCGGGCTCCAGGAGTAAGCACTTTCGTCATAGGAAGGATAGATGCATCTTACACGGACATCTTCTCCGGCATAATCGACAGGAAGTGTGCAGGTAGAACTGCTGCCTTCTCTTCTCCAGACAGCCAGATAGATTTTCTTCTCACACAGCAGACCAAGACTCACCCACTCATCCTCAAACTGTGAGAGCCCAAGAGGCCAGAATGGAACGGCATCTCGGATTTCCTCACGATAGCTTTTGTAGACGTCCAGCCCCTCCTTTACCAAGGCTTTGCGCTCCTCGGACAATTGATCCAGATGTCCTGACTGATGGATGCGAAGGAGCATGGCGTTGATCATATTGAATACCACTTCTTCGCGGTCGCCTTCCGGCAGCGGATAGGACCAGATGGCGCTCTGCTCCGGTGTCAGCGCGGAAGGAGAATTCGCGGCAATCGTCGCATAGAGTTTGTAGTCTGTCTCATCGGACGTCGACTGGATGCTGTAGCGGGAGAGCATCGCGTAATCCATACGCAGTCCGCCGCTGGAACAGTTCTCGATAACAAGATCCGGATACTTCCGGAATATTCCTTCCAGCCAGGCAAGATACGCTCTCTCATGTTCCAACAGTCCTTCCCCAACACTGTCGGCGGCAAGTTCTGTACCTATCCCCGGCTCAATGTTGTAGTCCATCTTGATATAGCCGATCCCATAGTCGCGGATCAGTCTGTCGATGGTATCCGTCGCATATTGCCTCACATCCGGATTGCGATAATCCAGCTGGTATCTGGAACGATCAAAGACCCTCTTCCCATGCCGCACGAAGAACCAGTCATCCGGAACCTCGGCTGCCTTCTGGCAGTGAATTCCCATGACCTCCAGTTCCAGCCACAATCCGGGAATCATGCCTTTGCTGCGGATATAGTCCGTGACTTCACGAAGACCGTTCGGGAACCGCTCTTTCGACTCCTTCCATTCTCCGACGCTGTCCCACCACCAGCCATCTGCATACCATCCGGCATCAATACAGTAATATTCCGCACCTGCCCTTGCCGCCTCATCAATGAGTGGGATCTCTTTCTCCGTCGTTGGCTCCGCGAACAGGCAGTTCATATAATCGTTGAAGATGACCCGGAGTTTCTCATTATCTTCGTTTGGCCTGCGTATTTTCCGGCGATACCTGGTAAGAGCTGCCATAGACCCGTCAAAGCCGCCAAGCGAAACGCCCACTGCCGCAGGCACCGTGGTAAAACTCTGCCCCGGCTGCAAGTCAACGAACCAGTGAGAATACAGCTCATTCGGGCCGCCGAGTGAGAGATAGAGGTGCCCATCCTGGTCCCCGATTTCCCATTCCCAGGATCCATTCTGCTCGATCTGCCAATAGAGAGATGTTCCTGCCTCCGTATTCTCCAGATACCCCATGGGCAGAAATTCCTTTGCAGACCAGTTGCCGGTATTGCTCACATGGAGATAGTTGGAGCTTCTCTGCTCCTCCTTCGGCTGGACGAGATCCATCCCCAGATCCCTCAGGGAATATTCCTTCCAATTCAGTTCGTGCTGCCAGCCGTTACGGGGGATGAGGATACGGAGCTTCTCATCCTGCGGCGTGAGCCCTTCCTTCTCAATCCCGGTGAGATTGAAGGTGGAGATGTAGTTCACCGTCCTGGTTTCTGCGCTCTTATTTTCCGCGGTATGCTGCATCCGTACGATCGGCAGTCCGTCATAGAACTGCCAGGTACTGGTGACAACAAGTCCGGTCTCCTCATCCTGCGTGACGATCGTGAGTAGGCGGCCAGTATCATTCCTTGCATCATCCATGGAGACATATTTCATGCGGTAACCGGGAACAGTGACGATGTACTTGTTGCCATGGCGCTCATAAGGCCGGTCATAACCATCCACATTGATCTCAATGAAACTAAAGCCGGGTGTCAGACACCGCTCCACGATATCCTTCCTGTCCATTTCCACGGCGGAGAAATGAAGGAGCTTGAATCCGCCATCATCCTCCACCTCGAAAACCACATGGATTCCATTCTCATCTACCCTGATCTCTCTTGGCATAGGAAATTTACCTCTCATTAATTCATTCTGACACGGATACCACAGTAATCCATGCACAGTTCGCAGAAGATTGCGTTGCCCCAGGAGAACCATTCCCTGGTATAACGAGTGGGGTCATCTACGAGAACTCCTTCATGGACACACTTCGTGCCGCCATCCGTATCCATGATCATGCGGATTTTCTCCGCCTTTTCTTCCCTTGTATCAGCAACCAGTCCCTGCATGGCAACCGCCAGATGCCACACATATCTGGCCGGTGTATGTATACTGCCGATTCCTCTCAGGTATTGCCCCTCATAATAGTAAGGATTGGCATCCGAGAGAATGAGCTTTTTCGTCTCCTGATACTTCGGATCATCCTGATCACAATATCCGTAGTACGGCATGGAGAGAAGACTTGGCAGGTTGGCGTCATCCATGATCAGATACTGACCAAATCCATCCACCTCATAGGCGTAGTAATCCTTTTTCAGGTAATAATTCGTCAGGGATCCATACTTCTCTACGGCAGTTCTCACCTCCATAGAGAAGTCCGCACATTCTCTGGAGAAAGCCTCATCGTGATAAATCTCTTCGGCAATCTCAGCCAGATACCCGAGGATCACAGACGCGAACATATTCGCCGGAATAAGATAGCCGTAAACACAGGCATCATCACTGGGGCGGAATCCCGACCAGATGAGGCCAATATTGCTCCTGACCAGCGCACCTTTACCCTCGCGGGATAGGTTGTCTGTGAAGAAGGTATTGCCACGTTCGAATCGATATGGTGAGAGATTTTCGTGATCCTGCTCCGTGCGGAATACCTGAACAACAGTCTTCGCTGCCTGCATGAATTCTTTCGTAAACTGAGCGGTCCTGCCTGTATTTTTCCAGTAAAGATAAGGCAACTGCATCGCATAGCAGAGAGAGTCGATCTCATATTTTCTCTCCCACAGTTCCGGCTTCATATCCGTCTTGTCATGCGCCCAGCAGTTCCCGTTCGCAGTCTCGTTGAACGCATTCGCGTATGGATCAATGAGAACGCACTGGATCTGCCGCCGGATCAGCCCTTCAATGGCAGCGGCGATTTCCGGGGCTTCCTTTGCGATAGTCAGATACGGCCTCATCTGGCAGGTGGAATCCCGAAGCCACATCGCAGGAATATCTCCCGTGATAATGAATGTCGTTCCATCCGGTTCTGCCTTGATCGTGCGATCCAGTGTGTCACGGAACGCCTTCTCGAAGAAGTCACCTCCGGGAACACCTTCTGCTGCCATTGTGTCCTGAACACGTCTGATAAGGCTGTCTACAGCCTTACACTCACTCAATGCCATAGCGGCTCCCTCCTAAAAAAGACTGCCGGTTTCCCGACAGTCCCAATGTCTTATTCCTTGACCGCGCCTACTGTGATACCGGTAACAAAATACTTCTGAAGGAACGGGTAAACGATCAACATGGGCACCATGGAAATGAATACCTTTGCCGCTTCCAGCGACTTGTTGGAATTCTGTGCCAGCTGCGCGTACTGTTCCGCCGTCAGTGTGACGCCAACCGGGATCTGCACGCTGATCTGTCGAATATAGGTCTGCAGCGGGTAATTCTCCGCCTTGTTCATCAGAACCAGTCCCTGGAAATACTCATTCCAATAGCCGACAGATACGAACAGAATGATCGTGGCAATAATCGGTTTGGAACAGGGAACAACGATCTGCCACAGGATTCTCCACGGTCCGGCACCGTCTACTCTTGCCGCGTCTTCCAGATCCTGCGGGAGATTCCGGAAGAAGTTCATGATCAGCAGGACATTGAACACGGGAACCGATCCCGCAAAGACGAGTGCTGCCATGGTATCAATCAGACCGTAGTTCTTAACGGTAATGAACCACGGAATCGTACCGCCATTGAACAGCATACAGAAGACAAGGATCCACATGAGCACCCCTCTTGGTTTCCAGACGCGTGTTGTTTTGGAGAGAGGGTATGCCATCATGATCATGGCTAACATACTCCATATTGTGCCCAGGATCACTCGCTCCACGGAAATCCGGAAGGAGTTCCAGAATGTCAGGTCCTCCATGATCAGCTTGTATGCCTGCACATTGGGCCCGATCGGATAGAAGGTGACAAGGCCTCCCTCGGCCGCTGCCTTGGATGAAATGGAAACGCAGAAGGTATACCACAGAGGATACAGGCAACTGAAGGCCAGGACAGACAGAATGATATAATTGATCCCTTTGAAAACTTTCGCGCCGGGCGTTTTTCCCTCGATCATTTGTTTCTCCTCCTCCCTCAGAAAATGTTATAATCCGCAAACTTATTGGCCATCACATAGGAGGTGACCACCAGCACAAAGCTGACAACCGACTTGAACAGACCTGCTGCCGTAGCCAGTGAGAACTGCATGTTGGTAATGCCGACACGGTAAACGTAGGTGTCAATAATGTCACCGGTTTCCATGACGAGCTGATTGTACATATTGAAGACCTGGTCGAAGCCTGCATTCAGGACATTGCCCATTGCCAGCGTCGTCAGCAGCACAATGGTAGGAATCAGTCCGGGAAGGGTAACATGCCAGACTCTCTGCCACTTGGATGCGCCATCAATGGCAGCAGCCTCATACAGATTGGGACTGATGCCGGTCAGCGCTGCCAGATAGATGACGGCGTTGTAGCCGAATTCCTTCCATACATCGGTGCCGATCAGCAGCTGACGGAAATACTGCGGCAGAGTCATGAGGAGTACCTGTTCGTGACCAATAAGCTTCAGGATGTGATTCAGAATTCCATTTGCGCCAAGCATGTTGGTGATAATGTTAGCCAGAATAACCCAGGAGATGAAGTGAGGCAGATAGACAATCGTCTGCACGCCCTTCTTGAAGATCATGTTCCTGACCTCATTCAGAAGGAGAGCGAAGATCAGCGGGACTACGATATTGAGTACTACCTTGGAAACAGCGATGATCAGCGTGTTCACGAGCGCTCTCTTCGCGTCAGGGATCACCAGAAGGTACTCAAACCATTTCATCCCGACCAGCTCGGAGTGGAACCAGCCCTTCTTGGGACTATAGTCCTCAAAAGCCATGATGATGCCCGCCATTGGGACGATAGAGAAGAGGAACAGCCATACATACCCCGGCAGTACCATGATCCAGTAAGCAATGGAAGAACTGTTCATTTTCTTCCTGCGTCTTTTCTGAACAGTTATTTTTTCTTCTGCCACGGTATTGTCTCCTTTCTGATTTTGGTACAGTCGCAGAGAAAACAGAAGGCATCTCGGCATACTTTGCCGGGATGCCCAACGTTGGATTCTATATGAGTCGTTTACTGTGCGAGAAAGTCATCCACTAACTGGAGGATCTGATCGCCGCCCTGTACATGCCAGTCATTGCAGAATTGATCCCATTCATCCAAGCTTCTGGCACCGGTGATGAACTTCAGAATTTCCGAATCCTCCAGATCGGAAACCGTTGTCCAGAAGGTATCCATGCCGTCAATCGTGTAATACAGCTCGGAGTAGATCTTATGATCCGGCGTGATCGTTGCATATGGCCGGTCGCCGTCAAGGATTGCGATAAACCGGTTGAACTGACCGTTATTGGTGTTGACATCCATATCCTGAACATGAATGCCCTTGGAGGTGTCATAGCCTTCCGGGAAGACATCGTAGAGTGTTGCGGCATCATTGGCGAGATTCTTGTACAGGCCGTTGAACTTCGCACCGCCGATCTGATAATCCTCAACCTTTGCCTTGCCATTGAGGATATCCATCAGCGCATTGTACTCATATTCGCACTCATCCGCTGCAGCCATGGTGTTGCGGAGAGGATACCAGGCGATTGCCACTGAGGTATCGAAGATGGATTCATCACGTACCAGCACGTTGTTCATGATGACAATGGCCTGCTTCACCTCGTCGGAGGCATTGGCGTTGACCATGGTATACGTGGTGCCGATATCCTTCATGTGGATATTCCACTCGCCGTCATTGGTATACAACGGATACGCCTGCCAGTCGGCATTGTTATCATTCTTGAAGGAGTCAGGATTGCCGTAACCCAGAGACCACCACGGTCCCATGAAAATACCGCAGGTACCGTTCTTGACATTGTTGGCATTGTCGCCATTGGTGGTAACGCCGATTTCCGGATTGATCAGACCCTCTTCATACCAGTCGTGAAGTTCTGTCAGAGCTGCCTTCGTCTCATCGGTTGTAGTGCCCCAGTACAGCTTACCGGAATCATCGCGAAGGAAATAACCGGGAGTTGCATTGAATGCCTGATAAACAGCGTCATAGCCGTACCCGTTGTTGGAGCTGTTCAGGAAATTTGAATACGTTCTTCCGCCGCTGTCGATTCCTGCGATGGCGTAGTCAGGAGAGAGTCCCTCGTCCATGAACTTCTTCGCAACCTCTTCGAGTTCATCAACTGTCTTGGGAGCCTCCAAGCCGAGCTTATCCAGCCAGTCCTGACGGATGAAGTAGACATAGACACCATCGGTATCAACGGTGATATTGGGAAGCGCTACGAATGTTCCATCTACGGTACCGTTGTTGAAAGCCCGATCTCCGGTAGTCTCCACGATCTCTTTGACCTGCTTCGAAGCATAGTCATTGAAGACCTGGCCCAGATCGGCGAGTTCCCCGGCTCTCGCTGCCTGAACCAGATAATTGCGGTTGGGAGCAATGACGGCATCTGGAAGAGAGTCGGAAGCAATCGCCAGTGAAACCTTCTGCTGGAAATCGCTGTTGTTGCCGGCAGTCCAGTCGCAGATAACCTTGATGTTGTAGTTATCTAACAGATATCTCGTATACTGGTTGTCATCAACCTTGTCACCCTCAGGAAGAGTTTTATCGGTGGGATCTACCTGATAGCCATAGTGGACTTCGACGACATGATCAAATTTCTTAAATCCCCTGTCGTCGTTCTCGCCGGGATTGGCATCATCTGCTTCATCCGCTGCTGCCTTCCAGATGCCGGCGATGCCGTCTGCCGTCTCATCCCCCGTTTCAGCCGCTGCTGTTTGGGCCGCTATGGCATTCGCCTGTGTTCCATCATCATCCGCTGCCTGTGTCACAGCTGATCCACCGTCTGATGAACTCCCGCAAGCTGCAAGACTGGCAGCCATGGCAAAAGCCATCAGCACAGAAACCACTCTCTTTTTCATGCTAACCCTCCCTGACATAATAATCCGATTGGACAATCTGAATAATATTTGCCTCATAACGTTGATTTGTACTAGTCAAATCATCATCATTCATGCATGAAATTATTATAATTATCTCCATTGTTGCTGTCAATATGCACATATATTTTAACTCTGTTCTGATTTTTTACTGCATTTTTACCAGTATGATGTCAAGAGCAAATTTTTTACATTATTTCAATGCAAAATTATTCATTTCCGAATCCGGTCAGTAACACCTTGTATCCGGCTGCAGTGTATCTGCCTCTCTGCCGGTTCATCTATAAGACCCACCCTTCGTCATATGATGGCCTGCGAGAGGGCGGAAATCATACAGGTCAAACATACCGCGTCGCCTGAATACATTCTTCTAACAATTCCCGGTATAAACATATTTCAGTTTCTTCCGGGCCACCTCTGCCAGATGATAAATCAGTCCCACCTCCGTTGCCTTCCTGTCCTGCATCATAAAGCGCGGGAAAAATCTGGAAATATGGAGAGGTATTTCGTATCCTGTTGTCTTTCCTGATTCGCTTGTGAGGCCTGCCACCCAGCTGCTTAAGCTGACCATTTCCTCTTCTGAGTCATTCTCCCCGGGAACAATCAGCGTAGTCAGCTCCACATGGCAGAT
Source organism: Lachnospiraceae bacterium NK3A20 (assembly GCA_900107575.1). Classification (GTDB taxonomy): domain Bacteria; phylum Bacillota; class Clostridia; order Lachnospirales; family Lachnospiraceae; genus CAG-791. Next base: position 57,549 of record FNQX01000012.1, on the reverse strand, counting down.
CTGCACCGCCCTGGCGATAAAATCCATGACCATCTTCCGGTCGCCTTTCAGCACCTTTTCGTAATATCGGTCCGTAAAGCCTTTCAGGTCGATATTCATGGCGTCAATATATGGTGCCAGTTTCTCCAGTACAGAAAGAGATGCCGTCCCGTTGGTCACCAGGACGGTGTCCATCCCGGCCTGTTTTACCAGCCTTGCCGTATCCAGGACATACTCGTACCCGACGAGCGGCTCATTGTAGGTGAAGGCTACGCCAATATTTCCCTTCTCCCGGTAGTAAGCCGCCGTCTGCGTCAGCTCCTCCGGAGATACGGCATCCGTTTTATCTGCAAGCTTCCACGCTTCTTCCGACCAGGATATCTCATAGTTCTGGCAGAAAGGACAGCGAAGGTTACAGCCATAGCTGCCGGCTGAAAGAACAAGGCTTCCGGGATGAAAACGGGCAAGCGGTTTTTTCTCAATCGGATCCAGTGCCAAGGATGTGATTTTTCCATAATTGGCCTGTACTACCTTGCCGCTTATACAGCTTCTTGCGCCGCAAAATCCAAGCTTTCCCTCCGCGATCTCACAATGCCGGAAGCAGACATCGCACCTTGCCATTCTCTATCTCCTTCCTTTTCAGCCCTGTATTTTTGTGTAGCTATGGGTATTCAGGTGTGCCTTACCACCTCAAAGCGCTCCAGCGTGTAGGGTTCGTTTTTCCGGATACCGCCCTTTTGCATGGCAATGGAAACCTGCTGCTCCGGCGTATCTACCCCATCCAGATCCGGAAGCAGGAGACCTCTGTGGCTTCCGCAGCTGACGATCACGCCATACCGCTTCACATCCAGCTCACCGATGGAAGATATCTTTTCCGGCTTTCCCAGCACATCCACATTGATCTCCAGCCATTTCAGTTCGTCCTCGGTGATCGGATCGAAACGCGGATCCTGCGTTGACGCACTGACCGCATTTCGAATAATCTCCTGCGCCACATTTTTCGCCGTCGGCGCAATCGTTCCGATACAGCCGCGCAGCTTCCCGTGCTTATGAATGGATACAAAGGCTCCGGCACGGGTATTCACCATCTCCTCCGGCAGACCTTCCGGAATGGATATCTTTTTCCCTTCCCGGATATACGTTTCCAGAGATTTTCTGGCCAGCTTAACATAGGAATCCGATTTTTCTGCCTGCGCTGCCAGTTTTGCTTCCAGCTGTTCCAGATGCTTTTCGAGAAAATGCCGTTCGGGATCTTTGCCATCCGGATAAAAAATGCAGATCCCATAACCGACGCCGGTTACATCCTGATGGGACAGTGCTTTGGCCTGCACTGCAACTCCGTCAAATGCGCCGGCCATGATCACAAATGAGCGGTGTCCACACTCTGCGGCTTTTTCACAGAATGTCTCGTCAAAGGACAGCAGTTCGCCGAACGCCGCCCTGCCGCAGACATCCATAATCCTGCTGTCATATGCCGGTCCTTCCGGAGCAAAGCCGTACGGCCCGTAGGACTGCAGCTTATGGGAGAGGTCCCCGCTGGCCACAATGACTGTCCTCCTGCCTGCGGCCTCCGCGGCTTCCTTCAGCAGCATTCCGAAGGCGTAATGGTCCGTCAGGGGAAGCCCGGACAGTCCGATTCTCACAATCCTAAAGCCATCATACTTCTGACGGATAAACCACAGCGGCACCATGGTTCCGTGATCCAGCCTGGCATCCCTTTCTCCAAGTGTACCCGCCGGAAAATGACGTTCTGCCGCGAGCAGACAGATCTGGTTCACAAGATCCTCATCATACGTTTCTTCAAATTTCACCCGGCCGGCATGAAAATCCGCAAACGACCCTTTGGCCCTGCCTCCGGGGGAGATATGAAAATAATCCGCGTACATGACCGAATGCGGACTTGTAATGACGATTGTCTCGGGCTTTAATGCGGCGATCTCTTCCGCGACCTGCTCATATGCTTTTGTCGTTTCCTCTATCTGCGCCTCCCCGCCGTGTCCGATCTCGGGAACGATCATCGGCGGGTGCGGCACCATGAAGCCTGCCAGAATAGACATTCGTATCCCTCCTTTTTAGCTTCACATTCATTCTTCAGATTCAAAATATCTTTCGCGAAAGACACTTGTATAAGTTTGAGTCATGCTCTTCTTTGCAGCAGACAGTTCCAGGGCTGTCACGAAACAGATGCCCGGCATCCTGCTGATGCTGGAAGTAAGAGAACTTACAACTCCTGTATTTTCGATAGACAGGCAAACTTATGGTTCCATCCCTCTCTTTGAACCGTTTGAAACGCAGCCTCCCCGTCCTCAAAATACAGGTGATTCCCCGTTTCATCCAAGTGAGTAATAAAAATTTTGCTGTGAAGTGCATCGGGAACATGCGGCATATCACAGCCTTGTCACCCCATCGTCATCATAGAGCTCATAAACATCCGGATCAGTACGGAACGGAATGCGGGTAATCTTCGCATCGTCAATCTTTTCGACGTTCTCTGCATCCTCGCCCAGAGGAAGGACGTGCCCCGGACGAATGAACACCAGTACCTCGTTCAATGCGCAGGGAACATAGTGATCTCCTGCCACCATCTCTTCCGCGTCTAAGTCCTTGGGACTTCTCATGCGCAGGAGCTTCATATCTTCCGGAAGATAGACGTACCTGCCGCCTGCATTCTGCGTATAGACCGGCGCGATCATGATGCTCTCTCCAACCAGCAGCTGGTCCTCAACCTCGGCAGCTCTGGCATCAGACGGATATTCGAAGGACAGCGGCTCGAACAGCATCCCATCGTTCAGCGCCGCCTTCATGAACTCACTGTAAAGATACGGGATCAGGGCATAACGCAGCCTTAGAAGATTCCTGAAACTATTCTTGTCCTTGAATCGGTAGAACTCCTGACGCCTTGTGCCCATTGCCGAATGGTTGCGCAGAAGAGGAGTGAAAATCGACAGCTCCAGCCAGCGCATGAGAAGGTCCTCTGTCGCGTCGGAGCCGAAACCGCCGGTGTCCGCACCGCTGTAAAGGAAGCCTGCCATATTCAGCCCGGGCAGCTGATGAAGATTTAAGAGAATGTGTGACCACCAGGAAGAATTGTCTCCCGTCCACACGCCTCCGTAGCGATGCATTCCAATATAAGAAGACCGGGAGAACATGAGGATTCTCTTATCGGGGGAGAGCCTCTCAAACGCCTCACCCGCGGCTCTCGTCATATAGTCGCCGAACAGGTTGTGCACCTTGTCGTGGCGGATCTTTTCTCCCTTATAGTCGTGATAGAACCTCCGGTAATCTTCCGGATTGTTGCTGATCCCCGCGACCAACCCCCTGAATTCGAAGAAACTGCGGATGTCGAGATTCTTCCCCTCGTACTCCCTGATTTTCTCAAAGACCTCTTTTAAATGATCCTCCGTATAGAAAACAGCAGGCTCATTCATGTCGTTCCAGAAGCCGTCAATTCCCGCATCCAGGAGCACTTTGTACTGATCTCCGAACCACTTCCTGGCCTCTTCATTCAGTACATCCGGGAAATGAACCTTCCCGGGCCACACCGCGGCGACAAGATTCTGTCCATCTGCCTTCCTGACGAAATATCCTCTGGCTGTGCCTTCTTCATAGACACGGTAGCCTTTTTCTATTTTCACGCCCGCGTCGATGATCGGAACAAGATGGATTCCCTGCTCCTTCATTTCCTGCACGAAGGCAGAAAAATCCGGAAAAGTCTTCTCATTGACCGTGAAATCCTTGTAGGCATCCATGTAGTCGATATCCAGATAGACCGCATCAAGCGGCATGCCATTGCCGCGGTAATTCCGCACAACCTCCCGCACCTCGTCTTCATCCATATAGCTCCAGCGGCTCTGCCCGACACCAAATGCCCACTTCGGCGGAATATAGGAGCGGCCGATGATGCCGCGGAACTCATGGACAATCTCTTTTAAGGACGCGGCCTCGATCAAATAGATTGCCGCATCGAAATCCCGGAACGTCACCTTCAGAATATCATGATCCGTATAACCGATATCGAAGGTCATCATTCCCGGATTATCGAAAAAGATCCCGAAACTCCTTGCCTTCCCGTAGATCAGGAGAAAATTGTGCGCGGCGTAGAGACTGTGTCGTCCCTCCGTATGATTGGGATCATCCTGTGCGTCCGCCTCATAAATCCAGCCACGCTTGTTCATCCCACGCACCGTCTCGCCAAGACCATAGACGATATCGTCCGGAGCCATGGAATAGGAGAGTGACTTCTCTGCCTCATTTCGTTCCCAACCGGGAACCTCACCTGCCTCTACTGGAAACTCGCGGATGACAGCTTCCGTATCAATGGGCGATCCAATGACAAATTTTCTGATCATAGTGCGTTCCTGCCTTCCCCTTCGGTAATAGAATGTATTCTTGCCTGCACCTTCTTTGGCGACATATACCGGATGAACGGCGTTGGATCATCTCTTTCTCATACCATCCGGCATCGGCCTCTTCAAGAGCATCGTAATATCTGTCTTTCGTTTTTTCAATCTGCTTTTCAATGCTGATATACTTGCCGATATAGTAGCCGGACTGATACAGCATGAGCAAAGTGAGAAGCCTGCTCATCCTCCCGTTGCCATCATTGAACTGATGAATACAGAGAAAATCACAACGCAAAAATCCCCCGAGGGATTTCGGGATGCGCGATTTCCTGGCGATTTGATCGAGCGTGGATTAATGACGGCACGGCCTCACTCGAGATAGCGAATACATATCGTCGCTATTAGCAAAGCCTCCAACGTCATTCATCCACACGAAGATCACCTGAGCCGGGAAACCGTGCGCCCGAAAGGTACCCTTGGGGGAAGATCACAACGCGAAAAACCCCGGGGAAACATCCCCGGGGTTAAACACATCGTTATTTTGTTGCCTCCCGGTCAGCTCTTGAGCTTGAACCTCTCCGGGATCTCCACATCACTCGCGCAGTGGTGTGCGCACTCCGAGCACTTGTACCCGCAGGCACCGACACCCTGCCTGTGATCCCGGACAATCGACCGGACCGCCAGGCCCGCCGCCAGCGCGACGAGAGATGCAATAATGATAGTCGCAGCCATACAACCACCTTCCTACAATTCCGGCGCAACCTTGCCGGAGAGCTTGTCCACCTCACGATACGGGCGCAGCAGCTGGAAAACAACAAGGCCCGCGATCACCGTTGCGGCGAAGAGGCCAGCGGCATTCGTCCTGCCTTCTGCGATGGCGCCGAACTGATTGATCATGAGGGCCACGACATAAGCCCAGCCGCACTGATAAGCAATTGCGAACATCGTCCACCTGCGGCTGTTCATCTCCCTCTTGATCGCGCCGATCGCCGCGAAACACGGCGCGCAGAGGAGATTGAATGCGAGATAAGCATAAGCCGTCACCGGCGTGAAGTCACGCGCAACATTTGCCCAGATCTCATTCCCGTTCTCGGAAATCTCACCCGCATGACGGTAGAGAATGCCAAACGTGCCGACCACATTTTCCTTCGCGATAAGACCTGTGATCGCAGCGACCGCAGGCTTCCAGGAACCGAAGCCCAGAGGAGCGAAGATGAAGGAGAGTGCATTGCCGACAACCGCGAGGACAGAGTGCGCCATGAAATCCTCTTCCGGCAGCATCCGGAATGCGCCTTCGTAGAACCCGAAATTGGAGAGGAACCACACGAGGATCGTCGCCAATAAGATGACTGTGCCTGCTTTTTTCACAAAAGAGAAAGCACGCTCCCACACGCTGCGAAGGATCGAGCCGACCGTCGGCCAGTGGTAAGCCGGCAGCTCCATGACAAACGGCGCGGGATCGCCGGCGAACAGCTTCGTCTTCTTGAGCATGATGCCGGAGATAATGATCGACGCGATGCCGAGCATGTAAGCGGAGAACCCGACAAGGCCCGAATTGTTGAACAGCGCACCCGCGATCAGGGCGATGATCGGGAGTTTCGCGGAGCAGGGGATGAACGTTGTGACCACGACCGTCATGCGCCTGTCGCGTTCATTCTCAATCGTGCGGGAAGCCATGATGCCGGGCACGCCGCAGCCGGTGCCGACGAGGACCGGGATGAATGATTTGCCGGAGAGGCCGAACCTGCGGAAAATGCGGTCCATGATGAATGCGATACGCGACATGTACCCGCAGCCTTCCAGGAACGCGAGGAAGAGGAAGAGTACCATCATCTGCGGCAGGAAACCAAGCACCGCGCCGACACCCGCGATAATGCCGTCCACGATGAGACCGATAAGCCAGGGTGCGACGCCCGCCGCTTCCAGCCATCCCGTGACCACGGGCGGGATAATCTCCCCGAAGAGCACGTCGTTCACCCAGTCCGTCGCCGCCGTTCCGACCGTCTGAATCGACACGTAATAGACGACGAACATGACCAGGGCGAAAATAGGCAGCGCGGCCCATCGGTTTGTGACGATCTGATCAATTCTGTCAGAGATCGTGAGCTCGCCTGCATGTTTTTTATGGTAGCTGTCTTTTAGTACAAGCGCGATTTCGTTGTAGCGCTCGTTGGTGATGATGGATTCCGCGTCGTCATCCTCAGCCTTTTCCACATCCCTGATGATCGTATCCAGCTGTGAGATCACCGATGCGTCCAGCTGGAGCTGTTCCTGCACCTTCTCATCACGCTCGAAGAGCTTGACCGCATACCATCTGATGCTGGAAGGGGAGACCCTGGAGAATATCACATCTGAGATCGCAGAGAGCGCTTTCTCGATGTTGTCCGGGAAGGCTCTCTGTCGCGGCGCCCTGCGGGACTTTGCCGCCGCAATGACTTCGGCGACCGCCCTGTCCACACCGGAGTTTTTCAGTGCGGAAATGGAGACAACCTTACAGTCCAGTTCTCTGGAGAGCTTGTCGATGTCGATCTTATCACCGTTCTTTGCGATCAGATCTTCCATGTTGAGCGCCACGACAACAGGAATTCCCAGCTCCAGGAGCTGGGTGGAAAGGTACAGGTTTCTCTCGAGATTCGTCGCGTCCACGATGTTCAGAATCGCGTCCGGCTCTTCCTGGAGAATATAGTCACGCGCGACAACTTCCTCCAGCGTATAAGGAGAGAGAGAGTAAATCCCGGGCAGATCCGTGATAATGATGTCCTTGTGATCCTTCAGGCGGCCTTCTTTTTTCTCAACCGTGACGCCGGGCCAGTTGCCCACGTACTGATTGGCACCGGTCAACGCATTGAACAGTGTTGTCTTTCCGCAGTTCGGATTGCCTGCGAGCGCAATTCTTAAACTCATATGATCCCTTTCCTCCGGACATACGCACACCCGGGAAGTATTTCTCTTGGCCGGAATGTGATCATGTCTTCCGTTGCATTGACGAATCCCGGACAATCAACCCCGGGCCGCGACATCTGTATGATATATTTGTGGCCTGCATCCTGATTTATTCAGTGAGCTGTACCATCTCGGCGTCGTTCCTGCGCACCGTCAGCTCATAACCACGCACATTGATCTCCACCGGATCTCCCAGCGGAGCCACCTTGCGGATGAAGAGCTCGGCGCCCTTCGTGATGCCCATGTCCATGATCCGGCGCTTCGTCGCGCCTTCGCCGGTAATCTTCGCTACCCGGACCGTTTCACCGATCTCAGCTTCCCTTAATGTTCTCACCTTTTTCTCCTTAATTGCGCATCCATCTGTCTGATCACCATACCACGCCCGTTCTGTGAACGGGAATGCGACGGACGCTGGCCAAAAGTGCCTTTCTGTTAAATGATGCGATACGTATCTTTCTGTATGAACTGTCTGCGATATTACACGTATATCTTCTGCGTGAGCTGTCTGCTGATCGCAACCCGCACATTCTTGACATTCACAATGACATTGCCCTGAATGACATTGACCACCGTGACCTTCCCGTCCGTCACGAAACCAAGCTCTTCCAGATGACGCTTCACATCATCGTTACCGGCAACACGCCGGATTACATATTCACGACCCGTCTCAGCAAAAGTAAGCGGCATCATTCTCCTCCTTTGCGGAAATCTGACTCCTGCATCTCCACCGATAGGATCAGAACTTCCGGCTTTTTGTGAAAGATTGTGCACAATTAAGTTAGTAATGTCTAACTTTTGTACAGATATTATAAAGTTTAGCATAACTAACTTCCATTGACGATTTGCATAATTATTGAGTTAGATTTATGTAGTAATTGTTTAATAAGACTAACACATTGTGGTTAATACTTCCGGGGATACAATGGCTAGATTGAGCGATTTTATGTGCATGCTGCGTATCAGATCAGAGACAATGGATCTGATATCTGTCAGGAGTGTTCTGGGCATTTGTTTTGGACATTTTGGGCGGATAGTGGAAGATAGTAAATTCAGGACCACATGTAATAATGCCTGCCGGGCCAATAACGGTTTGTAGCAAATCCAGTTCCATACGGGCAATAAAAAATCGGACCAATAGTAGAACAGAAAAAATCCAGTCACCAAAAATTTACGAATAATTGGTGACTGAATTTCTCAGAATCTGCTATTGACCCGATATGTTGAATGATATGTGGGACTAAATTTACCGGTAGCTCTTATTGGCCCGGATACCTGGAAAATTCATGGTCCTGAATTTCTCAGGCGCCGCTATTGGCCCAATGCGAAATTTACATTACCCCAAAGGCTGCTGTTGCCCAGGAGGGACTGAATTTCTCCGGAATCCTTCCTGCTGTATCTGCAGAACTCACTCTGCACTGTCTTCCGATGCATCGGACGTCTCATCTTTGTCTGCATTCTCTGTAGCTGCTGAATTGCCCTCATCCTTTGCCTCGGCGGAATTATCGGACTCATCTGCTGTGAAGTCCTCTGCTGCACCCTCTTCCTCAGCAGAATTTTCGTACTCCGCCTCTGCAAAGTTCTCCGCATCATTGATGCTCTCGCGGACCTTCGCGATCTTGACGACGTTCTGCTCCTCAGTGAGGTTGATCAACTTCACGCCGGAAGTCACGCGGCCGTGAACGCTGACTTCATTCATCCGGATCTGGATGATGATGCCGTCGCTGTTGATCATCATGATCTCGTTGTCGTCGGTAACGGCCTTGACGCCGACGACACTGCCGGTCTTCGGCGTGATCTTGTAGCACTTCACACCCTTGCCGCCACGGTTCTGGATCTTAAATTCACTAAGGTCTGTTCTCTTGCCCATGCCCTTGGCAGAGACAATGAGCAGGGATTCACCCTGTGTGGAAAGCTGTGCACCGATAACCTCATCGTCGCCCTCGAGACGGATGCCCATGACACCCATCGCGCTGCGGCCGGTCGGACGCACCTGTGTCTCGTTGAAACAGATCGCCATGCCGTTCTTCGTGACGAGGTAGATGTTGTCATTTTCGTCGGTCTGTTTCACCTCGATCAGCTCGTCGTCATCGCGGATATTGATGGCGTTGATACCGGTCTTGCGGATGTTCTGGAACTCGGAGAGAGGAGTCTTCTTCACGACGCCCATCTTCGTTACCATGAACAGATTCTTCGAGAGGTCGTGATCCTTGAAATCCTTGACCGGGATGACGGCACTGATCTTCTCGCCGGGATCGAGCTGCAACAGGTTGATGATCGCCGTTCCGCGGGAGGTCCGGGAACCCTCCGGGATACGATAGGCCTTGAGCTTGTACACGCGGCCCTTGTTCGTGAAGAAGAGGATCATGTCCTTCGTTGCGCACATGAGGAGATCTTCGATATAGTCATTGTCGATGGTCTGGGTGCCCTTGATGCCGCGGCCGCCGCGGTTCTGCGCCTTGAACTCTTCCGCGGAGGTTCTCTTGATATAACCGAGGTTCGTTCTCGTGATGACGACATTCTCATTCCGAATGAGATCTTCCATCTCGAACTCGGACAGGTCGGCATGTACGTCGATCTGGCTGCGTCTCTCATCTCCGTATTTGTCTGCAATGGTATTCAATTCGCTGCGAATGACTCCCAGTAACAGCTTCTTGTCTGCCAGGATCGCCTTGAGACGCTCGATCGTCTTCAACAGCTCCTGGTGCTCGGCCTCGATCTTGTCACGCTCCAAACCGGTCAGAGCGCGCAGTCTCATGTCGACGATGGCCTGTGCCTGTACGTCGTCGAGACCGAAGCGCTCGATCAGCCTTACCTTTGCTTCCTGCACGTTGGGGGCGTGGCGGATGATGTGCACGACCTCATCAATGTTGTCGATGGCGATGAGCAGGCCCTGCAGGATATGATCTCTGTCCTGTGCCTTGCCCAGGTCGTATTTCGTCCGTCTCGTAACGACATCCACCTGGTGATCCAGGTAGTATTTGAGCATGTCGTGAAGGTTCAATACCTTCGGTTCGCCGTTCACGAGAGAGAGCATGATGACGCCGAACGTATCCTGCATCTGTGTATGTTTGAACAGCTGATTCAGGACAATGTTCGCGTTGGCGTCATGCCGCAGCTCAATGACGATCCGCATGCCTTCGCGGTCGGACTCGTCACGAAGATCCGTGATGCCTTCTATTTTCTTCGTCTTGACAAGGTCCGCGATATTCTTGATGAGGTTCGCCTTGTTGACGAGGTAGGGAAGCTCTGTCACAACGATGCGACTCTTGCCGTTCGCCATCGGTTCAATGTTCGTGACAGCCCTTGTGATAATCTTGCCCTTGCCGGTCAGGTACGCTTCGCGCGCGCCCTGCAGACCCATGATGATGCCGCCGGTCGGGAAATCGGGCGCCTTGACGATCTCAAGGAGCTCCTCGATGTCCGTGTTCCTGTCCTCATTGATCCTGTTGTCCAGCATGAGGTCGCAGGCCTTCACCACCTCGCGCAGATTGTGCGGCGGGATGTTGGTCGCCATGCCGACGGCGATACCGGTCGTGCCGTTCACGAGAAGGTTCGGAAACCTCGCGGGCAGAACGGAGGGCTCCTTCTCGGTCTCATCGAAGTTCGGAATGAAATCAATGGTGTCCTTGTTGATGTCCGCCATCATCTCAAGAGAGAGACGCGTGAGTCTTGCCTCCGTGTATCGCATGGCCGCGGCGCCGTCGCCATCGACCGAGCCGAAGTTGCCGTGGCCGTCGACGAGACAGTAACGCATCGACCAAGGCTGCGCCATGTAGACGAGAGCGCCGTAAATGGAAGAGTCACCGTGGGGATGATATTTACCCATGGTATCGCCGACGATACGCGCACATTTACGATGCGGCTTATCGGGGGTGTTGCCCAGTTCGCTCATGGCCCAGAGGATACGCCTCTGAACGGGTTTGAGTCCGTCCCTGACATCCGGAAGGGCTCTGGATACGATAACGGACATCGCATAATCAATATACGAGGTCCGCATGGTCTTGTTCAGATCCACGTCCTGAATTCTGGTGTCAAATACTTTGTCGTCCATAATAACCCCTGTTTAAACGTCCAGATTCTCGACAAATCTGGCGTTCTCCTCGATGAACTCACGTCTCGGCTCGACCTTGTCGCCCATGAGCGTCGTGAAAGTCAGGTCGATTTCGGACTCGGATTCCGAGTCGATGCTGACCCTCTTGAGTACCCGCCGCTCCGGATCCATGGTCGTCTCCCAGAGCTGCTCCGGATCCATCTCGCCCAGTCCTTTGTAGCGCTGGATGCGGTTGTTGTTGTCGCGGCCGACGTCGTTCAGGATCTGGTTCAGTTCCTCATCGGAGTAGGCGTACCAGACCTTTTTGTTCTTCTCGAGCTTATAAAGAGGAGGCATCGCGAGATATACGTGGCCCTGGCGGATCAGCTCCGGCATAAACCGATAGAGGAACGTCAGCATCAGCGTATCAATGTGCGCGCCATCGACATCGGCATCCGTCATCACGATGATCTTGTCATAGCGCAACTTCGAGATGTCGAAGTCGTCGTGAATGCCGGTGCCGAACGCCGTGATCATCGCCTTGATCTCTTCATTCGCGTAGATTCTGTCTTCCCTTGCCTTCTCGACATTTAAGATCTTGCCGCGGAGAGGGAGAATCGCCTGTGTCGCGCGGCTTCTCGCGCTCTTGGCGGAGCCGCCGGCGGAGTCACCCTCGACGAGGAAGATCTCGCAGTTCTTCGGATTCTTGTCGGAACAGTCCGCAAGCTTCCCGGGCAGGGACATGGTCTCGAGCGCCGTCTTTCTCCTCGTTAAATCCCTTGCCTTCCTCGCGGCGTCTCTTGCGCGCTGTGCCAGCTGTGCCTTCTCACAGATTGTCTTCGCAACGTCCGGGTGCTGCTCCAGATAGTAAGTGAGCTTCTCTGACACGACGGCATCGACCGCGCCGCGCGCCTCAATGTTGCCGAGTTTTTGTTTCGTCTGTCCTTCGAACTGCGGGTCTTCGACCTTGACGGAAATAATCGCCGTGAGGCCTTCCCTGATGTCGTCGCCCGAAAGGTTCACGTCACTGTCCTTTAAGATGTTGTTCTTCCTCGCGTAGTCATTAAACGTCTTCGTGACCGCGTTGTGGAAGCCGACGAGGTGCATGCCGCCCTCCGGCGTGTTGATATTGTTGACAAAGCTGTATTCCGACACGTTGTAGGCGTCGTTGTGCTGCATCGCCACCTCAACGTAAACGTTATTCTTCGTTCCGTCGAAATAGAGGATGTCGTCGTACAGCGCCGTCTTGTTCTGATTGAGATAGGCGACGTACTCCTTGATGCCGCCCTCGAAGTGGTACACATTCTGGCGCGGCTCTTTGAGTTCTCCGCCCGGAATCGTCGGATCGTTTAATCTCTCGTCGCGGAGCGTGATCTTGAGTCCCTTGGTGAGGAACGCCATCTCACGCAGTCTCGTCAGGATGATTTCATAGTCGTATACCGTCGTCTCCTGGAAAATGGCTGGATCCGGCTGGAATGTGACGCTCGTCCCTGTTTCCTTCGGATCGCAGTCCCCAATGACAGAGAGCTTCTTCGCGACGTGCCCGCCGTTCTCGAAGCGGATCATGTAGACCTTACCGTCTCTCCTGACCCTGACTTCCAGCCAGGTGGAGAGGGCGTTCACGACGGAAGCACCGACGCCGTGCAGACCGCCGGAAACCTTGTATCCCCCGCCGCCGAACTTGCCGCCTGCGTGCAGAATCGTATAAACGACCTCCACCGCAGACTTGCCTGTCTTGTGGTTGATGCCGACCGGAATGCCGCGGCCGTTGTCCGTGACCGTGATGGAATTTCCAGGATTGATGGTCACTTCGATGTGCGTACAGAAGCCTGCCAGAGCCTCATCGACCGAGTTGTCGACGATCTCATAGACGAGATGGTGCAGACCTCTCGAGGAAGTCGTACCGATGTACATGCCGGGACGCTTCCGGACTGCCTGCAGTCCCTCCAGAACCTGAATGTCATCGGCGCCGTAGGAGCCGACGTCCTGGGTGTCCTTGACATCGTCATCTGCATATTCCCTGTTGTTCTCCGCAAAGTCGTCAACAAAGCCGGCCTTCTTATCCACAGATACTTTGTCCGAAGTGACTATGTCCAAAGTGACATTTTCTTCGGAATCTGTTGTGTCGAGAAGGCTCTTTCTCTCTTTTTCTTCTGCCATGTTAATTTACCTCTGTTACGCTGCCGTTCGTAACCTGATATAACTTGTCTATTTCAAACCTGTTGTTCACGAACTCGTCGAGTCCGGTGCAGGTAATGAACGTCTGTATCCCGCCGAGCGCTTCCAGGAGATAGTTCTGGCGGTTGGTGTCGAGCTCGGAGAGGACATCGTCCAGCATGAGGACAGGAGCCTCACCGATGAGATTCTCTACGAGCTTCAATTCCGCGAGCTTCAGCGACAGCGCACAGGTTCTCTGCTGTCCCTGAGAGCCGAACCTTCGAAGATCGATCTCATCGCAGATGAAAGAGAAGTCATCCTTGTGCGGACCGACTGACGTAGACTTCAGATATTGATCCCTCTCATGCGCGGCGGAGAGCTTCCCTGCGAACTCACCCACTGACACATTCGGTTCATAACGAATGGACAGGTGCTCCTTACTTCCGGAGAGCCTCAAGTGGATGTCTCCTATGATGTCGTTGAGATTCTGCATGAACTTTGCTCTGCGCGCAATGACCTTCGTGCCGTATTCCACGAGCTGATCGTCCCAGACAGGGAGGGTCGCGGACAGAGACGGGGTACGGGCAATGTCCCTTAAAAGTTTATTCCTCTGATCTACGATCTTATTGTATTTATTGAGATTCGAGAGATACAGATCATCCAGCTGGCACAGCTCCATGTCGATGAAATGCCTGCGGTAAGCCGGTCCGTTCTTCACGATTGTCAGATCCTCCGGCGAGAAGAAGACAATGTGCAGAAGGCCCATGAGCTGGGAAGCGCGCTTTAATTTCTGCCCGTTGATCGCAATGCCCTTGGATTTGCTGCTCCGAAGGTGCATATCGACCTGGTAGTCCACGCCGTCCTTGATGATGACGGTGCGGATGTGCCCCTCACCGCAGTCGAACCGGATGAGGTCTCTGTCCCGCACGCCGCGGTGCGATTTCGTCGTCGCGATCATGTACAGCGCTTCGAGAATATTCGTTTTGCCCTGGGCATTGTCCCCGTAGAAAATGTTGGTGCCTTCGGAAAATTCCAGGCCCAGCTTCTCATAGTTGCGGAAATCTGCCAGTCTGAGTGACTTGATATACATATTAATGGTTGTCGGAAGGGGCGTGCACGGTAAAGCTCTGCCCTGCGGCACTCACCTGGTCCCCGTCACGGAGCTTCTTGCCGCGTCGGTATTCCACCTCGCCGTTTACCTGCACTTCTCCGTTCTCTATCATCACCTTCGCGTCAATGCCCGACTGGGCGATGCCGGAGAGCTTCAAAGCCTGTCCGAGACGAATAAATTCATCTTTGATCGTAATGTCCATGGACGCCTCTTATTTTCAGAAATTTTAATCAACATTTATGAAGTTGACAGGCAGAATGAGATAGCAGTACGTCTTCTCATCCCTGATGAACGCGGGCGCGCGGGAGGAGAGAAGATAAATATCGACCTCCTCCTCGTCGATGGCACGCAGGGCGTCGATGAGGAACTTCGGATTGAAGCCGATATTGAGATCCTCGCCGTCTTTCTCAATCGCAATCACCTCGTCCATACTGCCGAGCGTCGTCGTGATCTTCATCTCGACGTTGTCATCCCTGATGAGCAGGATGATCGGCTTCTTGTCCTCCTCCTTGACAAGGAGCGTCGCGCGGTCCAGGCAGGAGAGGAATTCCTGACGGTTGATCTTCATGTGCGTCTGGAATTCGTTGGAGATCATCTGGTCGACATTGAAATAATTGCCTTCAATGAGCCTCGATACCACGACCGTCTCTTCGAACTCGAACAGCGCGTGTTTGTCCGTGAAATAGATCTTTACCGGCTTCTCCATGTCGCCGCCAAGGATCTTGCTGATCTCGGAGAGCGTCTTGCCGGGGATGATGACCTTTTTGTTCTCGTAGGTTTTCTTGAGTTCCACGCTGCGGATTGAGATGCGGTGTCCGTCCAGCGCCACAACGCGCAGCGTATTGTCCCGGATCTCGAAGAGCTCGCCGGTCATCATCTTGTTGCTCTCATTGGTAGAAATGGAGAACAGCGTCTTGTTGATCGTATCGCGCAGCGTGAACTCGGAGACCTCGATCCCGTAATTCTTGTCGACGTCGGGAAGGTAGGCGAATTCCTGACCGTCCCTGCCGAGGATATGGAAGACCGCCTTGCCACAGCGAATCGTGACCTTCTCGCCCTCCGAAGAGAGCATTACGTCGCCGTCCGGGAGCTTCCGTACGATATTGGCGAAAATATCAGCGTCAATCGCGATAATGCCATGCTCCTCAATATTGCCTTCCACGACAGTCTCAATGCCCAGCTCCATATCATTGGCGATGAGCTTGATCTTTTCGGAGGAAGCGTCGACCAGAATGCATTCGAGAATTGGCATCGTGGTCTTTGAGGGAACGGCTTTGGATACGATGGATACGGCGGCTGAGAGTTTATCCTTAGCGATTTGCAGTTTCATGAAGAAATGTCCTTTCGATGTGTCTATCTGTATCGCCACATGCAGGTGGCGGAAAACGCGCAGCGCTCTATAAGAAGAGATCATAGTCTTTCTTCATAGAGGATGGTTATTAGTGAATAACCTTTAACATTATATTCTCAAAACGCCTTTTTTACAACAAAAAGGTCGTAATCCGGAATGTGGAGACAAAATGGATATAACGCGAAAATGGGCGATTTTTTAACCGTAAACCTTTACAGGGTGTGAAAATACCTGCAGGCCTGCCGAAACCATCGTGAAATGGATTGTTCATAATCTGGCGGGATATCCACGCGTTGCGAACATAAAATTCTGGTTATCAACACGCCACATGCCAGATTTCCACAAAACTGATTTCGGAGATGTGGACAGCTATGTGGCGGTACGAATTCAGCGCCAATATAGATATTCAGTCGCCAGGCACTACAACTCAGCAGACAGTAGAATGTTCCGACGAATGTGTAGAAATGAAAACCCCCTACCTGAAATAGTGAATTCAGGTAAGGGGTAACTTCTTCATATTCTAATGTACGATCGATGACCACCGCTCACTTCATATCGCATCCTGCGCAACAAGCTTCACTTTGCGTCATTTCGTGGGAGAGATATTGAGTTTCTTCATGATCACATCGAGGTTGCTGCGCAGTTCTTCGCTGGTTTCCATGTCTTCCCGGACCTTGTCGACGCCGTGCATGACGGTGGAGTGATCCTTCTTGCCAAGGAGCTTTGCGATGTTGTCGAGGGTCGCGTCCGTGTATTCGCGGCAGAGGAACATGATGACCTGGCGGGGCACGACGAGCTCCGCGTTCTTTTTACGCGAGGCGACCATGTTCATCTTGACGCCGTAGTGCTCGCAGACGACGCTTGCGATCATCTTCGGCGTTACGGTCTGAATCTGGTCGGGGTAGATGATATCCTTCAATGTATCTCTTGCCATGTCCAGCGTGATCTCAAGGTTATTCAGTTTCGAGTAGGCGACAATCTTGTTGTAGGCGCCTTCCAGCTCCCGGATGTTGGACTTGATGTTGGCGGCGACGTACTCCAGGATCTCGTCGTCGACCTTCCCATGCTGCGCTTCCATGTTCCTGCGCAGAATTGCCATTCTGGTCTCATAGTCCGGCGGCTGTACGTCTGCGATGAGGCCCATCTCGAAACGGGAGCGGAACCTCTCGTTCAGCGTTTCCATTTCTCTGGGAGGCCGATCGGAGGAGAGCACGATCTGTTTGCCCGCGGCGTGCAGCTCGTTGAACGTGTGGAAGAACTCTTCCTGCGTCGACTCCTTACCTATAATAAACTGAATATCGTCGATGAGGAGGACGTCCACCGTGCGATACTTGTCCCTGAGTCTTGCCATGGAGGCGGCATTACCGGAACGAATCGACTCGATCACTTCATTCGTGAACTGTTCACTTGTCACATACAGGACGCGCTTTTCCGGATCCTGCTCCAGGACAAAGTGCCCGATACTGTGCATGAGATGCGTCTTGCCAAGGCCCGCACCGCCGTAGAGAAAGAGCGGGTTATACACCGTTCCCGGTGACTCCGCGACCGCGAGGCAGGCGGAATGAGCGAGACGGTTGTTGCTGCCGACGACGAAGGTATCGAACCGGTACTTCGGGTTCAGATTCGCGCCCTCGGCATTGGCGTTCTGTACCTGTTTTCTCTGTACTTCTTCCTTCGCCGCGTCATCGTTGTTCTTCAGAACGAAGACGACATCGACCGGCACATTGAGAAGCTCCGAGAGAGAAGCCTTGAACGGCTCCCGGTATTTGGCATTGATGTAGCTGGACATCAGTTCATTCTCGGACGGCACGAGAATCGTGATCACATTGTCCTTCATTCCGCCGAATTCCAGATTCTGAATCCAGGTGTGGAAAGACACGGGCGTAATCCCGTATTGATCCCGAATATCCTCTTTAATCTTATCCCAGTTCTCTTGAAGTTCATTTACATTCATGGAAATACCTGCCGATCCGAAAAATAAAGCCGGGAAAATAACAAACTCCCGAGCACGTCATTTATATTAGTACAGAGGCAAGGAGTTTTCAAACGGCGGGTTATCCACAGACGGAGGTGAAAATCGTTCCGAAAACACGAAAAATGTGGATATGTGGATAACTCGGGTGATAGGTAATCCACAGGGTCGGAAAGCGCCGAAACTACATGGCTTTTGAAATCTTAAGAAATTCTAAACTCACAGGAAAAACAGCAGGCTATCCACAAGTTGTCCACAAATTGTGGATAGTTTATAACTTGCGGTGTGGCTTCGTGGATAACGAGGCGCCACTAAATGTGGTCAGAAAATATTTATTTTTCCCATATCTTGATGTCAGATAACAGCCGGAAAACCCGATAAAATAAGGATTTTTCGGAATAAATCTCCTTGACGCACCACCGTGAATTTAATATAATAAGAGAGCTGTTTTGAAGATTCTGCTGAACGCCTGTGTTTTTCACCGGCATACAGCGGCCAAGAAGACAAGGTATTCCGCAGCCGCGGAATTTACTTATTCCAGTTTGAAGGAGGTGTATCCGATATGTCTAAGATGACGTTACAGCCCAAGAAGCTTCAGAGATCCAGAGTTCATGGTTTCAGAGCCAGAATGGCGACCAAGGCAGGACGCAAGGTTCTCGCGGCAAGAAGAGCTAAGGGCAGAGCAAAGTTAACAGTATAATCTTAATGCGATTTTAAGATCCGCAGTTCAGATTGAAATTTAAAGCCGCAGCGATGCGGCTTTTCTTTGTACATATATTCAGCAATGCACTGCGGAATGGGAATTGAATGGAATCTATCAGGAAAAACGACGATTTCAGATTGTGTTATCAACAGGGCAGGTCCTGCGCGAACAGATATCTCGTACTGTATGTCAGGAAAAATGGTACTGACACCAGCAGAATCGGAATCTCCGTCAGCAAAAAAGTCGGAAACAGCGTTGTTCGCCACAGAATCAAACGCCTTGTAAAGGAAAGCTACAGGCTGCATGAAAAGGAGTTCGACAGCGGGTCGGACTATGTGGTCGTAGGGCGCAGATCGGCAGACGGTGCCAGTTATCAGGAGATCGAAAGAGCGCTCCTTGCACTGATGAAATCGACAGGTTCCATGAACCGGTGACAACAGATATGATGAAGAGGCTGCTGATCGTACTGATCCGTTTCTACAGACGATCCATTTCTCCCTTAAAGTCCACGAAATGTCCCTACCATCCGACCTGCTCCGAATACGGGCTGGAGGCGGTAGAGAAATTCGGCGCTTTCCGGGGAAGCCTTCTCGCACTGTGGAGAATCGTAAGGTGCAATCCCTTCTCACACGGAGGTTACGATCCCGTGCCGGAGAAGTTCAGTGATGCCTTTTCCCGCTATGTCCGCAGACCGGAAGGAAAATAACAGGAGGAACTTACCAAAGTGTACAGTCCGCTATTACTCACCAAGTCCACGACTTTCATCTTAGGGCCGATCGCAACACTGCTCGGCTATCTGATGAACGGCATTTTCTGGATACTGAACAAGATCGGCATTCCGAACATCGGACTTGCGATTATCATCTTTACTTTCATTATTTATATGGTGCTCATGCCGCTCACCATCCGCCAGCAGAAGTTCTCGAAGCTTCAGCAGCTGATGCAGCCCGAGCTCACCAAAATCCAGAACAAGTACAAGAATAAAAAAGATCAGGATTCCGTCATGCGGATGAATGAGGAGACACAGGCCGTATATAAGAAATACGGAGTATCTCCCATGGGCAGCTGCGCACAGCTCCTCGTCCAGATGCCGATCCTGTTCTCTCTCTACCAGGTTATTTATCATATCCCTGCTTATGTAACGCAGGTGAGAGATGCCTTCACGGCGAACGGGCTGGTGGATCAGCTGATCGCGACCAAGGGCGCGTCGGAGTATCTCCAGAACACCACGGCCGCGGCACAGTTCGCGAGACAGTTCACAAGCGAGGATTTCATCGGCAATGTCGGCAACACGGTTTCCAACACCTTCATTGATGTTCTGAACCGCTTCTCCACCACCGACTGGAGCAACCTTGTCGACAAGTTCCCGAACCTTGCGGAACTCATTCACAACGGCGTGGGCAACGGAACCCTCGACCTCATCGAGAAATACAACTATTTCCTCGGCCTCAACATTGGCAACTCCCCGTGGTTCGCACTGCAGCATGCCTGGAGCGACAAGTCCGTCTTCGCCATCATCATGGCGATTCTCGTACCGGCGCTCGCTGCCATCACACAGCTCATCAACGTGGCGCTGATGCCGATGCCGCAGCAGCAGTCCACCGGCAACGACCAGGCAGATCAGATGGCTTCTTCGATGAAGACCATGAACTATGTCATGCCGATCATGTCGGCCTGGTTCTGTTTCACCCTTCCTGCAGGTATGGGACTGTACTGGATCGCAGGTTCTGTTATCCGTTCCATCCAGCAGGTAGCGATCAACAAGCATATCAACAACATGGACATGGATGCCTATGTGGAGAAGCAGGTAGAGAAGGCCGGCAAAAAGGCTGCGAAGTCTGAGGGCCGCGAGAGCGTTTCCCAGAAACTCATGAACCAGTATTCCAACATGAATACCAAGTCACTCGAGTCCAGGGCAGCGACGACGGCACACACGAACGCTGAGAAGGAGAAGAAACTCGAGAATGCCCGCAAAGTTTACCAGAGCAGGAAATACCGCGAGGGCTCTCTGGCCGCGAAAGCGCACATGGTAGAAGAGTTCAACGATGCCGCACGGACGTCCGAGAGCAGGAAGAACAGATAAAAGAGGATAACATGTCAGAGGAATATATAGAAGTTTCAGCAAAAACACTGGATGATGCCATTACAGAAGCTTGTCAGAAACTGTCTGTTACCAGTGACAGGCTCGATTACGACGTAATCGATCAGGGCTCTTCCGGTTTTCTCGGTTTCAACGCAAGACCCGTCATCATCAGGGCGCGGGCCAAAGACAGTTCGGATCGCAAGGATGCGGTGCTCGGTGATGTCCTCGAGAAGGTGCATACCGAAGAATCCGCCGGGAAAACAGCAGGCGGCGCCGAGGATCCTGGCACTACGGCAGAGGAGGAAGAGAACACATCGGATGATGAGACTTCCCGTGAGACAGAGCACAAAAGCCATTCCTACGCAGCCGGCTCCAGAAACGATTACACTGTAAACCGCGAGAAGAAATACGTCGCGCACAGCAGCAGTACTGATGATTTCCTGAGCACAGGCCACAAGAAGAGCAGAAGACCTCATCATGGCTCTTACGATGAGGCTCCCGCCATGTCCTGCGGAGATGCAGAGTCGCACGCAAGTCGTCACGCGGATGAGCCAAAGGTGGATTACACCGACGAGCAGATTGCGGACTTCACGAAGAAGGCGGAAGACTTCCTGCGCGCAATGTTCCAGGCGATGAATATGGAAGTTACGGTTACCTCGGATTTCGACAGGGAAGAGAACATCCTGACCGTTGACTTTGAAGGCGATGACATGGGCGTGCTGATCGGCAAGAGAGGCCAGACCCTTGACAGCGTGCAGTATCTGATCTCCCTCGTTGTCAACAAGGGCCTGCCCGGCTACGTACATGTCAAGGCAGACACGGAGAACTACCGCGAGAGGAGAAGGAAGACCCTCGAGAACCTTGCGAAGAACATCGCTTTCAAGGTGAAGAGAACCCATAAGGCCGTCGCGCTCGAGCCGATGAACCCTTACGAGAGACGCATCATTCACTCCGCGCTCCAGGGCGACCGGTACGTTACCACCTATTCCGAGGGAGAGGATCCCTACAGGAAAGTCGTCGTCGCGCCGAAGAACTGAGGACCGCTGATGTCAAAATCTGCCATGAGTTGTTCTTGTGGCAGAGGACATCATTTTCAGAACTTCTCGGATATGGATAGCGGCTGACAGAGCCGGCAGATGCACGCAAACATGAACAGCACTCCGGGCCGGGGACAGTGTACCAGACAGTATGCTGCCACCCGGCCCGGAGTTTCGCTATATGCGAAAAATCAACATAGGAGATTTTCTATCGCATATGCCGCGATGTACATGGCAATGGTTTCCAGTTCAGTTATAATGATAGAAAAATTAGTATCTGTTCAGTAGAGCTCGAAGCAAAAGCCCAAGGGCTTGCATCTCTGTGTGTACCAAAGTAGATATTCTGTAGACAGGCCGCAATTCCGCTTTGCGGAATCTTTGCGCAGCAAAATCTGCATGTGCGGCATGCATAACAGTTTAGAAAAGATGGTACTGAACTGTTACGTAACAGGAATAAGATCAAACACATGGCACTAACTTATAACTCACAACAGAATGAAACGATCGCGGCGATTGCGACCGGAATCTCCGAGTCCGGCATCGGCATTATCCGCATCAGCGGGCCCGAGGCCATAGAAGTCGGAGAGAGAATCTACCGGAACCGGAAGGGGCGTAGCGGCGTTCGTAGTTGGAAGGCGAATACCATTCACTTCGGCTATATTGTGGATCCCCGGCTGCTCCCGGAGGGAGAAGCAGAGGAAGATCATGACAACTTCACTTCGGAGTATGCGTCCGCAATCGTTGATGAAGTGATGATCTCCATCATGCGCAGCCCGCACAGCTACACGACAGAGGACACGATAGAGATTAACTGCCACGGCGGCGTCTATCTGATGAATCGTGTGCTGCAGCTGGTACTGGACAATGGCTGCCGGATGGCGGAGCCTGGCGAATTCACCAAGCGCGCGTTCCTGGGCGGCCGGATTGACCTCTCCCGCGCGGAAGCTGTGATGGATCTGATTCGTTCGCAGAATGAATTCTCGCGGAGAACGTCACTGGCACAACTCTCGGGTTCCGTCAGTGGCAAGGTACGTGAGCTTCGCGAGAAAATCCTCTATGAAATTGCCTTCATAGAGTCCGCGCTGGATGATCCGGAGAACTATTCCCTGGATGGCTATCCTGAGCAGCTTCGCGTAAAGTGTGATGTGCTGGTCCGGGAGCTGAACCACATCCTTGACTATTCGAAGAGCGGCCGCGTTCTGAAAGAGGGAATTCGCACCGTGATCGTTGGCAAGCCGAATGCGGGAAAGTCCTCGCTCCTCAATTATCTCTCGGGGCAGGAGAGGGCGATCGTGACGGATGTGGCAGGCACTACCCGCGATACATTGGAAGAGAGCGTGAAGCTGGGTGACGTCGTACTGAATCTCACCGATACTGCCGGTATCCATGAGACGCAAGACAAGGTAGAGAAGATCGGTGTAGAGCGTGCCAAGGAAGCGCTGGACCGCGCGGATCTCATCCTGTTCCTCCTTGACACCTCTGCAGGTATCGACGCGGAGGACCGGGAGATCGCAGAACTGATTCAGCGGAAAACAGCAGGCGGCACGCATTGTCTTTGTCTGCTCAATAAATCTGACCTTTCGCCGAAGATGACCATCGCTGATGCGAAGGCGCTGTTCACTTCCAATGATCAAATACTCACAGGCGGAACTCCTATCAAATTTCTGATGATCTCCATCACGTCCGGGGAAGGGCTGGAGCAGTTCCGACATCAGATACAGGAAATGTTCCACACAGGAGAGATCGCGGCGAAGAATGAGATCTTTCTTTCCAGCCTGCGTGAGATGCGGGAAGCGGAGAGTGCGAGAGATTCCCTGGAGCTCGTGATATCCAGCATTGACCAGGGACTTTCGGAAGATTTCTTCTCCATTGATCTCATGAATGCCTACACCTCACTCGGTCGCATCCTCGGGGAAGCAGTAGAAGATGACCTCGTAGAGGAGATTTTCACGAAGTTCTGCCTGGGGAAGTAAGCGCAGCCTGCCTGCTGAATATCTACTTTGGTACGCACAGAAATGCAAACCCTTGGGCTCTTGCTTCGGGATGTACGGAACAGACACTATTTTGTAAGTAATCGTTCTGAGATATTACCCGTGTGCAGGAGTCTCGAATGATTCCCGGAAAGACACCGGAACTCACAGAAGTATAAACATAAATATACGCATTAATGCACACAGAAAATATAACTTATACAAAATAAAAGACTGTAATAAATGAATATATATCTAAAGAGATAAGTAAATTTACCGAGAGGCGTTTTTACGTAACCAAGACCGATAACGATAACTGTAAAGGACTGGAAATGGTCTCTCACAGAATGTATTCAAAACACAGCAGTAGACAATTTATAAGTTTGAATACATATAACTTAAACTAAAAATAGAACAACTATTAAAGATAGCATACAGAAAATATTGATTTGCAAGACAAATATTTTTCTGATCTTAGAAAGATAGCTACATACAACATGAATCAGTTGACCGGAAAAGAATATCATATCAAAACCGACGTCTGTGTGATCGGCGCGGGACATGCCGGCTGTGAAGCCGCACTCGCGACGGCAAGACTTGGATTGCAGACTGTTATTTTCACCATGAACGTAGACAGCATAGGAATGATGCCGTGCAACCCGCACATCGGCGGTTCATCCAAGGGCCATCTCGTGAGAGAAATCGACGCGCTCGGTGGTGAAATGGGCAGGAACATTGACAAAACGTTCATTCAGTCCAAGATGCTGAACAAATCCAAGGGACCTGCTGTCCACTCTCTGCGCACACAGGCAGACAAAGCGGAATATTCCAAATCCATGCGCCAGACACTGGAAGCACAGGAGAATCTGGAAATCCGTCAGGCGGAGGTTGTCGATCTCTATACGGAAGAGATCACGGATGAAACCGGGAGGAAATGCCCCGCGGTGACGGGCGTTCGTGTGCACACGGGTACGATATATGATTGCAGGGCAGTCATTATCTGCACCGGGACCTATCTGAACGCGCGGTGTCTGGTTGGCGAATCCATTACGGAGACCGGGCCTTCCGGAATGCAGCGATCGACGTACCTCACGGATATTCTGCATCGGCTGGGCATCGCGACAAGGCGATTCAAAACAGGCACGCCCGCGCGAATGGATGGCAGGACGCTCGACTACTCCAAGATGAGCGTGCAGAACGGAGATACGCCGGTCATTCCTTTCTCGTATTCGACGAAGCCCGAAGATGTTCAGATCGAACAGGTGCCGTGCTGGCTGACCTACACGAACGAGGAAACGCACGAGATCATACGCGAGAATCTGGATCGCAGCCCTATTTATGCCGGAATCATCGAAGGAACCGGCCCCAGATACTGTCCTTCGATCGAGGATAAGGTCGTCAAGTTCTCGGAAAAAAGCAGGCATCAGGTATTCATAGAGCCCGAAGGAAAAGGTACGAATGAAGTATATGTGGATGGCATGTCCTCCTCCATGCCGGACGATGTTCAGCAGAGGATGTACCGCACCGTGCCGGGCCTCGAGCACTGCAAGATTGTCAAGAATGCGTACGCGATTGAATATGACTGCATTAATGCCAATATTCTGAAGCTGAGTCTGGAGACAAAGAAGGTCAGCGGACTCTTTTGCGCGGGTCAGTTCAACGGGAGCAGCGGCTATGAGGAAGCGGCGGCGCAGGGACTCATCGCGGGAATCAATGCCGCAATGAAACTGAAGGGGAGAGCGCCTCTCATTCTAAAGCGCAGCGAGAGCTACATCGGTGTTCTGATCGATGATCTTGTGACGAAGGACAACCGTGAGCCTTACCGTATGATGACGTCCAGAGCCGAGTATCGGCTGCTCCTGCGCCAGGACAACGCGGACCTTCGCCTTCGTAAATACGGTTATGAGGTCGGTCTCGTCTCTTGGGAAGACTACGATCACGTCGTGTGGAAAGAGGAAGAGATCGAAAAGGAAATCGCCCGGCTGAAAGTGACCAGAGTGGGAGCCGCGGCAGCCAACCAGCAGTATCTTGCGAGCATCGGCTCGAGTGAACTCAAGACAGCAGCTTCCCTCGCGGACTTGCTGTGCCGGCCGGAGATGACCTACGAGTTGTTATCCGGACTGGATCATGATAGACACCCTCTTCCCTCGGAAATCACGGAAGAAGTCGAGATTAATATTAAATATGAAGGTTATATCGAGCGGCAGGCGAAACAGGTCGAGCAGTTCGACCGGCTGGAAGAGAAGAAGATACCGACAGAGATCAATTACGACGATGTGACGAGCCTTCGTCTGGAAGCCCGGCAGAAACTCAAAGACCTGCGACCTTCCTCCATCGGACAGGCCTCCCGTATTTCCGGCGTTTCGCCAGCCGATGTTGCCGTACTCCTCGTATACCTTGAGAAATTTAACCGGGAACAGGGAAGAGAATAAAGGCATGTGGCCTGTCTGCTGAATATCTGCTTTGGTACACCCAGAGAAGCAAGCCATTGGGCTTTTGCTTCGGGCTGTACGGAACAGATACCTTTTTTAACATTTGCATTTTGTAGTAGGATTAACATTATGACTAAATCTGAAAATGACCTTGTAGCTAGCCTCGCAGAGATAGACAGCAGCTTCCAACTGAGCGATATGCAGTTGCAGCAGCTCAGAATCTTCTATGAGAATCTCATCAAATGGAATGAGGTAATGAATCTCACGACCATCACCGAGGAAAACGATGTATATGTGAAGCATTTCCTCGACAGCCTGAGCCTTCTGAAGGTCATGACAGAAGATGACCTGTCCGGGAAAAAACTGATTGATGTAGGAACCGGAGCGGGATTCCCGGGACTGGTTCTCGCAATTGCCTTTCCGAAACTGAACGTGACACTGATGGATTCACTGAATAAGCGAATCGGCTTTCTCCAGGATACGGTGGATAAATTAAACGTTCACAATGTCACCTGCATACACGCGAGAGCAGAAGAGCTGGCGAGGAATAAACAGTACCGTGAAAAGTTCGATCTCGTAGTTTCCCGCGCAGTCGCCAACATTGCAACCCTCAGTGAATATGATCTTCCGTTTGTCAAAGTGGGTGGAACCTTCGTTGCGTATAAATCAGAAAAGGCAGAGGAAGAGCTGAAAACAGCAGGAAAGGCAATTGAGATCCTCGGAGGAGAACTGACACAGGCAGAAAAATTTACGCTTCCCGGCACAGACTACGAGAGATGCCTGCTCGTGATTGACAAAAGAAAACCTACCGCTGGTAAATATCCCCGTAAAGCAGGAACCCCTTCGAAGGAACCATTGCACTGACAAATGCTGAAAATCCAGATTGCAACTCATTGTTAGGGCAGCAGGGGCCAGGTGAGTGACTCCCTTGCCCGGCTCCTGCCGCTTTATACTTAATTGCAGACATCCCGCAGACATAGTATACGTTTTAATAATTCATGGAGACTATTTCACGGAGACGCAGTAGAATGTTTCACGTGAAACAGGGGATTACAATGTTAAATATACTCGCAGTCGGAGCCGGAGGATTCATCGGCTCCACATTACGATATCTAATCGGGCTTATCCCCTTAAAGGCAGAGACAGACTTTCCATATAAGACATTCACTATTAATATCCTGGGCTGTTTTATCATCGGCTTGATCGCGGCCATGGCAGGAAAGAAAAACCTAGATCCCAGACTCATATTGTTTCTGAAGGTTGGGATCTGTGGCGGCTTTACAACATTCAGTTCCTTTGCGCTCGAATCCACAGATCTTATTCATGCAGGACATCCGGCAATCGCTGCACTCTATTGCATTCTAAGCGTCAGTGTCGGCATCATAGCCGTCATCGCTGCGCAAGTAATCGCGGGATAATTAACGAACCCTCCTTCATAATCCATTTAACCGATTCGCGGGACTATTCTACCTGTTGCATTCCCAGCAGAACCTTACGGGAATGATTCCTCGCGTGGCTGTGGAAAACCATTCTATTGGTCATCAGAAGAGCCATCATGGTAGGAAGAATTCATCTGTAAAATTTCCACTTTGATATGTCCTCAGTAGTATGAATTCAGAGATGAATCGAACAATTTCAATATCTGCTTGATGATGCGCGGTAGATTGCACGGGAGCAGGAGAGAAGGTTCACGAGTGGCTTTGAAGCCAAGAAGTGCGAATTGCGGCTATAAGTCCAAAGGACTTATGACCGCAATTCACACAGCGAAAGGCAGCTCGTGAACGCCCTCCTGCCCCCTCGCATTTCAGCACATGACAGAACTTGGCCGCCAGTTCGGATTTACGCAAGCCTCAAAAAATGTTAGTATGGTAACGCACGTGATTGTTTCACGTGAAACATTTGCGAGAAAAGAGATGCGGAATGGGAAAGATAATTGCAGTAGCAAATCAGAAAGGTGGAGTCGGCAAAACGACAACTACCGTCAATCTGTCCGCGGCACTGGCAGAGAAGGGCAAAAAAGTTCTGATCATAGATATTGATCCGCAGGGCAACGCGAGCAGCGGCTTCGGTGTGGATAAGAACAACGAAGAGAACACCTCATACACACTCATCATGGACGACTGCACCATCAACGAAGCCATCATGAAAGATGTGATGGAGAACGTTGACCTTGTGCCCTCCAATATGAACCTCGCCGGCGCGGAAGTCGAGCTGATCGATGTGCCTCACAGGGAGACCATACTGCGCAACGCACTGGATTACGTCCGGGACAGCTATGATTACATCTTCATGGACTGCCCGCCGTCGCTGAACATCCTGACTGTCAACGCCATGACCGCGGCGGACTCCGTGCTCGTGCCCATCCAGTGCGAATTCTATGCGCTCGAGGGATTGAGCCAGCTGATCTACACGATCAACATGGTTCGCAAGAGACTCAACAAGAGCCTTGTGATCGAGGGCATCGTCATGACCATGTATGATTCCAGAACCAATCTTTCTCAACAGGTCGTGGAAGATGTGCGGGCGAATTCCAGGCAGAAAGTCTATAAAACGATGATTCCCCGGAACGTTCGGTTGGCCGAGGCACCGAGCTACGGGCAGCCGATCACAGTTTATGATCCGAGATCGGCGGGCGCCGATGCTTACCGGGCGCTGGCAGATGAAATCATTGCAGGTTGAGAGAGGATAGAAGATGGCGAAGAAACGTGGCGGACTTGGCAAAGGGCTGGGAGGCTTGCGCGGGGTCAATGCTCTGATCCCGACCGATGACGAAGAGGAAGTAATCGAAGAGACTGCTCCGAAGAGAAATGCACATCATACATCAGGCGCCGCAAAAACAACAGGCGGCGCTACTACTGAGGCTGAAGCGCCAGACATGGCAGCTGCGGCAGGTACCGCAAAGAGAGCAAAGACGGTGTCGGCGAAGTCAGAGGCGGAGGAAGGTCCGCTTCGCACCGTGCGCATCACGAAGGTGGAACCGGACAGTACTCAGCCCCGCAAGAGATTCACCGATGATGAACTGGATGAGCTCGCGGCATCCATCAAAGAGCATGGACTCCTGCAGCCGATCGTTGTGGTGCAGAATGAAGGCAATGATCGATATACCATCGTTGCCGGAGAGCGGCGCTGGCGCGCCTGCCGGAAGGCGGGACTCAAGGAAGTTCAGGTCATTGTGCGCAGTTTCCGTGACCGTCAGGAACAGCTGGAGGCTTCCCTCATTGAGAATATCCAGCGTGAGGATTTGAATCCAGTCGAAGAAGCACAGGCTTTCCAGAGACTCATTGATGAGTTCCAGCTGAAACAGGAAGATGTCGCAGAGAAAGTCTCCAAGAGTCGGGCGGCGGTTGCGAATTCCCTGCGCCTTCTGAAACTGACGGAAGGAGTGCAGCAGATGATCATCGACGGCACGCTCTCGATGGGCCATGCCAGGGCGCTGATCCCCGTGGAAGATTCGGAACAGCAGCTTGCGATCGCGAAACTCATCGTGGAGAAGAACCTGAGCGTCCGCGAAGTTGAGAAGATCGTCAAGGATCTTGGCAAGACACATAAGCATGTCAGGAAAGAAAAAGATCCTTCTCTGGAGGCTACGTACAAGGATATCCAGAATCGTCTGCAGCAGTCACTGGGCATGAATGTCAACATCTCTTATAAGGAGAACAAAACCGGCAAGGTGGAAATTGCTTTTGCGGGTGATGATGATCTGGAGAAACTGATCGAGCGCATTTTTCAATGACTGTGGAGTTAGAGCAGCAGAAGGCTACGAGAAAGCCGTCTCGACGATGAAGATTCTGATGGGTACCGCAGCAGTTCAGCGAGTGGCCGTGAGGAAGCTGCCACGACGGTGAAAAGTCTGCGGTGATGGTAAGGAAAATAGTTCAATGACAGAAATATTCGGAAATATAGGAATGGGTACG
The DNA here is from genome assembly GCA_900107575.1 of Lachnospiraceae bacterium NK3A20. Lineage (GTDB taxonomy): Bacteria > Bacillota > Clostridia > Lachnospirales > Lachnospiraceae > CAG-791. Next base: position 27,524 of record FNQX01000012.1, on the reverse strand, counting down.
CTGGGCCTGCTGTTTTTGCTCCTGGCGCTGGTTGTCATCCTGTTCATCCTGCTCCATGCAGAGAGCAGAAAACGGCAGGCGCTGGAAGAAAGACTCGCGCGCTTCATGGATGGCGGCGACGGCATGAGTCTCGAGGATTCCATCGTGAAGATGTTCGAGGAACACGACGAGCTGTTGAAATCCCAGGAGGATAACCGCAAGGATATCTCCCGGCTCTACAACAGGATCCGCACCATGATCCAGAAGGTCGGGGTTGTGAAATACGACGCGTTCAACCAGATGGGTGGAAATCTGTCCAGTTCGATCGCACTCCTCGATGAGGACAACAACGGTTTCATCATCAACACGGTGCAGAGTGTGGACGGCTGCTACAGCTATGTCAAGGAAATTCGTGACGGCAACCCGGACATTGACCTGGGTAAAGAAGAGGCGGAGGCGCTGGAGAAGGCGATGAACTTCGGCGCATCGTCCGGTGCAGGTGCGGCCGGGGAGACTGGTAAGGCCGCGGGCAGGAAGAAGCCGCGAACGAGGGACCGTGACACGATCCAGTTGAATGTGAACCGGTACGGCAGGTAGTGAAATCGGCGTGACGATGTGTTATTCTTGTACACAGACGTTCGGCACGCCTTATATTTTCAATAATAATAAATCAGAACATACGTTCTGGAGGGTGAGAGAAATGATTGATATCAAGTTCCTGAGAGAGAATCCTGACGCAGTGAAAGAGAATATCCGGAAGAAATTCCAGGATCAGAAGCTACCACTCGTTGATGAGGTGATCCAATACGATGATATCGCGCGGAAGGCACAGACCGAGGCGGACAGGCTCGCGGCGGAACAGAAAAAGCTCTCGAAGCAGATCGGCGCGCTGATGGGCCAGGGCAAGCGGAACGAGGCAGAGGCGGCCAAGGCGCAGGTTGCGGGCATCAAGGAGCAGATGGAGGAGCTGAGAAAACAGCAGGAGGAGGCCAGGGCTATTGTCAAAAAGGACATGATGGTCATCCCGAACATCATTGACCCTTCCGTTCCGATCGGACCGGATGACACGCACAACGTCGAGTTGCAGAGATTCGGCGAGCCTGTAGTACCGGAGTATCCGATCCCTTACCACGTAGATATCATGGACAGCTTCGGAGGCGTAGATTTCGACGCTGCGGGTCGCGTTGCAGGCAACGGCTTCTATTATCTGAAGGGCGACATCGCAAGACTGCACGAGGCAGTGCTGGCTTATGCAAGAGATTTCATGATCAAGCAGGGCTTCACCTTCTGCGTGCCCCCGTTCATGATCCGTTCGGCTGTCGTTGACGGCGTCATGTCGTTCGAGGAAATGGATGCCATGATGTACAAGATCGAGGGAGAAGACCTGTATCTCATCGGCACGTCGGAGCACTCCATGATCGGTTCCTTCATTGATCAGATCATCCCGGAGAATACTCTTCCGAAGACGCTGACCTCATATTCGCCGTGTTTCCGCAAGGAGAAGGGCGCGCACGGCCTCGAGGAGAGAGGTGTTTACCGCGTGCATCAGTTCGAGAAACAGGAGATGATCGTCGTATGCCGGCCCGAGGAGTCCAGAGACTGGTACGAGAAGCTCTGGAGATTCACGGTAGATCTGTTCCGCAGCATGGATATTCCGGTGCGTCAGCTCGAGTGCTGCTCCGGTGATCTCGCGGACCTGAAGGTCAAGTCCTGTGACGTCGAGGCATGGTCTCCAAGGCAGAAGAAATATTTCGAGGTCGGCTCCTGCTCGAACCTTGGCGACGCACAGGCAAGGCGCCTGCGCATCAGAGTCAAGGGCGATGATGGCAAGCTGTACCTCGCACACACACTGAATAATACCGTTGTCGCAACACCCCGTATGCTCGTTGCTTTCCTTGAGAACCATCTCCAGGGGGACGGCACGGTGACCATTCCGGAAGTGCTCCGGATGTACATGGGCGGAGAGTCTGTGCTGACACCGAAGTTTAACAGCGTCGAGAAAGAGCGCGAAAAACTCGCGAAAGAGAGCAAGTAATAAGTTCATGCATCAGTATCTGAGGGCCATCGGCTTCACCGATCCGCCAAAAAGAAAAGATATCTACAATTTCATTAAGGAAGGGATTGAGAAACCGACCTACCGTGCTTACACGACCAGCGATACCGACGAGGATTCGCTGCTCGCGCAGTACGAGATCGAGGTGGGCCCCGGCATGGGTATCTGTGTCTGCGGACAGTTCGATGAAGGTGACGAGTTCTTCCCAGAGTATTACTATCCCTACCTGGACGCGGAGCGCATCTCCACGACGGAGGAGACTACCATCGAGAAAAGGGTCGATAACGATTCTTACGCGGGGGTCTGCGATGATCTGCGGGTTGGCCTGACCATGATTTTCCGGTTGCGCAATTCCATCGAATATCTGAAGAACACGCACGTGTCTTTTGCACCGATGGAGTCGACGAGCGTTTCCCTCTCGGCCCTGTCTCTGAAGGGTTCCGTGCTGCTGCCGATCTACAAGACGGACAGCGACAGGAGAAACCAGAAGAATACCGCCATCAAGCGGAGAAGGCTCATGAACGCGGCGCGGAGCGGTGACGAGGATGCCATGAAGGATCTGACCGTGGCTGACATGGACACCTATGCCAACATCCTCTCGCACATCCAGTATGAGGATGTGTATTCCATGGTGGAGTCTTATTTCATGCCCTATGGCTCCGAGTGTGAGCTTTATTCCGTGCTGGGAGAGATCCGGGACTTCACGATCCGCAAGAACAGGATCACGAACGAGGATATCGTCGTCATGAACCTCGACTGCAACGGCCTGCTGTTCAATGTCGGTATTAACCGCAAGGATCTCTACGGAGAACCGGCCGCCGGGCGCAGATTCAAGGGCAGCATCTGGCTGATGGGAAGAGTTAATTTCCCGACGGATGTTTTTGCCCTTGAAAAAAAGCACCTTAGCGAGTAAAATGCAAAGGTCCGGGGCACTATTCCAGTAGTTCTGGACAAATGAGTGCGTAGCTCAGCTGGATAGAGCGCAAGCCTCCTAAGCCTGAGGTCGAGGGTTCGAATCCCTTCGCGCTCATTTGTATAGAAAGAGAAGAACCTTAGCGGGTTCTTCTCTTTTTTGTTGACCTTTATCAGAAACCATATATCTTGTCAAATTTTTAAATTAATGACAAGATTCAGTTAAGCTAAAACCATCATCAATATGTTGCCATTTCCATCAATATCCACTATAACTGTTTGAAAATATGTGGGTCAGGGCTTTAAGAATTTATACCCGCTGATTTTCCGAAGTGCTTTGGCAATCCGGTGTGTGTCTTGGCGTCAGATGGTCGGAAATATGTGTGCGTGACTATAGAACTGTATGAGCGGATGACGGCAAAAAAGGATGGAAATAACGATGAGCCGCAGTTATAAAAAGAACCCCGTATTTAAGGATTCTACCAGGAAGGGAGCCACTTATAAGTCAGGGAAACAGATCGCGAATCGCACGGTCCGTCGGAAGGCAGATGAGTTTGTCAGACAATATGTGCCGGCGAAGTATTACAGCAACGCTGATGCGGTAATTGATACGATCAACAGTTTCGGATCCGGAGAACTTTGGCAGACCGCATTTCCGCTCTGGTATCGCCCGCAGCATTACGGCGGAAAGCTGTATAAGTCCAGAATATTCCTGCAGGTGGTGGGACATACGCCCGTGGAGACAATCACGAAGAAGGGGAACTTGATATCCTGCGATGTGTTCTCTACTTATCGGGACGGAAAGCCAATTGGAACGCAGGAGTTTCCGATCATTGATACTGACACCAGGGAATATGTCGGCATTCACTGATGAAGGAAGATGAATACGAATGGCAGTAATTAGTAACAATACGGCCCTTGAAGAAGACGAAGAATTTAAAAGAACAAAAGCCATGCTCCGTCTTATGAGTGAATTACAGGAAGGCAAGAAATCCGGAGAAGAAGGGTACGTGTCTTCAGAGGATGTTCGTTCGTACTTTCGGAGTGTTATTTGTAGTCGTTAAAGCTTATTTGGTAACAGTAATGAAAAGAGAAGAACCCTCTCAGGTCCTTCTCTTTTCTGCAGGTGCGCCTGGCGGGCGCACGTTTCAGCTAATGTTTTAATTCGTTGTAAAATCTACGCCGGGAACCATGTAGCGGTCAGGACTGGAAGCAAGAGATCCGTCTTTCATTACGGTTACATACAGTTCCTTATCGTCATCCTGAAGCGTTACATAGAATGCATCTTTATCACTGAATTTATCGGAAAGATCCAGCTTCTGGTCTTTGTAGAGCAGGTACAGGTGACCGTCGATGGTATCGGTTGTAACCTCGTTTGTCAGGTGATCGTAGATCTCGTCCGCAGTCAGGGGGCGCTCTGTGCCATCGGCTTCCAGCGCTACGCCTCCGCCACCCCCGATATTTTCGCCGGACTCGTCTGTGATCGTATAGCTGCCACCGTTGTCCACTGTCAGCACCGCGTCTGTTTGATCGCCGTGCAGCCAGACCTGGATAGTTCGTTGAATGCCACCGATATTGGCAGCGTAAGCAGTAGTACCTCCGGCCGCCAATGCCAGTATGACACACGCTGCTGTCACTGCGTTGCGAAATCTGAATGTCTGTCTCATTTTAGTCTCCTCTAAATCCACCTTGAATCCGTCGGATGTATGCAATGCGGAAAATGCTCTGTGATAGTTCTCTCTATTCGTCATTTGTCCAGTCCTCCTTCAGTTTCGTTTGTAATAATCTGCGTCCCCGCAGCAGGCGGTTCTTGACGGCGCTCTCCGAAATGGCCAGTATCTGACTGATCTCTGCCACGGAATAGTCTTCGTAATAATACAGATGTATCACGATCCTGTAGGATTTTGGGAGTGAGAGTACCGCCTCCGCCAGGGCCTGATCCCCCGGTTCCTCGAAAGAGATGCTGTTCATATAATCTTCCAACGACTCCTTTTTCCTGTACCAGAAGGTGGTGAGTATATTCTTCGATTTATTCACCGCCACCCGAATCAGCCAGGCCTTGATGTGTTCCTCACTCTCGAAGTCTTTTGACGTATGCAGATATTTGAGAAAAGTATCCTGAACAACATCCTCTGCGTCCTGCTGATTGCGGCAGATACTGAATGATGCCAGATACAGGTTCTCCTGATATTGTTGGACAAGGTATTCTGCCGACAATCTCATGGCATTGCTGTTCTCCGTTCCTTTTATTGAAGGGCCCTTCACATAATATACAGATCAGCAGGCGGTTTGGTCTCGCGGGAGAAGAAATTCCCGGATAGATTTTCACCAAAAAAGAATTTGTGAGCGAAATTGAGAAGTCTGATAAGTTCTGGTACTATGAAATGGAATTTTGCGACGGGGCAGCCTGAAGATAGGGGTAGAACAAAATGACAGATCATGGGAAGAAGAAAATCGCGCCAATCGTCATCACGATTGTCATGATCCTGTATTATGCCTTATATTTCGGCATCCTTGTGGTAAGTTTGCCCACGATAGGGAAGATTGCGCTGGGCGTGATCCCGCTGCTGCTGGCCATCGCGAGTATCTATGTATGTGTACAGAGAATGAGAGAAATCGACGGAGGTGAAGAAGATGATCTTGGTGACTACTGATACGATCAACGGGAAGGATCTGGAAATGCTGGGAATGGTCAAAGGGAGCACCATCCAGACGGTCAATGCGTTCCACGATATAGGCGCAGGGCTCAAGACGCTCGTTGGCGGAGAGCTTGCTAAATACAATCAGATGATGAACGATGCGCGAGCGCTGGCAACAAAGCGCATGGTGGAAGAGGCTGAGAACATGGGCGCCGACGCAGTCGTATGTGTGAGATATGCGTCATCATCGGTAATGCAGAGCGCGGCGGAGGTCATGGCGTATGGCACGGCGGTGAAGTTTCGCTGATCGAAACCGCAGCAGTATCATTTGAAAATGAAATCGGCAGCAGGTGCACAGGCACTTGCTGCTTATTTAAGTGAAGAACCATACAATCTCCTGGTTCGGGAATTCCGAACTGTAAACACCTATAACGCTGTTATTGAGGTCTGCTCAAATGGTACCAACAGGGTAAACGAAATCGCAATATGTGTTCTTCTCTCTGGCAGGATACTCCGATTGGGTAAAGGAAAATGCAGATCCGGAAACGGTACAGCAGTTAACTTTGGGAGAGCTGTATTCCTGAGAAAGGAGCGTGCGGCAACAGTTCAGTAAAATATTCTGTAACGAATTCAATTTTTCCGGCTTTAACCTATAGAAGAACGAAGGGAGGAGATATCGGGATGCAGTCTATGGATGAGATCTATCGTGAATACGCGCAGACTGTGTACCGCTATCTCCTTTCACGGACCGGGAATTCTGATATTGTGGAAGAGCTCACCCAGGAAACGTTCTATCTTGCCGTTAAGGGCATCGGCCGGTTTGACGGAAGCTGCAAGATTTCAACATGGCTGATCGCGATCGCCAGGAATGCCTTTTCCTCATGGCGCAGGAAGCATCCGGCGACAGAGCCTTTAGAGAGTGCGGTGACTATAACCTCCTCTGAGGAAGCTGCTGCAGACAGTGACAATGGTCAGATCGAGATCATGAAAGCGATTCGCCTGCTGCCGGAAAACACAAGGGAAGTCATGTATATGAGACTTCTTGGGGACTTGAGTTTCCGACAGATCGGTGAAATCATGCAGCGAACGGAGAACTGGGCAAGGGTTACCTACTTTCGCGGCAGGGAAAAGCTGAGAAAGGAGCTGGAAAAATGAGCGGCCGATTAGAGTGTGAAATTGTCAGAGATCTGCTTCCGTCTTATGCAGACGGTCAGACCAGCGATATTACCAACAAGGCGATAGAGGAGCACATTGCGGGATGCCCGGACTGCGCAGAAGCCCTGAGGCGAATGAGAGAGCCTGAGAAGGACATCCTTCCTCAGAAAATGGAAATTGATTATCTGAAGAAGGTGAAGAGGTCCAAGCGCTTTGCGGTGTGGATCACGGCAGCGACGACTCTCCTGATCGGATTATTCGCTGCCGGCCTGCTGGTATTTGTACATGGAAGCGAGACAGATTTAAATGCGCACGCTGTCAGCGTTCAGGTTGAAGACAATAAGGTTTACGTTGATGGCGATCTCATGGGCAGCGGGGAAGGTGTGGCAAGAGTAACCTTTGCCGAGAAGGACGGAGTGGTTGACGTCCGACTGTTCACCGCCCCGGCAACGCCGTTCAACCGCAGTTCCTTCAGCAAAACCTATACCGCAGAGAATGGTCCGGTCAGAGAGGTTACCAGTGATGGACTCGTGCTCTGGGAAAACGGGAAAGCGATTTCTTATGTTGCGCGAAGGCTGTATGCTGCCAAAAACCCTTATATCGGGGATATGCCGGCAAACCAGGTGATAACAAATGCGATCGGCATCGGCGAGTCGTATGGATCGTATACAAATGAACTTCAGACGACCGAGGAACCCTATGGATGGGACATTATTCTGGATGATCCTATTGAACCGCCGCAGGAAACAAAATACAGACAGAAAATGTGCTCGGATGCCTGCCTGATACTTGCGGCGGTGGATAATCTCGGAGCCGTTACCTTCCGATATGATAATGGTTCCGGGCAGCAGGACTACACCATCACGGACAAAGATGCTTCAAAAATTGCCGGGGCAGACATTAAGAACTTTGCTGCATCCGCCTCAGACATGCAGAAACTCGTTGAAGCAGTAAGATAGTGTCTGCTGACCTTTAGCTGACCGCTCATTGTCGGTGTTATCGGATACTCCGAGGCCTCCGCCAGTATGGCAGCCTGGAGCCGGGCCGTTATTTTCTGTATTTCCGTATCCGCGATGAGCTGGATCAGAATGGCACGGTATAAAGAAGTGCCGGAGAGCTTTTGTTAGTGAATTGACACTGCCGATCCTGGAAGCGGTTATGGCGAAAAATACAGGAAGGGGCATAGACTTCAGCATAGGTAACGGATTTGATCAAAAGACCAGTGAATATATGCTCATCCGATATATGAATTCCACCTTCTTTGCAAATGAAGACGGGAGCGTTACGGAGGACTGGCATCGAATTGCTTACGATCATGTCCATTCTTATCAGTCAGATATCGAGCTGCCTGTGATCTGAGGAGACAAGTCCATGCGGATTACGGACAGCCCGAATGCCCCCAATGCCGTGCCCCTGTCAATGTTCCTGATGGACAGACGGCTGCATGTTTGACAGCACGAGGTCTGATTTGCAGAAAAGTCAGCCTCCGGGATCAGATACCGATCCTTGCTGGATGCGAGTCCCCCGCTTTTTAGTACCGTCACATAGAGCACCTGATCTTCCTCCTTCAGTGTCACGTAGAACACATCTTTGTCCTGGAATTCATCGGTGATGTCCATCTTCATCTGAGATCAGAAGGAACCGCACGTTACTCCCGAAAGAACAACAGAACCGGCAGAAGTTCCATAGGACAGGATCGTAATTTTTACGTGAGCAGGCAGACGATGAGAACCAGAGAAAAAATACAGAACAGAAAAAGGACGCGCCTTGTGCCGGTATTCGCTGCGGTACTCCTTATATTTTCCCTGACGGGCTGTACGAAGGAAGCCGTGGTGGAGAAGGGAAAAGAACTGACGCAGACCGCGGCAACAAAGGCCGCGGCGGAAGCTTCCACGATCGTCGAAAACTACAGAAAAGAGCAGAAAGAAAATAAGAGGATCCAGGAAGAGGAAGAGGAAAAGCACGAGAAGATTTCGGAGCGGGATATTGAAGACCAGGTGTGTGCGACGAAATATCCCGTACTCCTCGTACACGGCGTGTTCTTCCGGGATACGGTCTTCCTCAATTACTGGGGCAGGATCCGGATTTCATGGCAGCAGTCACGGATCTCACGGCAAAGAGCTGTTCTGAGTTCAATAAGGACTGCCCGGACGATCCCGATGTTTACTATCAGAGCTACGGGTCGGTTGCGCCCGAGGCTTCCGGCAATCAGTTCCCGCTGAACCTCACGCACAGCCTCGTGCAGTATTATGACGGGATGAACGACGGGCTCGTCGCCGTGGATTCCATGGAGTGGGGAGATGAGTTTACTTTGATACAGCCGGAAGGCGGCCGCGGGATCACACACGGCGATGTCATCGATTTGAACCGGGAGAATATCCCGGGATATGACGTCCGGGAAGTTTATGTCAATATTCTGAAGGATCTGAAGGAACGGGGGCTCTGACTGAAAACAGCTTCAATCTGAGAATATCAATGATATGGCCGAAATTTTGTAATGTGGTTGCAGCTGGGATTCTGGATAATGAGTATTCACGGAACAAGCTGCCGTAGGGCACTTCCCCGGATATTCGAAGTTATATCGTCGATGGTGTTCTTGTGGGAATCGATGTAAACAGCGGCGAATTACAGTTTTATTTATTCCGTTTCCCAGAAAAGCGCATCGAGTGTTTTGTCCAGCGCTCTGCAGATGGCAATGCAGAGACGGATTGTCGGGTTGTAGTCCCCTTTTTCAATCGCGTTGATCGTCTGCCGGGATACGCCGACAAGATCAGCCAGCTGCTGCTGAGAGAGGTCTTTGGCGGCTCTGGCAGACTTCATTTTAAGATTTTTCATCAGTCCCCGTCCCTCTTTTCTCTTACTTTATAAATGAATACAGCCACCACGATGACCATAAACAGGGTTCCCATCATGACGCTGATGTTCGTCATTGTCAGCCTGCCTTCCGGCAGTCCGTCCTCGGCGATACGAAGCGCACCGGTGATGATATTGCAAAGACCGACAATAGCAATCAGGGCAGTCCATTTCTTCCAGTTTCCGGCAACGCCAAAATAGGCTCCCTTAACGACCATGTAAATGATGTAGACCGTAACCATCAGGAAGCTGACTGTCACCATCGCAAAGCTTCCGTCCATGGGGAGTATATCGAGCTCCAGAAGACATGCGGCGGTGAACCCGCCAAGAACACCCGTGATGGTCGAATATTTGTAGGCAGTGCCCCTTACGGCTGTCTGCATCTCATCATATACGACAGGTGACGATTTCCCCTTTCCACGCAGGATCAGCATAAGCAGCAGAAAGACAGCAAACGGTAATCCAATGCCAAACAGATAGTTCATGATCATTCCTCCTCCGACATAATGTCGTATTTAATTGACATCTTAAAAATAGCATACAGATTACAATACGTCAACTATATTTTACATAAAATTGGATCGCTGCCTGCGGTAAATGTGAATGTCTCACAAATGGGGAACGAATGACGCTGAAAAAATGTTCAGGAGATCATCGCTGATAAAGTATTATTCCGGCATCAACTTCCGGCGTAAAGACCGGAAACAGGAAACTGCCGCTGGGGGAACACTGTTCCTGCAACGGCAGACTTCATTGTAATGCCTTCTCAAATTGAAATTCTTATATCCTGGATAAATTATCTGCCTTTTCAAAAAAGGCTTTCTTCAGGGACCCGTACTCTTCCTTAGTGCAAACACTGCGGCACCTTGCTTCGAATGATTCTGTGACCCGGAAACATTCCTTCATGTTATTACAGGGATATTCACCGCATCCTGCGCATGTTTTTATGCCCTTCTTATCACAGCACTTTGCAACATGATATCTGCACCAGTTCTCCGGTTTGCATCCAGTGCAGGCTATTTCCTCATTTGTGACAACATGATCACGATACCCTATCTTCATCCACAACTCCGCGGTATGGTGCAAATCCTCTTCGGATTTTTCATATGGATGCATCACATATCGCGGACATGTCGAGCAGTCATTTCCACATGCAGCAAGGATCCTGTCCACTATTGCCTCCTCTCTTTGACGGATGGAAATTTATTTTTTACTCAGGCAATCCGCCGTGAAAACACATTCATAGATATTTCCGCGCCGACAGCAAGACACCTGTAAACAGCAAAGCACTTAGTATTATCCACACTTCTATGTGTCTTACGATACCGGTCAGATACAATATGGTAAAGGCTTCGATTATCAGGGCAAGCAGGCATAGGAAGTTTACCGTATAATCCACTATCGAAGCATGAATATATCCTATCTGGCATAGCCTGCGCGCAACAAAGGGTTTTACCAGGAATCTGATGATGACACATGCGATCGGATACATAAAGATGAGCCATCTGCCTGCGGTTTGACTTACTTCTCCCTGAGCCCACTGGATTGGGATTTTATCAGGCAAAAATCGAAAAGCAATGGCCGCCATGCAGGTACAGATTACTGTGATCGATCCCCACACCAATGCACTGCCCCAAAAAAAGAAAAAACCGACGGAATCCAAACGCAGGACTTTCCGGTTTTCATTCCAGTGTTCCTCAAGATCCGGCGTGAACGCCTCTACATTCAGATGGTCAAAATCAATATCCTTATTCTGGAGTATCTGATCACAAATGTGTTGTGAGTTTCTGAGATCTGCAATTTCATCCTGTAAAGATACGGATCTGCTTTGAATAGCTTTCTGTAGAGAAAGTTTATAGGTTATGATCTTCCGAATATCCTCTACTGAAATGCCCAGCGTGCGGAGCCACGCAATCTTTTTGAGCATGGCCACATCCTCATCCGAATAGTCCCTGTACCCGTCTCCCTTATACTGTATTCACTGTCAAAATACGGTATAAACAGGGTTTACAGTCAAGTTGATTTTTGCCAGCCGGCAATCTGCCGAGTCTATAACTGGGATCTGTCATTAGTTACTATGACTTTTCCATTTTCTCATAATCGCAATAAGTATGAGGTCGATAAATACAAAACCTGTTCCGCCAATCACTCCCAAAGCATCCGGCCCTAAAAACATGTTCGGCTTCTCTGACATAAAAAGGAAAGAAGGCCTCCACAGATCCATCCCGTTTAGCGAAGCATGAAACAGAACGGCGGGCCAGACGGATTTTGTCTTATAGGTCAGGAAGCCTGCAATGATTCCCAGTACTGTACTATATATGACCATCGCGATAATACCCCAAACCGGGTGTTCACTGCCGTAATTATATCCGATTGCTATAATCGGGGCATGCCACAGCCCCCATATTGCGCCGGTAAGGATTGCTGCAGGAAGCGGCGAATAGCTCCGGGCTAATTTTGGAAGCAGATACCCTCTCCATCCCAATTCTTCACCAAAGCACTGCACAATTCCCATAAGTGGATTTACAACAATCGCAATCGGTATCAATAGCAATAATTTATGAACCAGTTCAGAGGCTGATGTTACAGAGGCCTCTGACGCAAAGGCAGACTGCAGCGGTGAAAAAGACTTTGGAAAAATCATGAAAAATACAGCAGCGCCGAAGTAAGCAATAAACGGAGTAGCAAAATACGCTGCCAGGTACCATTTTAGATTTCCCTTGAATCTTGGCAGAATCATCATTTCCTTAAAACCTTCCTTTGTGATGATTCTGGTAAGTACAGAGGCAAGTGCAGGCAAGAGCATCATGATCAGAAGCAGTTTATATACTCTGACCCGATAGTAGATAACACTTAGGACCAGCATCGGTGCAAATGCCAAAATCATGAATATCAATATCGTCCTATCCGGTTTCCTGCTCACTGTAGCCTCCTTCACAAATTTAAGTTGTATCTATACAAATTTCTTTTCTTTATCTTTCTGCAAACTGGGATTGCTTACTGCCTGGCTCGCTGCCAGGATTCACCCTCTGCTTTAACCAGAACTTCTTCGCAGTCATTTGAGTTCCTGTAAATGGCAATAATGGTAGTATCATCATTGAGTTCAAATGTAAATGACTCTTATTACAGTGCAGGACTTCACAGATGCGGATCAGCGGCTTCATGCGGATGCTCTCCTCTATTATATCGGTATTCCTGCCGACTCACGAGCATTTCCTGCCACCATCGCCAGTTCCGTCCGGATGGTTTTTTTACTTTCTTTTCTTGAATTTTCGTAATACAACCTTGACCATCCCGTAGTGTGACAGGCTAAAATTATGATCACAGGGAGGACAGCACATGCGATATGTATGCCAGATCTGCGGCTATGTTTATGACGATGCCGCAGAAAAAGTTCCGTTCAGCGACCTTCCCGATACCTGGAAATGTCCGCTTTGCGGCGCTGCAAAATCTGATTTTAAGCCGGAAGCCGCGCAACAGGAGGCAGCAAAACCTGCGGTACAGAGGGACCAGGAAGCGGAGCTGACCGGATTATCGGCAGGACAGCTTGCGGCCCTGTGTTCCAATCTCGCCAGAGGCTGTGAGAAACAATATAAGGCGGAGGAGGCCGGCCTGTTCCGCGAGCTTGCCGATTATTTTTCCGCGATTGTGCCTCCGGTGAATGATGCGAGCGTTCAGAAGGTTGCCGCTCTTCTGCAGGAAGATGTCGATAACTATGGCAGCGTAAGAGCTGTGGCCGACGCCGCCGCGGACAGAGGTGCGGCAAGGTCCCGGCATGGAAATTTGAAAAAATCGAGGGGAGGATCGGATGAAGAAAATGGTTGCGGTCAGAAACCTGCGTCTGTGCACCAAAGACTGTCTGTGCCTTTATGTTTGTCCGTCCGGAGCGACGGATACGGAGAACAGTATCATCGATGTGGAAAAATGCATCGGCTGCGGCGTCTGCGCCGGCGCCTGCCCGAGCGGAGCCATCAGTATGGTGCCGGAAGAATATCCCGCACAGCAGCCGAAGGCGGACTCCGTCCGCGGCGCGTTGAATGCGCTGGCCGGGAATAAGGCGGACGGCGAAAAGGCTGCGCTTCAGATCGCGGAAAATACGGAGCTGGACGGACTGTACCGTCTGATGAAGGCAGTTGCCCGGTCGGAAAGGCTGATTGCCGAAGATGTGCTCCGTGAAGCCGGGTATATGCTCCCGCAGAGCAACAACACGCACGAATTGCTTCAGGGGCTCATTGAAACGCCGCCGACGCCGGACTTTCCGGCCGACGCTGCCGGAAAGCTGCTGAACATGCTCTCCAATAACGAAAAGAGGTAGGAACCTGCTGCACGCTCTGGTGTTTTGACAGGGTGGAACGAAAAAGAAATCCTTCTGTCAGGAGAAGAAGGATTTCTTTTTCGATGGAGGCATTTTTGAGATGCTGGTTTTCCCCAAATACGCTTGAATCCCCTGTCCCACCCTCGTCACACGGCTCATATCCGGTAGTAAGTGATACACGATTCCAATACAGGTGTACGCGATCGGAGCTTAACGATGAGGGCATATAGCCCGTTACCTGCTCAATCGGATATCTGTACAGCTTGGGCAGCTGCCGCCTGATATGCACATCCGTATGACTACCGGCTGTTCCTTATTCGATCAGTTTCGTTTTCCAGTTGGTCTCCTGGAGCAGATTATCCAGCGTCCGGACCTCTTTTGCGGTCTGATCCGCGGTTCTCTGCAGATCCTTCGCCTTGAGTATAGCCTTTACCTTGATTTCCGTACCCCTGGCCCTGCTGGTGTTCTGCCCGGCGCTGTATACCAGATCCCGGTAAGCGGACAGTCTGATCATCAGCGCGTCCTTCCGGGCGATGAGCGAAGTCAGCGTCATTCCGCCAGCCTTAGTCCTGCAGTTCGTCAGATTGATGGCAGCCATAAGATACTCGAGCCTTGATATGGCCTGATCCAACTCACGGAGAAGCTCTTCCGGGTTTTCCGCGGGCTCCTCCCCTTCCTGCACGAGAATAACGTTGTCAAGGCGCCTGCGGAGTTCTTCTATTTTCCTGTTCAGATCCGCTCTTTCCTGTAATGCTTCTGCAAGTTTCATGATGCCGCCTCCCGCTGCCTTTGCTGATATTGTCTCTGCGCGCCTGCTTTACGGAGATATGATCCATGTCAGCACCCGCTATTGTAAACCTGTTACATGTCGAGCATACTCCTTTATCAGCTGATTATCTATACATTATATTAAGATAATTCGCAGGTGAACCGCCGGCAACGCACTGCTTCTGTACCGGCTGCGTCACTTTCGGCGAGGAAATGACATGGCCGGCATGGAACCCGCAGTTTCATTGACTTTACCCGATCAGTGAAAAATATACAGCTTCAGCAGTGCCGGATCCTGTAGTACACGGAAGTTTTCGCGACTTTCGATGCCGCGTGCGCGCCGAAGATGCCGAGCCTTGCGAGGATCGCGAGGCCGAAGCGCCGCAGCCCGTACTCGCGGCCAAAGAGATCGCCGATCACCCTGCAGGAGCGGAAGTCGTAGAAATACCTCGCCGCGCGGTAGAACTCATCCTGCAGCTCCCAGGGACTCTCGTTCTTCGGCCGGAAGGTAACGTTCATCATATCGAAGTCGCTCCAGTTGCGGCTGATGAGCCGACCCTCCTCCACCATCTGCCGGTAGACGGGGGTTCCGGGATAGGGCGTCAGAATGGCGGGCTGCAGCTGGTACGCGTGAATGTCCTTTGCGAACTTTACGCACCGGTTCATGTCGTCCAGCGTGTCGGCGTCCAGCCCCAGCACGATACTCGCGATCAGCCGGATCCTGTATTTCTCGCAGGCCGCGGCGGCACGTCTGATGTTTTCCACGTTTTGCCCCTTGTGGATGTCATCCAGCGCGGTCTGGTTCAGCGATTCGATGCCGATGAGCACCCGTGTCAGATGTGCGTCGTGAAGGAGCTGCAGCAGTTCCTCATCCTCCGCGAGGTCGGTTCTGCCGAAGAAGAAGGACTCCTTAAAGGTCAGCTTCTCCCGGATCATACGCCGGCAGATTTCCTTTGCCCGCTCCTTGTCCGCCGTGAAATTGTCGTCCTCGAAATTCAGATACCGGAAGCCGAGCTCCTTGTACATCCGGATTTCGTCTATTACATTGTCGACGCTGCGCTTTCGGTAGGGTGCGAACATCCGCGACGTCGTGCAGAAGGTGCAGCGGAACGGGCAGCCGCGGCTCGAGATCACGTTGGCGGCTTTGCAAGGTGTCCGGAGGATGCTGTAATCGGGGAAGGGCGCTTCATCCGGATTGATGAGAGGGTAGCCCTGCACGAGACGCTCTGTTCTGCGGCCTTCAACGACGTCGAGGATCACTTTCTCCCCTTCGCCGGTGATCACCTGATCGGCGTATTGTAGTGCTTCTTCTGGCAGCGCCGTCGGATGGATGCCGCCCATGATCACTCTTGCCTTGGAATTCTGATGGATCAGCTGCGCCAGTTCGTACCCGCGCGGTGCGTTGGAGGTCATGAGAGAGAGGCAGAATACGTCCGTATCCCGAAGAAGCGCGCGAAGTGGCACTTTCCCATTCAGTTCTTCGTATACGGAAACATCGTGTCCTGCGCGTTTCAAGATGCCGCCGAGGATCAGCGGGCCGGTGATAGAATTCGTCTGTCCATAAATCCTGCCGCCGAGTCGATAAACGGCCATTCTCCGCAGGGCAGTTGTAGGGGTAATGAATACAACTTTCATATTGACACCTGCTATGATAATAATACACTTGTATTAATTACATTATATCTGTATACTGGAAAACAACAAGGAACACAATTTACCATTGTGTGATGATATCGATACAGGAAGGAGCCGGGTGTATTGGACCGCAGAATTCTGAAGACGAAAAAGGCCCTGAAGGAGGCGCTGCGCCAGCTGCTGGCGGAAAAGCCCTTTGAAAAAATCACGGTCACCGAGATTTGCGAGGAAGCGAATACCGGGCGACTTACCTTCTATAAATATTACACGGACAAGAACAGTCTCCTGGAGGACTGTTTCCAGGATATCCAGGGGAAGATGAAGGAGCGCTATGCTATACTGCAACAGAGCAATCCCGACAACAACTTTCAGCAGAGCTTCGTCAACATGATGGACGCGATCATGGACATCGCAAGCCGCGATTCCTACATGATCAGCCGCCTGTTCTACAACTCGGACACGCTTCTTCTGTATTATCAGTTCATCATGCGGAATCTGGAGAGCTTCGAGCTGCACGGCATGCAGAAGCTCAATGTCAAATACGATCCGCACCGCCTGAATTCCTTTTTCACGATGGGGCTGTGGGGCTTCGTCTACGCGAACGGGCCGGACTTCGACGAGAAGGAAACGAGGGAAAAGGCAAGGATGCTCATCGGCGATCTGCTGCGCAGCGATATTTTCCAAAAGGATTGAAACATATCCGCTGCAGGCGGTCAGCATTGACATTAGGAAGGAGATGTGACCGGGTGAGGCGCAAAACAACACAGGAGATCCTCGCGGAATCGTTTCGGGAGCTGTCGGAGCAAAAGCCCGTGGATAAGATCACGATCAGGGAGATCACGGACAACTGCGGCTATTCGCCCGCGACATTCTACCGTCATTTCAAGGATAAATACGATATGATCGCCTGGGATCACACGAGGAGCGTGGCGGCGATCATGTCGAGAATCGGCGACAACTTCACGTGGGAGAATACGCTGCTGGCCGGAGCGCAGTGGTTTCAGAGGGAGCAGAGCTACCTTGCCAACCTCTTCCTGCACACAAGCGGACAGGATGCTTTCATCCTCTATATGACCGAGATCAGCTACGAGGCGCTGAGAAAATATGTGCAGGACGGCCTTCACGACCGTGCCCTGGACAGGAAACTGGATATGTACATCCGCATTTACTGCCTCGGCACGGTGAATCTTATCTGTGAATGGGTGCTGGGTCGCTATCGTGTTCCGCCGGAAACCCTGGCGGAGATCTGTCAGAACGCAGTGCCGGCGCCGCTCGCGCCATACCTTTTCCGAACATGACATCTTCCGAAAAATGATGTATCCTCGAGACGATTCCGCCCCAAAATAATACCTTCCTGCGATATCCCCTCCTGACAGACATTTCTTCCGGGCATGATATCTTCAGAAAACAGTCTCTTCCGGAAGGGAGAGAAATATGGCGATTTATTTCATAATGAGAGAACATTGTCGGATTATAGATTGCGAATTGCGTAGGAAGAGGTAGTATATAAACAGGTTGTACACAATATAATAGTGCGGACAAAAAGATGAGTTTGAGTTGACGACAGACAGATAGCACATCATACCAAATGGAGGCAATCACAATGGCAAATGAAAGGTAATCGCAGGTCTTCAGACAATCGTTACTGATCTGGCACAGCAGGCTGACGGACATGAACTTCTGTCCCGAATCTTCGCGAGCGAAGGCTTCACGAAGCTGGCAGAGAAATATGCAGGGCACGCCACAGAAGAGCGCGGCTATGTGGACAAGAGCATTGACAGGCTGATTGATCTGGGCGTCGACGTACGTCTCGAAGCTAAGAAAGAGGCACCGGTATACAAGGATCCGATCGAATGGATCAAGTATGATCTGCAGGTTTCGAAGGATGGTCTTGCATGGCTTAAGGAACTCGTAGATGCCTCTGCCGATGACTACACAACGTACGATATACTGAAGGCTTACTATCAGGATGAGGAAGAAGATCTGTACTGGGCCGAGAATCAGCTGGAGCTGATCGAGAAGATCGGCGTTCAGAACTGGCTGGTGCAGCAGCTCTGATCTGAAACGAACTGAACAGAAGTGAAGAATATTATAAGAGACTGCCGGCGGAATTGTATCTGCCGGCAGTCTCTTTATTCATTGGTCTTTGTTTCGTGAGAGGCTGGATCTTTGGAAGGGCTACTGCCGCTGATCTCATTGAGGCGATCTTCCCTGACCTCCTCCAGCGTCATAGTCGCGGGGAGTATGCCGAACAGGGAACGGACCCTTTTGACGCGATCCGATTCAGAAGTAGATATTCCTGCCACAGACTTATCGGTGGGATCATTCGGGTTCGGTGTGATATTGGTCATAATCTCTGGCCTCCCTTCCATGTGATGTCTACAGTATAGCAAATATCCGCCCCAAGAAAGGCTTGCATCTTGTCGCACGCTCTACTATCATTAAGTTAAACGATTTACCAGAAAGCTACAAACAGATTCATTTCACTGAGGTCCGAATGGAGCGATATGCCGACGATTAAAGAGATTGCGCAGGAAGCCGGGGTTTCCACGGCGACCGTTTCGAACATTCTGAACGGGAAATTTCATAAAGTCAGCGATGAGACAAGGGAGCGCGTACTGGACGTAGTCCAGAAGCGCGGTTACAAACCGAACCTCATTGCCCAGGGGCTGCGCAGCAGGTCGACGAAGACGATCGGCATTATTGCGGAGGATATCGCGCAGTTCACGACGCCGGAAATCGCGGAAGGCGTGATGGAGATCTGCGAGGAGCAGGGGTACCGTACGGTGATCCAGAACCTCAGACTCTATCAGCGCTGGGGCGGGGCCTGGTTCGACAGGGAAGCGCTGGTAGATCAGGTGCTGCGGCCGGCGATCCAGGAGTTCTCTGAAATGATGGTGGATGGCATCATCTACATCGCGGGGCACGCGCGCACCATCCCGATGCCGGAGGAGATGCGCATTCCGATGGTCATTGTCTACGCCTATCCGAAGGATCCCACAGTGCCGGCGATTGTCATTGATGACGAGAAGAGCGCCTACGATGTCACGACTTACCTCATCGGACAGGGGCATCGGAAGATTGCCCTGATCGCAGGCTCCGCTGACAACCTGCATACGAAGCTGCGTCTGCGCGGCTATCAGAAGGCCCTGTTCGAGAACAGCATTCTGTACGACCCTGACCTGGTGGTGAGCGGCGAATGGGATCGGGAGGATGCATACCGCGTGTCTCCGAAGGTGATCGAGAGCGGCGCGACTGCGGTGTTCTGCATGAATGACCGCATGGCGGGCGGTTTCTACCGTTACTGCTACGAGCACAAGATCCGAATCGGTGAGGACATATCCGTGGTCGGCCACGACAACGAGATGGTCAGCGAATATTACTGCCCGGAACTCACGACTATGGAGATCCCACTGCGTGAGATCGGTCGTAAGGCGATGAATGTCTTTCTCCACTATAGCGAGATCGCACCCGAGGAGAAACTGGATCGCGTATCCTGTGTCCTGCGGGAGAGAGCGTCGGTGCGGAAGATCTGATCCTTCCGGGCGCCTGTCTTTTATTTTCGCCAAAGTAAACCGATAAACTATATAAAAATACCCAAAGAAATTCGTTAATAATCAACAGATCGCATCTATTTCGCTAAATTCCTTATTGACTTGATGCCATAACCGCAATATATTTGTCGTATGAAGTAAATCGATTTACTACAGACGCCAGACGTGGCGTTACAGCTGTCTAACAGTTCAGCAATCATGATTCTGAATTGCTATGGTTTATGGAGGTTATCGTTATGAGAAAGCATAGAGTACTGGCATTGCTGGCAAGCTCTGCCATGGCACTATCCCTGCTCTCAGGCTGCGGGAACGCAGATTCGGCGGCAGAAGCGCCGGCGGATGAAGTGACATCGGCTGCGGAGGACACCACAGACGCTGGAACGGCTGCCACCGAAGAAGCGGCAGGCGCGGATACGGATGCTGCCGATGAGGGGGATGCGGCGGCACAGGCGATTGCGGACCGCAAGGCAGAGGCAGAGAAGAACGGCGAATACGAGAAGATCGTCGTTTCCTTCTTCGACTGGACAGGAGCGCCGGCTGGCATTGACCGCGTGAACGCGGCGCTGTCCGCCCACACAGAAGAGACCCTCGGCGTGGACGTCGAGCTGCAGATCATCGACTCCGCGGCTTACGCTGACAACATGAAGCTGATGCTCTCCTCCGGCGAGCAGGTCGACCTGTTCAGCACCTGCTCGATCGGTTATCCCACCGCGATCATGAACGGATACGCGCTCAGCATGGATGAGGACGATCTGTTCGACACATACGGCAAGGGCATCCAGGAGAAGATCCGCAAAGATTACATTGATGCCTGCCGCGTATCCGGCGTGCTCTACGGCACACCGCCGATCAAGGACTACGCGATCCAGACCTGCGCGGTATGTATCGGACAGGAATATCTGGATGGCATCGGGTATGACGCTTCCGCGCTGGAGACAGATGAGAACGGCTATCCCATCGCAACCTGGGATGAGATCAACGACATTTTCGCAAAGCTCCACGAGAAATATCCAGACAAGTACGTTTACTCCATGCAGGACAACATGCTGACACAGGGTTCTTCTGTCGACAACATCGGCGGTGACTACTACGGCGTCCTCCTGGATTCTGCGAACAGCCTCAAGGTCGAGGATGCTTACAGCTCTGATGTTTTCCGGGAATGGTGCGAGCGTACCTACGACTGGAACCAGAAGGGGTATCTTTCCAAGGATGCGCTGACAGACGATACGGGCGCTTCCGCGAGAATCAAGTCCGGCGCTTACATGGCGATGATGGCCTGCAGCAAGCCCGGCTACAAGACACAGATCTCCGGCGAGTGCGGCCGTGACATGGCAGTATTCGATGTCGGCGAGTCCTTCATGAGCTCCGCCTCCGTTTCCTCCTTCCCCTGGTGCATCAACCAGAACACCGAGGATCCGGTGGCGGCAATGCAGGTGCTGGATGCGATGTACACCGATCCTGTTGTTTCAAACCTCATGTGCTGGGGGGAGGAAGGCAAGGAGTACAAGGTGAACGACGACGAGACCATCACCTTCGCGGACGGTGTGGATGCGAACAACTCCGAGTATTATCCGAACGTTCTCTGGCTGATGCCGAACCCGTACGTAGCGCACGTATGGCAGGGAGATCCTCTGGATATCGGCGATCAGATCGCGACATTCAATAACAACGCGGTAACGAAGTCCAAGGCGCTCGGCTTTACCTGGGACAACACTGATTACGCGGCAGAGTTCACGGCGCTGCAGAATGCTTATGACCAGTATGGCAAGCAGGTTTCCTACGGTTTCGTGGAGCCCGAGAAAGGCATTGCGGATCTCGAGGCTGCGTTAAAGGCTGCCGGCCTTGACGAGTACATGGCGGCGAAGCAGGAAGCGCTGGATGCCTGGGCGAAGGAGAACGGCATTCAGTAAAAATAAGAGCGCAGGCGAACATAATCATTGTGCGGGCCGCCGGGGGGGCGGTGCGCGGCGCAAAGGCCGGTGGTGGGTGACTGCCGCCGGTCTTTTTGAGAAGAGAAGGAATTTCCCAGTATGAGTACGACGAAGAGAAAAAGGCAGAACATGAAGCGATTCATCCCGCTATACCTCATGGCACTGCCGGGTCTTGCTTATTTCTTCATCAACAATTACATGCCGTTGCCGGGACTTGTGCTCGCGTTCAAAAAATACAACGCGCGCAAGGGCATCTTCGGCTCGAAGTTCATCGGCTTCAAGAACTTCAAATATCTGTTCGCGACGAAGGATGCGTTCATCATCACGCGCAATACGATCTGTTACAATCTGGTCTTCATTGTGGTGAATACGATTCTGGCTGTTTTCGTGGCAATCCTCCTCGCGGAGATGACATCCAGACTCAAAAAGGTTTATCAGTCGCTGATCCTGCTGCCCTACATGATCTCTATGGTCATTGTCAGCTACCTGGTCTTCGGATTCCTGTCGACGGACAACGGCTTCATCAACAACACGATTATGAAAGCTCTCGGCAGAGAACCGATCTCCTGGTACATGGAGCAGCGGTATTGGCCGTTCATTCTGATTTTTGTCAACGCGTGGAAATGCATCGGATATAACTGCGTCATTTACCTGGCGACGATTCTCGGCATCGACCACTCGATCTACGAGTCGGCGGCGATGGACGGGGCGAGCAAATGGCAGCAGGTGTGGCTCATCACGATCCCGCTCCTCAAGCCTACGATCATCATGATGACGATGCTCGCAATCGGGCGAATCTTCTATTCCGATTTCGGTCTGTTCTATCAGGTGCCGCAGAACCAGGGAGCTCTGTTCAACGTGACCAATACAATTGACACCTACGTCTACAGAGGACTCCTGGAGCTGGGAGACATCTCCATGTCCTCGGCGGCAGGCCTGTATCAGTCACTCATCGGATTTATCCTGGTGCTTGGATCGAACTGGCTCGTGAAGAAGGTGGACTCGGAGTACGGACTGTTCTAAGGCAATCATAGAATTTCATGCTGGCAGACAGGTGATCTGCCTCGATTGATGCCGAGTGTCGGATCATGGGTGATCCGAACTATCTGAAAAGAGATAACGATGAAAACAAGAGATGAAAAGCATTTCCAGATCGTAGCGCACATTGTGCTCATCTTCCTCTCGTTCACGGCGGTGGTGCCGTTTGTCCTCCTGGTGATCTCCTCCCTGACGGACAACGATGTGCTGATCGCGAACGGCTATTCCTTCACGCCGGAGAAGTGGAGCTTCTACGCCTACGAATATATCTTCAAGACAGGCAACTCTGTCATGCACGCCTACGGCATTTCCATCATCCTGACACTCGCGGGCACCGTCCTCTCGACCGTCGTGACCACGATGCTGGCTTACGTTCTGTCGAAACCGCAGCTGCCGGGAAGACATATCTTCATGTTCTTTGTTGTTTTCACCATGCTGTTCAACGGCGGACTGGTGCCGACCTATATCGTCTACACCAACATCTTCAATATCAAGAATACGTTCTGGTCACTGCTGTTCCCGGGACTTTTGTGCAACGGCTTCAACGTCATGCTGATGAAGTCCTATTTCGTCAGCAGCGTGCCTGGTGAGATTCTGGATGCCGCGCAGATCGACGGCGCGGGAGAATGGCAGGTCTTCACGAAGGTGGCAGCTCCGCTCGCGAAGCCGATCATCGCGACGATCGCTCTGTTCAACGGCATCGCCTATTGGAATGACTGGATGAACGGCTATATCTACCTCACCAAAAGAACGGATCTCTACTCCATCCAGAACCTGTTGAACCGCATGATGGTGAACATCCAGTTCCTCTCCCAGAATTCGCACAACATCCAGGATGCGGGCGTCGGCCTCGCTTCCATCCCGCTCGTCTCCGTCCGCATGGCGATGGCGACCGCGGGTGTCCTGCCGGTACTCATCGTCTACCCCTTTATCCAGGGAAACTTTGTCAAGGGAATCACGCTGGGAGGCGTGAAGGGATGAGACTTTCTCAGTCCGAATGATGTCTGGATTGCGAGAAAGAACTTCCAATTTGGCGGTAACATCACGTGTGGAGATGCTGCCCTCAGTGTCATGAGACAACTTAGATGAATTACTGCCCTGTCTGGTGCTATCATAGCGTCAGGCAGGGCTATTTTGCGGTAGACCGGAGAATAGATGTAGCGCTCTCGCCGGATGAGCTGGCATTTTCTGCCCATCCGATTGTCTCAAGGGAAGACAGGTCGCCTGACAGAATGATTGAAAATCAATAGAGAACAAAGAACCTTACAAGAGAGGAAAATCAATGAACGAATTCAGGAAAATGCGCCGGTTCAAACAGGAGCTGTCCAAAGAGGAATGCATCAGCGTGCTGCAGACAGCGCCGCGCGGGATCATGGCGTTCCATGGGGAGAACGGATACCCTTATGCCATACCGCTGGATCAATACTATGACGAGAGAGATGGCAAGCTGTATTTCCACGGAGCGAAACAGGGCCTGAAGCTGGACCTCATGGCACAGGACAACAAGGTGTGCTTCACCGTAATGGATGAGGGCTTTGTCAAGGAAAACGAATGGGCGCTCAATATCAGGAGCGTGGTTTGCCTTGGCCGGCTCGAGGCAGTCACGGATCATGAGAAGGCGCTGGAGCAGTGCCGCATGCTGGCAAGGAAATTCTATCCCACTGAGGAATCCATCGAAGAAGAGATCAGAAAAGCCGGCGACAGAGTCAACGTCCTGGTCATGACCATCGATCGTATGACCGGGAAACTGGTGAACGAATCGTAGAACGAACAGTATTTAGCTTGTCAATATTTCCTATAGCATGGGTATCATTTCCGATAAGCGCTATAATATTTCCGATATGAGGGCACTTCTATGAGTTGAGTTGCAGCGTTCTCTGTTGAACCTTATTTCTCACGGGGAGCACGCACAGACAGCGGCAAACTGCCGGAACCGAGGCAATATCGGGCTGGCATTCACCTATAATGAGCCGCTTGTCGGCTATGAGTATGTTCTGGACACGGCAAAGCTCATCGAAGAGCTTGGGATGAAGGCGGTACTGGTCACCAACGGCACCGCGTCCCTTTCCGTTGCCAGGAAGCTCTCCCCCTGGACAGAGGCCATGAACATTGACCTGAAGGGCTTCACGGACCGGTACTACCGCGATGTTCTGCAGGGGAATCGCAGGGATACCGATGTCGCTGTGATTTACCGGTTGGCGGAGGTGGCGAGGCAGAGACTGGCGTGCGCTACTACCGGGAACTGCTGAGCCGTCAGCTATCCTATGATGCTGTCCGATCGCACAGGGTGAACTCATTCTTCCTGCAGAGGATGAGGCCGTCCCGCTGCATTTTGCCCAGTTCATTCGACATGGCGCTGCGGTCAACGCCGAGGTAGTCGGCGAGCTGCTGGCGGTTAAACGGGATGGTGAAATGCGAGTTTTTCTGGACCATGGACTGTTCCGACAGGTAAGAGAGCAGCTTCCCCCGCAGTGTTCTGGGTGCGGTGTGCAGCATCCGACTGGAGAGATTCAGACTCTTCTGCGCGGAGATGCCCAGAAGATTATGGATGAGACGCTGGTGGAAGGGGCAGCCCTTCTGGCAGGTTGTCAGAAGCCTGGCAAGATCCAGGAACAGAATGCGGCAGTCGTCTGCGGCGACCACATCGCAGATGAGCTCCTTCCCCGGGAGCGCGGCATAATTTTCCGCGAAGATCCTGCCTTTTTCCACGTGGCCGAAGATCTGACTGCTCCCCCAGTAGAAATTCACAACAATGTTGACACTTCCTGTCAGCACCAGACCGATTTCATGGACGGTATTGCCCGCGCGGAGAATGGTCTCGTCTTTCCGATATTCCTGCTCTCTGGCATGGAGGCAGGTGAGCAGCTGCTCGATTTCCCTTTCGGTGATCCCATGGAACAGCGGTGTATTGGACAGGAAAAAATAATTCATAAATCCCTCACTTTTGTTGTCATAACAACGTAAATCCAGTCGTTATTGTAGTAGTTTGTCTTCGAACAGTCAATCAGATAATCAGCAATCAGGCGACATCGAACGAGCAGGGGTGGGAGTGCTCCTGCAATGGAAAGAGGAGACAATGGATTACAAGATGGATACTGCGGCAGTACCCGCAGAGCGGATGGCACTGTTGAAATCCTATCTGCAGCGGTTGAGCGGCGGCGAAGATCTGGAAACAGTACGCGAAGATTTCGTGAAGAATTTCAGTGATGTGGAACCCTCCGAGATCATGAAGGCGGAGCAGACACTCATGCAGGAAGGAACGCCGCTCACAGACGTGCAGCGGCTCTGTGATGTGCATTCCGCGTTATTCCACGGCGCGACCAGGGAAGAGCGGATTGCGAATGCAGAGAGTGCGGTTGTGGCATCGGCCGCGCGTCAGAGTAATGACACCGGGACGGCATATGCGGATAAGTTTGCAAAGTCTTCCGCGCTGACTGTTATTTACGGGCACCCGCTGAATCTCTTTGCCAAGGAGAATGAGGCGTTGGATCAGCTGATGGACGAGCTGCGCGCTGCCATGGAGAATCAGGCGGTCACGGATGAGCTCCTTAGCAGGATCCGTGAGATCGCGGTCCACTATGCGAAAAAGGGAGACCTTCTCTACCCTCATCTGAAGGTGAAATACGGGGTTTCCGGACCGGCGGATGTCATGTGGACGGTCGATGATGAGATCCGTGACGAGCTCGGCAGCCTGGCGAAGGAGTATGCGCGCAGTGATGCGTGGTATGACCGTCTCGCAAAGGTGCTGGTCCGGATGGAGGAGATGATCTATAAAGAGAAGAACATTCTCTTCCCAATCTGCGCGGTCAATTTCACGAAGGATGAATGGTATCGAATTTACCGGGACTCCAGGGATTATTCCGAAGTGTTCCGGGTTCCGTTCCGCATCTGGCAGGAGGCGGAGACGGCACTGGGAGCGGAGGATGATCCGGTGCAGGAGGTGTTACCGGAGGGAGAGATCCGCATGCCGGGCGGGCATATGAGCGTTCCGGAGCTCACCGCGCTGCTCAACACGATTCCACTGGAGATCAGTTTCATCGACGCCGGGAATATCAACCGATACTTCAATGAAGGGCCGAAGGTGTTCAAACGGCCGGGCATGGCGATCGACCGCGAGGTCTTCTCCTGTCATCCGCCGAAGATTGCGCCCATGGTGCGCAGCATCCTGGACAGCTTCCGGGACGGGACAAGGGACAGCGTTCCTGTCTGGATGGAGAAAAACGGCAGGACGATGCTGGTGACCTATATGGCGGTCCGGGACAGAGACGGCAATTACCTTGGCGCGACCGAGCTGGTGCAGAATATGGAAGCGGTCAGGGAACATTTCCAGAAGGCAAAGCCGGTGGATCCGAAGAGCCTGTATTAAGATTCGTTTCAGCGAAAACATAAGGAGTCCAGCGGTGAGATGTCAAGCGGATTAAGTCAGCAAAAATGATCTTTTCATGCAACGATGGCGCAAGACAAAAAACACCCACCTAAGCCCTGTCGGTTCTGCTTTTAAAGAAGCAGGGCTCCTACGCACCATAGAAAGTCACCTTTCTTCTGGTGAGATATACATGCGGTTCTCAGTCAAAAGACTGTAGACGAGCCGCACGAACTTACGGGCAGTTAGTACGAGTGCACGCTTATGCTGTGCTCGGTTCACCTCTTTGTATTTGAGGTGGTAGTAGCGGCTGTACTCTGTATCGCATC
>FNQX01000024.1 GCA_900107575.1 Lachnospiraceae bacterium NK3A20 | reverse complement strand
ACTCTCACTCTTTGAGGTGCTCTCACTCAAGCTGTTAGAGGTCGATACACTCTCACTCGTTGAGATGCTGTCGCTTACCACTGTGCTTTCGCTTCTCGAAGCACTATCACTCAAACTACTAGAGGCTGATTCGCTATCACTAAGCGAAGTGCTGTCACTTGCTGAGGTACTATTACTCAGGCTGATGGATTCCGACATCGAAGCGCTGTCGGTTTCCGAATGAGTTTCTCTCTCACCATAGGTGCCTTTGACACCCATATGGATCTCGCCGTTCGTAATGACCTCCTCAGCAGCAATACTTCCTGTCTGGATTCCATTATTTAAGGTAATCTTTGCATCAGGCGCAATGATGACGCCTACCGCCTGCCCGTTAAATACAAGATCTCCCGCGAAGTCGCCAAAATTCCATACTAAATACGCGCCTCTGGGATCATAGTCCCTGATGGAGTTCGCGAAATTCTTATTAATGTAATGCGTCCCATCCGCGGACGTTCCATCCGTCGTTACATTAAGGACGATATTGGTCTGACGAGTGTTGGAATTCACCAGCTGGCCGATCAACGAACCGCCCCGATCATGAATCCCGTTATTGAACGTATTATTGAACGCATCGCTGGTCAGTGTATTGAGACTGATATTCAATTCAACGATATCTGAACTGCCAAAATTTCCGTTCCGGAGCTCCCGTATGAGCGCTCCAATAGCCTCAATATCACCGTTGCCATTCGTGGTTCCGGCGCTATGATCCGTGATTGCCTTGCCCGCTTCTGACAGCTCTGCAAGGTTTTTCTCAATATTAATGTCATCTGCAAAGTCGGCCATCTCTTTATGCGCAGAGATCGCCTCTTTGGTCTGTTCTGTCAGTTTGTCGCCTTCATTGTTAATGACAACTTTATCAAAGTGGTTCGCTGTCCCACTCTCTTCCGCAACATTAACATTGCTCCCTACTGCAATTGTTGCCCTTTCATTCCCAGACGTATAATTAGAGCTTGTCTGAACCTGTACTCCCGGTGCCGTGCTGCCAATATACGAATATCCCTGAGTAGCATAATCCGTATTGATTTGCTGAGAGCCGTACTGTTCCTTTGTTTGTATCGTCGTCGTATTCTGTAGAACATTTACGATAACATGACCATCGGAATGTCCATTAGAACGATATTCATCCGCATAAACTGACACGTCCGATACATCGCCCACTTCATCCAGGAAATTCTTGACCTGCTCCGCTCTCTCTGCATCAGCGGTTGTGACCTTCCCCTCTGCGTCGATAGAATGAACCGTCATGTTGCTGTAATCCTGTTCATTCGTGAGGATATGTTCCTGCTGCTCTGTATGGGATGCTGTTTCTGACAGAGAGCGTCTTACCCGGCGCAGCGTTCTGGGCTGTGCCTCTATGTTCTGGCTGCTGATCTCGGAGATGCTGCTGGATTCCGGCACAATACTCTCAGACTCTGCGGCAGCGTAGGCTTCGCTCTCTGATTCTGTCATTGCACTCGTAGAGGCTGCTGCGATGCTGTCGGATTCTACGATCTGACTCTCGGAGGCTGTTGCAGTGCTGTCGGATTCTGCAATCTGGCTCTCGGAGGCTGGCACAATGGTGTCAGATTCTGCTACAGCGCTTTCCGAGACTGCGAACTCATTGTCGGATCCCGCCGTGGCACTCTCAGATGCCACGCTGTCACTCTCGGGCGCTACGCTCTCGGAATCTGTCGCGGATTCTTCTGCTACGGGCAGCGCACTCTCCGCTTCGGATTCGGATGCAGCATTCTCGGTCGACTGCGTTTCCGTATCGGATTCCATCGCTGTCTCAGATTCTGCCTGTGCTGCCGAATCTACGTTTTCTTCTGCCGTCAGTTCACTGGCACTGTCTGTTGTTTCTGATGTGGCACCCAGCTCCGGCAGGGCAGACTCCAACGTCGAAACGTCAGACTCCGTTGCTGTTATGACTGATTCCGTCATCGAAATATCAGACTTCGTCGCTGTCGTGGCTGACTCCGCAGTGGAAACATCAGGCTCCGCCACTGTCATGGCTGGCTCCACCTCAGATACAGCAGCCTCTGTCTCTGGTACGGCAGTCTCCTGCGTAGTGCTCTCTGCCGTGGTCTGAACCTCTGTGACGGTTTCTACGGGAGCAGCTGCCTCGGTGTCTACACTTGCAGCCTCTTCAGAGATATCATCTTCCAGTGAAACAACATTGGTGCTGGCGAGTACCTGTTCCGCCTCCACCTTCATTTCCACGTCATAATCCTGGGTTTCGGCAGCATGAACCGTGAGATCCTGCGCAAGTGATGCGCCACCGACAGCCGCGCCCATGGCTGCGCCGCCTTTCAATATCCTGCCTGCTACGGATGTGTGGAAGAAATGATATAATCGTCCATGCGCGCCTGCTGTTTGCTCACTGGTGCCATGAACCGAACGCAGGTGAATGGAACGGACATACGTCGAGAGAATATTGATCCATGTCTTCTTCCTTTTCCGCTGTGTTACCTTGGTTTTCCTGTCTAATTCAATATGATTTCTTTTCTTCATGCTGGTTTACACGAACTCCTTAAGCGTAAATCTGCGATATATTGCTTCTTTGATATATGTGCCACTTGAATTATAACGAATCATATCGGTAAAATCACTTGTTTCCACGCTAATTTGCAAAATATTGTGCTATTTGATGATCTCTGTGATTAGTAATATTTCTTGTTATCTGGCATAGCTCCGGCTTATTCATTTAGTTGCCTGTCAAAACTTCCAAGAAACCTATTCCGCACGCCATTCTGACATGGTATTCTTGTAAGCGTGGCTGCCAGAGTGGCAGCGCATATTCTTATATTTTCTCTTGAGGAGGAGAATTCAATGTTATGAAGTTAGCGGGTAAACGACTGGATTTCAGCAATTCATGCCAGAACCTGCATTAAGTTAAGGTGACGATTAGACCATCATTCCAAGATGATGTTCCGCTTTTTGCTATGAAGCTTTGTCAAACCGATGGCGTGTTTGAGCTCCCGGAAGGATTTCATCTCTTTACTGCTGGAATGCAGGAGCGGACGGGGAACTGGAAGAGTGCCCGAAATAGTCCATCACCTCGTTGGACATAGATTTGCCGGCAGGGAGCATTACGGGCTGGAGGACATCAGAGAAGGAAATCTTACGGTTCCGGGTAAAATCCTTGCACGGAGAAGTAAGAAATAGCGTTTTGACAGAGTCAACGTCAGAAATGCACTTTTGCAGGATCTGGCGCAGGTCAGTGATGAAGTGGCAGTTCATAAAAAGCCCCCTCAAATAATTTGTATGTTTAAAGGCTTTGCCTCATAATTACCGATATTTTCCAAGAGATAAGTTGTAAGTTTTTTATAAACTGTTACATTTTTGATGTGCCCCACATAAAAGAAAACGGCTCTGGATTTTCCAGAACCGCTTATTTACCAGCTAACTTAATGACATTGGATAGAGAATCCTCGTGTAAATCAATTTAGACAGGATATCGTTAAAATTGTACTCGAACTTGTACATATCAGATTGTATGGAATCCGCCCGAAGCTATCGGATCATTCGAAATTTTCCTCAGCAGCGGGCGGAATGATCGGTCTCGTTTCACCTTGCCTCAGCTGACCAGTCTCACGTGTTTCGTGCTGGAAGGCACAGAGACAATGGTGGTCTGCCAGCTGGTGTCCGCCTTGATGTTCCACTTCGCATCCATCTGGAGATAGTTGCTCGAAACAACGCCGCCGTTGATATCTCCGCCTCCTCCGCCATTGGAGAAGTTAATATGTCCCTTGTCATCCGCATCGCTGAGCGTCATGATCATGCCGTTGATGGATGCCGGCCCCTGATAAAAATTGATATTCCCTTCCAGACTGATCAGCGACAGTTCACTGTCCGTGCATCTGGCAGTCGCACTGAATGTGATGTCGTCCTGTACGATAATCCCTCCTCGGATGTCCTCCGTCTGATTCGTGTTCACCGTAAGACTGCCGGGGAAATACACTGCGTGATCAGAGCCTGCCCCGTCGGTGCTCTCCTTGCAGAAATCAATGAATTCCTGCAGTTTTGATCCGCTGTTGAAGGTGATGTCATCGTTATTGAAGCTTATATTATACTTCTGTTCAGGGTGCGCCTCAATATACTCCTCGACAAGACCGCTGTCGACCGTCGTATAATCAATCCCATTCTGTTTGCCAACGATATCGCTTTTGAGCTGTCCCCATTTCCACTCGTACGGCACGAACGGAACCGCCTTCAGTCCCGCATTGGTGACGATGCTGCCGCCCACGCTGATCCCGTCGGTATTCACCGCAGCCATATTGGTACGAATGGAGCCGCCAACTACATTGCCGCCGTCCGTTCTGGCGACACTGCCTTTGGCCTCAATATCTCCGTTCACTGTGGTGCGATCAAGTGTAACGCTGCCGTCCGTATAGACGCTCTGTCCGATTGTCGTGTTCGTATTGGTGCATTTGAAATCCCCCTGGCAGAAGATACTGCCCTTGAAGATACCGCCGCCCTCCGAGAGAGAAACTGTTCCGCCCGAATACAGATCCCCGTCTACCATGGTACTGTTGGAACTGTCCATGCTGATCGACCCGTTCGCGAGAAGTCTCCCGTTATAAGTCGTGCCGCTGTGCACCGTAAGGTTCCCTCCGGTCTCCATCCCTCCGGTCACACTCAGTCCGGGGTTCCCCTGCCAGTTGATGCCCTTCCTGCCTTCGATCGCGCTCCCCTGTGAATATGAAGTGCCCGGCGTGCTGGCTGTGATCAGCGACGCTGTCGCCGTGGCTCTTACGACGGACTGATCTTTGCCGGTCAGTACCTGAGAGAAATAGTTGTCCGTCGATTTCGTGATCGTAACCGTGACCTGGTGACTGGCATCATCCGTTTTCATGTCAAGGCTGTCGGTTCCGGAGGAAAAATCCAGTGGAAGCCGGTTCATCTTCGCGGACATATAGGCGGAATCAATGGCATCATTGATGTCCAGTTCCTGATAATACAGAACATCACAGGCGGAGAGTGCCGCCGCATCCGCCGCATTCTGGCAATGCCGCTGCGTCTGCATCCAGGAACCCTCATCAATGGCCAGTGCGGCAAAGCCGAAGAGTACGACCATGGCAAGCGCCACAATCACAGCAACCACGCCATCCTCTCGCCGACCAAGCCTGCCCATCTGCTGCCTGAATTTACTACGCATCTCTTCTCCCTTTCTCTTCTGTCGGCAGCCGCCTCTATGGGCGCTGCGACTTGGATCTCGTCATGCTGCGGTGCAGCAGTCTCTGCGAGGATTCCTGCGGCTGTCAGCCTCAAGCCCCCAGCTGCTCTTCTGCCGCAGGCACCTGTTCGGTCTCACCCGCCTGTGCCTGCTCATCTTTCTCCTCATTCTCAGAGAAGTCATTCAGCTGTTCGGAATAGATACTGTTGATCTGATCTTCCAGTTTCTTGGCGTAGGATTTGCTCTCTTCCATCGCAGACTGCAGTGAAGCCATGGATCCCCTGAGCTGCTCATTCTCCTTCATCAGCGCTTCCTTCTGAATTCCAAGAGTGCTGGCCTTGCCTTCCAGCGCCTTCCTGGCCTGCAGAGCCGCCTTTTCCGATGCCGAACTTCTGACGAGCGCCGCCTTCAGATCCTCTGCAAGACCTGCCAGTTCTTCAAGCTCTGTGTTCTTCTTCGTCAGGTCTGAAATGCGGCTGTTCAGCTCCGCCGCCTTCTGTTCGCTCTCCTGTCTGGTCCTGTTGAGAGCCGCCGTCGCCTCATCCAGCTGCTCCCGTGTCTTCTTGTATTCCGGCTGCAGGAGTGAGAGGGTCTCCTCTGCCTTCTTCCTCGCCTCTTCCGAGGCCGCGTTTTCCTGCGAGAGACGTTCGATCTCAGCCTGCAGCTTCTCCTTGGTCTCTTTGAGGGTACGTATCTGTCCCTCGAACAGCTTGCGCGCATCCTCGAGCGTAGTATTCTGCAGATCATTGTTCTCCAGCTGCGCGCTCTTCTCTCTAAGCGACTGCGTCTCGGCCTCCAGCTGCGCGATTCTCTCCGCGTCCCTGGCGCTGTTATCCTTCATTGTGCTGAGCTTGCCGGATAATACCAGGATCTTCTTCTGGAGCTCCTCACTCTCTCTCTTGAGTCTGCCCACCTCATCATCGGAGGTAGATGTAGGATCCGACCCGCCGATCTTCGCGAGGAGCAGCCGGTTATATTTCTGTACAGACTCTTCCTTGTCCTTTTTCAGGCCAGCGATCTGTGCGCGAAGTTCATCAATGATCTTCGTCATTGAGGATTCCTGCTCCTCCTGTTCATTCACGATCTTCTGGAGATAATCGCGGACCGCCTTCTTGTCATAACCGTTGAAGGCCGTCTTGAGTGAAGCGAGATCATACAGTGCGGTATGCTGCCTGTAGAACTCTCGTTCCTCTTCCGAATCCTTTGTCAGCCTGGCTTCCTGAACTGTTCCCTTCAATAATTCATCGCTCATGTCATACCTCTTTCTGGTGGTGGTGCCGGATCAGAGATCCATCTCCATCTCATCTCCCGCCTTGATCCCTTCCGCTTCTCCCCTGTTGACTTCCAGAATGTTCTTCACTCCACGCCGTATCATGCCGGCGTGCCACGGTTTCACCGTTTCCACCGCAAGAACACGGTTCTGTGCATCCAGATAGATCACATCAATCGGAAATTTCATGAAGCAGCAGTGAATCGCACTGCATCCCTTCAGCAGCAGACCCTCGCCTTCGGGGAGCTTCTCTTCTCCCATCAGTCCCCGAAACCTTGTTCCGAAGGTATCCGCCATACGTATCGTGAATTTTTTATCCGCAAAACCGACTACCATACGCTCTCTGCCTCACCTCTTTCTCGACGTATCCGTCCTTCATTCATAAACCGGATTCCAGAAGATTCATCGCAGCCGGACCCATCAGGATAATGAACAGGACCGGAAAAATGAAACATATCATCGGAATCAGCATCCTGATCGAAGCCCTTGCCGCCTTCGCACGCACCATGGATACATGCTCATCCCTTGCGGCGGCAGCCTGCGCCACCAGCATGTCATGAAGCGGAATGCCCATATCCGTCGCCTGGACAACCGCTGCCGCGAAATTGGAAATCGGCTTGGAATTGCAGCTCTCCCCCAGGTCCTTGAATGCCTGTGTTCTGCTCTTGCCAAGAGAGAGCTCTCTGCGCAGAACCGCGAGCTCATTGATCAAAGGTCCTGTCATCGTCTCCGTGATAAAGCCCATCGCCTGATCGAAGCCCATGCCGGCGCCGACGGAGATCGCCAGAAGATCCAGAACATCCGGAAGCTGATTGTCCATCTGCCCCTGGCGGATTGTCACCCGTGCGGACACGACATAACGGAGCACAATGGCGGGTCCCAGTGCGCCCACGAGCACATACAGAAGTAACGTCGTCCCCTTCGCGCCGGTCAAAACGGCGAGGAAAACGGCGCTGACCAGACCAATGAAGGTGAGTACGTTCCGTGTAAAATAAAAGGCAGCCGGCGTCATCGCGATCCCCGCGGCGTACAGCTTGTGCGCCATTTCCTTCTGCGCCTTCTCCGACTTGGCATTCCTGGCTCTGTGATTGTTCTTCTCCTGGTAGGACTCCGCAAAATTCCGGAATCTGACGAAAATGCTGTTCTCCTCCCGGGTTTTCTTCTTCAGCGCGTCCAGATCCCTGTCCTCAATGCTGCGGAGTCTGTGCCTGCGCGTAACCTGGCGGGCGAGTGCAGGAATCACATAGCCCGCTGCCACACAGTATACCGTAATGCCTGTTCCCAGGATCAGCACCAACGCTATGAGCAGCGTCTGTTGTGTCTCCATTCTGTCACCTCTTCTGTCTCAGAGCTTCACGTCTGTGATCTTGTTCATCACCGTAAAGCCGACAGTCTCCATGATCGCCGCGACGATCAGCATCTTCTGCCCCAGCGGCGTCTGGAATAGCTGCCCGATATACTCCGGATTCAGTATTGAGAGCAGGATCATCAGAACAATCGGCAGCGCTCCGATGATCAGAGCGGAGGTCTTGCCCTGCGCCGACAGTGCCTTGACTTCCTGCCGGATCTTGATCCTCGTGCGCACCGTTTCACTGATCGTCTCCAGAACGTCTGAAAGATTTCCGCCGGTCTTCTTCGCAATGTCCAGCGCGGAGACCAGCATCTTCATATCCTCGCAGCGCACCCGGTCATAAATATGCATGAGAGCGTCATGCTGCGAGACGCCGTACTCCATCTCCGCGACCGCCTTCCCGAATTCAATGGATACCGGAGGCTGCATATCCTTCGTAATTGATGCCAGTGACTGTTGGAAGGAGAAGCCGGATTTCAGTCCGTTGCAGATGGTCAGAAGCACATCCGCGAATTGACCGTTGAACGCGTTCCTGCGGTCAATCTGTTTCTTTTTGAAAAATATGAGAGGTG
Source organism: Lachnospiraceae bacterium NK3A20 (assembly GCA_900107575.1). GTDB lineage: Bacteria > Bacillota > Clostridia > Lachnospirales > Lachnospiraceae > CAG-791. The sequence continues at coordinate 53,390 of FNQX01000024.1, read as the reverse complement.
CCAGGAAACCGACGGCGCAGAACCCTCCTGCAACCACCGCTTTGCCCGTGAGCGCATTCACCAGCACCAGCGGCAGGATCGCCGAAAGAGCCCAGACGGCCAGGAATTCTCCTGCCGGCATATCAATGCCCGCGGTCTCGAATTCCTTCTCGAATCTGCGCGAAACCTTGAATGTGCGCCGGACTGTTCTCTGCTCCTTTTCCTTCATCAGCGACGCGAAGAAACTCTCCTTGTCGCTCTCGTGATACATATCCCTGACCTGTTTCCTGACAACGGTTTTGTCCGGATTGTATAAAAGAGCGGTGCAGCACAGCGCCGCCGTTCCTCCGGCCATCAGGGTGATCAGGACGACCATGACACTTCCCATCTCTATTCATTCCTCTTATCGAACCAGTCATCGGTGATCATCATACCGGAGAGCTTGAGCTTGCTCATGCATTTGGGCCGTATCCCCGTCGGATTGAAGGTGCCGACAATCCTGCCGTTCTCATCAATTCCCTTCTGATTGAACCGGTAAATCTCCTGCATGACAATCTCATCCTTCTCCATGCCTGTGATCTCGGAAATGGAGACAATCTTTCTGGAGCCGTCCGCCAGCCTGGACTGCTGCACGACGATATTGATTGCTGAGGCGATCTGTTCGCGGATCGCCCTGGACGGCAGCTCCATGCCGGACATCATGACCATGGTCTCCAGACGCGACATCATATCGCGCGGACCATTGGCATGTCCGGTTGTCAGCGAGCCGTCATGCCCTGTATTCATCGCCTGCAGCATGTCCAGAGCTTCGCCTCCGCGGCACTCGCCGACGATGATACGGTCCGGTCTCATACGCAGTGCATTGACCACCAGATCCTTGATCGCTATCCTGCCCCTGCCTTCAATGTTGGCGGGTCTGGCCTCGAGCCTGACCACATGCGACTGCTGCAGCCGCAACTCCGCCGCATCCTCGATCGTGACAATCCGTTCATTATCCGGAATGTAAGCGGAGAGGACACCGAGGAGCGTCGTCTTACCGGAACCGGTGCCGCCGGAGATGATAATGTTCAGCTTGCTCCTGACGCAGGCCTCCAGGAACATCATCATTCTGGGAGAGGCTGATTTCCAGCCGATCAGATCTCTTACCGAAATAGACTCCTTGGGAAATTTACGAATAGTGATCGTCGGGCCGTTCAGCGCGAGAGGCGGGATAATGGCATTCACACGGGAGCCGTCCGGGAGTCTGGCATCTACCATCGGCGAAGACTCATCCACGTGCCTGCCGAGCGGCGAAACGATGCGGTCCAGGACGGTCATGACCTGTGCGTCATTCTGGAACTTGGTGCCAGTAAGATACAGCCTGCCCTTTTTCTCCACATAGACCTGCTCCGGTCCGTTCACCATGATCTCCGAGATACTGTCATCCTGGATCAGCGGATCCAGAGGTCCCAGACCGATAATATTGGAAACAATGCTGTCAACGATCTGCTGTTTCTCGGAGATGGTCAGCGGCAGCTCCTCTTTCTGGAGAAGAACAGTCACGGTCTGCCGCACATAGGTGGCGCGGTCTACGCCCTTTTTGTCCGCAGGATTCTCATTCATGACATGGATTGCTTCCTTCTGAAGTTTGTCACGAATGGGCGCGTAGGGATCCGTCACCTCCGCAGCAGGTCTGCCGTCCGGCTGCCCGTCTCCGGTCTCAGCATGCTGCGGCGACTCTTTGTCCGGCTCCCTGGCGAGGGTTTCCTTCAGTTTCTGTTCATTCAGCAGTTCAAGCAGTCCCGCCATTGATCTCTCTCCTGGATTTCCCCAAATGCAGCAGTTCCAATTTCTTCCCGGTGTCTGCCGATCCCAGACCAGCATCAAATTTCTGATACTCTCTTGCGATCTCTCCGGCCGACATATCCCAGATATCCAGATCCGTATTCTTTGAATCGGTGTACGCCGCAATATTACGGAAAGCCCTGCTGATCGTGCTGCGCGGGAAGCCGGATATTACCGGAAGACCCCGGTTGGCCGCACTGATCGCAATGCGGTAATCCGACGGGATGGACGCCACAATCCGGCAGTTGATGATCTTGTGAAGGTCACGGATCGTAATGAGATCCAACTTGGAATGACGGTTCACGATCACGTTAACGTTTTCTCTCCTGCCGAGTACACCGAGGATATTCACGGCCTGCTTCGCCGCCGTCACGCTGGAGAGCTGGAGCTGGGTTACCAGATAAATCCGGTTCATCATGTTGAAGAGCTCCGCATGCTTCGATGCCAGGCCGGCAGGCAGATCCACGATGATGTATTCGAAATAGATCTTCAGAGTGGCGAAAATGCTCTGTATCCTTTCAGTCGTTACATTCTCCGCGAACTCAGGCGACTTCGGCGCCGCGAGGACATATACCCCTGAGGGATGGAGCTCCGCATAGGACTCGATGTCACTGATAGAGAAGCTCTCCTTCTCATTCTCCGCGCACAGATCGGAAATGGTCTTCTTCGGCTTGAGATCCAGGAAGGATGCCGCATCACCGAACTCAAGATCAAGGTCTACGATGATGACCTTCCTTCCCCGTTTGGCGAGTGCGACCGCCGTATTGACGGCGCAGGTCGTGGTGCCGACGCCTGCCTTCGGACTGTAGAAGCCGACGATGGAAGAGCTGGTGAGGAGAGTGCTGCGCTGCTGTCCGATGTAACCCGCTCTGGTGGATTCCACTTCGATCAGTTTGCGCAGGGAGGACACGAATTCATCCGCCTCCTTCGGATACTCTCCGGCATAGCGCACACCGGAGGCAATCAGCTGGGTGAACTGCCGGCTGTCCATGTTGTGCCCGTAAACCACCGTGATGATCCGCGGCTTGTAAACGTAAATCTTGCGTGCGATCTGCACGAGGTCGCTGTCACCGCCATCCTGCGTGATAACGACGACATCGGGACTCTGCGAGTCGATGCCTTCGAGCGCCGTCTGATCGTCCTCCGCCGTGCCGACGATCTTCAGCTCATTGGGCAGATCCCTGGCAAAGTCTGTGATTTTCTGTATGGAGTCGCTGTATTTGCCAGCGACCAGTATATTGATCATGGAATACCCCCTGCTCAGAAATCCTCCAGCGATGCCGTCGTAAAGTCTTCATGGTCCGGATTCTCTTTCTCATCCGGAGAACGCAGCGTCAGCACCAGCGATCCGTTCTGATTCTGCCAGACGATCGCCTTGGCCAGTTCCGGCGTTACGAACATGGTCACCGTCGTGAATGTCTTTTCTTCCTCTGCCGTGCCGTCCTGTCCGTTATCCGGCGCGTTATCACGCACGATCGTCTGATCCAGCGCGGCAATTTCGACACTGTCAGCAATGAATTTAGTTACTACTTCAGACGCCGCCTGCGCACCTTCTTCGGTCTCCTTCGTTTCTTCTCTGGTATAGGTTGCCAGGATATCCACATGGTCACCCACCTGCAGCATGCCCGCAACCGACGTGGTCGGATCAATTGAGATGGTAACCGTGCGCATACCCTCAGGGATCTTGTAGGAGAAGGACTTCGCGCTGGAGCTGGCAGACTCATCCGATACCTTGGAAGTGGAGATCTGCTCGTCCGGGTAGATATCCGTCGCCGCGTACTGACCAACCAGCTCCTCTGCGGTTCTGGCAGCGGAAGGCAGCAGGTCGACGGCATAGATGCTCACTTCCTTGAGCATTTCTGGCTGAATCTGTGTTCCTTCGGGGATGGTGACCGCCGCCTCAATCGCCGTTGTCTCTACCGGCTTCGATGCCTCTACTCCGCGAACGTAATAGAAAGCCACCGCCGCTGTTACTACAGCAGCGATAATGGCCATGATTTTCAGCTTAGCTGTATCCAAAGTCTGTATCCTCCATGTTCAGGTTATGGTTCCACCGGCCAGGATGCGGTCGATTCCAGCTCGATGTCGTTGTGACCCCCGGTGATCACTCCTGTGAAGCCTGTGAGGTAGCGCACCTTCTCTGTCAGTGTCACCGTCACATAGGATGCGCTGCCGGCGGCGGTCTGAACCGCGCTCTTGACCTGCACCTTGCCTCCGGTCGCGTGTCCTCCCACATAGGACTGCGCAACTGCCGCGACTCCGCTGTTGCCTGCCGCCGCCTGGATGGCGCATTCTCTGGCCGCTCCGCCGGAGAGGTGCGTCAGGTCGTTCTTGCGCGACAGGATATAGCCGAAGTCCAGGATACCGCACAGCAGCATCAGCAAAAAGGGAAGGATCAGGGCGAACTCCACCATTGCCTGTCCTCTCTCCTTCTCCCTCTCTTCTCTTTTCATCCGGATCTGCCGGATCCTCCTTCGCATTGTCATCTTCCGCCACGCATTCTCTGATCCGATTTGATGCGGACAAGGGAGGATCAGGGGCTGTCCTCTGATCCTCCCTGCCTGTCCGTATGTAATACTTCTCTCAGCCTGACCATCATCAGTCAAATCGGGTCATTTCTTTTTTGCTGTTACTTTGTTGCTGTGCCTGTGCCTTTGAGAGCATTATCAACTTTTTCCAGATTGCCCTTGGTGCTGTTGCCGATTGCTGTGAATGCAACGATGCAGACAACTGCGATCAGCGCGAGGATCAGGCCATACTCTACCATGCCCTGGCCGGACTCTTCATTGAATAAGAACTCTTTCATGACTATTACCTCCTGTAATGTGTGTGAAAAATGGTTGATTTATGTTGAATACGCTCTGTCCTTATCAGAGGTATTAACACTCTCATTTCGGTATCCGGTCCGCGAAACCCTGCATCCGCTGCAGATTCGTTTCTCCGATGCCCTTGTATGCCAGAAACGCCGCTGCGGCGATCAGAACGAGGATCAGGCTGTATTCCACCATGCCCTGACCGGACTCCTCTGCGAGAAAATGCGATTTTCGATTCATTGCTCTGTCCCTTCCTTCCTCTGATCACAGGTACAGCCAGCAGATTCCGCCCATCAGGCCGAAACCGATAAACGGGCCGAAGGCGATCATGCTCTTCATCGTGATCTTCTTCATCAGCAGCATCGGAATAAGGTACGCTGCCATGGAAATCACCAGCCCGATCAGAAGTCCTGTCATCCTCGAGGAAAGCGTAAACAGAAACGCCGCCACCGACAGGAACTTGATGTCTCCCGCGCCAAGCGATCCCTGAAAATGCAGGACGGAGGTCAGACTCATCAGCAGTGCGCACATTATGATCATGCTCACAATTCCCGAAGGTATCCTCGTCCAGGATTCTCCCAGCGCGATGCGTCTTGCAAGGTAGCCGGCGCAGAGGAGGAGCATCGGGAACAGACAAAGGTTCGGAATGATCCTGCACCGGGTATCAATGATAATGATCACGGCAGAGAGCATCAGAATGAGTGAGAGGATGAGAAAGCTTAGAAGATCCGTCTCCGTCCGCACGAGGAAAACCTCTGCGGCGATCAGCGACGCCTCCGCGAACAGCCTGGCTGCCAGGATACTGCCTTTTCCGGCAGTGTCAATCTTATTTTTCTTCTTCATGATCTGACTAGGAAGCAGCTGCGCCAATCCTCCCATCAGGATCAATGTCATGATTCTGGCCGTCATCTGTATTGCTCCGTACTTGCTGATCTCTTTGTAGATCTCTCTTGGTTGATCTTTCGTGTCTTTCGTTCGAACACGATGCCTATCGTAAATGATTTTCGACGGCTTCTATAGGATTTTCTTTCATTTTTTTGTCATATTTTGTGATGAGTTTCGCTTGATTATAGAAAAGATCATGCATTTATCATAAATATTAAACTAATTCAGCTTTATGATTGTTGATCTCTCCAGATCTGTCCCAATTGATTCCCTGCTCTCTGCTGTTTTTTTCGTACGAAGTCAATTCGAGAACAGCTGTACATAGTGCCCGCCGGATACGCCGATGCCGATTCTGGTATAGGCGGGTGACAGGATATTCGCTCGATGGCCGGAGGAGTTCAGCCATGCCGTCACAACGGCTGTCCCGTCCTCCTGCCCTGCAGCAATATTCTCACCCCAGGCATTCGTTGCAGGCTGATCCGTCCAGGACAGGAGATCCATGCCCTCGGTTCCATCCGGTCGGATATGTGAGAAGGAAATCCCAAGGTCTTCTGCGCGCATGCATGCCAGAAGGCACATCTGGCCATCCAGAGCAAGGGGCTGCAGTCCCGCTGCCCCCCGTGCGGCATTGGTACTGATGAAGATTTCCCCAATATCCTGCGCATTGTCTTCCAAATCTGCGACGGCCGCATTCATCTCATTCTGCAGCGACATTTTCACTGCCGCTGTCTCCCACGGTGAACCGGCATAGCTCGGGAACCCCACGAGCAGTGTGGCTGCCACTGTCAATCCCGCTGCCTGCACCGCGGCACGAATCCATTTCCTTTGCAATCTGGTTGCCTCTTTGTTTCTCATCATCCTCCCTCCGTATCGGCAGTCGGACGAAATGCTCTGCCGCTGAAAACAAACAGATTCATCGTAAAAGTCTTCCGTTCTTGACGCTTGCACTATTTTTTAATTTTTATAATTATTTTCCGATTTTCTCGAGTATATTACTGTTAGTTTCCATTTTTAATCATATTAAATGTACAATTTCGCTTTTAACCCTTGATTTGTTGCGGAATCCATATTATATGTAAATCGTTTTCGTAATTACACAGGGTTCAATATGTAGGTGAAGAATATGAATGGCATCGTGCCCGAAACAGCAAATGACGTGTCCGACAAATCGCTGGACGATCTTGGAAAAATCCAGCGCATACAGGCTGCGTTTTCCCTGCTGCGCCAGGCCAGGTGGTCAATGAATGCCACTCTCGCTCCTCAAGGCGAATTGCATACCTGTCAGGCAGAATTATACCGATTCCTTGACGAAATGATCGCTGTTCTGAAAATTCGCGATACCTGTACTGCGCAGAAACTGATCCTTGTACATTTCCCTTTCCATCTGGATTGGTTCCTGTTTAAGACAGATGCCGGTCAGTATTATGAATTCCAGCCCTATTTCACCAGAACGCCCAACATCGGAGAGCTGGGTTATCTTCTACGGCAGGCTGGTTTCTCAGAGCCGGAATATCTTCTCTCTCATGCGCAGGCACTGCCTGTATTCGACGGAAATTTTACACCCACCTTCTCTGCCATACTGACACAGTTGACCGGCAGAGAACTGGTCACCGTTGACTGCGAGCAATATATCTGCACACGCATCAACCTGTGCAGCAGCTATGATACTTGGTATCAGCATGAATACATCAATCACATCGCCGAAGCCGCCGGCAAAATTGTTCAGACCATCTACGCCGCCTATAAGACCTGCTCCCCGCAGGCACTGCGCGCACAGTTCAACTGCTGGTCCGCGCTGGTGAAAAAAAACAGTAATTGCCAGAACGGTCTCAAAACCATTCGGATCTACATGCAGCAGGAGGTGGCCGAGATCACCTCAGATCTTTGCATCTGTGCGCACTGTCGTCAGGCCGTTTTGCTGTTATCCCATTATTCAGAGCTGCTACAGCAGCAACGCACTCCCGGAGAACTGATCAACGATCACAGGGAATTCCTGAAAAATGTCATCCAGCTGATGTGTGATTCTCAAAAGGCCGGAGATATCAGGGATCCCCGAATCAAAAAGGTGGCAGATTATATTCATCTGCACTATACAGAGTCACTGTCTCTGACCTCTCTCTCTGAACAGGCAGGGCTTGGCAGCGCCTATTTCTCCTGCCTGTTTCGTCAGGAAACCGGCATGACTCTGAGCAATTACATCCGCAAAGTCAGAATTGATCATGCAAAGATGCTGCTGCACTATATGGATACTCCGATCACGGAAATCTCTTATCAATGCGGATATCAGGACAACTCTTATTTCACACGGGAATTTAAAAAGGAATCCGGCTGTTCACCACTGGAATATCGGAGAAATATCAGAACCGTTCAGAACCTCACACTTCTCCAATAATACCTATTCCGCACGCCATTCTGACGTGGTATTCTTGTAAGCGTGGCTGCCAGAGTGGCAGCGCATATTCTTATGTTTTCTCTTGAGGAGGAGAATTATGTTAGAAAGAGTGTTCCAACTATCTGAGCATGACACGAATGTCAGGCGCGAGATCATCGCGGGTCTCACCACGTTCCTGACGATGGCTTACATCCTGGCTGTCAACCCCAACATCCTGGGTACAGTCATGGACAGAAGCGGCGTCTTCGTTGCCACGGCTCTCGCTTCCGCAATCGCAACGTTCATCATGGCGTTCCTTGCGAACTACCCGATCGCGCTGTCCGCAGGCCTGGGTCTCAATGCCTATTTCGCTTATACGGTGTGTCTGGGCGAGCTCGGCGGCGAGGCTGACGCCTTCACAATCTGCCTGACCGCGGTTCTGGTCGAAGGTATCATCTTCATCGTGCTGTCTGCTTTCAAAGCGCGTGAGCAGATCATCAACGGCATTCCTGCGAATCTGAAGAACGGCATCTCCGCCGGCATCGGCCTGTTCGTTGCTTTCATCGGTTTGCAGAACGCGAACATCGTTGTTGCGAACGACTCTACGAAGGTCGGCCTTGGCAGCTTCGCGAATCCTGAGGTAGCTCTGGCTCTGATCGGTTTCATTATCATTCTCGTTCTTGTTCATTACAATGTGACCGGTTCCGTGCTCATCGGTATCATCGCAACCTGGATTCTGGGTATGATCGCCGAGAAGATCGGCTGGTATGTTCCGAATCCGGAAGCCGGCGTATACAGCGTATTCCCCGATTTTTCTCAGGGTCTGCAGCTGGGCGGCATCGCCAACACGGCGTTCCATTTCAATTTCGGCTGGGCAGCGACACACATCGTGCAGTTCGTTGCCATCGTGTTCTCTTTCCTGTATGTAGATCTGTTCGATACGGTTGGAACCGTCGTTGCCGTCGCCGATAAGGCAGGCCTTCTGGACAAGGACGGCAAAATGCCCCGTGTCGGCAGAGTTCTGATGAGTGACGCGGTCGGCACGGTTGCAGGCGCCTGCCTCGGTACCTCCACGATCACTTCCTTCGTTGAGTCTTCCGCAGGTGTTGCGGCTGGCGGCCGTACCGGTCTCACCGCTCTGACAACAGGCATCATGTTCCTGTTCTCTCTCCTGCTCTCTCCCATTTTCCTGGCGATCCCGGGCTTTGCTACCGCTCCGGCGCTCCTGTATGTCGGCATGCTGATGATCTCTTCCGCGAAGAGAATTGACTTCGACGGCGATCTCGCTGACGTTGCCGGCGCTTACATGGCAATGCTGATGATGCCTCTTGCCTACTCTATCGCAACCGGCATTATGTTCGCGATCCTGGTATGGGTTATCCTGAAGGTCGTTGAGGGCAAGTCGAAGGATATCTCCCCTGTTATGTGGGTGGTATTCATTCTCTTCGCTCTGCGAATCGTGACGCTGGTAACGAATTTCCAGTAAGAGTACGGACTTCGATTTCCAACAAAAATAGTGAAACGCCGGCGGGGCCTCATCATCTGTGGCTTCGCCGGCGTTTCCTGTTGCTATGGTCTTATCTTGTCTCGCGCTCCGGCTCTCAACTGCCGGGCTGCAATGTCCCATTCGCTGCAACGATCTTATTTCGCGCTGCTCTCCGCGTTGTCGCTGTCGATGATATCCTGCATTCCCTGCAGGAATTCGTTGAGATCACCCTTGCTGACCTGCTCCGCGACCTCCTCGATGTGCTTCACGATGTCCTCATCTCCCATGGCCTTCAGGGCATCCGCCTGCTGCGCCATTGCGCGAATCTCTTCCGCGGTGATCCTCTTATCTTTCTTCTCTTCTGCCATTCTCTTATCCTCTCTGCCGGTATGCATGGCCCGGTCTTATCTCTTGGATTTTGTGGATTGCAAGTATATTATATCGGACTGGCAACGGGCGTGGAAAAATTATTTCCCCGGCATTACGCATCCTCCTTTTGGAATGGGAATTTCCGGAACACCGGTATGGCACCGTACCTCCCCTCCAGATACGCTTTGCTGAGCTTCTTATCGTACCTTTCCTTGAATCTGTCTAACGAATAAATCGTGCTCGCATTATCCGCGCCCCGTTCAACAAACCAGATTTCATCCCGTCGGAACAATTCCTGATCCATGATCGTATCTGCATGGGTCGTGAAGATCAACTGTACGCGCTGCCCTTTGTGTGCCTCCATGAACAGTTGCAGGAAATGCTCTGTCAGCTTCGGATGAAGGCTGCGTTCCAGTTCATCCGCCACATACACAATGTCATCCCTTTTGGTGATCAGCATATCCATGAGATCAAAGATCCGCCTGGTGCCATCCGACTCATCCTTGAAATCAAAATCGAAGATGGAGCTGCCATGTTTCAGCGAAAGCGTCGAAATTTCTTCTGTCCCATCCTCAGCGATGCGGATGTTAATAATATTCGATGCCATTCGGAACGAAATCTGTGCTCCCTTCGTGGCAGTCTCCCTCATCTGCGCCTTGAGGTCAGCCAGGATCTCTGATAGCGCCGGCTCGGGAATCATGTTCCCCAACTCATCCGGGGAAATCTTGCGAATGAATACATTGGAAATTCCAGTATCAAAAGTCTGAATGAGCCGGTTGTTCTCTTCCCTGTTTCTACAGAAATCTAAGATCGCCATTTAGAGATATTTTCTCTTTATATGTCGTCTGTATTATGATTTAACCTGCCTGGCATGATCATATACATCATTTCCAGCATGTTATCATCCTGTTGCTCTTTACCCTGGTCCTGCTCCTGACCCTCCTGAGCCTGGTACTGTCCTTGCCCTTGAACCTGGTGATGCTCCTGCACCGGTTCACATAGCCTGCTGCCGCGATGCTGGTAAAACCGGATCGCGGCTTTGTTATTCCTGTGGACTCTGAAATGAAGTCCTGTCTTGCCGGCAGCTCTCGCAGCAGCAACAGCCTGTTCGAAGAGTTTCGTGCCAACCTGCTGGTGTCTGCTCTCAGGCATTACGGCAAGGAAGGTGCCCCAGGCATTACTGCCTCCAAGATCATTGGCGTACATTGCAAGGGCGCCCAGGAGCTGCCCCTGTTCATTCACGGCCGCGAATACTCTGCCTGTGTCCGCGAGCTTCTGTGCATACTCTCCAAGATCGAAGCCTGCCCGGCCCGTAAGCGGAGGGTCCAGATACCCGCCTAACTGCGCTATCGCGTCATAGATCGCAACAGTCTCTGTCAACTCACAGATTTGAATCTCTTGCATTCTGTCCTCCCCGTCACATTCTCTCCGGCATCGGCACTTTCATCGCGCGAATCCCCGGCGCGCTCCTGAGGAGATTATCCGGTACTTCCTCGCCTGCCAACCATAAGATAATTGCCTTCGGAAGGTCCGCGCCTGCCAGGTGGGCGAAGGGATAGCCTCCGCCAAATCTTGCGTTGAGATCAATCACGCAGGGGACTCCCTCCGCGCTGACCATGACATCCGCGTCCAGATCCGCGGGGTGGGGCAGGATCTGCGCAAGCTCTTCGCCAAGTCCTGTCAGGAGATGTCCTTCCTCCGATTCCGGATCCATGATCTCGGCGACGTCCGTTTCTCCCGCACGCATGGCGAGTTTATGTTTCACAATGGTATTGCGATAGTGATTATCAAGGTCTGATATGATGTCAAGATTGTACTCGGAGCCTGCTATTTTCTCCTGGATCAGGATCGGCGGCTCCCAGCCCCACTGGTTGTCCAATGGGGCGTTGCTCTGCAAGACGCTGCCCTGCGAGGAACCGGAGAGGTAGGTCTCCCGTATCTTCCGGCCGCAGCGCGCGATCGCGTCTGCGAGAGAGGCACCATCATGCGCGTCGAATACGCCGATGGAGCCACAGCCATAACGGGGCTTCACGATCATGGGGAACGGGAAAGACGAATTCTCTGCGACTGTCTGCTGCCAGGCAGACCTGAGCGTCTGCACAGTGTAGGTACGCGGCGTGGGGAGGTGGTGTCTGCGCAGCATTTCGCAGGTTGCCATTTTGTCATTGCAGACCGTCAAAACGTCACCGGAGGCGACAATCACACGCGTTCCTGCCGCGGCGAACTGCGCTGCCGCTGATGACAGGACCGGAAGATCCTGATCGAACAGAGAGATGACCGCCATGATATGCTGCTCCCTGCAAAATCGCAGGAGCATCGGAAGATACTTCTCATCCCGGATGTCCGGCGTGATCAGCGAACCATCCGCGTTATGAAAGGCCGGCGTTTCGCTGTTGTTCGATGCGAACACCCGGCCTCTTCCTTCCAGCGCCTGCCGGAACCACTGCACGAGATAGTCCCGCCTTCCGACACTGGTGAGCAGGATATTGATCTCCTTTGCCATACTGCCCCCTCGTACGGCCCGCAACCGCTCATTGGAACATCACGTCTGTCTGGTTCTCCAGGTAGATTCTGGACAGCACGTCACCGTACTCGACCATCTCTTCCGCCTCTTTCTGTGTGAGGCCGCCGAACTGCACGAGTAGTTTCACCAGCGCCGCGTTATTCGCCGTCGTGTCCTTGTCCTGATGCTGTTTCATCACTTTGGTGATGAAAATACGAGCTTCCCTCTGCTGTTCGTCATCCCAGGAGCGGTACAGCTCCATCGCTTCCTTCACGAAACCCTGGAGCTTCCCAAACCGGTCGCCGTATTTCTGCTCAATGTAGCTCCTGACGTATTCCTCGATGATCTGACTCTGCAGCGCGTCGGGATCCAGCTGTCCCAGATAGGACTCGAACCCGGCGAACAGCTCCTGCGCCGCCTCGGGATGCTCGGCCTGAAGCTTCTCATATACCTGCAGGAGTTCCTGCGCGCCGGTCACCTTCGTGAGCGCGTTCAAATCCTGCGATGCGGGATAGGCCTTGGCCAGCGCCTGGAGCTCTGCCGCATACTGCGCAAGGGTCTCCTGCGGGATCTCCTCTGAGAAATTACCGCCGCCTTCTCTCCTAAGCTCTTCTGCCAGCTGCTCCGCGAGCGCGACAGCTCCTGCCTCATCTTCCGGAACGTTGAAATCCTCCGGCAGGCTCCTCTGCAGCTCTTCCGGCGTCAGGTTCAGATCTATACCCTCGTTGGCGAGCGTCGCCTCTGCCAGCGCCTGCGCGTCGCTGATATCTTCCGCGTGAACCTCTTCTCCCGTCATCTGTGAGAGTGCGGCAGCAAGCGCCGCAGCGGCTTCTTCGGGTGTCACATCGGCAGCGGAAGCGGAGGCCTTGCCGGAAATTGCAGGCTTGCCTGCTGTTTTCCCGACGGCGGTGGCGGCATTGGCATCTCCCTGATCCGTCGTAGAATCCCGGGCATTGTCCTCTGCGATCTCCGTACTCTCTGTCGCTGCCTCTTCCGCGGCGATATCAGCATCCCCCGCAGCGGCTGCAGATGCCGCGGCGAAGAACTCTTCCGCGGCATCAGCCGCAGACTCCGTCGTATCACTTCCGGCCTCTCCCGCGAATTCGGTGTAGCCAGCCTCATCCGCGCCCACTTCCTCGCGCAGCGCGTCGGTCGCTGCAGCCTCCTCGCAGCCCGTAAGGACTGTGGTCGCCATCCATCCTGTGAGCAGTATTGCCACAATTCTCTTTCTCATAGGGTACCTTTCTGCGTGTAACAATTCAGCAATATCTCAAAATGCGGTATAATCTGACTGACATCTGAATCAGTTCCGCCAGAATTCCCGGATTGTCGAAGGCGTTTGGGCTTCGATGCTGGCGGACAGGGCAGATGCGATCAGTTTCCAGTATCATTCCTGTAAGGGGGCTCGTATGGCAAAATCCGTTTCCAACACCCGTCAGAGATTATCCCGGCCGTTTGAATACGCGCGCAAGGAGAGCAAAGGCCGCAACTTCATTCTCCTCTGTCTCCTGTTCGCCATTGTCATGTGGTGTGTATCAGACTGCATCACGGGCAGCATCTACGGCATCGCCTCACAGCTGGTCAACCGCTACATCATCCCGATCACGGTAACCGCGGACTCGATCAATCTCTCCAATGCCGTGCGTCTGTCGACGATCATTCTGATCTGCCTGTATGTCACCCACTTCGAGAAGCGAAGCCTCCGCTCCATGGGCTTTATCGCGCGGCACTGGTTCGCGAGATACCTCGGCGGCCTGCTTGCGGGCTTTCTCTGTTTCGCCGTTGTTGTTGGCATCGCCTACGCGGCCCTTGGCGGAAGCTTCCATCTCAATGCGGACAGCGGAAGGCTGTGGCCGTTCTTCGTGGTCACGGGCATCTGTTTCATCATCCAGGGCCTTGCCGAAGAGGTCATGCTGCGCGGCTATTTCCTCACATCACTCGGCAGGCGGTACGGCATCGGCTTCTCCGCGATCGTATCAGCTATCGCCTTCTCCCTGTTGCATTTCCAGAATCCCGGCATGTCCGTCATGGCTTATATCAACATCTTCCTGACCGGAATTTTCCTCGCACAGCTCTTCTATCGCACCGAGAGCATCTGGACCGCCGCAGCCTGGCACGCCGTCTGGAATTTTGTCCAGGGCAGCTTCTGGGGACTACGCGTATCCGGCCTGGATCTGGGGCCTTCCATCACGACGATCTCCTTCGGCGAAGGCCGCGGACCAATTGATCTGAATGGCCTCGTCAGTGAGGAATTTCTGCATGAGCTGTGGAGCGGCGGCGAATTCGGCCTGGAAGCCAGCATCGGCTGCACGATTCTCATGCTCGCCCTGATCCTGCTCGAGGGCATTCTCATCCATGCGAAAATGAAGACTCCCGTACCGGAACAGGAAGGCACGATTCTGGATCATTGCCCGATTCCTATCCCCGCGCCCGCACCCGCACCACCCGCGACGACGGCGCAGACCATGGAGGTGCAGAATCCCGATGGCACGCCCGGCGCTCCGGCACGCTCAGTCCTGATCCCTACAACCGATCAGACAGGCATAAAAAATGTGTAATGCTGCCTGGAATCCACGCCCTTTGCATGCAGTGCCGATTCGAGAAAATCTGCCTCCACCGGCGTCACCTTGATGAGATTCATCGGTGATGGGAGCCTTTTGAGCACATCGACCGGGAGCTTTTTGAACTCCACGAACGCCGTGTACTCATCGTTCCATGGCTCGACGATCTCAGCCGTGCCGCTCACCTGCAGGCCGCCGAGATTCCCGCTCCCGCCTGTCCACGGATCGAAAACAGCCAGGCAGACATTCTTGTTATGTTCCAGCGCCGCGAATTTCCTGCCGCCCTCGCTCATCATCCAGAACGCGCCGTCCTTCCAAGTGTATTCCAGCGGCGTGCAGCGGACGAAATCCCCGCTTCCCGTTGCCAGCGCGCAGGTCGTGTGCGCGCTGATAAACTTCTCTATTTCCTCAAGAAGCTCCGCTCTGTCCATGTGCTGCGATACGGCGTCCTTAGTTGTCCAGTACGCTGCTGCCTTTTCGTAATCCATAACACTGCCTCTTTCCCTTGTATCTTTCTGTATCCGTTTATATCCGTTCCGTACAGCCCAAGGCATTACTGCTCTTGGCTTACATTCCCCTTTAGTTCCTCTCCGGCCAGTCTGCCGCGTGAGACTTCCAATATTCGTTAAGGTAAGCCGTTACTTTGTCCAGAACATCGTCGTCCGGATTCGTCTGATCATAGTCGAAATCCTTTGTGACAATCTGCTCTTTCGGCGCCTTTGCATAGGCGTACGGCTCCGGCCAGATACTCACGCGGATCACGGCGGGATCTCTCTTGTCCGGCGGCGTGAAGTGCACGTTCTCGAGCGGTTCCCTTGCTACGCGGTAACGCATCCCCCGGTAGCTGCCGAAGAATGCCTCCCCATATTCATAATGTCCCAGGGAGAACAGCTCCCGTTTCAGTATTCCCTGGCTGCCATCATCCCACCAGATCAGTGCCATAATCCCTGCCTGCCTTTCTCCTCTATCATTCCCGTCCGGCGCAAAAATCTGTGCTGCCGCAACACGGGCAACACAGACAGTATAGCAAGTTTTGCAGGGGATTTCAGATGACCCTGTGATTTTTGTCCATGCGCACCACACGGTCGGCGACCGCCGCAGAGAGTTCGCGGTTGTGCGTCGCGATGAGGATCAGGCGTTCCTTCGAGTGAAGGCCCTTGATGAAATCCGTAAGCCATGCCTGCCCGTCCTCGTCGAGTCCCGAGAGCGGTTCATCCATCACGAGAATTTCCGGTTCCATAGCGAAAACAGCAGCCAGGGCGGTACGTTTCTTCTCCCCGCCGCTGATGTTGAACGGCGCCTTATGGCGGATCGCGGCAAGATCGAACATCCGAAGGTACTCTTCCGTGCGTCTGTCCACCTCGCTTTCCGGAAGGCCCAGCTGCTCCAGGCCGAAGGCAATCTCCTCCTCCACGCTGCCGGTGAAGAGCTGCACCTCACTGTTCTGGAAGAGGAAGCCGATCTTCCGATGAAGCTTTGCCGCGAAGGCTTCCTCCTTCATGGACTTGGCATCCACCGTTTCGCCTTCCAGCGTATAGGTTCCCCGCGTAGGATAGCTGAGTCCCAGGAGGATGCGGAACAGCGTGGATTTGCCGCAGCCGTTCGGCCCCTCAATGCAGACGCACTCCCCCTTGTCGAAGGCAGTCGTGACGTCATTCAGCGAAGGTACCGCCTCGCCCGCGTAGGCGAAGGACACGTGATCGAGTTGTATCGTGTGTTGTGACATGATGTGTTAGCTCTACCTTAATCTGTAATTGCGCGAATAGATCTGCTCAGAGCAGTCCGCAACGCCTACATTCGCACATAGGAGCATCTTTCTGGTCGTTGTACAATTACCCCGCCGTCATCAGCCGCTGCGTGTAGATGAATCCCGCAATGAGCAGCGGGATGAGCAGCGCATAAAGACCGTCAATAAGGTGCTGCCGCCTGCTGTTTGCCCGGAGCCTCCTTCGCCCTGGCGCGTAACTGCCGTTGAATCCGCGGCAGACCATGGCTTCCGAAGTTGCAGTCGCCATCTGCTGCGATTTGAGGAACGTGGTGCCCAGAATCCCGCCGGTGCCCGCCGTCCGCCAACTGCGCTTGCCGACACCGCGTAGTGACACCGCCTCGACCATCTCGTTAGAGAAGCGGCCGAGGATCACGAGGAACCGCACCGTTGTATCGAGCGTGAAGATCACGATGCCCGGCAGGCGCAGCGATGACAGTGCCCCCGTCGTCTCCTTCCACGAAACCTCCTCATTCATG
This sequence comes from Lachnospiraceae bacterium NK3A20, assembly GCA_900107575.1. GTDB lineage: Bacteria > Bacillota > Clostridia > Lachnospirales > Lachnospiraceae > CAG-791. The sequence continues at coordinate 36,355 of FNQX01000024.1, read as the reverse complement.
AGGGAGAGCACGAGAACGGATTCGCACACCTTCATCGTGATCGTGCCGAATGATCCGGGGCTTCCCAGGAAAATAGCAGGCGCCGTGAACGCTGCGGCGAAGATCACCGCCACGGCAACCGGGCGCAGAATGTGCGCCATGACGCGCGGCGGCTTCATCGCAGTCCGCAGGAGTTCGACAGAGAGCACCGCCAGGGTGAACCAGGCGTTGCGGGAGAGCGCACAGAGCAGAATGCAGACAAAAGCCACGGCCAGACGCAGGATCGGCGCCGGCCGTGGGGTTTGATATCCACGATGAAATTGGGTGTCAGAATCGATCACGCGCCCGATGAGGCGCATCACCGACAGGTTCATTCTCACGTATTGCGTATCCTTTCAGAGAGACCGGCTCATGCCGCCTCGCCCTCCGCTTTGCCGCCGCCAAGGAGCGATAAGAGCTTGAAGATAATGATGAGCAGTGCCACGCCGATCGCCGCGGAGATCACGTAGCCGATGGCTTCCGGCATCCCGCTCACAGAGTAATCCGGCAGGAGCGCGCCCCACGAGAATCCGTTCTGCATACCGGCAGGTGTGTAGCCGATGCCTGTCGCGGCAATTTCCTCGGTGCCCCACTCGCCCCAGGCAGTGCCTTCCGCGAGAAGTCCCAGAGGGGTCAGCACGATGAGCGCAGCGATCAGCCCCTTCAACGCGGGTGCCGTCCTGCTGCCCTCTCTATCATGCAGCATAACGGGCGATACTCTGGATACGAACGCGTAGACCGCTACCGTGTATACTACTTCCGCCAGACCGAAAACAGTCAGGTGCCCGATCATCATTGCCGGAATTGACACATTCAGGCCGTACGGACAATACAGTGCATTGCCTGCGCTGTCTCGGAACAGTGCCGGCTGGATGCCGAATTCAATGGCAGCCGCCAGTGCCGAGGCATTGATGCCGACATACGAGCCGATGCCCGCAGCCACGAGCTTCCCTCTGGAAGACTTCACTCTCTTTGCGATGAACTGATAAACCGCGTAGCCGACAAAGGGCAGGACAAACGCCATGTTGAAACAGTTCGCGCCAAACGCAAGAATTCCGCCGTCTCCGAAGATAAGCGCCTGCAATAGCAGCGCGACGCTCACCGAGATGCACGCGGCGTATGGTCCTAATAACAGAGAGATCAGCGTGCCGCCGACCGCGTGTCCGGTCGTGCCGCCCGGGATCGGGATATTGAACATCATCCCGAGGAAAGAGAAAGCCGCGCCAACGCCCAGCATCGGAAGCTTCTCCTTCGGCAGCTCCTGCCTGATCTTGTGAATGGAAACAGCCCAGACCGGCACCATGACCGCAGTCATGACGGCGCAGATGGCAGGGCTTAAATAATTGTCAGGAATATGCATAGCTTCCGCTCCTCGTCTCGTGCGTCCAGGTGTCCCTCTCGCAACGGCAGAACGGTTTCTGCCCGAAGCAATAGTTATTATATCGGGCGCGTCAAGGATGAGGAAGCCCCCACGGGGGTTATTTTTGCGGTAAGGGACGCAAATGAGAGGGATTTTTCCCTCTTCGGCTCCTATGATGTGCAGCAGAGATGCGCTATACTGAGGATTATTGATTGGAAGAAGAGACAATTCAGAGGCTTATCATGACAAAACGCTTACATCATATCGCCGGTATGGGAAATCCCGCAGCGACACCGACTTCGGGCAAGGCAGCCGGCAATAATTGCGCCCAGAATACAGGTAGAGCCTTGCAGAATGAGCCTGTGACGGCGCGCAGTCAGGATGTGGATAGCCGCGCTGCGAACCACCATCTCAGCCACACCCACACGCACGATCCGGAAGAGATCAAGGCGATTGTGAACCGCCTTGCCCGGGCGACCGGTCACCTGGATTCCGTCCGCAAGATGGTCGAAGACGGCAAGGACTGCTCCGATGTTCTCGTGCAGCTCGCTGCGGTACGCTCCGAGATCAATAATGCGGGCAAGCTCCTGCTGAAAGAGCACATGGCGCACTGCATCGTCGAAGCCGTTGCAGAAGGCGACCACGAATCTCTCGACAAAATGAACAGGGCCATCGACCTGTTCATGCGCTAATTGTGCCGTAGACAGAACATTTCGCACTATCGGCTGCAGCCAGAGAAAGACCGCCTGTAATGCCGACTGTGCTGGCCTATCAGGAGAAAGAGACATCTATCATGAATCCACTCAAGAAGCTTGTCATCGATGTATTGAAGCCCGGCCCGGATTTCGCAAAACGCGCAGTGATCGTCGCCTGTGCTGTTTTCAGTCAGGGCTTCTTCCTCTCTTTTCTCATCCTGCTGAATCTGGGCACCGATCCCTGCACCTTCATGAATGTCAATCTCGCCCGGGTATTTCAACTCTCGTTCGGCACGTGGCAGCTCATCCTGCAGGCGCTGCTCATGCTGTTCGTCGTCTGCGCGTCAAGACTTCGCTATATCGGCCTCGGCACGCTCCTCAATATGACCCTCATCGGGTATGTCGCGGATTTCTTCCTCTATCTCTGGGGACGTGTACTGCCGCAGTCATGGTTCACTCTCTATCCCGCAAAGGCCCTCCTGTTCGCCGTAACGCTCCTTGGCTTCGTTGTTTCGGCAGCGTTCTACATGAACGCGGAGATGGGTGTCTCGCCTTATGACGCCACACCGATGATCTTCTCCTCGTGGCTCCCGAAGTTTCCGTTTATCGCGGTGCGCATGTTCTGGGACTATCTCGTCGTTGTCATCGGACTCCTCGCCGGCGGTAAGCCTCCCATCGGTACGCTCATCATGTGCGTCGCCCTCGGCCCCGTCATCAACCTCATCGGCAGACTCATGCGCCGGGTACTGCATGGCAGCAAAGCTGCTGCAATAGAAGCGTAAGTTATCCTTTTCACAGGCGTGTTACGTTCAAGGCCTTTCCCCTCGTAAACGTTTGGATCACAACGCCTTGCGGAAAGTCCCCTCATCTCATCCGCATCGTACAGACCAGACCGCCTCCTTCGTTCTCTGTAAATGAGATATTCCATCGGTGCCAGTCCGCCACCTGTTTGACGATCTTAAGTCCCAGCCCGTGCTGGCCGGTGCCGGACTCCCACTCATAGCTCCTGCGGTTCAGCCTGCCCAGAAATTCTTTCGATACCCCCTTTCCATTATCTCCAATTTCAAGGATGGCGTGTTTTTTCTGATCCTGATACAGCCTCATGTCAATCCTGCACCCATCCTTATTATGCTGGATTGAATTGTGAAGCAGATTCATGACGGCTCTCTCCACCAGATCTTCGTTGAACCAAAGCTCCAGATCCTGAAGGCTGCCATCCATTTCAAGCGAGAACTGATACCTCTCATCCTCCGTCTGATTCATGATTTCCGTGAGGGTCTTTCTGAGGAACCGGCTGATCCTCACTTTCTTTTTTTCGAATTTCCCCGAACCAAACTCCAGCTTACTGGAAAGATTCAGGTTCTCCACGAGTCGGCGGAGACGGATTCCCTGGGTTTCAATGGCTTTCGCCCTTTGCCTGAGCTCCGTCTCCTTTGTGGAACCGGCTATGATTTCCGCGTTGCCCAGAACAATCGCAAGCGGTGTGCGAATATCGTGAGACACTCCCGCGATCCACTCTGTGCGCTCCTCTTCTTTTTGCTTCGCGCGCCGTTTCTGTATCCAGGTCGGAACAGCCACCAGCACAAGGATATTGGAGAGGAACAGCAGGGGAAGGATCTTCGAAAGATTTTTCATCAGGGTCAGATCAAACTCTAACGTGTATTTCCATACCTGATCTTTTGGTCCGCCGATCACGAGCAGCCCCTGCTCGACCACATAGGTGCGGACCGGGTAATCCTCCAGATAATACCGGGTAAACTTTGCGACATCTTGTAAGGTATAGTTTTTTCGGAGCTCTTCGGGGAGCGCTTCGCTCCACAAAATGTTCCCGTCCTCACTAAGGAGCATGGCGAACTGCCGCCGTTGTAAAAGGCTTTCCGTCTCCTTCTCATCCAGCTGGTAGCTTCCGTTTTTCACGGACAAATGCGTCACGATTTCCTGCGGACCCTGATAATCTACCGAATTACTTTTGAACACCACGATCCCGCAGATCAGAAGGTCCGTAAAGAGAAGCAAGATCGTGAGCAGCACGATTCCCACGAACAGCTGCAGCCTCTTTCCCATTTTTCGCTTCATGATTCCTTCTCCAGCTTATAGCCAAGCCCCCGTACCGTGATCAGGTATCTGGGTTTCGATGGATCCGCCTCTACCTTTTCTCTCAAATGGCGCATGTGGACAATCAGCGAACTCTCCAGCCCAAAGCTTCCATCCGGCCAGAGGGCGTCGCACAGCGCGTCCGTCGTGACGATTTTCCCCCGGTTTCGGAAAAGGATGCCAAAGAGCGCCAGTTCCTTGGCAGTGAGAGCTGTCTCCTTTCCATTCCGCGTAACCGTTCCCGCATCCATTAAGACAAGGGTTTGACCCAGACGAACAGACTGCCCCTTCTCTTCCAAATGGTAGGTTCTTCTCAGCACCGCTCCGATTCTCAGCAGCAATTCCTGCGGGAGAAAGGGCTTGGTGATATAGTCATCCGCTCCGAGCCCCAGCCCCTTAAGACGTGCCGTGTCCTCATCCCGCGCCGACAAAAAGATCACCGGCGCATCATACAGAAACCCCGTCTCTTTCATCTGCGCGTAGAAGTCAAATCCATTCCCGTCCGGCAGCATGACATCCAGCAGCACCAGATCATAACGCTGCTTCTGCAGCTTTTCTTCTGCCTCGCCACAGCCGGCGGCAACATCGACCTGAGAATAACCTTCTCTTTTGAGCAGCTCCGTCACAATACCGGTCAGCTCTTTCTCATCATCGACCGCTAATATTCTGCACTCACTTCTATCCATATACAGGTCCTCCGCTTCTACTATATCGTATCCTGTCATTTTCCCCCAAGGTATTTGGGCCTTCTTAAGGTAAGCATAAGGTCAGCGCAAGGTTCTCATAAGCTTCAACGGATATGCTGTCGTTGTAAAACAAAAACGGAGGAAAAACACGATGAACTACATACTGGAAACAAATCACCTGAGCAAGATGAGCGGTAAAACCTATCGCGTGAAAGATCTTTCCATGGCTGTTCCGGAAAAATGTGTCTATGGCTTCCTCGGACCAAACGGAGCGGGCAAGAGCACCACACTCAAGATGCTTCTCGGACTCATCCACCCGGACCAGGGCCGGATCCAAATCTTCGGAAAGACCATGGATTCCGCAAACAGGCTGTCGATTCTTCGTCAGACAGGAAGCCTGATCGAAAATCCGGGAGGATATGGGCACCTGACCGGTCTTGAAAATATGCAGATCATCCAAAAGTTGAAAGGGGTCAGTGAGGAAGAAATCGTACCCGCGTTGAAAACCGTCCGCCTCTATGACCAGCGCGATAAGAAGCTTGGCAACTATTCTCTCGGTATGAAACAGCGGCTCGGTATCGCTATGGCAATCCTGGGAAATCCGAAGCTGCTGATCCTGGACGAACCGACCAACGGTCTCGACCCCGCCGGAATTCAGGAAATGCGCCAGCTGATCTGTTCCCTGCCAAAAGAAAGAAATATGACCGTCATCATTTCCAGCCATCTCCTCAGCGAGATCGAACAGATGGCCGATCAGGTCGGCATCATCCATCATGGCCGTATGCTCTACCAGGGAAGCCTTACTGATCTGGAAGGTCATGGAGACAATCTGGAAGACGTATTCCTGGAAATGACAGGTGGAAAGGAGTCCTTATGAAGCTGATCGCCGTTGAATTCCAAAAATCCCGTCACAAGCATACCCTTTTGCTCCTTGCGGCAGCGCTTGTGCTGAATTATTTCTATCTGTTTCACGGAAATTCCCCTGATCAGCAGGAATGGTACAACGTATTCTATTTCATTCCCCTGATCAATACGCTGATATTGTCTATCCTGATGGCTGTGATTGCCAGCCAAGCGGTGGACATGGAACATAAGGGCGCCATGTGGAATCTCCTGCCGACACTGGTGAACAGATCGTCCATCTATCTTGGGAAACTTCTCTACGGGTTCATCCATCTGACCTTGTTCTGCCTGCTGCAGATGGGAATGGTGATTCTGATGGGCATAAGACTTGGATATGAAGGACCGATTCCCCTCTCTGTGATCGGAAGCACATTTCTGGCAGAGCTGGTCAGCGGAATGATTGTCTATCAGGTGCAGTGCCTTCTGTCTCTCCTCTTTCCCAGCCAGTTCGCGGCGCTTTCCATCGGCTTCGGCGGCACCCTGGCGGGCCTGTTCCTCGCCTATGTGAGTACGAAAGCCTGGACTCCCTGGTCCGTCCTCCTCTCCCTTGGCCCCATCGGTATGGATTATCAACGGGCATCGAGGACCGTGACACTTTTCCTGCGGCAGATCACGATACCTGAAATACTGACTGCGCTCTTTTACCTTGTCGGTGTTTTCCTGCTGGGCCTGTATCTTTTTACGAAAACAGAACAGGCAGAGCTGGGCATAGGTGCAGGCAGGCACAGAGCATCTCAGTCCGTTCACAGCGGACTGCCCGCGGAACTGATCAAACTAAAACGCAATCCCATCTGGATTCCCTTTCTTCTGATCCCGCTGATCTCAGCCGTGATCGGTACGTTCAATTTCACGCAGAATCAGGACGTTCTGCAGAACACCTGGGAAGATCTGTGGACGCAGCAGTCCCTGTTCCTGGGTCTTTTTTTCCTCGCGCCTCTGGTCGCTATTCTTTGCAGCCTGCTGTGGCGGATGGAGCATCAGGGCAGTAACTGGAACCTGATTCTGACGGTAACCACTCCCGCGAAACTGGTCCGGGATAAGTGGCTGACGGCAGTTCTCCTCTCATCCATCAGCGTTTTGTGGATTGCGATCATTTATCTTTTCACCGGGAAAATCATCTTAAGACTCCCCGGCGAAGTGCCCGAACTATTCTGGCCCCGAATGATCTGCGCCGCTGTCTGCCTCGCCGCCATCACTGCCGTGCAGAGCATGTTATCTATGATCTTCCGCTCCTTTGCCGTGCCCATCGCGCTTGCTTTTGTCGGGAGCATCGCCGGGCTGTGGCTGACCGTCAAAGGCGCTTATTACGCCACCCCATACTCCATGCTGATCTATGGGATGGGGAGCAGCTCGATCACCGGGGAGTTAAACGTTCCTGTGCTTCTTGCCTCCAGCGGCTGTTACATTCTGGGCGCGCTGGCCGTCAGCATCCTGTTCTTAAAGAAGACAGATGTCCGCACCCACGTGTAAAAAGTGTAGAGAAATAGCGCTGCCTGATTTACCGAGTGTAAGTCGAGCAGCGCTATTATTAACCTTTATGCATGTAATAACTTTAAGAGCTTCTTGTCGAATGTAGCGATCTGCATTTTCCTGACATTTCCTCGTTATCGTCCAGCAGATAGCGCAAGATGATATTAGTATCAAGCATTACCATATTTTTCTATCACCGCGCTTTCCCATGCAGACTGTTCCTTTTCCTGCAACTTCGGGTTGGCATACTTAGAAAGAGATCCCCTCAGTCCATGCCTGGCTGCTGTTGCATCTGCTTCTCCAAAATCATTCAAAATCGTAATGATGAGCTTTTGTCCGGTCATTAACTTCAGATTCTCATCCATCACAATTTTGGTTCCATCATAATGGCCTTTGACTGCTGTTAACATAGTATTCACTTCCCTTCTATTTCTTTTCCAAAGAAGCCTCCATCCTCAGATCATCGTGTGTTTCAGCTCCGGCTTGTAGCCGGCGTCGTCCAACGCCTTCAGGATCTGCTCCTTGTGCTCTGTGCCGTATGCCTCGAGTGTGATGCGCAGCTCCACGGCCGCGTGGCGGTTAATGGAGACGAACTGATTATGCTCGAGTTTGATGACGTTGCCGTTTGCCTTCGCGACGACGCCCGCCACCTTGGAGAGCTCGCCCGGCTTGTCAGGCAGCAGCACCGACACGGTGAAAATCCGATCGCGCAGGATCAGTCCCTGCTGCACCACGGAGCTCATCGTGATGACGTCCATGTTACCGCCGGAGAGAACGCAGACGACCTTCTTGCCCGTAAAATCCAGCTGCTTCAGCGCGGCAACGGAGAGGAGGCCGGAATTCTCCACGACCATCTTGTGATTCTCCACCATGTCGAGGAACGCTTCGACGAGCTCGGCATCGGGCACTGTGATCACCTGATCCAGATTCTTCTGGAGATAGGAGAAAATCTTGGAGCCTGGTGTTTTGACGGCAGTGCCGTCCGCGATCGTGTTGACGGTGGGGAGCGTCGTGACCTTGCCGTTCGCGAGCGAAGCAGTCAGGCAGGCAGCGCCTTCCGGCTCTACGCCGATCACCTTAATCTTGGGATTGAGGAGCTTCGCCAGCGTCGAAACGCCGGTCGCGAGTCCCCCGCCGCCCACGGGCACCAGGATGTAGTCCACGAGCGGGAGCTCCTTGTAAATCTCCATCGCGATCGTCCCCTGACCCGTCGCAACGCCCAGATCATCGAAGGGATGGATGAAGGTGTATCCCTTCTCCTTCGCCAGCTCCAGCGCCTTGTCGCAGGCCTCGTCGTAGACGTCGCCGTAGAGAACGACTTCCGCACCGAGCGCTTTGGTGCGGTTGACCTTGATGAGCGGGGTCGTCGTCGGCATGCATATAACTGCCTTGGCGCCGTACGCTCTCGCGGCATAGGCAACGCCCTGCGCGTGGTTGCCGGCGGACGCGGTGATAATTCCCTTCTGTACCTCTTCCCTCGGCAGGGTTGAAATCTTGTAATAAGCGCCGCGTACTTTGTACGCGCCGGTGCGCTGCATATTCTCTGGCTTCAGATACACCTTCGCGCCCGACTGGTCGCTGTAGTAATCCGAATAGATGAGGTCGGTGTTCTGTGTGACTTCCTTTACTTTGTCGCATGCCTCTTCAAAGGCCTCGATTGTCAACGGTTTCGCTGCCATGGTTTCTCTCTCCTGTTATTTTACAGTTCCGCAATCGCCTCGATCTCGCAGAACACGCCCTTGGGAAGCTTCGCCACTTCGACGCAGGAGCGCGCAGGTCTTCCTGTGAAATATTTCTCGTAAACCGCGTTGAAATCGTTGAATTTCGACATGTCGGAGAGGTAGCACACGGTCTTCACGACCTTCGCCGCATCGCTCCCCGCCGCCTTCAGAATCTCGCAGACGTTCCGGCAGCTCTGCTCCGTCTGCTCCTCGATGCCCTCCCGCAGCTCGCCGGTCGCGGGATCAATCGGTATCTGCCCGGAGGTGAACACCAGGTTCCCGGTAATGTAGCCTTGAGAATAAGGACCGATGGCCGCGGGTGCCTTGTCTGTGGTAACGATTGTCATACCTTGCCTCCTATTTGCATGTATTATAATGGCAATTTTGTGAAAACAACAGCCTGCCCTACTGTCTTCCTTCTGCGAGAATCTTCTCTCTGGTCCAGGTATCGACGACCGACTTGAAACGTGTCAGGTACGGCGAGAACTTCACTGCTTCCTCCGCGTAGTCGAACTGCAAATCGTACTCCAGGGGAAGCCAGGTTGACAGCTCTGTCTCATCATGGGCGAGCACGGCCTCTAACTTGTCCAGCGCCTTGTACAGCTTCGCCTCCCGGGTTTTCCTCGCCTTCATCTCCGCGAGGAGCATCAGCCACTCCTCCTTGTCCGGTGAAGGGAAGGACGCCAGCCAGTCGAGGTAGTTCTGCTCCTCCGTCTTCTCGTGCTCCTTCGTTTTGAGGAAAGCAGGAATGTCCCCCGTGAAGGCTTCGCCCAGATCGTGGATGAGACACATGCGGATGACCTTGCCCATGTCATAGTCCTGGAATTCCGGCTCACCAGAAAGGAGCATCGCGAACAGCGCAAGCCGCCAGGAATGGTCCGCGACGCTCTCTTTCCTGTCCGCTGCCGTGTAGCAGTGGCGCGTCACGGTCTTGAGCTTCGCCGCTGTATTCAGTATGGATATCAGATCTTCTGGCTTCATAGCACTCCTTCCCTGCGGTCTGCCTGGCGAATATCTACTTTGGTACGCCCAAAGAAGCAAGTGCTTCTGGCTGTACTGAACAGATACGTGTTAGCTGATACAATTTATGCGTGATGTCTTGGGGACACAGGTACGTGTGATGCAGCCCATCGACTGCAACATCTCGTTTCACGTGGCCTTGGGCACCAGAATCAGTTCATACAGGACGCCGAACAGCTCCCGGGTCCAGTAGGTCGGCAGCAGATACCACGCGGTCCTTGCCGGTACGGATCCGCTATGTATCCCTTCGCCCTTTGCGATCAGGGAGGCGCGGTACTCGTGGAACTCGTTCGTAACGATCGCAAGGTCCGGATTCAGTCCGTTCTCCCCGATAATCTTCTCGGAGAAGATGATGTTCTCCCTCGTCGTGGTCGACTGATCTTCCAGATAAAGTCTTCCCTCCTCAATTCCGAGGGCGGTGAGCTCTCTCTGCATACAGACAGCCTCGCTGATCCTCTCGTCCGGCCCCTGTCCGCCGGAAAGGACCGCCACTGCCGCGGGGTTGGCCTTCAGATATTCCGCTGCCGCGTGGATTCTCTCTGCGAGTGCAAGGGAAGGCCGATCCCCCTTCACCTGGCAGCCCAGCACGATGACGGTCGCGCCCTCCTGCGGCTGCTCGGCCGCTCCCTTTGCGATGCACACGGACAACACCACGGCCAGCGTGATGAGAGCGATAGGGATCAGGAGGAGCATCACCGTCACGACGTGTCCCGCGGGCCGCATCCCCCAGAGCTTTGCGAACGCAGCCATCACGCGGCGCAGGTTCCAGCCAAGGAGGAGCAGACAGAGGGAGACGATCATCCCTGCGATATTGCCAATATTCAGTACGCCTTTGAGCACCGGTGCGGCGAAGAAGAACAGGCCGACGGAGCCAAGGATCATGATTATCACTCTCATCTGATACGATACCTGTGTTGAAAGGTCACTCGAACAGGAACAGGTGGCGGATCGGGATCCGCACCCGGATGAACTGCGAGAGGTCGATACCGTCGACGCTCGCGCCTGTCAGCGCGCCGCGCACCATTTCCGCGTGACCGGTGTCGTGGCTGACACGAATGGTCCAGCTGCCGCGATCTTCCGCCTGGTTCCACGGCGTCAGATCTGTCATGAACAGCCAGGTGTCCATGAGATTGAAAATCTCCGAAACCGTGGACGGTGCGATGTTCACCTTCTCATAGCGGCCGATGGAATAGTGACCTTTGCCCTTGAAATATTTCATCGTGCGCAGTACGACGAGTCCCCCTTTGGAGATCATCAGCTGCTGCTGTGCCTCATCCTCTGACGAGAGTTTCGCCCCGGGATAATCGCGGCTGGTCACGATCTCAATGGCGGACGCCGCGGAAACCGCACGCTCCAGAGACTCATCCGGCGCGAGGTCCTCATTGAACCGGTCCATGAACTCCTTGATCGAAACGCCGCCAAGGCCGATATCCCAGCCATGATCTTCATCCAGCTGGTCTGCTGCCTGCTCTGCGGTGGCAGGTGTCTCCTCGCCGCGCAGCGAAGACTTCTCTCCTGCACCGAAACTGTGCATTGCGCGGGAATCCTCATCCTGGCCTGCCACAATCGAATCGGCAGGCCTCTTGTTTTTATGGAATAAATCGAACAGGCTCACGGCCTCACTCCTTCAAAGTTCAGTTCAAACTGCGGATCTGTCAGAACCTCTTTCTCGGAAAAACCGGAAATCAGTCGCACCGCGATCGGGATCGCCGCGTCCATCCGTGCGAACAGCTCCGCGTTCGACGCCTCGCACCCGGGATTCGGCCAGCGATTGATGATATGTCCATGCAGCTCATCATATTTACCCAGAAGATGCAGCGCCGCGTAGATGAAATTGCGCTTCGCGTTGGAAGCACAGCGAAGGAGCCTGTGAAACTTCACGAACGAGTCCAGCGCTTCCTTCGTCATCTTCTCATCCACGCCGTCATAGAACGGCTCGATCACGTGCGCGACGCGGCTGGATGGATCAAAGTCCGGAATCCGACTCGTTGTGAGCGGATTCCGCCTCCGGTACAGCATGAGGCTACGGTCGAATTCGCTCTCCACCTCGTAGTGGGAAATGCCGGTGTCTCTTACGTACTGATTGATGTAATCGTGGCACTGGGAGTCCAGCACGAAATGACACAGCACGCCGTACAGGTATGCCAGCGCCGCGGGAGAAATCTCAGGCTCGCCCTGCTGTGCACCAAAGCGATGCAGCGCGGTCAGGAACCACTCCCTGCCGGTCTGCTCATGCATGGCGTTTCCCAGCGCCGAGACGCTGTTCTTCGAAAGCGGACGGTAATAGAACAGAATATCCGGCCCCTGCAGGCCGACCTCGAACACGTCAATATTCGAATAGATCAGAGGTTCCCTGACGTGGTCCGGAAGCGCGCCGAGCACGCGGTTGCCGAAAATGATATGCGCATAAGCTGCCGGCATGGAATGATCTCCTATTGATATATGCTACCTGGTCCATGAAGTTCCCGGACGTGTGTCTTTGATCGAATCGACAGGCTTATCAGCCTTTCGCCTGACCGTAATAGGCGTTCGCACCGTGTTTCCTGTAATAGTGCTTGTCCTGCAGCTCCTGCGGCGCCGGCTGCACACCGGGGTTAATCAGTTCTGTACGGTAAGCCATCTTCGCCACCTCCTCGAGGACAACGGCGCCGTGCACGGCGTCCTCCGGGCTCCTGCCCCAGCAGAAGGGGCCGTGATTCTTGCAGAGGCAGGCAGTAACCGCGTTGTGGTCTTTGCCCATTCTCTCGAACTCGTCCACGATAAGTTTGCCGGTGTTCAGTTCGTAAGCCTCGTCGATCTCTTCCCCGGTCAGTGTCCGAAGACACGGGATCTCACCGTAAATATAGTCCGCGTGCGTCGTGCCGTAGCAGGGAATGCCGCGGCCCGCCTGCGCCCAGCTCGTCGCGTAGGAAGAGTGCGTGTGTACCACACCTTTGATATCATCCCAGTTGCGGTACAGCCATGCGTGTGTCGCGGTATCGGAGGAGGGATTCATTTCTCCCTCGACCTTGTTGCCGTCGAAATCGACAACGACCATATCCTCCGGCTTCAGTTCCTCGTAGGGAACGCCGCTGGGCTTGATGACGAACAGCCCTTCCCTGCGGTCCACGCCGGAGACATTGCCCCAGGTGAATGTCACCAGGTTGTATCCGGGCAGCAGCATATTGGCTTCATAGACTTCTCTTTTTAACTCTTCGAGCATAATAACCTCCGAGATCCTTCCGACGCGCTACGCGCGTTGGTCCCAGCTCAATTTATTTCGCATCCAGCCGTGTGAACGCGGCTGTCTGTTCATAAATTTCGCCGTGCTGAATAGTTACAGATTTGCAATGGCTGCCTCTTCGATCGGCAGGGCCTTCTCATATTTTGCGATGTATGCATCGAAGCCCGCGACATCGGCGGGATCCGGCTGCAGTGTCTCGCCTTCTGCGTTCGCGAAAACATTCGCGTTCAGCCAGTCGGAGAGCGATGCGCCGCTCCCTCTTACCGCGTAAGCCGCGAGCAGTGCGATTCCCCACGCGCCGCCCTCGCCCGCCGTCGTCATGCAGGTGACCGGCGTGTCCAGCGCGGCAGCCAGAATGCTCTGGCCTACGCCTTTTGTTTTGAACAGGCCGCCGTGGCCCATCATGTTGTCGACCTTCACGCCTTCGTTGCGAAGCAGCAGATCCATGCCGATCTTCAGCACAGACAGGGAGGCGTACAGGTGCGCGCGCATGAAATTCGCGAGCGTGAACTTCGCGTCCGGTGTGCGCGTGAACAGGGGCCGGCCCTCATTCACTTTCGAGATCGGCTCGCCGGAGAAATAGTTGTAATCGAGGAGTCCGCCACAGTCCTTGTCGCCCTCGAGCGCTTTGTTGTAGAGGACGGAGAAGAGTCTGCCCTTGTCCGCGCTGATGCCCATCGCCTTCGAGAACTCGTCGAAAATGTTCACCCATGCGTTGAGGTCGGAGGTGCAGTTGTTGACGTGCGCCATCGCGACGAGGTCTCCGGACGGCGTCGTGACAAGGTCGATCTCAGGGTAGACGTTGGAGAGCGGCTTCTCCAGCACCACCATGCCGAAACACGAGGTTCCCGCGGAGACGTTGCCGGTCCGGACGGCCACGGAATTCGTCGCGACCATGCCTGTGCCGGCGTCACCTTCGGGCGGGCACATCGGAATTCCCGCCTCGAGATTGCCGGAAACGTCGAGGAGCTTTGCTCCCTTTTCCGTAAGGTTCCCCGCTGCCTCGCCTGCCTTCAGGTTCTTCGGGAAAATATCAGGCAGCGCCCAATCATAGCCTTTGTCCCGGATGAGATCGTTGAACTTTGCGATCATCTCCGCGTCGAAATCCTGCGTTGCCGTGTCGATCGGGAACATCCCGGAGCCGTCGCCGACGCCGATCACTCTCTCGCCCGTCAGCTGCCAGTGAACGTAAGCCGCCAGCGTGGCAACGAAAGAAATGTCCTTCACGTGCTCTTCGCCGTTCAGGATCGCCTGATAGAGGTGCGCAATGCTCCAGCGCTGCGGAATGTTGTAGTGGAAGAGCTTCGTGAGCTGGTCTGCCGCCTCGCCGGTGATCGTGTTCCGCCAGGTGCGGAACGGAACGAGCAGCTTGTCCTCTTTATCAAAAGCAAGATAGCCGTGCATCATGGCGCTGATGCCGATCGCCGCAAGACGGTGGATCGTCACGCCATATTGGTCCTGCACGTCGCGGAGCAGATCCGCATAGCATCCCTGCAAGCCTTTCCAGATATCGTCCAGAGAATAGGTCCAGATGCCGTCCTCCAGACGGTTCTCCCACTCCCAGGCGCCCTCCGCCTGCGGCACATTGTCCGTAGTGATCAGCTCCGCCTTGATTCTGGTCGAGCCGAATTCGATGCCGACGACTGCCTTGCCGTCCGCAATCTCCTGCGCTATTAAATCCTTCTCCATACCCTGTACCCCTTCATTTTTGATTCGTTATTCGTGCGGTGATTTCTATTATATATCGTATTGCTCCTGCACGGAGCAATTATATTCAGACAGGCATGCTGACCCGCCTGGATGCAAACGCCTTGCTCCTGTGCTCGTTCAACGTACAGCAGCAAGCCCTTGGGCTTTTGCTTCGGGCTGTGCTGACAGATACAGCCCAGCATCGAAAAAATGTCATCCCTGCCACCTATGATACGGGCAGCGGCCATCCTGTTTCGCGGCGCGCAGCTCCACATAGCAGCCGCAGGCATCACAGGTTGCCTGATTCAGATACTCGCAGGCGCGGCATACAGACAGTCTGGCCTGATATTTTTGCTCAGACGCCTTCTCAGAAGGTTCCATGAGGAGGAGCAGACGCTTGATGTCGCGCTCGTACGCCGCGGGGTCGATCTCTTCGAGGAAACATTTCCGGCACTGCACGCGGACTGCGTCTATCTCCTCCTCTGTGGAATTCGGCGCGGCAGGCGTTTGTGTATGCGTGATCATCTCTTCTGACATCCTAATAATCCACCTTCATCATGCAAAGGCCTGCTGCCGGCGCGGTCGGGCCTGCCTTTTTGCGATCTCTCGCTTCCAGAATCGTCTCCATATCTTCCGGCGAAAAGCGGTGATAACCGGTTTCGACCAGCGTTCCCGTCATGATGCGGACCATGTTCTGGAGAAATCCGTTTCCATGGAAATAGATGCGGATGTAATTCCCGCTCTCTTCTATCCGAATCGTGTCTACCACGCGGACGGTCGGCTTTTTCAGGTGAGAATTGCCGCAGAAACTCTTGTAATCGTGCATTCCAACCAGCTTCTCTGCCGCCGCGCGCATGGCGCCGACATCCGGCTTGTCACGGAGCGCCCAGACATATTTGCGATCGAACACCGGCTTGCTGCCGTCCTCCGCGTACCAGAGCGTGTAACGGTAGGTCTTGCCGATCGCCTTGAAGCGTGCGTGGAAACGATCCGCCGCAAGCTTCACCTCATTGACGCTGATGTCGTCCGGCAGGTAACGGTTCATGTACTGCTGAACTTCTGCTTCCGTCCGGTCTGTATCCAGAATGACGTTGCAGGTCATCGCTCGCGCGTGAACCCCCGCATCCGTCCTGCCCGCGCCGATTACCGTGACCGGCTGCGCTACTCCGGCTGCGGGCTGCTTCTCTGCCGCAGCTGCGGATTGCTTCGCTGTTCCGGTTGCTGTTGCCTTTGCTGTCGCCGTCTCCTGCGCTGCTGACATGCTCTTTCCGGCACCACTCGCTGACGGCAGGTCACTGCCCTGTGACCCCTTCTCTGCCACGAGCATCTGCGAGAGGACACTCTCGAGCTTCCCCTGAATCGTCATGTCATTGCCGGGCTGATGCTCCCAGCCATAATATCTCGTGCCGTCATAGCTGACGACCATCTTGAAATTCTTCTTCGCCATATCTTCACCTGTGAAGCTATATTCTGCTGGCTCCTGCCTCGGGACAGTTGTCGGAAACTTCCGCGAGTCCCCGGAAATCTGTTCCTTCCCCCGGATGAGAACGCCTGTCGGAATCTTCCATAAGCTTGTTGGGAAGCATTCCGCGAGCCGTGAGCACATTATACTATATCCTGCTGCCTTTGCCGCAAATGTGCTGTAAGGAGAGCTCTGTTGGCACTCTCCCTGCTGAATATCTGCTTTGGTACGCCTTCAGCAGCAAGCCCTTGGGCAAAGCCCTTGGGCAAAGCCCTTGGGCTTTAGCTTCGAGCTGTACTGAACAGATGCCTGGTGTCTACAATTGCGGTTTGCCATCCTGTATCAGGTGATCCCTGCATGCTTTGGACAAAAAATTGGCGAATTCAGCTCCTCTTGTCCAAAATAGCAGCTCAGAACCGTCTGCCTCGGCCGTCCGGAAGGTGTTTTGGAAATTCGGGAACGGTTCCGGAAGAAAAATAAGTTTCAGACATATGTCGCCGATGTTTTATTCCGAGCTGGCACTCTCCTGATGGGCGCGAAAAATCCCTCCGGGCGCGATGCCTGGAGGGCTGATGGGGTGTTGAATTGTGTAGCAGTTCAGAGCGATCGTTCTGAATCGTTACATTTTGTAGCCAAACTCGGGGATACTAGTCCAGCGCTCGCGCAGGTAATGCGCGGCAAGTTTCGGTTTCCTGTCGCGCGTGAACAGGCCTTTCTTGTTGCCCTGGATGCGAACGAGGCTCTGACTGGTCGCGAAGTCCGCAAAGTTCCACACCTGCTCGCCGCGGACGCAGCTGTACTCATCGAACACTTTGCTGTACATCTTGTAGAAGTCCAGCTGGTACTCTTCCGTGTACATCACCGGCGTCGTGTCATGCATGCCGCTGACGGTGTCCGCGCCATATTCAGTGAAAACAACAGGCTTGCCGAGTTCCTGCCACTCATCGAGCTCATTTCTCAACAGGGTTTCGGAGCCTTCGATGTCCGGACCGCCCGCATACCAGCCATAGTAGCGGTTCAGGCAGATCACATCGGAGAGCTTCGCGGAAACGTCGCTCTTCGGACCGCCCGCCATGCCGACGGAGGTCAGTGTGCAGGGACGCTGCTGCGGGTCGAGGTCTCTTGCCTCGTCGAAGAGCGGCTTGAAATATTCATACGCGCCCTCGGAGTAGGAATCCGGCTCGTTGGCAATCGACCACATCACGACGCAGGCGTGGTTCTTGTCCCGGTCGATCAGATCACGGATGACATCTTTGTGGTGCCCGAAAGTCTGGACGCCGTGCTCCTTGTCGAAGGTGTGCACCTTCTGTCCCTGAAAGTTCGCGCCGCCGCCGAAATCAAGATTGACGCCGACTGCCGACGTCTCGTCGATAATGACAATGCCCTCCTCATCGCACAGACGGATCATCTCCTCGCTGTACGGATAGTGGCTCGTGCGGAAGCTGTTGGCCCCCTGCCACTTCATGATGGAAATGTCCTTCACGTACATCGGGATGTTGATGCCGCGGCCGTTCGGGAAGGTGTCCTCATGTTTGCCATAGCCCTTGAAATAGAAAGGCTTCTCATTGATGAGGAAGTTCCGCTCCTCCACGCGCACCGTGCGGATGCCGTACGGCAGCTCGTAAACATCGGTACTGCCATCCGCCGCCTTCACCGTGAGCTTCACCCTGTAGAGGTAAGATTTCAGCGGCCACCAGAGCTGCGCGCTTTTTAGCTTCACATCAATCCTGCCGCCAGCCGCCGCAGCACCGACAGAACTTCCGGATGTTACGCCAGCCCCGTCAGGATTTCCGGCCACTGCCCCAGCTCCATCGGGATTTCCCGCCGCTGTGCCGGCTCTGGAGGCGCCGCCGTCTGCCGCAGCCACCTTCCAGCCTTCCTTGTCGAAGATCTCGACCTTTACCTTGCCGCCGTCTGCCGCAGCGCCTTTCACGACAGTGTCTACATGGAGCGTGACGTCCGCGCCGTCCTTCACTTCGCCATCAAAGTCCGCAGTCACCGTCACGTCGTCAATCCAGGTTCTCGGTGTCGTGTAGATGCGCACCGGCCTGGTAATGCCGCAGTAATTGAAGAAATCGAAGTTAGGCCTGTTCTGTTTCCTCTCCGGCATCCCGGTATTGCCGCCCATCATCGCCAGCATGTCCGTCTTGCCGCCGACGGGGAGCGTCGTGTAGTCAATGATATTGCTGACCGCGATTGTCAGGAGATTGTCGCCGTCCCGAAGGCGTCCGTTCAGTTCTACCTCGAACGGCAGGAAGCCGCCCTTGTGCTCCACGATGAGCTCACCGTTCAGATATACCTTCGCCCTGTGGGTTACCGCGTCGCAGCGCAGTACCACGCGCTGATTCTCCTCAATGTATTTCGGCAGGGAGAACGTCCTCTGGTAGAACACCCAGCCATAGAAATCCCGGAAATCCGGACCTTCCTTCAGATCGTTGTAGGATGCGGGCACCGGCATAGTCATCGCGTCCGTCAGCGGCCTCTCGTACCACTTCTCATCGAAACCGTGCTCGTTGTCGAGCTTGAAATCCCAGATGCCGGACAGATCCGACAGGAGCCGGGATGGTGTCAGAATCGGATATAGCATATTTTCCTCCTTAATATGCCTCGTATGACGTATAACGCGCGCAGGCGAAACCGCCTGCGCGCACATACATGAATCTTTAGTCTGCGTATTTTTGCAGCGTTGCGCGAACCGCGCCGACGCCTGAGAGCTCTTCCTGGAAATAAGCTACGACCTGATCCGCGAGGCCAACCTCTTCGAGATCGACGCCGAAGATCTGTGCATTCTCAAGAAGAGGCAGAACCTTTGCCTTGATATCTTCCGTGGAAGGCACCTCGCCCAGGCGGAAATCCTTCACATAGCTCTGTGCCGCCTCAAGGAGCGGATCCGGTGAAGGCTCGAACGCCTTGCCGTTGTCATCGACCGCCATGAGATAGCGCAGCCATCCTGCCTGTACGAGCGGGATCATGTGGAGATCCGAAACCTCTCTGTCCGGCGCCGCGATATAGGACTTGATCGTCTCACCGTAACGGATCGCCAGTTTCTGGGAAGTGTCCGTCGCGATTCTCTGCGGCGTATCCGGCATGAACGGGTTCGGGATGCGTACCTGCAGCACCGTGTCGATGAATTCTTTCGGGTCGAGGACGCCGGGATTCACGACAACCGGCAGGCCTTCCTTGTAGCCCAGCGTATTCACGAGGTTCACGAGCTCGGTATCCTTCATCTCCTCGGAGATCTTCTCGTATCCGAGCAGGCACCCGTAAACAGCCAGCGCGGTGTGCAGGGGGTTGAGGCAGGTGGTAACCTTCATCCGCTCTACGTTGTTGACGGTTTCGCGGTCGGTGATGATGACGCCTGCCTTCTCGAGCGCGGGTCTGCCGTTCGGGAACTTGTCCTCAATGACAAGGTACTCCGTCTCCTCAGAGTTCACGAAGGGAGCAACCCATGTTTTCCTGGAAGTTACAACAGGATCCAGGTCAGCCAGACCGTCCTCACGCAGAATCGCCTCTACGGAAGCATCCGGGCGGGGGGTAATCTTGTCGATCATGGACCAGGGGAAGGAGACCTTCAACTCATCGTTCAGATAGTCGAGGAAGCCGTTCTCTGCCTTGCCGTTCTCAACCCACGCCTTGGCAAACGCAATGACCGCGTTGTAGAGCTTCTCGCCGTTGTGCGAGCAGTTGTCTGTCGATACCATCGCGATCGGCTTCTGTCCCGCAAGGTATCTGGTGTAAAGGAGGGATGCCACCTTGCCGATATAGCTCTCCGGCTTCTTAGGACCTGCCGCGAAGTCAGCGGTGACAGCGGGCAGCTGCTCGCCCTTGCCATTCACCAGGCTGTAGCCCTTCTCTGTTACCGTGAAGGTGCACAGCTGCAGGGAATCCGCGGAGAAAATCTCCTGAAGTCTTGTGAACTCAGCTGCGTTCTCGCTGTCCAGAATCGTGGACTCGCCGATGGAGCCGATGACAGACTTCTCAATGGAACCGTCCGCCTTCAGCGTGACGAGTACGGAGAGGTCGTCGTGCGGACGGTACTGTTTCTCAATAATCTCGTAGTCGAAACCCTCACAGACCGTGATGCCGGTCTTGGCAGCGCCCTCTTCGAGGAGCTTCTGCGCAAGGTTTGCCTGGAATGCACGGAAAATGTTGCCGGCGCCGAAGTGAACCCAGGTCGGGTTCTTCTTCGTCTCTGCGATCATGGCTGCTCTGTCATACTGCGGCAGATGATAACCTTTGGATAACCATGCTTCCTTATCCTGTAATCCTTCATTGGAAAGCTTCATTTCATATTCCTCCCTGGAATGCCCGGAGCAGCAAAGCCTTGGGCTAAGCCCGTGGGCAAAGCCCTTGGGCTTTTGCTTCGGGCTGTACTGAACAGATACCATAATGGTTCATTGATGAGATCAGCGTGCCTTAGTAAGTAAGCTTCTTCGCGCCGTCTTTTGTTTCCGCCTTATCAATGGCTTCCCAAAGGCCGGAAATATAAGCCGCGCCGAGCGCTCTGTCATAGAGGCCGTAGCCGGGCATTGCAACCTCATCCCAGATCATGCGGCCATGGTCGGGACGGATCGGTCCGTCGAAGCCGATGTCATAGAGCGCCTTGACGATCTCATACATGTCGAAGGTGCCGTCGGTAGAGAGGTGTGCCGCCTCCTCGAAGTTGGTCGGGGAGTTGAACTTAAGGTTCCTGACGTGCGCGAAGTGGATTCTGCCGGGAATGGAACGGATGATATCGGGCAGGTCGTTCTCGAGGTTCGTGCCGAGGGAACCGGTGCAGAGCGTGATGCCGTTGTGCGGGTTGTCTACCGCCTTGAGCATTCTCAGGATGTTCGCCTTGTTCGTGATGATGCGGGGCAGACCGAATACGCTCCACGCGGGATCGTCCGGATGAATCGCCATGTTGATGTCATACTGATCGCACACCGGCATGATCGCCTTGAGGAAATAAACGAGATTCTCAAAGAGCTTCTCCTCGTCGATGTCCTTGTAGAGATCGAAGAGTTCCTTGACGTGAGCCATTCTCTCAGGCTCCCAGCCGGGCATTACGGAACCGTTCATGCTCCCCTTGATGGAGTTGAACATATCCTCCGGGTTGATGGCGTCTACCGCTTCCTGTGTGTAAGCCAGAACCGTGGAGCCGTCTGCTCTCTTTCTCGCGAGCTCGGTCCTCGTCCAGTCGAAAACGGGCATGAAGTTGTAGCACACCATGTGGATGCCTTCCTTGCCCAGGTTCTCAAGACTCTGAATGTAGGTTTCGATGTCCTTGTCTCTGTCGGCGCTGCCGGTCTTGATCGCGTCCGAAACGTTGACAGACTCAATGCCCGCGATGTGCAGACCCGCTGCCTCAACCTCTTCCTTGAGTGCGTGAATCTCCTCCTGCGGCCAGAGCTCTCCGGGCTGCTTGTCATAGAGCATAGTGATGACGCCCTTGACATAAGCGGTCTGACGGATCTGCTGCAGCGTTACCGTGTCATAATTCTTCGTGTACCAGCGCATTGTCATTTCCATAGTGGATACCCCTTTTCTCGCAGAATCTCTGCGCGCTTAACCTGCTGTGCAGGTTTGCCTGCCGTGTTTTTGCTGTAAATCCGAAATTTGTGTTGTTCTGTAAAAAATATACAGGATGCCGGAGTGATTTGCGATTGCAGAGGTTGTTGTGCACATTGCAGAAATTGCTCCATGCCTTATAATGGAACCGTAATAGTATCTGTTCTGTACCACCCGAAGCAAAAGCCCAAGGGTAAAGCCCAAGGGCTTGGCCCCAGGGCTTGGCCAAGGGCTTTGCATCTCTGTGCGTACCAAAGTAGATATTCAGCAGGAACCGCCAGTCGCGCGGCATGGAGGATAGTGATGCGACAGGAGCTTCGTTCGGCATTCAATACCAGGCAGTACATGCTCTCGAAGGATTTCGAGATCTACTATTACAGCGACGTGCATTTCCACAACGTGGACCCGCACCGTCACACCTACTATGAATTCTATATTTTCCTCGAGGGCGACGCTGCGCTCGAGGTCGACAGCGCACAGATCCCGCTGCAGAAGGGGAGCATCGCCCTGATCCCGCCGGGCGTCACACACCGCTCCGTCGTGCTTGACCCGGACAAGCCGTATCGGCGCTTCGTATTCTGGATCAGCAGGGAATACTGCAACCGGCTGCTCGCCGAGTCGCCGGACTATGTCTACCTTATGCAGCAGGCGACCGCGAAGCACCGCTACATCTTCCGCTACACCTCGAACGGCTTCAATCTCATCCAGTCGAAAGTGCTGCGCCTTCTCGAAGAGATCGGCGGCAACCGGTACGGGCGGCAGCCTGCGATCACGCTGTGCGTCAATGACCTGATTCTGTCCATGAACCGCTCCGTTTACGAGGACGAGCACCCTGCCGAAGGAAGCGATGACAGTGACCTCTTCCAGAACCTCTCGACATACATCGAGGAACACCTGGAGGAGGACTTAACGCTCGAGAGTCTCGCCCAGCAGTTCTACGTGAGCAAATATTACATTGCGCACTTTTTCAAGAAGACACTCGGCATCTCCGTGCACCAGTACATTATGAAAAAAAGGCTTGAGCGCTGCCGTGCGCACATTATGGCCGGCGGCGACATCAGCCGCAGCTACATGGAATACGGCTTTAAGGACTACTCCAATTTCTACCGCGCATTCAAAAAGGAATACGGTATGTCGCCGAAGGAATTCCGCGAGGTGTATACTACAAAGGTAACGAACCGTTCAGACAACGCGCCGGAGGGCGAGAGCGCCGCTTCGCCATTCCGGCTGTAGACTTAAGGAGGTTTTACCATGGAAACAGAACACAAGGATTGTTCCTACTGCGCCGAGGGAGAGCTGCTCGCCCAGTTCGGCATCAAGATCTGCGAACTGCCGATGTCGAAGCTCATTCTCTTCAAAGAGCAGAGCCACCCGGGCCGCGTCATCGTTGCCTGCAAGAAGCACGTCGATGACATCACCGAGCTCACTCAGGAAGAGAGAGCGCAGTATATTGAGGACATCAACCGTACCGCCGTCTGCATCCACAAGGCATTCCGCCCCGATAAGATCAACTTCGGCGCCTACGGCGATACCATGCACCATCTGCACGTTCATGTCGTGCCGAAGTACAAGGATGAGTACGAGTGGGGCGGCGTCTTCGCAATGAACCCGCATCGAACCGAGCCCTCCGAGGAGGAGCTGCAGAAGGTGATCGACACCATCAAGGCGAACCTGTAAACAAAAGGCGCCCGGCTGCGTTGTTTCCTTACTGAATTACGTATTTAACAACATATCTTCATTTCTTAATAGTGAGGCCGCCAAATGCTGCATTGACAGCGTTTGACGGCTCCTTTTATGGACAAAAATGTAGACACTCCTGTATCGCTGCATACCGCCTTGCGTCCGGCGTCAACGCGAACTGTGGTCATTTCGTAGATTCTCGCTGCGCTCTCCTGCGGACACCCTGGTAGCGGCTTCCGGTCAGATCCTGCACAGCCTCGCGACAAATGCAAGGTATATTGTGGACGTTTCGTAGATAAGCGCATCAAGCGGCCGGGAATCTCCCGCTACTTCCTCCAGACCGGCTGCGAAATACGTGGCACAGAATATAACTATGGACAAATAGTAGATTATAGAGCCCCTTCATTTCAACTTCTGGACAGGAAAATATAACTTATGGACGTTTCGTAGATAGTTCTCCGTCAGTGCCCCTAAATATAGCAGTTTTCATGAATTTATGCCGCAAAATCCAGTAGTATTTCAGTCTACATTTCGTCCAGTAAAACCTTGCTTATCTACATTTTGTCTGTTAAACTCTGTTTCGTGGTCAAAATGTAGAATGTTTCCGAGGCCTCTACAATTCGTCCACACTAATTCAGAACAGAAAACGGGGTGAGACGAAATGGCACGGAAAAGACAGGAACCGCAGAGTCCGTTTATTCCTACGGAGATCAATTCTTTTAAGAAATCCAACTTCCTGATCGGGTCGAAATACAAGAGTTCCCTCTTAGAGAACAAGATCATGGCCATTTCGCTCGCGAATGCCGACAAGTTCGAGACCGGCCAGTCTGACAACGAGTCTGTCTACTCTGTCATGAAGGTGTCTGAGCTCAGGAAGACGCTGGGCGCCAATCCCGGCTCCTTCTATCAGCAGCTGAACCAGGTCGCGAAGGAGATGACCGGCAAGTCCATCGGCATGTCCTCCGAGGATTCCCACACCTTCTCCTACGTCGCTGTCGTGATCTCCGCGACCTGCAAGGACGGCGTATTCACAATTGAGTACAACCACGCCCTGCGCGACCGTCTCCTGCAGATCAAGAAGAACTACAGCCGCCTGAACCTCTCCATCATGCTGAAGTTCACGAGCAACTATTCGTTCCGACTCTATGAGCTGTTGAAATCCAAGTGCTACCGCACAAAAGGCGACCTGACGAGGGGCAGCACCTATTACATCCGCTTCGGCCTCGCGGAGCTGAAACTCGAGCTGGGCATCGTCAACGCCGAACTCTCCACGGTGAAAAAGATCCTGAACGGTTCCGCAAACCCGGATTTCGAGAAGGCGGTCGATACATCTCCCGAGAAAATGTTCCGGACCTGGTCCGATTTCCGCAGAAAGGTACTGGACCGCGCGGTCACCGAGATCAATGATATCTCCGACATGCGCGTTTCCTACGACACGATTAAACATGGACAGGGCGGCAAGGTCTGCGATGTCGACTTCGTCGTAGAGATCACGGATCCTAACGCGGAAGAGATCGCCGAGGAACCGAAGAGAGAACCCACGGAGGATGAGAAGCTAGATATCATCTTCGATGTCAGGAGCCTCCCCGGCGCGGCATTCACTTCTAAGGAAGCGCGCCTCATCTCCGAGGCTGCCGGCTACGATCTCACCAAGATCCAAAGGGCCTACACCCTCATGGGAGAAGCCAGCCACGTGAAGAACCCGACCGGCTGGATGATCACCGCACTTCGGGAAGGATACGCTCCATATACCGATGGAGCTGTGACGTCGAAATCCTCCTCCCGCAATACTTTCAACCGCTTCGAGCAGAATCGGTACGACTTCGACAGCCTCGAGACAGACCTCGCCGACAATTTATAAACCCTAGTCAGCCCCAGGAGACCGCGATTGGATCTGACCTGTGGCGTGCAATCCGCTCCGGACTTAAAAAACCGCCCTGGCTGCTGCCAGAGCGGTTTCTTGCTGCCGTGATCACTATTATTCGTTGTCGGTCGATACGACGGTCTCTGCCTCATCTTCCGGCAGCAGATCCTTCATGGAGAGGCTGATCTTGTGTGCCTCCGGATCGAAGCCGGTTACCAGAACTTCCACTTCCTGACCGGTCTTCAATACGTCAGAAGGCTTGTCAATGTGCTGTCTGGAAATCTGAGATACGTGGAGCAGGCCGTCAATGCCGGGCTCGAGCTCGATGAAAGCACCGAAATCCGCCATCCTTGCAACCTTGCCGGTCACTCTCATGCCGATGCCGTACTTCTCATCCGCGCCAATCCAGGGATCTTCATCCGGGAACTTACGGGAGAGCGCGATTCTGTCGCCGTTGATCTCCTTGACGAAAACTCTTACCTTCTCGCCAGCCTTGAAGAGCTTCTTCGGGTTGCCTGTGCGACCCCAGCCCATCTCGGAAACATGGAGCAGGCCATCCGCGCTGCCCAGATCAATGAACGCACCGAAATCGGTCACATTCCTTACCGTTCCTTCGATGACATCGCCGGGCGTCAGGTTCGCGAGCAGATCTTCCTTCGCCTTTGCGTGCTCTGCCGCTACGAGCTGTTTACGATCGCCAATGATCCTGCGTCTTCTGGGATTGAATTCCGTGACGAGGAACGTGATCTCCTGATCCTGATATTTGGTCAGATCTCTCTCGAACGTATCGGAGATGAGGGAAGCCGGAATGAAGACTCTCGTTCCGTCGACATCTGCGCAGATGCCGCCCTTCATGATCTGTGTTACCTTTGCAGTGAGAGGCGTGTGGTTGTTGAACGCATCCTCTACAATCTTGCTGGCCTTCTCGGCCGCAGCCTGCCGCATAGACACGGTAACCGTGCCTTCCTTGTTGTCAATCTTGACAACCTTGACTTCGACCTTATCGCCGACATTCAGCTTCGTCGTCAGATCGACATCACGCTCGTTCGAATACTCGCGCGCAGCGAGATAACCATCGAACTTATATCCGATATTAACGACGGCTTCGGAAGGCGATACCTCTACGACCGTACCCTCTACGATCTCACCTGAGCGAACAGACTTCAAAGACTCGTTGAGCATCTGTTCAAAAGACATTTCTTCTGCCATCCTGCATCCTCCTTGTTCTCACGGCAAGATGCAAAGCTTACTCAGGCTGTAGTAACGTTCTGCACAATACCGCACTAATTTAGACTATTCTAAGACATTTCGTCCCAAACAGCAAATTTTTTTACAGATGCAGTACGCGCTCCGCGATTTCCTGGGTTCTGCCCTGGTTCCAGTACTGGGTGCCGATGTAGCCGCAGGTACGTCTCGCGACGTGCATCTTCGACTGGTCACGGTTGCCGCAGTTCGGGCACTCCCAGATGAGCTTGCCGGTCTCATCCTTGACGATCTCTATCTGTCCGTCATAGCCGCAGACGTCGCAGTAATCGGACTTGGTGTTCAGCTCGGCGTAGAGGATCGTGTTGTAAATGTGCTTCATGACGGCGAGGACCGCAGGGATGTTGTTCTGCATGTCAGGCACCTCGACGTAGCTGACCGCGCCGCCCGGAGAGAGTTTCTGGAACTCCGCTTCCTTGGTGAGCTTGGAGAAAGCGTCGATGTTCTCCGTCACGTGAACGTGATAGCTGTTCGTGATGTAGTTCTTGTCTGTCACGCCCTTGATCTTGCCGAATCTCTTCTGCAGGCACTTCGCGAACTTGTAGGTCGTAGATTCCAACGGTGTGCCGTAGACAGAATAGTCGATGTTTTCTGCTGTTTTCCACTCAGTGCACTTGTCATTGAGCAGCTGCATGACCTTCAGGCCGAATTCCTTGCCTTCCTCGGTCGTGTGGGAGACGCCCTTCATGTAGTAAACGCACTCCGCCAGTCCCGCGTAGCCGAGAGAGAGCGTGGAATAGCCGTCGTAGAGAAGCTTGTCGATCGTTTCGCCGGGTTTCAGCCGCGCCAGCGCGCCGTCCTGCCACAGGATCGGTGCCACGTCGGAAGGCGTGCCGAGCAGTCTGTCGTGGCGGAGCCGCATTGCCTTGTGGCAGAGGTCGAGCCTCTCGTTCATGATCGCCCAGAATTTCTCCTCATCCTTGCCGGAGGAGCAGGCGGCATCCACGAGGTTGATCGTCACGACGCCCTGGTTGAACCTGCCGTAATATTTATGCCTGCCCGGTACGTAGTTCAGCGCGCCGGAAATGTTGCCCACGTTCCTGTCTGTGAAACGGTCCGGCGTCAGGAAGCTGCGGCAGCCCATGCAGGGATAGCAATCACCCTTGAGTTCAAGTTCGATCTTCTCGGAGATATAATCCGGGGTCATCCTCTTCGCGGTGCACTGCGCGGCGAGCTTCGTCAGCTCATAATACTGGCTGCCTTCCTCGATGTTGTCCTCCTCGAGCACATAGATGAGCTTCGGAAAAGCCGGCGTGATATAGTGGCCCGTGCGATCCTTCACGCCGAGAATTCTCTGGCGAAGCATCACATCGATGATGAGCGCGAGATCCGCTCTGGTCTGGCCTTCCGGCACCTCGTGCAGATACATGAAAACCGTGACGAACGGTGCCTGTCCGTTCGTGGACTGCAGTGTGATCAGCTGGTACTGAATTGTCTGGCAGCCGTTCTCGACCTCTTTGCGCACCTCCTGTTCAACGAGTTCATGGAACTTCTCCTCGGTCGCGGTGATGCCGGTCTCCTCGAATTCCTTGCGGAGGCGCTTCGCGATTTTACGGCGCGAGACATCAACGAACGGCGCGAGGTGCGAGAGTGTGATGGTCTGTCCGCCGTACTGGCTGGACGCCACCTGCGCGACGATCTGGGATGCGACGGTGCAGGCCGTGATGAAAGATTTCGGCGTATCAATGTGCGTGCCGGAAATGCAGGTGCCGTTCTGGAGCATGTCGTCCAGGTTCACCAGACAGCAGTTGTGCATGTGCTGCGCGAAATAGTCGGCGTCGTGGAAATGGATGATTCCTTCCCTGTGCGCCATGGTGATATCTTCGGGCAGCAGATATTTATTGGTATAGTAGCGGCTCCACTCACCTGCCATGTAGTCGCGCTGCACGGAGAGAACAGTAGGATTCTTGTTGGAGTTCTCCTGTTTCACCTCTTCGTTGTCGCGCTCAACGACGCCCGCGATCTTCTGGTCGATGTCGGACATCTTGCGCATCTCGTTGTGCTTATACCGGTAGGTGATGTACAGACGGGCCACTTTGAATTTGCCGGAGGACATCAGTCCGTCCTCAACCTTGTCCTGAATCTCCTCAACGGACAGATCCCTGCCCGCGTTCTCGGCGTCCTTCATGACGCCGAAGACAATCTCGTTGATCTGTGACTCAGAGAGGCGCTCCGCCGGGATGCCTTCCTCATGATTGGCCTTGACAATGGCATTGCGGATCTTCTCATGATCGAAAGGGACACGCTCCCCGGATCTCTTCATGACATAGAGCTGGGGTGTCTCCACTTCCATGTTGCCATCTAATCGTTCGTTATACATCGCAGAACCTCACTTAAAAATATCAGAAAAACCGTGCACGCTCTCTGCGTGCAGGATATATTATAGTAGGTTCCATTGTGAAAGTAAATAGAGAAGCACGGCAGAACCACAATATATTGCGGTTAGTCTTTACAATCTACTACCATATGGTGAGTGTGGCTTCTTTGCAATCCGTCGCAGCTGCGGCTGCAGCACGATCTCCGGTACGACAACGCCCGCCGGGCGGCTTAACACGTACATCACGGCATCGGCTACCTCCGAAGGCGCGAGGGAGGCCCCTGCTGCCGCATCCGGCTCCGCTTCGAAGTCCGCGTTCCGGTACAGGTCCGTTCTCGTCATATCCGGCAGAACAGCCGTCACCTGGACGCCGCATTTCCTGCCCTCTTCCAGGATACTGCGCGCGAAACTCAAGAGTCCCGTCTTCGCCGCTCCGTATGCCGCGCCATGGGGATTCGCCAGGTTCTGTGCCGTCACGGAAGCAATATAAATGAAGGTGCCGCCTGATTTTTTGAACTCCGGCAGGAACTGTTTCGTGAGCAGCATTGGCACCTCCAGATCGAGCCGCACAATCTCTTCGATCTGTTCATTCGTGAGCATCTCATGTACACCGTAGTAGGCGCTGCCCGCGTTGCTGATCAGCGCCGTGATCTTCACCTCCGCGCGGATTCTGCGTACCGTGTCCAGGAGCCCTGCGGTATCCAGAAGGTCGCAGACCACCGGATGGAACAGCGGGTTCTCCAGGAGCTCCTTCTCTTCCGGCCGCTCGAAATTCCGGCCAATGCCATAGACCACTCTGCCCTCATCGCACAGTCTGCGCGCGATCTCCCTTCCGATTCCCGAGGAAGCACCGGTTACCAGTGCTGCTCTCTGCCTCTCTTCACTCATTCGGCTCCTCCCATCGGAAAACAGCAGCTTCCGGCACCATTCTCCCCAGCTCCTCCACCAGTGTCCTCTCCATACGTTCTGTCAAAGACTGCGAGTAATGGTAATATCCCCGATCCAGTGTGAACGGGTACTGCACCACGGCGGAATCCGGCTCCTGCCGCCTCAGATTCTTCAGGTAGCTCTCGGAGATGCGGAAGCTCCCGACCGAGAAATCCCTGACGCGGGAGAGCGGTACAATCTTGACCGTCTGCACCAGCATGTCGTGATAGATCTCTTCCCAGCCCGGCACGTAGATCATCGGATCGAAACACAGCCGCACAGGGAAGCCGTGCGCGATGCCCTCTGCCGCGGCCTCCAGCCTGTTGTCCAGCTTCGCTGTGCCGTGCTCATAAGCAAGGATCACAGGCTCCGGGGAGATCGTATAGGCAAAGATCACCCTCTCGCACCGCGGAAGATGGTCCCAGAGATCGGTGCGGCCGCACTTCGTCCGAATCTCAATGGTCAGGTTCTCGTGCTGCGCGGCGAACTCACTCCAGGCAGTGCAATAGTGTGCGATATCCTCCATTGCCAGAAGATCCGTGTCGTACGAGATGCACAGATACACCGGAAACTGCGACAGGAGTGCCTCCACCTCTGCGAATATCTTCTCAAGTTCTACGAAAATAACCAGATTCCCTGATGGATACATGCCCTTCAGATAGCAGTATTCACAGTCGTACAGACAGTTCATGGTGCAGGAAGTGTAGTAGAAATGCGCGTTGCCAAAGTCCTGACACACCGGCGCGCCGGGGTAGACATTGGTGTCCTTCGCCGCCGCGAGGATCAGGTTTTGGCTCTGGTGCTGGAGCGCCGCGCTCTGTCCTCGCCGGTTGAACACAGCCTTGTAATGGTCAATGAGGATGACGCGGCTCTCCGGGAAATGCGCCAGGATCTCCCTGGTCCGCGGGTGATCCATGACTCTCTTCTCTATATAAATGTGCCGAAACTTCTGTTGCCCTTCCATCTGTCGTCAATCTCCCGCGATCACGATACGCAGCTGCTCCAGGAGAAGCTTGCCTTCCCGCCGATCCCGGCAGCTGCCATCATGCGTTGCCATGCACTGCTCGAAAATCTTCTCCAC
Source organism: Lachnospiraceae bacterium NK3A20 (assembly GCA_900107575.1). Classification (GTDB taxonomy): domain Bacteria; phylum Bacillota; class Clostridia; order Lachnospirales; family Lachnospiraceae; genus CAG-791. Next base: position 5,332 of record FNQX01000024.1, on the reverse strand, counting down.
ATCAAACCCCGCCAGCGCGGCATATCGCACCAGCTGCCGAATCTGCAACTGCATCGTCACGGACGCGTGCAGCGCTGTCGAAATCTTCTCCTCTAAAGCAGCTTCTTGTTCGTGAGGGAATCTGCCTTGCTGCCGGGAAGTATCTGCCAGCCTCTGGATATACGGCAGTGCCATATCGGCATAAGTCTCCATCCGATCGCGGAAGGCAGCAACGTCAATTCTTCCATTCGCATCAATGCCTTGATCCGTTACGCCCTTCAGAAAATGCAGCTGGTGCGGCCCCAGAAAGAGCCTTGCCGCTTCGTAGATTCCGGCAGCTTCCATATCGTAGAGCGTTACGGAAGGAAGTATTTCTCTGTTGCTGACAAATTCGCTTTGTCTGCCAGTGACAGCCGCTAAACTTGCCATTTGTCTACTGCCATCAGAGGCCGCTAAATTTGCCATCTGTCTCCTATCATCAGAATCCTCGTCCAAACCTTGTTTCGTATTCTTCTCCGGGTTCTCTCCAAGTACCCTGCTGCCGGTGATTATCTCTGCCTCTGGCAGGTTCAACCGAACGAGCAGATCCGGATAATACGTTGCCCCGGAATCCAGATCAGTGAGCTTGTTCACGAGGTATAGTTCCTCATTTTTAGTCTGTCCCGTGCTCTCGCTTTCGTTTCGAGTGCTGCTACTCTGGTACAACGCGCAACTTCCGTAATTGACGAGCTGCACCGTTGACAATTCTTCTCTCTCATATCTGCCAAGGATACAGCCGACAGCCGCAGCTGCCACTGCCTTCCCGGTGCCGGATATGGTGAGGCGGATCGAACCATCCTCACTGCGGAAAGAATGGAAAGGGAAGGCTGTCTTTTCTGTTTTCAATGAAAGGCGCCGAATCACCCCTTCCGCTTCGGGGTGCAGCGCCGTGATGATCTCTATCATGGGAATCTCCATGTCGGCAACTACCGACCTCTCTATCCGATATGACACACCCGGAGAAGCAAACGCTCCGGGCTGTTCTGAACAGATGCCGACCTTATTCATTATATCAGGTTGACAAGATGGCTCCGTATCCCTATAAAGGAAGAAGAATTTTGCGTGATGCGACGCCGCCTGTTCCGATGGGCGGGCGTCAGGAAGGAATATCAGAGAATGAGCAAATATATCTGCCCGGCATGCGGTTGGACAGCGGAAGACGATGACAAGGAGTACAACCACTGCCCCCACTGCCTCTCCAATATTCATGAAGAAGATGAGGAGGGCACACCCTGCGGCGGCACATACGAGCCCGTCAGCATCTGGGTGAAGAAAGATGACACCTGGGACATCATTCAGCGCTGCACGTTCTGCGGACAGATGCGAACGGTGCCGATGCAGCGGGAGGACAATCCGGTGAAGATGATGTCCGTTGCCGCGCAGCCCCTGGCTTATCCACCGTTCCCGCTGGAGAAAATGGAAGAGCTCACGAAGCTCATGGGTGGCCGCGGCGACATGGAAGGATATTACAAGGAATGAACAGAGAGAACAAGAAAAGGAAGCTGGACCGGAACTATTTCATGAAACACCCCTGCACGGATTCTTTCACCTGCAAAGAGTGCGGCTGGCCTGTTGTTTCTAATGGTGCGGGCAGCGATCACAGAAATCACTGCCCCAACTGCCTGACCAGCATTCACGTGGATAATAAGCCCGGTGACCGGGCCTCCACCTGCCACGGCAAGATGGATCCCATCGGCGTCTGGGTCCGGAATGACGGAGAGTGGGCGATTATCCACCGTTGCAGAATCTGCGGCAAGCTCTCCTCCAACCGCATCGCGGCGGACGACAATCCGATGAAGCTCATGGCGATCGCCATGCGGCCTTTTGCAAGCCACGCCATTCCGAAGTCACGGCTCGACAACATGATCCGTTCCATGGAAGGGAAATGAACTACATTTCGTGTGGATAGGAAGAATACATCAGTTCTCCTGTTTCTGCCCGGTCTCCAGCGCTTTCCTCTCATTCTTGATCTCCCAATGGATCAGGAATGTCAGCGCTGCCCGGAGCGCAATGATCGCGCCGAGGATTCCCAGCTCCGACCACTCACGCACGACCACGGTGCGGAGCACCTCTCCGCCCAGCTTGAATTCGAGCGCCAGCGCAATGCCCTGCGCCAGTTCCAGGCGGATTGACTGAATATGTTGCAACCAGCGCGCGAAGCATCTGACGGCCGTGTAGACCAGAACGCAGATGCCGAACAGCTCCAGAAGAAGCGACGAGTACCCCACAATGTAGCGCAGAACATCCTCTGCTATTTCCAATCCCGCTGCCATAAGCAACTCCCATCTCATAACATCCGCTCGCAAGTCCCTATTTGTTCCTGTAATAGGCGAACATATACTGCTGATATATCCCATTATACGGGGAATATCGCTCAAATGGGTAGCCATCGGGATATTGTTCCGACAGTATCCGCTTCACCCAGACATCAACCGGGAAGGCATTGATGTGATGCAACCCGTATAGGGAAACGCAGTTCGCAACCTTGACACCGACGCCGTACAGGCCTGTCAGTGCCTTGATCGTTATCTCCTCATTGGAAAACAGCAGGCTCTCCAGATTGATTTTGCCTGCTGCGACGGCTTCTGCGGCAGCGTGTACGTATTTGCTGCGGTACCCCAGTTTGCAGGCTGTCAGCGCCTCATCAGGCAGCTCCGCTATAGTCTCCGGATCCGGGAAGGCATAATATTCCCTTCCCCTGGAGTCCAGGTGCTTCTCTCCGCAGCTCTCGGAGAGCATCGCGACGGATCTCCGAATTGCCGGAATGTTCCGGTTCTGCGAAATGATGAAGGAGATCAGCGTCTCCCACGGATCCTGCCGGAGGATGCGGATTCCCTGCTCCGCCTTTGCAGCCTCCCACAGAAACGGATCCAGACCTTTGTCAATCCTCTCCCGGATGCCGCGATAATTCTCCGTAAGGTCGAAATAATCCCGCCAGCGATCTCTGAATTCCTCTTCCGTACAGTCCAGCTCAAACCTGCCGTCCCCCAGCGCCGCGATATACAGACAGTCTTTGCCCGCAATGATCCGGTATGCCTGCGCTCCTGTTTTCTCCCAGCGGAAGCACTGCCCGCTCTCCGCGATCCGGTCCAGGTCAAGGTCGTCCTCGATATGTATTGTCACGATTTCTCCTCCGAGCGGCTCACCTCGACGGCAATCCTTGCCGGAGAAAGCGATACCGTATCGCATAATTCCCGTCTCCTCCGGCTGTTCCATCGGAGTCAGATAGTCAACAGAAGGAAGCGGAAAATCGCAAGATCCGTGTTATCCTTCAGGCCCTGTTTTGCTCTGTGGAAATACAGCTTGCCGTTTCTCCGAAGAAGAGCTTCAGATCATCGTCCACCGTTTGGATGCCGGCGATTCCGAAGTTGTCGACAAGCACCTTCGCAACATTCGGCGAGAGGAAGGCCGGCAGTGTCGGCCCGAGATGGATATTCTTCACACCCAGTGACAGGAGTGCCAGCAGGACAATGACCGCCTTCTGTTCATACCAGGCAATGTTGTATGTGATCGGCAGATCATTCACATCGTCCAGACCGAAGATCTCCTTGAGCTTCAGGGCGATCAGTGCAAGGGAATAGGAGTCATTGCACTGTCCGGCATCGAGAACTCTCGGTATCCCTCCGATGTCTCCCAGATCCAGCTTGTTGTACCGGTACTTGGCGCAGCCTGCCGTGAGGATGACCACATCCTTCGGAAGCTTTTTCGCGAACTCGCTGTAGTACTCTCTGGATTTCATTCTGCCATCACAGCCCGCCATGACAACAAAACGGCGGATTGCACCGGACTTCACCGCCTCGACAATCTTGTCCGCCAGCGCGAACACCTGCGCATGGGCGAAGCCGCCGACGATGCTCCCCGTCTCGATTTCCTGCGGCGCCGCGCAGGTCTTCGCCTGCTCAATGATCGCGGAGAAATCCTTGACCTTGCCATAGCTGCCGTCAATATGTCGGCAGCCCGGGTACCCTGCCGCGCCTGTGGTCCAGAGCCGGTCCTTATAGCTGTCCTTCGGCGGCACGATGCAGTTGGTCGTCATCAGAATCGGACCGTGGAAGGAAGCGAACTCCTCCTGCTGTTTCCACCAGGCATTGCCATAGTTCCCTGCAAAGTGGGGATATTTCTTAAAGGCAGGATAGTAATGTGCCGGAAGCATTTCGGAGTGCGTATAGACATCCACACCGGTACCCGCCGTCTGCTCCAGGAGCTGCTCCAGATCCTTCAGGTCATGACCGGAGACGAGGATGCCTGGATTATTCCTGACGCCGATCTCCACCTTTGTGATCTCGGGATTGCCGTAGGCTCCTGTGTTGGCCGCATCCAGAAGAGCCATGCCGTCTACGCCGTACTTGCCGGTTTCGAGTGTGAGGGCGACCAGATCATCTGTGCTGAGTGAATCATCCAGGGTTGCTGCCAGCGCTCTCTGGATAAAAGCGTCGACCTCCTCGTTGTCCTGGAGAAGGGCATTGGCGTGCTTGCTGTAGGCGGAGAGCCCCTTCAGACCATAGGTGATGAGTTCCCGAAGAGAGCGGATATCTTCGTTATCCGTGGCAAGAACCCCGACCTCATGCGTGGCCGCCTTGCCCGCGTATTCGTCTTCCCCTCCATTCCAGAGCGCCGCAGCCGGCAGTCCTTCCTTCGCCGGCACCTCCATCAGCAGCGCCTCCTTCACCAGGAGCGTTTCTTTGATCCTGGCGGTGATCGCTTCCTTGTCGAAGTTGGCGTTTGTAATCGTGGTAAAGAGATTGACGGTGACCAGGTGATTGATCTCCGGATTGACCGCCTTCCCTTCCTTCCGAAGTGCAGTCGTGACTGCGGACAGCCCCTTGGTCGCAAAGATCAGCAGATCCTGCAGCCCTGCAACCTCCGCACTCTTGCCGCAGACACCGGCGAACGTGCAGCCGGTCCCCCTCGCCGTTTCCTGACACTGATAACAGAACATCCTGTTGTCCATAACCTTTCTCCTCTCGTATAAATAACTTTATAGATACTTTATTAACTACATTTACATATTAATCGGTTTGGTGATACCCGTGATAACATTGACCCTGTGTCAATCAGGTTATAGTTCTTTCTCTCCTTGTTGGATCCTTGGATCACTTCATTACAGAGTCTGTTCCCCTGACACGGAAGTTAGCCTCAAACCATGCTGGCTGTTTGCTGGAGTCTATGGACTTTCTCCCGGCAGTGAGATTCGCATCAGTCCATCCCAGCTGGATTCTTATATGCGAGGGTGTCGATGCTCCGCGATCATGGGTATTACCAAGCCGATTGACCACCAATCACAAACGAAAGGAGGTGACTCTTATGAATCCAC
>FNQX01000013.1 GCA_900107575.1 Lachnospiraceae bacterium NK3A20 | reverse complement strand
AAACAATCCTCGGTGACGCAAGCGTCCCCGAGGCCCCGATACATGCGAAACCGCCTGCGCGAGTTTCTCGCGCGAGTGCCGCAAAATACGCGGCATTGGTATAAGCTTGGAAGAGGCGCCGATGCGTACCGTGAGGTAGATTATGTCAGGAGAAGACACCGGCAAAATGATGAGCGATAGCGAAAAAAATATAACTGCCACAGAGGGGGATGCTGCGTTCACAGCATCCCCCTCTGCGTGCGCCCGGGTCAGCATCATCGTGCCGGTGTACAACGCAGAGAAATATATTGAGGAAACGATTCAAAGTGTCATCGCACAGACATTCACCGACTGGGAGCTGATTCTCGTGGACGACGTGTCGACGGATGGCACGAGAGAGAAGATCCGCGAGATCATTGCGAAGTATTCCGGGGAGCAGAGTACAGAACTTCCAGAACAGAGCAATCATTGTGCCTGTCTGACATATGAGAGGAGTGCAGGAGCAGAAGAGGATTCCGCATCTGAGGAGCCAGACAACGGATCTAAAGAAGATGCTACACGTGAAGAGATATGCAGCACAGACGAACGTATCCGCCTCATTTGCAAGAACAGGAATGAGGGTGCGGCGAGCGCACGGAACACCGGCCTGGATGCGGCGAAGGGCAGGTTTATTGCCTTTCTCGACGCGGATGATATCTGGAAACCGGAGAAGCTGCAGCGGGAATTGAACTATATGTCGCAGCTGCAGAACTGCGCGGCATCAAAGGATGCCGGCTTTGTATTCTGCGCGTATGAGTTCGGAGATGAAAAGGCGGTGCCAACAGGGCGGGGCGTCCGGGTGCCGGATAAGATCTCGTTCCGGCAGGCACTCACGCGGACGGTGATCTTCACCTCGACGGTGCTCTTCGACACAGAGAGGATACCGAAAGATCTTCTTCGGATGCCATCAATCGGTTCGGAAGATACAGCAACCTGGTGGAAGATATTGAAGAGCGGGCACAAGGCTTACGGTCTGAATGAGCCGCTCGTCATTTACAGGAGACCGGAAGCGTCACTATCCTCGAACAAAAGGAAGGCTGTGCAGCGAATCTGGAACCTGTATCGGAACGTCGCGGGACTCTCTGCGATCCCGGGCGCCTTTTGTTTACTCGGCTGGGCATGGCGGGCGACGCTGCGCAGGGTCGTGCCGACGCGGTGGTGAAATGACAGACAGACAAACAGACAGACAGATCTGAGCGCCTCACCATCCAGTCATCTTAGGCACGAGCATGAGTCCCGGATTCATACAAGCGCCTTACGGAATCGCATCGACTGACGATATACATCCCGGGAGGCGTACAGCTGTGTCTTAGCATAGAGATTCCTCTGTGGATATGGTAAGATAGGGGGCATGAGTCACAAGCCGAGAAAACTGGATAAAGGACTGATCGTCATTGACCTCATCGCTCTGTTCCTGTCGTTCCTCGTGGCATTGCGGGTGCGGTTCGGCGAAGACATCGCGGCGTGGCAGATGCAGCTCTACAGCACGCTTATCGTGGCGGAACTCATGATCACGGTGATGATCCATTTCTACCGCATGCCGCGGAGGAAGAATCCGTCCATCACGCTGCTCGATCCGATTGATATTTTCGTAGAGACGGGACACAACCAGATTATCCTCCTGGCGGGCATGGCTCTGTTCCTCATGGCAACGCAGTCTTCGCAAAGAGTCTCGCGCCTTGCCGTGCTGTACATGTTCCTCGGGAATGTCGTGTTCGTCTACATCCTGCGGATGATCTACTGGGCGATACGCAAGCACAGACGGCAGCACACCGTGACAGGGCGAAGACTTCTCGTCGTCACGGACGCCGCGCATCTGCGGCAGGTGATCGGCACGCTGCGGGCGACGCTGTCTGTAGAAGATGACATTTACGGTTACTGTCTGATAGACGAGGGACAGGCTGCAGGGAAGAGAGAGCGATTTCATGACGCGCCAAACGACGGAGACACAGCCCGCGGGACGTCGGCAGAGACATATGCGGCGGACGTCGGCAGCGTGCAGGACAATCTGGAATTCTGCGGCTGCATTCCGGGGAGCCTCCGACCTGCGGGGCCGGACACCTATACCGAGGCCTTCATCTATCTGCCGGGCCACCGATTCAATGAAGTCGGAGGGCTGGTCGATATTTTCAATCGGAACGGCGTGAATGTATCCTATTCGCTAAGTGTCGGTGGGAATGATCTCGCGGAGCAGATGCTCACAAAGCGCGGCTCCTATGAGGCCATCCTGTACTCCTCGATGGCGGAGCGCTGCGAAGTGCTGAATGTGCCGTACGCGATCACGAACCTCAATTCCGCGGTGAACTATGTCAAGACGCACGTGCAAGCCCTCTCGGGGCAGTACCTGTGCTTCTCCAACGTCCACACCACAGTGATGGCGAAGGAGAACAAACACTTTCTGAAAATCATGCGCGGGGCGGCTGTTGTTTTCCCGGACGGGGCGCCCGTCGCCAAACAGATCAGGAAATACGGCTATGAAGAGGCGGGGCGCGTGCCGGGACCGGACTTCATGGGTGAGATGTTCCGCGCGACGATGGACGGAAAGGTGTCGCATTTCTTCTACGGCTCCACGCAGAAGACGCTGGACCTGTTGCGGGAGAATCTGGAGAAGAATTACCCTGGCATCGACATCCGCGGCATGTATTCGCCGCCTTTTAGGGCTCTAACGCCGGAAGAGGATCGGGACATTGTCGACATGATCAACGCTTCCGGCGCGGACATCATCTGGGTCGGCCTCGGCGCGCCGAAACAGGAGCGTTGGATGGCGGCGCACAAGGGGATGCTCAAGGGCGTCTGTGCCGGCGTCGGTGCGGGATTCAATTTCCACGCCGGGAATATCCGCCGCGCGCCTTACTGGGTGCAGAAGATCGGCATGGAATGGCTGTATCGCCTCTTCCAGGACCCGAAGCGACTGTTCTCCCGATATCTGGTGACGAACACCAAATATATCTGGTATATTATGACGGGCAGGAAAAGATCAGGAAAAGAGTAGCTTTCCATGAGACAGAAGAGACGGATTTTTCGAAAATACGGTTTGTGGGTGCTGGATCTTGCCTGCATCATCCTGACTTACTATCTGGCGACGAAGGTGCGTTACCACGACGGCGCGCGGATGAACAGCAGGACTGTGCACTACCTTGTCTGTGTGATTTTCTGTATGGTCAGCACCGTGTACTCGTTCCTGATCGACTGGAACCGGAGCCTTCTGCATCGCGGCAAATTCCAGGAACTCATGGCGGTGATCAAATACATGCTGATGATGCTCATCGCGGGCAGTACGATCGTATTCCTCCTGCACTGGGGCGTGGACATTTCGCGCCAGGTCATCATCAATTTCGTCTGGATGAACCTGATCCTGACCTACGTCGCGCACCTGGGATTCAAGAAATTCCTCCTGCGGTATTTCCGCGGTGAGCGGCAGGTGTCGAAGCTCATTGTCGTCGCGCAGAAAAGCCTCATGGAGAAGACGTTGCACAGCCTCCTGGACCACGAGGATTCCGCGTTGCAGATCGTGGGCGCGGCGTACGTGGATGAGGGGGCAAGCGGCGAAGAGTCAGCGGACATTGCGGATTCGGCACAGATATCAGATAAAATATCAGACGATCTCAAAGAGGTGGCTGAGAGAACTGACGACGACGATGCTGCTAATACTACTGGCGCAACAAAGAGTAGTGAGACCGTTGCAGTGGGTAGTGATGTCGCAGCAGAGAATGCAGCGGATGCTTCTCGTCCCGAATACATGCACGATGAGATCCTTGGCATCCCTGTCTATGCGGGTTTCCGCAAGCTGACGGAAGCGATGGTGCAGATCCCCTTCGATGAGGTACTCGTCAACGCGCCGGACAAGGACATGGAAAAACTGCAGGAGATTGTTGACGGCTTCGAGGATATGGGCGTCGACTGTCACTTTGTCCTGCGCATGCCTGACCGCAAGGAATCCCTCTCCCGTATGGAGACATTCAAGGGATACGATGTCGTGACCTACACGATGAACCGGCACAGTGTCAAGAAGCTGATGATCAAGCGGCTGTTCGACATTATCGGCGGCATCGTGGGACTTGTCATCACGGGTGTTCTGTGCATCGTGCTGATCCCCGCGATCAAAATGGATAGCCCGGGGCCTGTTTTTTTCTCTCAGACAAGGATTGGCAAGAACGGCAGACGGTTCAAGATCTGGAAATTCCGCTCCATGTATCAGGATGCGGAAGCGCGGCTCAAAGACCTTCTGAAGGACAATGAGATGAACGGCCTCATGTTCAAGATGAAGGACGACCCGAGAGTTACCAGAGTCGGCGGATTCATCCGCAGAACCTCCCTCGACGAATTCCCGCAGTTCTGGAATGTGCTGAAGGGAGACATGAGCCTCGTCGGCACGAGACCTCCGACCGCGAAGGAGTTCGAACAGTACAACGAGCATTACCGCAGACGGCTGCAGATGACGCCGGGATTGACCGGTATGTGGCAGGTGTCCGGCAGGAGTGACATCGAGGACTTCGACGAGGTCGTGAAACTCGACCTGTACTACATTGATCACTGGAGCCTGTCGCTGGATTTCAAGATCCTGCTGGAAACCGTGGGCGCGGTGTTCACACATAAAGGCGCGAAATAATCTGATATGAATATTAGTGGAAGACGCAATGGATGGGCGGCCCCCGCGATGGGGCTGGCAATACTGCTGACAATTGTCGCAGAAACGATGAAGACAGACAACCTGCTCGTAAGGGCGGTTGTCTCTTTTGCGTATCCCATGATATTCATTCTGAGCGGATATTTGAATCTTGAGACGGTCTCGGGGAAAAAACTCAGAAGGCTGATCAATATTGACCTGCATTTTCTGGTGCTGCCGTGGGCGGGCGGAATTTTCATTCAGTGGGTATTGCGGCGGCTGGGAGAAATCGCATCCAAATCTGACATTACTCCTGCACAGAGCGTGCGCGCGATGCTGTTCTCTTATCTGTATTCGACAGGCGTCGACTCCGGAGACCTCCGGGGCATTGGCTCCCTGTGGATCCTGATCAGCCTGTTCACGGCAAGACTTATCATCCGGCTCGTCCATTATATAGCTAACTCAATGGGGGAGCGGCTCCAGTGGAGCTACACCAGACAGGATGCCACGGAGTATATCGTAGAGGCAGCGATTGGCGTTGCAGGCCTCATTCTTCAGAGCCGGTATATTACGTTGCCGCTGAACTTCGGGGAATCCATGTTCTGTGTTCTGCTGATGCTGCTGGGGATGCTGTGGAAGAGATATTTCGATATCATGTGCAAGCCTGCTGTTTACCTTGGCTCGTTTGCGGCCACCGCAGTCGTATGGATACTGGGCATATATAGTGCAGCAAATCATCATTACATGGTGATGAACAGGTACATCTTCGGCTGGGATATTCTGTCTGTTCTTGTATCCGTCTGCGGCGTTTATGCAGTTGCGTGTCTTGTCCGACAGATCTGCAGAGCGGATTTTATCAGAGATACCCTCGCCCTCGCAGGCAGACATATCGCTGTCTACATTTTCATTTACAACATTGATGCCTTGTTTGCCAGACTGTGGAATTATGATTATGAAACGCCAAGAATCATTCTGCGCCTCTTTGCGGACATGGCGATGTCTGAACTTGTCATTATGCTGTGGAACCGACTGATCAGGGATCATTTCTCTCAGGCGAGTACAAGGAAAGACGCAGAATATGGTCTGCGCTATAGCAGGGTGATCAACGTCTGCTACTATATTCTATTTGCGGTATATTTCCCCTTTCAGTTTCTGGATACTACCTTATATCCCTATGTCTTCAGCAACAGCGTACGTGCCATGTACTATGATTTGTATCTGACGCCTTGTGTTGCTGCATTACTGATTTTCGCACTGTCGATACCAAGACTGCGCAGTATACCATTCCTGATACTGGAGCTGGCGATTATGGTTGCGGCTTACGCCCATACCGTCATGAATGGGGGATCAGATTACTATATATTCGCAGCATTGGTATTCATCGTGGCGGCCAGCGGAAAATCATTCCGAATTATTGCCGGAATCTGCCTTGCAGAGAGCGCGGTGATGTACCTTGGAACATATGCGGCGTCTACGATGGGCAGACTGTCTTATCGAATGGATCATACGGATACCACAGGAATATCCGGGCATGCATTTGGTTTCATCGATTCCCCGAATAACTCTGCTCATCTATTATTCATCGGAATACTGTATACGATCGTGCAGAGGAAGAGAAGTTGGACGAGACTGCTGCCGGATATTGCGGTATTAGGCTTCCTGAATTGGTTCACCTTCCGATATATCCGCACGGCAACGGATGTGTTGTGCCTTGGGCTGCTCTTCGTCGGGACGATATTCTACGATGTATTTGTGGAGTTTCGCTTTACGAAAGGGCATTGGTTCGAACATGTGATCAAGGGAATTCACTATGTTCTGGGAATTGGGACTTTTATTTTCGCCGTAGTATTCACCATTGCAACTTCTGTTCTATATGAGGGACAACAGTTCTGGTTCGAGAAGAGAATACCGATTGACTGGTCCACCTTTGATAACAGATTGATGCTGGGGAAGACCGCGTTCATGGTATACCCTGTGAAACCCTTCGGAAACTATGTGATGGAGAGAGGAGCAGGCGGCTTCGTGGATACATCAATAGCGTATTTCTTTGTCGACAGTTCTTACCTGAGGCTTATTGTCATCTATGGAGCTGTCCTGTCTGTTCTGATCATGGCAACTCTTATCATGGCGCAGATACACCATACCAGACATAGAAATTATTTCTATGTTTTCCTCATGGTCATACTGGCGATAGAATCTATTTCGGTGCACCATTTGTTGGATCTTAGCATGAATATACTGCCCATGATGGCTTTTGCTTATACAGGCATACTCTATAAGGCTACGAAAGAATATGACAGGCAAAGGTGGCGGAACAGAACCAGGTCATTAGACAGAGAGCAGCGAAGAATCCCTGCAAAGAATCTATACCAGGGCGAAGAAGGTATCGTCATCGAAGATTTGAACGCAGATAAAAAATAATTGTTTGCCCAGTATCAGGAGATTAGAGCGGTAGATAACATGCGATATGTAACAAATGAAATCCTGATGGACGATCCAGGACAGAAAAACGCAGGAGGCAAGGCGAGAAATGATGTGCTTGCCATTTGCTGCAAAAATGGCTATAAGCCGTTGAATTTGCAATGGCAACCCTTAGGCAACAGGACCATCATCCATCTAATCAAACTTCAGTATGCTGCCAAAAGAGAATATAAATCCAAGTTCCAACAACTGAAAAGAGGTGACACACTCATCGTACAGTTCCCTAATGTGAGATACCTCTTTTCTATTGGAAAACTATTAAAAGCGATATCTCATCATGGGGTAGATGTTGTTATCTGGATTCATGACATTCCATCTCTGCGTTCTGAAGCAGATCCCTCGGTGAGCAAAATTCTGATCAGGCGATTACGACAGATGGAAGATCAGAGCTTCAAGGCAGCTTCTGTGATAGTATCTCATAACAGCAGGATGACGGCCTATCTGTTGTCCAGAGGTGTTGACCGTGACAAGCTCATCGAGCTCCGGCTGTTTGATTATCTGTTGGCAAAAGATCCTGTTGTCAAAAGAGACGGCAGGTCGTCGGTCATTGTAGCAGGCAATCTTGGCAAGGATAAAGCAGGGTATCTGATACAAATTCCCGATGCGCTGAACATGAATCTGTACGGAGAAGGGTTTCAGAGCCTGGGTAGAGATAATATTGTCTATTATGGCTCATTTTTGCCTGAAGAACTGACAGATCATCTCGTTGGGGATTTCGGACTCGTCTGGGATGGAGACAACATAGATGGATGTACGGGGGCATTTGGCAACTACATGAAGTACAATAATCCTCACAAGGCATCGCTCTACCTGGCAGCAGGCCTTCCCGTAATCATTTGGGATCAGGCAGCTCTGGCAGACTTTGTCCTCGAACATCATTGTGGATTAGTGGTCACCTCACTGCGGGAGCTCCCGGAAACGATTGACCGCTTATCAGATTCGGAATATTCATTTATGAAGAAAAATGCGGAAGCAATCGGATGCAGGCTTAGAAAAGGATATTATTCCGAGCGGGTATTACAGAAGATCGCATCGCGTAAATGATGCAAGAGGCGGCACTAAAATCTGATAGGACATAGTACATGAATGTCAATCACTCCGGGGCGCGGGTTCTTGTGATCATCGCTGCCTACAACGAAGAAGAGAATATATTTCGCACCGTCAGCAACCTGACTTCTCACTATCCGGAATATGACTATGTTGTCATCAATGACGGCTCCACTGACAATACACTGCAAATCCTGGAAGAGTATCATTTCAATTATGTGAACCTTCCGGTCAACCTCGGTATCGGCGGGGCCGTCCAGACGGGATATCTGTATGCCAGAGATCAGGGGTATGACATCGCGGTGCAGATGGACGGGGACGGGCAGCACGATCCGGCTTATATCGGGGCACTGATCGCGCCGATCGAAAGCGGTGTGGCAGATTATGTGATAGGCTCTCGTTTCATTGATAAAGAAGGTTTCCAGTCCACAGGAATCCGTCGGACGGGGATTTGCTTCCTGTCCGGCCTGATCCGTTTGCTCACGGGACGCCATGTCCTTGATGTTACCAGCGGGTTCCGGGCAGTGAATCGGTATTTCATCGAGAAATTTGCAGAAGATTATCCGATAGATTACCCGGAACCGAAGGCAATTATGGATGCGGTGATGAGCGGCAGAGAAGTGCACGAGGTTCCGGTCAAAATGCGGGAGAGAAAGGGCGGCCGCAGTTCGATCACCTTCTGGAAGAGCGCATATTATATGATCAAGGTTTCCCTGGATATTCTGATCTGCAGGATCAGTCTGAGTTTCCGGGACAGGGAGAAGAAATGATACCTATCCAATTAAGAATCGTATTGCTGGCGGCGGTTGTCATTTATTACGTGATCATTCTGTCGCTGCTAAAGCGCAGGAAGCTGGATCTGAAATACACGCTGCTGTGGTTGCTGACCGGCGTCCTGATGCTATTGCTCATTGCGTTTCCGCAGATCACGTGGGGGATCGCCGGCCTTGTTGGGATGCAGAGCGGCATGAATGTACTCTATCTGTGCCTGCTCGCATTCATCGTTATGATACTGATGTCGCTGACTTCTATCGTATCCGGGCAGAAGGAACGGATTCGGAAACTGTCGGAAAACAATGCCTTACTGGAGAAGAGAATCCGTAAGCTGGAAGAGCAGGTGCAGGAGCCGGGAATAGAAACACAGGGAAAATGAACTATGCAGAATGGGATCACGTATTCGTGATCTGCGCCTATAAACAAAGTGTATATCTTCAACAGTGCATTGATTCGTTGAACAGCCAGAGCGTGAAGACTAAAGTTATCATGACAACCTCCACGCCGAATGCATTTGTTGATCGAATTGCAGCAGAGAATCACATCCCCCTGTACTGCAACACTGTAACAGAGGGCAGGTCTGATATCGCAGGTGACTGGAACTATGCGATACGCATGGCAAGGAAAGAGATGGGGGCGAAGCTTGTCACGATAGCCCATCAGGACGATCTCTACAAACCGCAGTACGCGGAGCAGATAATCCGCTTTGCAGACAGAGCTGGGCATCCGCTTTTGTTATTCACGGACTATTCCGAGACACGAGAGGAGGCTGCCGGTACAACGGAAGTTGCTTCCAACCGGATGCTGCGAGTGAAGAGGCTGATGCTCCGTCCTCTGGAGAAGAGGTCGAGGTGGAAATCTGTTTTCTGGCGCAGAAGAATCCTGTCCTTTGGATCAGCGATCTGCTGCCCGTCCGTCACCTATGCGGTGCAGAATCTGCCGGATGAAATTTTCGCTTCGGGATTTCGCAGCGACCTCGACTGGGAAGCGTGGGAGAAGCTGTCAAAACTTCAAGGAGATTATGTTTATATTCCTGAGATTCTCATGTCGCACAGGATACACCCGGAATCCGCCACGAGTGAGATCATAGCGGATCATGACAGATCCAGAGAAGACCTTGCCATGTATGAAAGGTTCTGGCCCACATGGATCGCGAGGATCATCGAACACTATTATCAGAACAGTGAAAAACAGAATTCCCTGTGAGGAGATGCATTGCAGAAGACAACGATCGGCAGAAACTTCATAATGAACTCCGTGCTGACGCTGTCTGCCATCCTGTTCCCACTCATTACCTATCCGTACGCATCGCGTGTTCTGGGCCCGGCCAACATCGGCAAGGTGACGTTCGCAACGTCTGTGGTCACTTATTTCGGCATGATCGCTCAGCTGGGAATTCCATCCTACGGTATTCGCGCCTGCGCCAAGGTTCAAGATAATAAGGAAGAGCTGTCGCGTACCGCGCAGGAACTGCTCCTGTTGAATCTTGTCATGAGCGTGCTGGCTTACGCCGGGCTGTTTCTGATGATCCGTCTGGTGCCGTCGATTCAGAGTGAGAGAAGCTTGTACTACGTCATGAGCAGTCTGATCATTCTCAACACGATCGGTATGAACTGGCTGTACCAGGGGGTGGAAGAGTATTCCTTCATCGCAGCGGCATCCGCCATCGCCAAGCTCGCAGCGCTCGGTCTCATGTTCCTGACCGTGAAGTCGCAGGGTGACTATGTCGTCTATGCCGCCTTATCCGTACTCGCAGGCTCCGGGGCGTGCCTTCTGAACCTGTTCCACGCGAGGAAGATGATCAGCTTCCGGCATTTTCGGACTTACAACATCAGGCGGCACATCAAACCTGTTCTGGTCTTCTTCGCAATGGCATGCGCCACGATCATCTATACCAACCTGGACACCTTGATGCTGGGAGTGATGACGGATGATGCGGCGGTCGGATACTATAATACTTCGGTGAAAATAAAGGCAGCCCTCGTTGCGATTGTGACTTCTCTCGGGACGGTTCTCATGCCGCGCGCTTCCTATCTTCTGGAACACGGCAGCGAAAAGGAATTCCACAGAATCTGTCGGCTGTCAGTCACCTGCGTCCTGTTCTCGTCTATACCGCTGGCTGTTTTTTTCATGACATTCGCTTCTCCCAGTGTGCTGGTTCTCTCGGGGCGGAAATTCCTGCCTGCCGTACCTGCCATGATCGTGATCACTCCTACGGTACCGTTGATCGGGCTCTCCAATATCACGGGACTGGATATGCTGGTACCCATGGGCGGAGAGAAGAAGGTACTGTATTCTTCGATCGCCGGAGCTCTGACGGATCTGCTCCTGAATGCCCTTCTCATCCCGAAGTTCGGATCCGCAGGTGCAGCCGCCGGAACACTGGCTGCAGAGGCGGCTGTGCTGGCAGTGCAGGTCATCGCACTACGGCAGCAGGGAATCGGAGCCATGCACGAAATGCTCGATGGGAAGGATGCAGGTAAAGTGCTCCTGGCGACAGTGGCAGCCCTGGCAATGACATTCTGGATTCGACAGACGGCTTGGAATCCGCTGCTGCAGCTGCCGGCAGCTGCTGTTATTTTCTTCGGGAGCTATTATGCAGTTCTCCTTGTGATGAGAGAGAATGCTGCACTCATGATCCGGCACAAGCTCCTTAGGCAGAGGTGAGACGCGCATGGACATCGTCTATACATTCAACAGAGCGTTTCTCCCGCAGGCTGCGGCATCCATAGCTTCTGTCTGTGACAGCAATGAGACAGGAGAGCTGTGTTTCTATCTGCTGTACACGGATCTGAATGATACTGACCTGCACGCGCTGGATGGCTATATCCGTGGTAGGGGAGCTAAGGCGGATTTTATTCGAATCGGTGATGTCAATGGGCTGTTTGACTTCGATTTCGACACATCGGGATGGAATCCGATTGTGCTGGTGCGCCTCTGCTTCGAGAAGATTCTGCCGGAAGAGGTCGAGAGGGTGCTGTATCTGGACGGCGACACCATTGTCCGGGGGAGTTTGGAATCTTTATGGAATACAGACATGGAGGCACACCCGATCGCAGCCGTGCCGGAGCCTACCTATGCGAAAGAGCGAAAGGCCGCGCTGGGACTCTCAGGCCTGCCGTACTGCAACGCAGGCGTTCTTCTCTTTGACTTAAATCGATGCAGACGTGAACATACGGGAGATAAGATCATTCAGTTTCTGAAAGATCACGGGGGAAAGCTATTCGCCAATGACCAGGACGCCATCAACGGAGCGCTATGCGGCAACATCCACTTCCTTCCACCGGCATACAATTACTGCAATATCTACGACCAGTATCCCTGGCGATTCTTCAATCGTCTCACGGATTATCCATATATTACGGAAGAAGAGTATATTGCATGCGGGAAGAATCCAGTGATCATTCATTACCTTGGAGAAGAGCGACCATGGAGAATAGGCAATCATCATCGATTCCGGGAAGATTATGAGAAGGCGTTGAACGAGACACCCTGGAAAGGGCAGGGGATGGAACAGGGATGGCGTGTATATTTCCTTACTTGGGATGTATTCAATCTACTGACCAAACCATTCCCACAGCTGCGATACCGGATCATCACAGCCATGATTCCCAGAATGCTGCAGAAAAGGACGAAAAAATGATGACGACAATACTGAACGCAGCGAACAACGATAAGGTTCGCCGCTGTATGACCATGGTTACCGCGGCACTGGCACTGTTGCTCGTTGGAGTGTTTACGATAGGCCGTTTTCCGGTGAATATTGATGGGGAAAATCACAGTGTTTTACCCATATATTTTGTTCTGGTGGGCTTATTCCTGGGAGTGATAGGAATCGGCTTCACAGGCTTTAAGTCAACACTCTGCGACAAAACAGCAAACAGGCGTTTTATCGCGCTCATGATCCTGCTGGCGTTAGCTGCGAACGTTGCCATGGTGCCCTTGTCTGTTCCGGATGGAAAATTTCACTTGGCTTCCACGATGAATGTATCCAATGGAATCTTATCCATGATTCCTGGATTATCAGGGCTCGCGGGAAAAGTTCCACCCGATCTGTTAACAGTAAAACCCTTTGGAGATGGATCATATACCTGGGAGTTCTGGAATGTATGGCGGCATTCTGTCCTGGTGCCGGATGGAGGCGTGTATATCAATGAAGGAGGAGGCAGTGCAATCGCGTACGTGATCCCTGCCATCGGAGTTTCAATCGCCAGAATCCTGCATCTGCCGTACCAGCTCATCGTGCTCTCAGGGAGATGGTGCAATTTTGCCTTTTTCCTTGTCTGTGTATCCTGCGCTTGCAGGATGACCCCTGAACTGACAAAGGCATTTAGGGCAATCTGTATTCTGCCGGCTACCGTATTGCTTGCCTGCTCCTATTCCTATGATGTATGGAATCTTGCCTTTTGTTTCCTCATCGTTTCGTATTGTGTGAAGCTGAGTAAAATGGATCAGGTTACTATTAAAGACCTGTTTCCTTCTGCTATATTTACGATTCTGTTGATCCCGGTCAAGCTAATCTATTTTGTACTGGCCGGCTGCATATTCATGGTGAAGCCGTCAAGAATTCATCATAAGAAGAGACTGTTAGTTGCTACACTAATTTTTATCTTGGTTCTGGTGGCGGTTCTCATGCTTACCAGGGGTGCAGAAGCGATTTCGGATCTGCAGGGCAATTTCGACCCGAGAAGCGGACTGACAGAAGAAACGTCATTCTCACTGAGATATGTTCTGAGAAATCCGTGGAAAACATTCCTCGTATACAGTAAGACGATTTTTCTGTTCGGTGGAATTCACCTGGTTAGAAGCGTTACTGGAGAGGACTTTGGCGCTTTTTTGCCATCTATTCTATCCTTTGCCATCCTGGTGATCTTTGTCATGATTGAAGCTGGAGCGCTCGACACCCAAAAGGTTGGGAAGAGAAGAATTTTGATTTCCTGGCTGATATTCCTGCTGGGAGTTTTGATAGTGCTCACCTCATTCCTCATGATATACACAGAAATTCCTGAGAATGAGGTCACTGCTATAAGCGGCGTGCAGGGCAGGTATTACCTGCCGCTGTATGTCCTGCTGCCTTTGATGTTAGCACCAGTTCGTCAGCAGTTGACGCTGAACAAGGGATCAATCAATGAGCATACGACAGATAAACTGCAGATGGCGTTAGCGATCCTGTCCATGCTCACGAGTATTTGCCGGTTTGTGGGACTTATGTTGGCTCCGGAGCTGCGATTCCAGATAATCAGGTGAACAGGGATAACGATAATTCGCTGAGGAGTAGTATAACAGTGCCAGATACGGCTATATTGGGAATGAATAAAATGCAATGGAAAAAACACATAGTTCCGATACTAATATTGCTTGTAGTCATTCTGTGGTGGAGGGTCAGATTGTCAGATGAGACCTCGTATAAGACCTGGTATGAAGAGATAGTGGTTCCGGCAGGATCAGAGTCGTTTATCGCGAATACGACAGTGATCAACAGCGCCGCCTTTTGTAATGAGGATCCTGACGCAGAGACTATTCTGGACCGCAGTAATGTTATCACAGCGGTTGATATTACAATAACCGATGAGAATGGCACAGAGATTGCTAATATTACAGCGGAGAATCCTAATATTCATACCAATGGCTTCTCTAATCTGGAACGAGTACAGTTCACAGGCCTGCCTGTTCAGCTGACGGCGGGAGAACAATATCGTATTCAGTATCATGCCATTGCCAGCACGGGCGGAGAGAACATCACTTTAGATCATCTGACGATTGCGCTGTATGGTGATGACCACAGCTTCTCACGGCTTCTCTTACCTGTTCTCGTCAGTATTCTGTTTGTAATCGCAGGGGCTGCCGGCTATCAAAAGAACGCCGGATTGCGCAGCATGGTTCTCGCATGGATCGGAATATCGGCTCTTACCCTTCTCATCATGCCGATGCTGAAAACGCCGGACGAGAACAGAGCATTTGGCGATCTGTATCATGCTTCATCTGTTATGCTGGGAAGAGAAGAACTCAATGATGAGGGAATGATCGTAATTGATCAGGCGGGCATCTTAAATAACGACAAATATCTGTCTTATGCTGTACCTTATGGAAGATTCCTTTTTGATCACGATTATGGCAATGATTCAGCACAGATACGGTACAGTTCACAATATAAATATCACGGAGATCTGATCTTGCCGCATCAGCTGCCCGGTTTGCTCGCATTAACACTTGCAAGGCTTTGCTGTCTGCCATATCAGTGGGTGTACCTGAGTGTGTGGATGGCAGGGGGGATCGTGACACTGCTGGTGTTCAGTGCAGCCTGGAAACTATCTGTATCTACTGCTGCCAAGCACTTTATAGCTGCGACATTATTCCTGCCTTCTGTTACTATGGGCGCGATGTCGGCCAGTGGAGTGGGAATTCTGGCAGGTCTTTTTATGATATGGTTCATTCTAGTGTATCAGGTGAAACAGGGCAGAGAGGTTCATAAATATAAGGCAAATTTGGTGATCGTGTCTTTTGTTCTTGTAAGTATTCTGTCAATGGCAGGGGTGAATTTGATCCGAAATGGGATGGATCTTGCTCGCAATGAAGATAATAATCTGCTCGTAAACACAGTGAATACGGTCACGCAATCTGTTGCTGGATACACTTATGAGAAGGTTTCCAGCTGGACGTATCTGGGGATGTATCTGTCCCTGACAGCGGTGGTGTTATCAGCAGCGACAATAATCAGGGGACGCAGGGAAGGCAATGTGTCGGATCATACGCAGAGTATGTTGGTGATCACTTCGATGATTGGGGCGGCGATCACGGCATTTTCCAGAATTGCAAATATTTAGGATGAGGTGAGTAATTTCCATGAGTTCAGATCTCAAAAGATTGACTGCTGACAGGCGTATCAGATATAGCAAAATCTGTCAGATGTCCTTTTTGCTATTTCTGGCAGCGATAGTGTACTGCTTCTTCACCGTATACTATGCGGATATCACTGTTACAGGCAGATTTGGGCTGGTATTCCTTGATTCCATATTCGATGGGGTTCCGAGGAGTTTCTATTCCAATGCGCTGGCATCAGGGATCGCACCCGAAGGGGCGGTCTATGATATTGGAACTTATGTTATCTTTGCAGTCTGGAGTATTCCTGTCTGGATTTTGCAGCATGTTATACATCTGGATCCGATGTGCGCGGGGAGTCTACTCTGGTTCAAACTGCTTGTCGTGATCTTCTATGTCGGCACCATTTTTTGGTTTTATAAGGTGGCTGCACTGCTGCAATCTGAAGATGATGCTGCCGTGGCAACGTTGATCTATACAACTAGCCTGTACACGTTTTTCCCGGTTTTTATTGCGGTGCAGTATGATGTGCTCTCAGTTTTCTTCCTGCTGGCAGGAATCTATTATTGTCTGGAAAATAGCAGGCGCTGGCTGATCTTCATGGCGATCTCCATAACGATTAAGCCAATGTCATTGCTGATCCTCGTGCTCGTAATTCTTTGGAAGGAGAAGAATATTCTTCAAATACTCATTCAGCTGATCGAGGGACTATCTTTACTGTTGCTATGTAAGCTGATTTATTTCCGTGATCCCGGGTATGCACAGTCTGCGTCAGGATTCCTCTCCAAAAATCTGAGCGGATTATTGAACAATGGCATTGCCACCCCGTATGGACTGATTTCTGTATTCGTTCTCGTCATTTCCGCCATCTATCTTGTGGCTTATCTCACGAGTGATACCAATCCGAGGCAGATGATTCTGCTGGCTTTTGGCATCTGGGGCGCATTTGAGATTTTTGGTGGAATGACCTGCTATTGGTCAATTTATCTGGCTCCCTTTATGACCCTGGCTGTCTTTGTGGGAGGGAGAACAAACCGTGGCAAACTGCTGTTGATTCAATATATCCAGGAAGTGTTGATGCTGATTGTCTTCATTCTCCATACGAGCTGGGTATATGGCGGGAGTAAGACGTATTCCTATCTGCTCTTGAAACCAATCTATCAGAAGGGGACCGGTAATGGTGATGATATCGCAACGGCAGCAGGCCTTCTAAGAAGGCTTGGAATGGAGCCTATGATTCCTGCAATCTTGGCCGTGGCACTTATTTGCCTTGCCGGAATTGGATATGTCGGCTATCGTAATATGCAACAGGAGGATTCATTGCCTGTGGCACACAAGGAAAACCATGATAGGAACGTTGTGGCAATTACTTTCGTTCGAGTAGTGACTGTCTGGATATTCCTGGCATATACGGCAGCAGCTCTCTTTGTTGCCGCAAGGTGATGATAATCAAATGAAGAAAATCAGTGTCGTTGTACCCTGTTACAACGAAGAGAACAGCATAGCGAAGCTATATCATGTCGTAACAGGCATCTTTGCCGAAAGACTCTCGCAGTATGACTACGATTTGATCCTTGTGGATGACTATTCCTCCGATCAGACGAGAACTATTATCAGAGAGTTATGCAGCAAGGATCGGAGAGTGAAGGCGGTTTTTAACGCAGCTAATTTCGGCTTCTCTAGAAATGTATTCAACGGTCTGCAGGAAGCGGATGGGGATGCTGCCTTCCTGGTATTCGGTGATTTGCAGGATCCGCCGGAGCTGCTGCCGGAATTCGTCGCCCAATGGGAAGCGGGACATACTGTCGTCATCGGGCAGAAGTCGGCAAGTGATGAGAGTCATGTGATGAATGGACTTCGCAGAGTCTATTACAAGATGATAGATATACTCTCGGATAAACCGCAGATCGAAGAATTCAACGGGTTTGGCCTTTATGATCGTAAATTCATTGAGGTATTGCGTCAGATTGGCGACGCAGAGCCTTACTTGAAAAATGTGATCTCAGAGTACGCGCCGGGACATGCGACTGTTGAATATCACCATAGAAAGTCTGAGCGGGGGAAATCCAATTTCAATTTCTATCGCAACTATGATTTTGCGATGCAGGGGTTGACGAGTTCCACGAAGAAGCTGATGCGAATGGCGACATTCATCGGTGCGGGGCTGGGGATCATATCAGCTATCTATGCGATTTCTGTCTTGATCCGCAAGCTGATCTATCAGGACGCGTTCCCTGCCGGCATGGCCAGTATCATGGTAGGTGTATTCCTCCTGGGGTCTATCCAGCTTTTCTTCATTGGTATTCTCGGAGAATATGTGTTGTCCATCAATTCCAAAACCACGAAGAAACCGCGGGTAGTGGTAGGAGAGAGAATCAATTTTACAGACGCAGAAAATCCCGAGAATAACGGCGACATCAAGACAGACGGCGAGAAGAGAGGCGATGTGTATGAATAAAAATATACTTCTCCAGCGCCTGACTGGCTGGCGGTGTCTCGCTGCAGATCTTGCGTACCAAAGCGAGGCTCAGGAGACGATCAACGCTGATCTTAGTCGTTTCCTGCCGGAAATTCCATATCAGCAGGCGGGAATACGGGCATTGAATTACTGTCTGCTGTTCATTCCCTCATTTCGCAGCGTTTTCTATTACAGGATTAGAGAGCATTTCATCCTGCGTGGACTGTCAAAGATATCTGTCAAGGCTCCGTCAGCTATAGAAATTCATGGCAGCATCGGCAAAGGCTTTGCGGTGTATCACAACTCCTGCGTAATTCATCCTCACAGGGCAGGGCAGAATTTCACGGTGAATTACGGCGTGGTCATTGGCAAGGGAAAACCAGCACCTGATGATCCTACGCGTGTCGATCCAGACTTCGGAGACAACGTGGAGGTATTCCCGAACGCCAGTATCTTCGGTGGCATTACTATTGGCAACAATGTAAAGATTGGCGCTGGAGCTGTCGTCAACAAAGATGTTCCGGATAACTGCACCGTTGTTGGTAATCCAATGCGGATCATTCCAAGAGATTGAAAAGTGCTGTATCGGGGCGTGTGATTCAAGATGAGAATACTGATTGTCAATAAATTCTTATATCCTAATGGTGGGTCAGAAACCTATATTTTCTCTCTAGGGAAACAGCTGGAGAGGATGGGACACGAAGTCCAGTATTTCGGCATGGAGCATGAGGGGCGTATTGTTGGAAATCGTGCAGGGAGCTACACAGAAGATATGAATTTCCATGGAAGTGGTATCCAAAAGCTCCTGTACCCGTTTCAAATACTCTACTCCAGAGATGCCAGGCGTAAGATTCGTGTAGTTCTGGAAGACTTTCGCCCTGATGTAGTACATCTCAACAATATCAATTTCCAGATCACGCCCTCTGTTATTGATGAGATCCATAGTTTCGATCCTAAGATACGCATTGTCTATACGGCACACGACTATCAGTGGGTATGCCCGAACCATACGCTGAGAATTCCTGAGACAGGAGAGCTCTGCCAGAAATGTATTGACGGTGCCTGCCAGAACTGCAGGCAGAACCGCTGCATTCACAATTCGAGACTGCGCAGCACATTAGGCACGATGGAGGCGCAGCTGTACCGGAGGCGGCATACATATCGACAGGTTGATACTATCATCTGTCCCAGCAATTTCATGAAAGGAATGCTGGAACATCATCCGGACCTTGCGGGACGTTGCATTGTGATGCACAACTTCCTGGAAACACCGTCGGGATCAAAGATATCCTCCGTTTCTGACCGTATCCGCAAGAAACTGCCGGAGCGATATGTCCTGTATTTCGGAAGATTCGACGAAGAGAAGGGGATGAAGACACTGCTCGCATGTGCAGGCAAACTATCCGGGATTCCTTTTGTTTTCGCAGGGAAAGGACAGGAAGAGGCAGCGGTGAATACACTGCCGAACGGGATCAATCTCGGGTTCCTGCGGGGAGATGAACTGACCTATGTCATTTCACATGCGGAGGTCAGCGTCTATCCGTCGGAATGGTACGAGAACTGCCCATTCTCTGTGATGGAATCGCAGATGTATGGCACGCCGGTGATCGCATCGGATATCGGAGGAATTCCGGAGTTGATCGAGGATGGCAGAACAGGATTCCTGTTTAAGGCGGGCGATGCGGAAGAACTGGCGCAGACCATTGACAAGGTATTCCATGATGAAGCAATGTGCTGCAGAATGAGCGGAGAGTGCCTGCAGCAGGCTGGAAGATTCCTCTCGCTGGAAGACTATACCGCCAGACTGATGCGCATTTATCAGGGAGTTGATGAAAAACATGCTTGATCAGAGAGAAATGCAAAAAGGCTTGATCAGCGTCATAGTTCCGGTTTATAACGTGAAGCCGTACCTATCGGAATGTATTGCATCTTTGCTGAATCAGGACTATTCAAACCTTGAAATCATTCTGATAGATGACGGGTCAACGGATGGCAGCGGGAAGATTGCAGATGATGCAGCGAAGAAAGATTCCAGAATCCGGGTAATCCACCAGCAGAACCTGGGCTTATCTGCTGCTCGAAATGCAGGCCTTTCCGTTATGCGAGGCGAATATTTCACATTTGTCGATTCCGATGATTATGTCGGAGAATCGTATTGCAGTGCCTTGTTGCATGCGATCCGTGACACGGGCGCTGATCTGTCCATTTGTGATTATCTAAAAAAGTACGATGTGACAGGCACGAATTCTGAACGGCAGGCGGCGGAGGAACAGACTTCGCAAATTGAGATGAGTGCGGGTCATGGACTGCAAGCTTCTGTCATTACGATGAGCGGACACGACAGCATTCGAGATACCTATCTATCTAAAAGGCATGGACTGAGTTGGATTGCATGCGGAAAGATGTTCGAGAGCTCCTTTTTTAGAAAATATGGCTCTTTATTCCCTGTAGGCAAGATCAATGAAGATGTTTCAGTCATATATCAACCGCTGTTCCATGCCGAGAAAGTGGCTTATGTAGATGAGGTTCTCTATTATTACCGAATACGGCCAGACAGCATTATGACGAAACCATTCAGGATGGAGCTTCTTGAGGTACTGCAAGATACCAGGAAAACCGTTCAATATTACAGAGACCATAATGCTGATGATCTTGCGGTACTGGGTGCCAATTATCATCTCAGGTTGGCACTACAGGATTATTACAGAGTTAAACAGAACGCACTGGTGGATCGGAACGGTCTTCGCAATATCCTGCAAATGATAAGAGCCGATGTGAAAGAGTTTGGCAAAATTCCGGGGTTCCCCTTTATTCGGAAAGTGATCTTCGGCTTTACGACTCGCTTCCCAGCGGATATCGTGATCAAACATGTGATGTTGCAGTGAGCAGATAAGGAATATGAGAATAACAGACACAATCAAATACTGCCGCGACATCCGTGATATGTACAGAACGCGCCCCGCTCTCACAAGCGGCAGGATTTCCTATGCGAACTGGTGGAAAGAGGATGTGGGTGACAGCTGGTTCACAAGATTTCTGAACTTCTATTATCCGAAATGCATGACTCCTGTCAAATTTTACAGTGTATTCGGGAAACGGGACAATATCAGAGAGCCTTTTTATGGTGTGAAGATTTTTTACACCGGCGAGAACTTGGAGCCTCGTATCCATTATGAGAAGAACCATGAGTGGATAGAAAAAGCGGCTGTCTGGGACCGTCGTATCCGGGATTATCAGGATTACGCCATGCAGGAGGTGGATCTGGCGCTGGGCTTTGGAGAGCACACTGAGAATCAATATCTGCGCTTCCCGTTCTGGCTGCTACGGTTCACTGATCCAGAAGACCAGGTGGAAGATATACAGAAAAAGATTGATGCTATTGAGAGCTCATTCCACCAAGTGAGTTCTGCCAGGAAGGATGCCGTTCTCGTGGCGACTCACGATTTTCTTGGCACAAGGGATCGTATCTGCAGAGAGGCAGGGCAGGTACTCCGAATCGAATATGGAGGAAAGTGGAGGAATTCGTCGGACAGATTGTGGAATGAATTTCACGATGACAAGAATGCGTACCTTTCACAGTTCCGCTTCAATATCTGCCCTGAGAACATGGATGCCCCGGGGTATGTTACAGAAAAGCTGTTCGATGCTTTTCGGGCAGGCTGTATACCGATCTATCACGGGAATCGCAATTACCCGGAACCGCAAGTGTTGAATCAGAGCTCTATTATTTTCTGGGATTATACGACGGGGGCAGACAATGCAGAGCAGGTAGCTCTGCTGCGAGAACTGAATGAAGATGATGTGCGTTACAGAGAATTCTTGTCTCAACCTGTCTTCTGTGACGGGGCGGCGGAGTTCATCTACAATACGTATCTGATGCCGCTCAGGGACAAACTGGGACAGCTGCTGTCACAGAGCTGAACGAGTGCTCTGATCTCTGGCGGTTAGTGAGGACATATAAGTTGCATCTGAAGGCTGCGATTCAGAAGACAAGTATATATCAGAGGTATGATGCCTGGCATTGGAGAGAGAGGAAGATTTCCTGCGGCAAAGAGTATCCGGATAAGACGTTCTATGTCATCCGCCGTCACAACATCCGCGCCGGGCTATTCTCTTTCTATCTGACTAATCTGGGCTCGGTGAAGGAAGCATTAGATCGTGGAATGATACCGGTGATTGATATGCAGTCTTCCACCAATCCCATGCTGGCCGAGGGAGAGATCAGACACGTCAACGCCTGGGAGAAGTTCTTCCTGCAGCCATGCGGATACGGACTGGAGATTCTGGATGGCGCAGCCAGCGTGGTGTTATCGAGGGTGACGGCACCGGAAAACTTCCCAGACTATGACATGCTGCAGGACGAGGGGTGCATTGAGATGTGGAGAGAACTGGCGCATCAATATATGCAGCTGCGGCCCGAGATCATCGGAGATGTTGACGCTTATGCCGCAGCTAATTTACAGGATAGGAATGCGGTGGGTGTCCTGCTGCGGGGAACCGATTATGTCATGACGAAACCAAAGGGACACCCGATCCAGCCGGAAGTGTCTGAGGTTGTACGGGAAGTTCGCGAAGTGATGCAGAGAACGCGGACAGAGGTGATCTACCTTGCAACGGAGGATGCGGATATCTGGGAGAGATTCCGGAAGGAGTTCCCTGGGCGTGTGATCAGTTACCAGCAGCACCACCTGACGACAAAGGCAGGCGAGAATGTCAATGATGTGGGCAACCGACTGATATCGCCGTATGAGCGGAACCGGGAATACCTGGCATCAATCGCCCTCCTTTCCCGCTGCAGAACGCTGATCGCGGGTGCTGCGAGCGGTACGTACGGAGCGCTGCTGATGTCTGATGGCTTTGATTACTGCCATGTCTATCAACTGGGCAGATACGAGTAGAGAATAGAATGAGAGTTCTGATCGTCCGGGGCTTCCCGGAGAAATTGAATCTATCCGGCTACAACGTGCAGGAAACGGGCCTTGCCGCTGCCCTCAGAAGAAAAGGTATTGTCTGCGATATTGTGTTCTTCGGTGGGAAAGAGCCTGATCATGTACAGGAGCTGGCAGATGGCACGAAGATTTACTGGCTGCACGGAATAAATGTCGTGAAAAACGGCATAATGCCTGGTGTGAAGCGGCTGGCAAAAGCTTACAATGTCATCCAGGTGCATGAGTATGACCAGCTGCAGAGCTGGCTTGCCTATACCTTCTGGAAAAAACCTGTCGTGGTCTATCACGGGCCGTATTATGACGCATTTAACAGAGGCTACAATGCCAAATGCAGGGTGTTTGACCACAGCCTGCTGCTATTCTCCAGCAGGGCGAAGAGGAGTGTCCATTGCCTTGCCAAGAGCCCTCTGGCAGCAAAATTCCTACAGGAAAAGGGCTTCCGGCATGTCTTGAGTGTCGGCGTCGGCTTTGATGCGTCAGCGATGGATACGGGTGTGGAATCCAGCCCTGTGAGCGATGCTATGCCGGATGATAAGACCAACCTGTTCTATGTGGGGAAGCTGGAAGAACGGAGGAATATTCCGTTCCTTTTGGAAGTGATCAAAAAGGTCTCGGAGCAGAGAGAAGATCTGCACGCGACGATTGTCGGAACCGGGGATGCTGCCTATGTGGCGAAGGTTCAGCCAGCAATGAGACGGCTGGAGGAGAGAGGTGTTCTGACTTACATTCCCAAGGCGCAGCAGAGGGAGCTGGCTGCCGCGTACCGAAAGGCGGACATCTTCCTGTTTCCGACGAATTATGACATCTTCGGCATGGTGCTCCTCGAAGCCATGTACTATGGGTGCGTCTGCATCAGCAGCGAGAATGGAGGTTCCACAACATTGCTCCATGAGAACAACGGCATCGTGATCAGAGATTTAGATGCCACCTCATGGACGAGACGGATTCTGGATCTGGTGAAGGATCCTCAGCGTATGCAACGGATGAAAGAGGCCGCCGCAGCGACGGTCCGGGATCATTTCCAGTGGGATGCACTGGCGGATCAGTTCATCCGCACCTATGAGGAAGCTGTTGGCAGCAGAGACTGATACAGTTCCAAATGCGCCTCGACGGAATGCTCAATGGAGAAGTGACGCGCAACAAACGCGGCCATTTCCTTCGGATGATAGTCTTCTCTGGAGTTCGCCACCGTACGTATTGCGGCAGCGCAGGCATTGACGTCACCGGCGGGGCAGAGAAGCCCGATCTTCACGCCATCCTTCTGTGCCAGTGTGAATATCTCGTGAGGTCCCTCAAGATCGGATGCCACGCAGGGCACACCGGCGGCGATGGCCTCAATGAGAGCAATGCCGAAACCTTCATAGTTCGATGGCAGCACGAACACATCCAGACTGTGAAGGAAAGCGGGTACATTGTCTATATTCCCAAGGAACGTAATCTGCTCTGACAGCCCCTTTTCTCTAATCTCATCCCGGAGTTTCAGTATCTCTCTCTCCTGACCTTTGAACATATTCCCGGCAAAGCGGCAGCGCAGGTCGGGATAATCTGGTATCAACAGCATGGCAGCATGGATGAGGGTGTCCTGGCCCTTTTTGGCCGGGAAGAGGCGGGCTACATTACCGATCTCCAGAGAGTGCCGTGAAGCGTTAGCTTCGCATTGGAATTTCTCCGTATCTATGGCATTATATAGAGTAATGACTTTTTCCGCGGGGACGTGCCGTGCGAGGATTTCGGACTTCACACTGTCTGAGATTGCGATGGTCTGATCCAGCAGACAGTTGCCGAGAAATACCTTCAGAGCGGAGTACGAGGAATAATTGCCGTTGTCATGTACGGTATTGAGGATTCTGAGCTGAGGGCGATAGAGCTTCGCAAGAGCAGAGAAGATCACGCAGTTGATCCCCTGACAGTGCAGGATATCAATCCGCTCTCTGCGGACAATGGAAGCGAAGCGGCGCATATAGCGCGCCTGTCCGCCGGAACGGGGCGGGCGCTCCAGGAGAATCACCCGGATCTCGGGATCCAGGGAGCGGAGCATCGCTTCATCGTAGTCGTGATTGATCACGCAGAGGCAGACGCTGTGTCCCTTCTGCACCATGCCGTGCATGAGGTCACGCAGCAGGGTCTCGATGCCACCGCCCGCGGTATAGGAATAGATAAGATACATGATCTTCATGTCCCATATTCTACTACAGGACAGATAGATTGAAACCCCGGTTTCTGACCGGTATGGAAATATTGAATTTGAGGCAGCTATGGATGAACTGAAGAAGCTGAATTATATCTTTGACCGGAAACAGAAGTGGGAGAGCATTGGCATTTTTGTCATGATCCTCATAGGCTCCGGGCTGGAACTTTTGGGTGTTTCCACAATCCAGCCCTTCATCAATTCCATCATTCAGCCGGAACGGCTTCTGTCTAAGAGCCCTTACAGGGAGATTTATGAATCCTTGCAAATGAAGGATCCCTATCAGTTCGTGCTCCTCATGATCGTAGCGCTCATCATCATTTATGTCGTGAAGAATGTCTATCTGATCTTCATGTATAGGGCGCAGTATCGTTTCATCTATTCCAACATGAGACGGCTCTGTACCAAAATGATGCGCTGTTACCTGGATCAGCCGTACAGTTTCCATGTCGGCGTCAACTCTTCGGAGCTGCTGCGGAATATCAATCAGGATACCGCCGATTTCTTCGGCACGATCCAGGCACTGGTGCAGCTGGCGACGGAAGGGGTCGTGGTGTTCGTCCTGGTGATCTATCTGCTGAGGCTGGATCCTTCCATCACTCTTGCCATGAGCGTTGCAATGAGTCTTCTGGTCTATGTGATCATGAAGGTCTACCGCAAGAAGCTCTACGTCATGGGCGTACGCAACCGTCACTACGAGGCGGAAGTGAATAAATGGGTGCAGCAGGCCTTCGGCGGTATCAAGGAAGTCAAGGTCATGAACAAGGAGGACTTCTTCTACGACGAGTATGACAAGGCCTACGCCGGCCGCGTGAGAAGCGAGTTCACCTATCATACAATGGTCAACATTCCGAAACCGGTGATCGAGGCATGCGCCATTACGGCGCTCCTCGGCGTGGTCGCCATCAAGCTGCTGACCGGTACCCAGGCGAACTATTTCGTATCAACGGTCTCCATCTTTGCGATCGCAGCGATCCGGCTCCTGCCTTCCTTCAATCGCATCACGGAGTATCTGGGGACGATTACCTACCAGAAATCCGCCGTGACAGCCATTTATCAGGATCTGAAGAAGATTGATGCACTGAACAGGGAGAAGAGTGCACATGCGTCAGAGGCAAAGTCCGCTGGCAAATTGCCGCTCACCAAGGCCATTCAGATCAGAGATGTCTCCTTCCGTTATCCGGAATCGGAACGCATGATCCTGGACCATGTGTCCTTCGATATCGACAAGAATACCTCGGTGGCCCTGATCGGACAGTCAGGCGCGGGCAAGACGACGCTCGCGGACCTGATCCTGGGTGTTCTGCTGCCGACAGGCGGCAGTATCTGTGCGGATGAGCTGGACATTCAGAAGAATCTCGACGGCTGGCATCAGACGATCGGCTATATTCCCCAGAACATCTATCTCATGGATGACACCATTGCGAACAATATCGCATTCGGTGTCGATCCGAAGGATATTGACATGAAACGACTGCAGAAGGCAGCGGAGCGGGCGCAGCTCGCTGACTATATCAAGGAGCTGCCGGATGGCTATGACACAGAGGTCGGAGAGCGGGGCGTGCGGCTCTCCGGCGGGCAGCGGCAGAGAATCGGCATCGCGAGAGCTCTGTATAACGAGCCGGAGGTGCTGGTGCTGGATGAGGCAACCTCCGCGCTGGACAACGAGACGGAAGCTGCCGTCATGCAGTCCATTGATGCTCTGCACGGCGAGATGACGCTGATCATCATCGCACACAGGCTCTCTACCATCCGGAACTGTGACCTGGTCTACCGGATCGGGAACGGTAAGGCGGTGCTGGTCGAGAATCCTTCTGACGCCGCGGACGCATCCCCGGAACACGGAAATTCATGATGAGAAATACTCTTGTGGACAATACAACAGATCAGAACAAGATCATTCATTGCGGGGAGACACTGTACCTGTTAAGCTTCCTCGCCCTCCTGTTCGCTAAGGCAGTGGGCATGGATGATGGAATGCCGGCATACAACGCGCTCCTTATCGCGGGGGCGCTGTTTTTTGCGTTGAAGCTCATCATTTCCCGGAACACGATGGCGGAGTGGCTGATGGTCGTCCTGATCCTTGCCATCAGCGGTGCCGTGTATCGGAACACCGGGATCAAGGGTCTTCTCCTGTATTCTGTCATGATGCTGGGAGTTCGAAATGCAGATGTCCGGAAGATATTCCGCTGGGGTGCAGTTGTCTGGACTGCCTCTTTCACAGTCACCATCCTGCTGGCTCAGACCGGACTTCGGACGGAGATTGCGTATGACCATCCGAAGCATTTCTTCGACTACGTGATCTGCCATGCCCTCGGGTACACGCATCCCAACGTGACACAGATCTCCTTCGTTGTCCTGCTCGCCTTTCTCCTCTATCTTGCGGACGATCACCTCTCGCGGAGACAACTCCTTGTCGTATCGTTCCTCCTCATGGCAGGGAATCTCTGGCTATTTCTGAACACTATGAGCTACACCGGCGCCGCTATGGCGACAATCTATCTCATTCTGAATTACTGTCTGACTGGGGAGCGAAGCCCTGGGAAGCGGGAGATTCTGCTCGTTCGACTCATCCTGCCTCTTAGCCTGATCTTCTCCATTGTGGGGCCGATTGTGCTGAAGACGCCGATTATATACGAGCGAATTCCTATTGTTTATAACCGGATCAATGACATTCTGAACACGAGGTATGATCTGTCGAGATACTTCCTGCTGAATGAGCCGATTACGCTGTTCGGATCGAGGCTTGTCGTGCCAAATTACCGGTACACGATGGACTGTTCTTACGTCTATCTTCTGGTGCAGTGCGGGGTGATCCCGTTCCTTTTCGTCATCTCCGGACTCTTTCTCCTCATCCATGACTATACGAAGAGGGGACTGTACAAGGAAACCGCACTGATCCTGGGCTTCTGCATCGCCGGCATCTCGGAGCCGTTCCTGTTTAACACTGCATTTAAAAATCTCATTTTCATTTTCCTTGGAGAATACCTTTACCGGAAAACAGCAGAATGGCGGCAGCATCATGCCGCCGCGCCAGGCAGCCGGTGGAATCATGTGATTGAGGTTCCGGCGTTGACGCGGACGGTGGTACGAATTTTCGAGGAGTCAGGCGTGACGAGAGCGGTGCGGAAGGCGGCGGGGCCGGTCCTGTCTGCCTTGCGCGCGCTACTCCGTACCCTGCGACGTCGGCTCGGGATCTATGCGCTGATTGCGGTGCTGATGTTCGTTCTCGGCAGCGCGGGCTTCCACGCCGTGGGAAGGTTCCCGGCGGATATCCTGCTGCCGGCAGGCAGGAACATGGACAACTCGCTACAGGTGCGTGTCTATACACGGGCAGAAATGGATGAGCTTAAAGAGACTTCCAGAATCCTGGAGAACGATACTCCGGGAACGGAACTGGTCGCGGTATCAGCTTCCACGCGGGCGTTTGAATACAGAGTGATGACAGTGAATGCGGGCGTGTGGACAGCAGGGGCAGTGGTATGCGCGATCGCCATTGTGGAGACGGTGCGATATCGTAGATCGAAGGCAGTGCGTACGCACAAGCGCCAGCGCAAGTGCAAGCGGGAGTGAAGATTTGCATTCTATGAAATGGACAGAGAACTATCTTCGCAAACATTATTATCTGGTATATACGATCGCTTTCGTACTATGTACTGCGATCGTATATGCGTTCTTTGCGTACACTGGGGCTTCCTTCATCTCCAATGCGGATGGCTATAACCAATATTATCCTGCCTACGTATACATTGGAAAATATCTCAGGCAAGCCGCAGCTGCGATTTTGCACGGGATGTCGATTCCGACCTTTGATCTTACGATCGGCTTCGGCGGGGATATTCTATCGACACTGAACTATTATGGCCTGGGCGACGTTTTCACGCTGACAGCCATCGCATTCCCCGACAGACTCTCGGCGCTCGGCTATACCTTGACCACGCTCCTGAGAATGTATGCTGCGGGTATAACCTTTTCTGCCTATGCTCTGAAGAAGGGCTGTCGGAGAGCAGCAGTTCTTGCGGCGGCGTTGTTCTATGTATACTCGGGATTTACCCTGACGTCAGGAATGCTGTTCCCCGTATTCCTGACGATGATCATCTACCTTCCGCTTCTGTTCGATGGCATAGATGCCATCATGCAGGAGAGAAAATTTTCGGCAGGACTCATACTGGCAGTGGCGTTGCAGGCGGCAGCGGGATTCTATTTCCTGTATATGGACACGATTATCTGTGGCATCTATGCACTGCTGCAGTTCGTCGAGAGAAGAGCTGAGGAGAAAATCATTCGGAGTTTCTTCCTTCTCATCCAGCATTACCTCGTCGGACTTATGATCTCCGCAGCGATTCTCCTTCCTTCTGCCTATGGTCTTATCTCTTCCCAAAGAGTCAATGAAATCTCCTTGCTCGACTATATCCTCGCTGTCTACAGCCGAGAAGATTGGATGAACAAGGGCATTGGTATCTTCCGGGGACCCGGGTACGGAGAAGGGCTGGGACTTAACGTTGTTGTAATCGCTGTTATCCTCACCCTGGTTTTCAACAGTCAGCTCAGATCCAAGATCAGTCTCTCCATCAGAATCCTCACCCTGATCCTGTGCGTGGGATATTTTGTTCCGTTCTGGGGCAGCATGATGAATGGTTTCTCCTATACGACGGATCGCTGGACCTACCAGCTGTATTTTGTCTTGGCGCTCCTCCTCGCGCGCGTGCTGCCGGAGATTGAGAAGCTCGAACATCAGGTTATCATCGGAATCCTGCTGGCAGGCGCCATCTCTACACTTTGCCTGCTGGCAAAGGACGGGATCAGAATAGCCACGATTCTGGCGGCGTGTCTGATATTTCTTCCCATTCTCCTGCTGATCTTCCTCAATCGGCTGTATGGCAGCAGAAAGTCTTTTCCTTCGATCCTTGCGCTGTACGCTGCAGTCTGTGTGGCCCTGATGGCTTTCGTGAATAACGCACCTACTGCTGCGGGAGGAAACGGGTATTACCGCAATTTCAAAAATCTTGATGCCTATGAGGAGATTCTGAGCAGCGGTTATGGCACGTATTCAAATAAAACGGATCAACTTCTGAGAACGGATGTCTATGATACCTCCTATGGGGCGTCACTGATCACAGGGACAGAGGGGACAACATCCTATTATTCGATCCAGAATCCGAACCTGCAACGCTTCATGAATGCATACCGAATTTCGGAGGGAATACAGGGAGGTGCTTTCTGCTTTCAGGGATTGGGAGGCAGATCACAGGCGGAAAAGCTTCTGTCTGTTGACCACTATGCGGATACCAGAGACCACAGCAATATCCTGCAGATGGAGAATCCCCAACCGGTAGGGACATTGTTCGCCAATTTCATCAGTGAGGCAGATGCTGCGGATGAGAATGTATTGGATTTGAACGGGCATATGACGGATACGCTTGTTATAGATGAAAATTCGCGGGCTGCTGCATCCGGGCTGGATCAAAGCTCCTTGCATCGCGTGAATAACTTGCAGGTGAGATCAGCAGATGTTCCATTCACCGAAGAGTACGTGAACATGACTGGCGCTGTATCTGAGGTCACGGAAGACTCGGAGATCATTCTTCATGTGGAGGAAGCTCAGAGAACCTCGAATACAGAATATTATTTGCAGCTGCATGGCATGACATACGATGAAGACGGGTTGCTCCTGGATCTTGACATTGAAGGGCAGAAGGCGAGATTGCGGCCGGAACACTCCTTCTATGGTCAGACGGATGAATTCATGGTGAAGATTCCACAAGGGAGCTATTTCTTCACATCAGGAGAGTTTCACATTCGGTTCTTAGGAAGCGGACATATCCGTCTGCGGGGGATTGAGCTGAAGCGACTGGATTTACCCGGTGAGCCTGACGCGAAGGCAACTGCTGACGATGCTGCTGGAAGCAATCAAGTGGTCAGCCGCAGGCTGTCTGCGAACAGACTGGAATATGAGTTCAGCGCGAAGGCGGACCGGCTGCTGTTCGTGAGCATCCCTTACAGTGGTGCATGGCAATGTGCGATTGACGGCAGCCCTGCAACAGTGTTGCGTGCGGACTATGGTTTCATGGCTGTTGTAGTACCGGAAGGAGAGCATCAGGTTCTGTGGCAATACCATACGCCATATCTGAGGGAGAGCCTTGTGATCTCTGTAGCGGGCATCGTATGGTTCTGCATCGCCTGGGGATTCGCAGGGAAGAAGAGAAGGAAATAGGACCATGACATCATTCACCAGACAGAATTTATCACGGCTTGCCGTTCCGATTGCGGGAGCTGCAATCATCATCGCGCCTCTGCTGATGCTGTTCAAATTTCATTATTTCTATGTCGACTGGGCCAATAATCTGTGGCTGATCGAATATATGAAACGATATCTTCTGGCAAACCATGCTTTCCCCAGTGCGATCAACACACAGGATGGTCTGGTGGGCATGGTGAATCCGATGTTCTACGGTTATCTGTATTATCCGCTCATGGGAATGGCGGCAATCGTGGTCGGAAGTGCCAGAAAAGCTGTCATACTGACTCAGCTATTGCAGGAAGGGCTCATCTTCAGCATTTACGGCGGATTGTTCCGCGGTGTTTTCCGGAGGGGCCAGTACCATGTGCAGTTTCTGACCCTGGCATTCACTGCCATCGTGATGTGGAATACATACCTCATCACCAAATTGTATGGAGATGGAGGCCGCGGGGAATACTTCGCAATGCTGTGCCTGTATCTGGCCATTGGCTCCTGGATCATGGCTCTCAGAACGACTTCGGTTCACCGACTTTTCTACATCACGCTGTCCATGTTGAATGCACTGCTGATCCTCGGAGCACATCCGATCACGGCAGAGATTGGCGGCATCCTCTATATCGTCATTGTGTTCGTGACGATACCGGGACTGATCCGAACCACGGTGCATAAGGAGGGCCTGCTGTTTTACGGAGGGATCCTTGCCGCTGGGATGGTGGCTTCGATCCTCCCATGGGTGCGGACGGTAGTCGACAATGCCGGGAGCACTTATGTCAGCACGGATAAGATCATGTGGTTCACACCAACTGGACTGAAAGGAATGCTGTACCGGATAGCTTTGTATCCGTACAGTCATAAATCCATCTATCACGGGCGTAACGCCATTGCGCCGTATCTCTGCCTGCAGGTGAATGTGCCTCTGCTGCTGATCTGTCTGGCAACACTGTGCATGGTTCTGTATTACAGAAAACATTTCTCCAGGAGGGAGAAGGCGACGAATGCCGGGCTCCTCGCTCTGGCGTTCCTCATGTATCTGTTCAGCAGCTGCAGCTGGATCAAGTCCGTTACAGAGAAGATCTTTTATTCGATTCAGTTTGAGTACCGCCTGATCACTTACGTGGATCTGCTGGTGCTGGCTGCGACGGTATATCAGATTTATCTGCTGCTCAAGATTCGGCGGACCAGAATGAAGAAGGCACTCTTGGTGATCTTTGCTGCCGCACTCCTCATGTCCGCGGAGAATGTATTCATTTCTGAAAGTTATGCGTATGCATTGGGGGACTTCTCTCAGGCGGATTTATCATCCAATGTCGCTCCGGGCAGTTTCTATTGGAGAAATGACTATGCCAACGCCGGGATCGCTGTGATAGAGATGACAGAGCGGCGCATGGATGTCAGTCTGCCGCTGGATGAGAACATTCTGGAACCGGAAAGCGTTGCTTTTCACTGTTCTGCCAATACAGTTGTTGATACCAATATTTCCAGTTCGGATTATAACAGCGTGTATCTGGATGGCAGTGAAATCCCGAAGGATCAGTTATTCCGAAAGGATGCTGACAGTTATACCTATTCCTTCACTGTGAGCGAAGGCGGAGAGCATACATTGGAGTATCGGTCCAATGCATCGGCGCGGTACGTAGAGGCGAGGAAGATGGCTGTGATCTTTTCCGCCGGGATGATAATCCTGACCCTCGGATTGGGAATCGCCAGCGTCACCGCGAGAAAAAGAGAGCAGAGAGAAATGTTGATATAATCGCTGGCGTATGGTGTTAGTTCATACAGGAGTGTTGCTGATGAAGAAGGAATTGACAATTGGGGCAAGGAGAAGGCTTTTCCTGACATTCATTTTGATGCTGAGTGTTTACGCGGCTGATATTCTTTATATATGGCGCAAAGGGCTGTATTTGCTGAACAGTGATGCTGTTTCAGAAATGATTCTGGCAAAGAGGCTGGATCGTGATGGTGATCTTATTCTGTCTAACGGGTGGTACTATTCTTCAGAACTGCGGGTGGTGAATACGCAGTTGGTATACCGCATTGGATTCGCTGTGTTCCCGAACAACTGGATGGCAGCTAAGACGTTATCGGTTGCCATATTTTTACTATTCTTTATTCTCTGCGCTTTCCTGCTGGCCTATGCCATTCGCAGAATAGAACTGGCTCCATTTCTTGCCACGGTTCTGATCGCACCTTATAGTGACTGGTATGGCTGGAATGTAATTTTAAATTCGTATTATATCCCGCATATTGGATTCACAATCATTTCGATTTCACTGTTCATCTTGTGTGTTTCACCAGAATGGAGGATGCGAATCAGTGCGCCTGTGAGAAGAGTGCTGGCGATACTTCTCCTGGTCGTTGCCTTTACAGCATGCCTTGGCGGATTACGGCAGATGATGATCTGCTATATCCCGCTGTGGTGTGCAGCAGTAGAATATTTCCTGTTGCATCATCGGGAGGATCATTCTCTTAAGGACAAGTTACGTATACCGGTATTGGCTTCTGTATATGCAATAATCGGACTTGCGGGATACGAAATCAATAACACGATTTTGCACCAACATTACCATTTTGCGACGCAGAGTGAAACGATTTGGTCAGCCTTTGATCTGAACCGTGTCATCACCTGCATGGGAGATTTGATTTCCCTATTTGGCTGGAACGACAGTGACGTTCACATTATGTCGCCTGGCGGAGTGGCGAACCTGTGCAGTTTGATTATTGTTCTTCTGGGTATCATAGGATTCGTCCTGACATTGACTAAAAAGAAGTTGTCTGCAGAAGAGGAGCTGCTGGAAATCTTCTCTGTGACAGCCTTTGCAATCCTTCTTGTGGTGTATAGTTTTACAGATACCTACAATGAGTCTTACTGGACGGTATTTCTGCCGTTGGCATTTACGGGGATCCTGATACTATTCGTTCATTTAAGAGATGAATTGTATCGAATAATCCTACCGGTAACTTTGGCAGTGATGGTCCTGCTATGCAGTTTGAATACCATGAGACACCCTTATATCTCCTGGGTACCGAATGATACGGCGCAGATCGCCCTCGGCGACTGGCTGAAAACCAGCGGTTACACGCAAGGATATGCTACATTCTGGGACAGCAACATTCTGACTGCACTTACAGATGGGCAGGTGGAGATGTGGACCATCAACGATGTCAATGATCTTATGTCAATCTATCCTTGGCTGCAGTCAGTCGATCATTCAGTACAGATGCCGGAGGGGAAGTTTTTTATCGTTAGAGCGGCTAAAGATGCGGAAGACGAAGACCTGACGATGCAGAACATTATTCACTATACCATGGAAAATCTGATCTATCAGGATGAGAGCTACCTGGTTTATGGATTTGACAGTGTACAAGATTATCAGGAGAAAATGGCGCAGATACTTAGTTGGACAAAGTGAACTTTATAAAATACACAGCAGGGGGCGGCAAAATTGACAAAGCCGGCCCTGCTATTTTTGTTTCATATCGTGAAAAGGTATAAAATTACCCTTAAATTTCTATAAACATCGTTCTATAATATAGGAATCACTATGAGTGGAGGTATTCAACATGTTATTCCGCAAGAAGCATCTGACGAGTATCGATGCCGGACACTACAAGAATACCGCCGATAAGCAGACCGAGGTCATGCCGGTTCCTGCCATGGTCAAACTCTCCATGTCTCAGAATATCGGCGCCCCCTGTAAACCTTTGGTGAAAAAAGGTGATGCAGTCAAGGTCGGCACGCTGATCGGCGATACAGACGCGTTCCTGAGTGTGCCTGTACACAGCTCGGTCTCCGGTACTGTCACGGACATTGAGACGGTCCGCAACGCGATGGGCGGCATGGACACGCTGGTCGACATCACGGCTGACGGCCTGCAGACGGAGGAGGAGTTCACAGCCCCTGTCATCGAGTCCCAGCCCGATTTCATCAAGGCGATGCGCGCATCCGGCCTCGTGGGTCTGGGCGGTGCGTCTTTCCCTTCCTGGGTCAAGTTCAACCCGAAGAATCTCATCGACATTGACACCCTGATCGTCAATGGTGCCGAGTGTGAGCCCTACATCACATCCGATCACAGAACCATGCTCGAGAATGCCCAGGACGTCCTGGACGGCGCCGAAGCCATGATGAAATGGCTGCAGGCGGAGAATGGTTATATCGCCATTGAGAACAACAAACAGAACGCCATCGACAATTTCAACCGCCTGATCGCGGAGCAGAAACTCAAAAATCTCCATGTTTTCCCGCTGCAGGCAAGGTACCCGAAAGGCGCCGAGCGTGTCCTCATCTATGAGGTGACGGGCAAACAGTGCGACGCAGGCGTTCTCCCCGCATCTCTCGGTGTCATCGTATCCAATATCACATCGACGGCCTTCATGGGGCAGTACCTGCGCACCGGCAGGCCGCTCGTGGAGAAGAGGCTGACGATTGACGGCGACGCGGTGGCGGAACCGAAGAATGTCATGCTGCCGATTGGTACCACGATTCACGACGCGATCGCATTCTGCGGTGGCTACCGGACGGAGCCGCGCAAGATCCTGATGGGCGGACCGATGATGGGCCGCGCTGTTTTCTCGGATGAGGTGCCGATTGTCAAGGCGAACAATGCCATTCTGGCGTTCACCAAAGAGAAGGCGGAGCTGCCCGAAGAGACGGCCTGCATCCACTGCGGCAGATGCCACGAAGCATGCCCGTTCGATCTGTTGCCGACCGCGTACGCGGATGCTTATGAGAGCAAGGATGTCAACGCCCTCCGCGATCTGCAGGTCATGCAGTGCATGGAGTGCGGCAGTTGTTCCTATGTTTGTCCGGCGCACCGGCCGCTGGCTTTCATGAACAAGCTCGGCAAAGCTATGGTAAAGGAGGCGGATCGCAATGCCCGCAAGTGAAGCTAAGACCAATCTGCTCGTTTCCAACTCTCCGCACATTGTGACGAAGCTGGATACGCAGAAGACCATGCTCTATGTCCTCATAGGCCTCGTTCCCTGCATTGTGGCGGCGACGGTTTTCTTCGGACCCGGCGCGCTCTCCAGGGTGCTCTTCGGCGGGATCTTCGCGTTCCTGTCCGAATGGTGCTATGAGAAAATAATGAAGAAGCCCGATACCACTGGTGATTTATCCTGTCTGGTAACCGGCGTCATCCTGGCTCTGAACGTTCCCGCCAACTTCCCGATCTGGATGCTGGCGATCGGCTGCGGTGTAGCCATCATCATCGTCAAGGAGCTCTACGGCGGCATCGGCCGCAACATCGCGAACCCCGCGATCGTAGGCCGTATCGTTCTCCTCCTGTCCTGGACGAGTCAGATGACTACCTGGCCGACAACGAGATTCCAGAAGGCGGCAACGGACGCTGTGACAGGAGCGACTCCCTTGGGACTTCTCGCTGACAACGCAATGGATCAGGCACCGTCCCTCGGACAGATGTTCCTCGGCAACATTGGCGGCGCCATGGGCGAGACCTGCACGCTGGCGATCCTGATCGGCGGCATCTTCCTCATCTGGAAGAAGATCATCAGCCCGATCATTCCCTGCACCTTTATCGCGACGGTATTCGTGATCTCCCTGATCTACTATGCAGTCACAGGCGGAGCGGGAGATTACAACGCGTTTCAAATGGCGATCTTCCAGATCCTCGCGGGCGGTGTATTCTTCGGTGCGTTCTTCTGCGCGACGGACTATGTCACGAGCCCCATCATGAAGAGAAGCCGCGTGATCTACGGCATTGGCTGCGGCGTGGTGACAATGGTGATCCGTCTTCTCTGCAGCTATCCGGAAGGCGTATCTTTTGCCATCCTGTTCATGAATATCATGGCGCCGCTCATCGACCGCTATGTTGAGAGATCCTTCTACGGTATTGCGAAGAAGGAGAAGATGGCTAAGGCCGCGGCAAAGGCGGAGAAGAAGGCTCTTGCAACCGCAGGCGCTGCCGGCGCTGACGCGGCAAAGCCGGAAGGGGGCGCTAAGGCATGACGAAGAATACGAATTTCAAGGAATATGTTTACCCCGTGATCATTCTCTCAGTGATCGCACTGGTCACAACAGCACTTCTGGCCGTGACGAATTTCATCACTGATCCCATCATCATCGCGAACGCGGAGGCTTCCGCGACCGCGACGAGGCAGGAACTGCTGCCTGACGCGGACAGCTTCACAAAGGCAGATCTTGCGAATGAGATCACGAGTGAAGACGGCAAGGCTGAAGTGAAGGAAGTCTACACGGCAGACAACGGCAGTGGCACGGTTGCGACGGTTGTCACGAAGTCTTTCGGTGGAGACCTCACCATGATGGTAGGCATGGATGCTGACGGCGCGATCACCGGCGTCTCTGTCACCGATCATGAAGACACTCCCGGCGTCGGCACAAGAGATCAGGATCCCGAGTAC
The DNA here is from genome assembly GCA_900107575.1 of Lachnospiraceae bacterium NK3A20. GTDB lineage: Bacteria > Bacillota > Clostridia > Lachnospirales > Lachnospiraceae > CAG-791. The sequence continues at coordinate 69,727 of FNQX01000013.1, read as the reverse complement.
CTTGGTCAGTACAAAGGTATGACGGCGCTCGGCTCCGACAATGTCAAAAAGGAAACGTCTCAGACCGAAAGCGGAGAGCAGTTCCAGTACATCTCCGGCGCCTCGGTTTCCGGACAGGCGATCCATAGCGGTGTACAGGCCGCTCTGTCTGCCTTTGCTGATCTTAAGTCGAATGGAGGTATTTAAATGGCACAGACTGGCAAATCCAAGTTCCAGATCCTGACCAACGGACTGATCAAGGAGAATCCCGTTCTGGTTCTGGTCATCGGTACCTGCCCGACACTGGCGACATCCACCAGCGTGGAGACAGGCCTTGGCATGGGACTTGCCGCAACGGCAGTTCTCATCTGCTCCAATATCGTTATTTCCGCCCTGCATAAACTGATCCCGGACAAGGTCAGAATCCCCTGTTTCATCACGGTAATCGCAGGCTTTGTTACCATCGTCCAGATGCTGCTGCAGGCATTCGTTCCGTCCCTGTATTCGGCACTGGGCCTGTATCTGCCACTCATCGTCGTGAACTGCATCATCCTCGGCAGAGCCGAGATGTTCGCATCGAAGAACAGCGTCGTTGATTCCGCGCTGGATGGCATCGGCATGGGCCTTGGATTCACGCTGACGCTCTGTATCATGGGCTCCTTTCGTGAGATTCTGGGGTCCGGCACCTGGCTGGCAGGAGACTGGTTCGGCCTCGCTCCCGGATTCAAGGGAATCCAGCTGCAGTCCGCGCTGGGAATTCCGGGTATGGGCATCATGACAATGGTACCGGGCGGCTTCTTTGTTTTCGCCTGCGTCATGGCAGCGGTACATTTCTTCACCCGTGACAAATCGAAGATCCGCAACAGCTTCGGCTGCGACGGCTGCGCCATGGAATCGGTGTGCTCCGATGACGACAAGGCCAGAGAGAAAGGAGCGGCATAATGGGTACGCTTGGTAAAATTGTGATCATCATGATCTCCATGGTGACGGTGGACAACTATCCGCTGTCGCAGTTCCTGGGGATCTGCCCCTTCCTCGGCGTGTCGACCGACCTTGACAGCGCGAAGGGCATGGGCATTGCCGTTACTTTCGTCATGACGTTGGCGACCATCGTAACCTGGCCGATCCAGCAACTCCTCGACAGCATCGGCATCGGCTATCTGCAGACGGTTGTCTTTATCCTGATCATCGCGGCGCTCGTGCAGTTCATCGAGATGTTCATGAAAAAGAATCTTCCTGCGCTCTACAAGAGCATGGGTATTTATCTGCCGCTCATCACCACGAACTGCGCCGTACTCGGCGTCTGCATCAGCAACATTGACGAGGGTTACAACTATGCGGAGTCTATTGCGCAGGCATTCGGCGGCGGCCTCGGCTTCTGGTTCGCACTCACCATCATGGCGGGCGTGCGCTCGAGACTGGTGGATCAGACGAGAATCCCGAAGTCGTTCCGCGGCGTCCCGATCGTGCTGACGACGGCGGCAATCCTGTCGCTCGCGTTCATGGGTTTCTCAGGAATGTTCTCGTGATAAGGGAAGCATCGCATGAATTCTCATGCGAAGGGCGATATGCCCGAGAGAGGAAATTGGTATGAATCTGATAATCATAGCAGTAGTATTGGTCGTGGTGATCGGTCTGGTCGCCGGCATCCTCCTTTCCTTCGCTTCCAAAATCTTCGAAGTTAAAGAGGATCAGCTGTTCATTGACCTGAGAGCGGAGCTGCCCGGCGCGAACTGCGGCGGCTGCGGATACGCAGGTTGCGATGACTACGCGCACGCGCTCTCCGGAGACAAGGAGACGCCCTGCAACAAGTGCGTGGTCGGCGGTCCCGATGTCGCGAAGAAGCTCGCGGCTCTTCTGGGTACCGACGCGGCAGCCGCGGAGAAGAAGGTTTCCTTCGTTGCCTGCAACGGCACGAAGGAGAATGCGAAGCAGCTCTACACTTACGATGGCAGCATCAATAGCTGCAAGGCCGCGAAGTCGCTCTTCGGCGGCACAAAGGCCTGCAAGTACGGCTGTATCGGTCTGGGCGACTGTGTGGAGGCGTGCGAGTTCGACGCCATCCACGTGATCGACGGTGTGGCGGTAGTAGGACGCGATTACTGCACCTCCTGCGGTGCCTGCATCAAGGTCTGCCCGCAGAACCTGATCAGCCTGAAGCCGTATTCCGGCACGGTGAATGTCCGCTGCTCCAACGAGGACTTGGGCAAGGCTGCCATGGCGGTCTGCAAGACCAGCTGCATTGCCTGCCGCATGTGCGAGAGAGTCTGCGAGCACGACGCCGTTCACGTAACGGAGAAGAATGTTGCCGTCATCGACAATGAGAAGTGCGTTGCCTGCGGCCTGTGCGCGGAGAAGTGCCCGAAGCACGCGATCTTAAACCTTGCCGCAGAGGCGAAGGCGCCGGCGGAAGCGAGCGCGTAACTCCTAGGTACACGCGGCAATCTGAATATGGTATGATAAAAGCCGTGTCGGTGATCTGGTTCACCGGGACGGCTTTATTCCTGCCAAGAAGGACGGTGAGCAAATGAGTACCCTTACCAATCTGTTCCACCATCTGATCCGAATGGATCGAAAACATAAGATCATTCTTCTGACCACAATGGTGGCGGGTATCCTGACACATGGAATGATGATGTTCAATGAGTATGCGTTCCATGACGATCTGACAGAGCTGTTCGTATTTGGGTCTACAATCTCCTCGGGCAGATGGATGTTACGTGTATTCTGGAAATGCGCGGAATTCTTCCTCCGCGGTCATGTTTACGCGATGCCGGTATTCAATGGCACCCTGGTTCTCGTCTTATCAGGACTTTGTGCGTGCCTTCTGGCTTATCTGTATCAGATCAACAACATTGTGAGTTGTATCCTTCTCGCGGTTGTTATGGTAGCCTATCCGGTTGTGACTGCACTCATGGGATATATGTACTGCGCACCTGCATACATGATCGCTGTCCTGATGGCGATTGCGGCAGGAGTGCTGATCTGTTCCGTATGGAGATATGGCTGGAAGGAAATTCTCGCATCAAAAAGATTGCCAGGAAAAATTGTCCTGGCGATTGTTCTCACAGCCTGCGCTACTGGAGTCTATCAGTCATACATCTGCGTCACCGTCGCTGTTGTATTCTTCCGCATCTATCTGGATGTACTGGAGCAGAATGAAGGTGTCCGCAAATGGCTGCATGAATGTGTGATCGCAGTCATGACTCTTGCGCTGTCACTGGCTGCTTATCTTGCGGCAGTGCAGCTGTCTTTGAAGATTTACCACATGGAATTATCTGCAAGACAGGGCATCAACAGTTATGGCATCACTAATATCGCAGGGTATCTGCAACGGATCGCTCTGGCATACTCTGAATTCTTCCGTCCCCGCCTGGAACAGCACTATACGATTTATATACTGACGATGCATTCATTGTATGTAGTCGTGCTGGGTGTAGGAATCCTGGCAACGATCTACTACATCCTTCGCAACAGGAACAGCTATAGCAAGACCCAGCTGGCAGTGATGGCATTCATGACGGTCATTCTGCCGTTAGCCAGCAATTTTGTATTGATCCTGATCGAAGAGAGCGCCACGCGTTCCCTCGAAATGTATTCTCAACTGTTGTTGCTGGTATATTTCGTAAAGCTGTATGAAATGGTGGAGAAGCCGAACTGGAAACACGCGAGGATGGTATCGCTTCTGGGGGCAGCAACGCTGGTTTATCTGTGCGTCGCTGAGATACATATCGCGAACATCTGTTATCTTAAGTCAGCGTTCATTCAGAAACAGGCGGATTCTTATCTCAACACGCTGATCACGCAGATCAAATCTGCAAAGGGATATCAGCCGGATCAAAAGATCATCTACCTCGGACACAATTCGTTGTATGATCCGTCATATTCGCGCGTGGAGGACATGGACGAGTTTAATGGTGTCGAACTGGATCCTTTCGGAACGGATTCTGTGAAAAACTATAATTTTGATATCTATATGAAAATGTGGCTGGGGTTCTGGCAGGATGGTATTTGGGATGAGGATCAGATTCAGGAGGTAGAGTCCTGGCCGGAGGTGCAGGCAATGCCGACCTATCCATCCAATGACGGTATTCAGGTGATCAACGATATCATCGTCGTCAAGTTCTCGAATGAATATTGACGTGTATCAGATTGGAGTGAACTTTTGATGGCTCGGAACGTAAATCATAATAGTACGACGCTGCGCATCTGGGAAGTCTTCGCGGTGATCCTATTGTCAGCCGGGATTGTATTCGGTGTACTGCTGTCGCAGGGAACACTGACCTCGGGTTGGCATCTGGTGGATGACCATGAATATCTGGAATATCTGTATGATTTTCAGTATCTGCACAGATCGCTCGCAGATGTAATTAGCTCCACTTTTCTCTGGGACATTCACAGAAGACTGCGTCCATTGTATTATCCGCTGCGAATTCTGATGGTCTATCTGTTTGGTGCGAATCTTGAATTGTTCTCTGTGATCAAAGGCGTGGAGATCACAGCGGCCATCACGCTTCTCTATACTGCAGCAAGACGCATGGGTCTGAACATCGGTGCGGCATTTCTATTCGGCGTGTCATGTCTTGTAGGATATCAGAGCGCTGTGTGGTGGAAACTGGGACCGCAGGAAGCGTTTGGAACGCTCTTGTTCGCTATCGGATTCAATCTTCTGATCAGTTGGATGAACTGCGATAGGCTCACAGCAGGAGCTGTGAAACAAAAGGGGAGAGGAACCGCTTATGCTGTTCTGAGCTTCCTGGTATTCATGCTGATGGCAGCATACAAGGAATCCTTCATGGCGTTACTTCCGTTTATCGCAGGATATGTGCTCTATGATGCGAAGCACCGACGCGAACATACCATTGGCTGGAGGGACTTTTTCCGGGAACTGTCCCAATGGAAAGGCAGATTGGTATATGCCGTCTTATGTTTCGTGGTATGCGTTGCATCTGTTCTTTATACCCTGAGGTTTATCGGCACAACCGGTACTGGCACAGGGCTGGGATCATCTATCGGTTCGATTGCAGAATCTTATCATATCGCTTTTCAGGAGAACCTGAAGTGGTACGGGATCTTCGGCGCTCTGTTTATCGCGATCCTGCTCACCTACTGGGAGCAGCTCAAGAAGATGAGAGATGAGATTGCCCTCACACTTATCTTCATCACGCCGCAGATATTACTGCACAGCAACGCACCGATCAATGAGAGATACCTCCTGCCACTTGTCATAGGCTTCTATTTCTTCTTCATCGTCTTCATTTTAGGGGGGGGTACGCTGTCAGGGAAGAGAAAGACCGTCTATTGGACTGGTCTGATCTTATTGCTGGCCAGCTCTTTCCGATCCGTGATCATCGAAGCGGATTATTTCCGATTCCGAGGGCAGAGTGTGACAACGATGCTGAATGAAACGCTGCGACTGTCTGATGAAACGGATAGCGGGGTGATGTCATGCATGAGAATGGGCAGTCTGGAAGCTGACATGACGATTGACTATTGGTTCAAAGATCATGACAACGATCGGATCTATTACTGGAATACGAACACGCAGGGGATCACCAGAACAATGCCGTACTTCCAACCGGAGGATGAGGTTCACTATCCCCTGAGCGACATTAATGTAATCGTTGCGTATAATCAGAATGACAGACACTATACTGGGGAGTGTGAGATTGTCCACACACCGGAGGTGGAAGATAACTTCACACCAGTTAAATGCGGCAGCCTGACGTTGTATATCCGAGACGGCGTCATGGATTCACTGCCACATTATGATATCAAGATGCCATATTACTATGAATAACAGATGAAAGGTTATGATATGTCAGAAACACAGGATTACATGGTCCGCGCGATTGCGGCCAATCAGGAAATCAGAGCATTTGCAGTAACTTCGAAGAATCTCGTTGAAGAGGCCAGAAGAGCGCACGGGACGGCACCTGTATGCACCGCGGCGCTCGGCCGCACGATGTCGGGCGCCCTCATGATGAGCGGTATGCTGAAGGACAAGGATTCTGTCCTGACCCTGCAGTTCTCGGGTGATGGCCCGATCGGCGGGATCACGGTGACGGCGGACAACAACGGCAATGTCAAGGGCTTCGTTCAGAACCCGCTGGTCGTTCTGCCGCTCAAGGAGGACGGGCATCTGGATGTCGGTCAGGCGGTAGGCAAGGGCACGCTGACGGTCATCCGCGATATGGACAAGGACCACACGTACAACGGGCAGGTTGCGATTCACTCCGGAGAAATTGCGGATGATCTGACGCACTATTTCGCGGAGTCGGAGCAGGTTCCCTCTGTGGTCGGTCTCGGCGTTCTCGTCGACACGGATTATTCCGTGAAGCACGCCGGCGGCTTCATTATCCAGCTGATGCCGTTCGCGACGGAGGAGACGATCTCGCGTCTCGAGAACAATATGAAGGATGTCGGATATGTGACCGAAATGCTGGATGCGGGGTTCTCACCGGAAGATATGCTGACCAGGGTTCTGGACGGCTTCGACGTCGAGATCACACAGACGCTTCCCGTACAGTTCCACTGCAACTGTTCCCGGGACCGTGTGGAACGCGCGCTGAAGCTTCTCGGCAAAGCTGAGCTCGACTCGATCATCGAGGAAGGCCATGAAACGGAGCTCGCCTGCCATTTTTGCGGCAAAAAATATCAGTTCAGCGTCGATGAGATCCGCGGGCTGAGGGCAGAGCTCAAGAATTCATAAGATGGGGCGTAACGTGCATAAGAGCAATTTAACACTCCTCCTGCTGGGCGCGGCGGCTATCCTGTTGTGCATCGGGACTGCCGTGATCGGCCTCAGGAAGGTGAGAAACAATCAGATCGCGGATTACAAGGCGTACATTTCCGAGGACTTCCTGCAAAGCGACATCAGCTTCGCATCCGATTCCTCGGACACGGCCAGGGTGAAGCTCTACCGCAATGAGCAGTATGATCAGTGGGAGGCTTACATTCCTTCCGACATGCAGGACGACCTTCGGATCTATTTCACGAAGTTTGCGGGGATCAGGTTCGGCGACGATACGGTTTATCACAGCGGGGATGCCATTCCCGTGTGGGATTCCAATACTATGATGCCTGCGACTGCGATCAACTGGGACGGGTCGGAGCAGCCGCTGGGGGCGTACATTCTGTTCCTCTACGCGGGTGGCACGAACACGTTGTATCTGAACACGCAGGATGATGCGCTGGCAGCGGTGAATGAGGATCCGTCTGCCTCCGTGCGGGCGACCTATGTCATGAAGGGGGCGGATGCGGGCCTGATCTCTTCGGGGACGCTGGCGATCCGGCTCTCGAACGAGAGATCGCAGGCCTATCCGCAGAAGCCGTACCAGCTCACGTTATCTTCCGCGGCTCCCCTGAACGGCGGAAAACAGCAGGCGACCTGCTACCTTTTGCCTGACTATATCGAGGCTGCCGGCCAGCTGAGGAATAAGGTCGCGTTCGACCTCGCGGACAGGCTGAGAATTGGGGGAATAGATCCCGCCGACCTTGTGAATGTATACGAGAATGGCGATTACCTCGGGTTGTACCTGCTGGCGTCGAAGCCGGAGGATGCGGGCGAGGCGGCGGAGGTGGAGAAGGTACTCGGGGATGATTTATCCGCGGGTGTTGACGGCGATGACAGCAGGGACACTGACGGACAAACGGTTGCTGAGAATAGCAGTGACACAGCAGCTAATGATGGCGTGGCAGGAGCGGGCAGCGATCATCGAAGTGAAATCGACTTCGATGCGCTGTGGCAGAAGCTTGATAAGGATAGCTTCGAGAGAGTTTATCTCCTGAACGAGTTCCTCGCGGCAGATCAGAGCAAGTTCACGGTGACAGGCGGAGGAAACGGGAAGACGTCTGCCGACGACAAGCTGGCAGCGGGCGGCCTGTGGGATTACATCCTCTCCTGCGGTTTCACATCCCAGGGCGACTATCCCGCGATCACAAGGCAGACACTATGGCTGGCTGATAGGGAATCGGAGTTGCTCGCCGCGATGAGCCGGGATCCTTCCTTCATGGAAGATGTCAGGAATCTGTATCTGCAGGAACTGTCACCGATGCTGGATGAGTATCTTACGAATGAACTTCCGGTACTCACCTATCAGACGGTATCCTCCGGAATTCTGTCGCAGTATCATTACGTGTCAGCCTCGCAGCCAGACACCTCGGTCTGGAACATGAAGCGTTGGCTTGTTGACAGGAAGAAATTCCTGGATGACTATATGGCAAACCCTTCGGCGTATGTCAGATTGAACTTCCAGACCTCTGCCGGAGACCTGAGCTATTATGCGAAGAAGGGGGAGACACTGAACCTGAATCCAGTTGCGGATGAGGGGGAAGGCACCAGAATCTATATGGATGATCCCGCGGTTACGGAGAAGATCACCGGATGGGTTGATGAGAATGGGGACAGCCTGAATCCGAATGAGGTCGTAACAGACAAGATGCAGGGCAGAACTTACTCGCCGGTAACGGAAGCCATAGATGCGGAGTGAACCGGCGATCGCATTTCGGAGATCATGATTTGAGAGGGAGGAGTAGTACGAATGCTGGAAGTACTCCTGATATGGCTGGTGATATTTCTCATCAGCGCGCCGATTGGAACGGCGGCCATCGTGATCCTCGCAAGGTGCTCGGACAGACAAGAGAAAATATCGCTGCACGGGATGTTGTCATTCCGATCCCGGCAGTTCATCAATGCAGGGGATTCCTATCGTGGGAATTCTCTGCATTTTTCGGTGGGGGCCTGTTCCATTGGAGGGCTGGTGGCCCTGACCGTATACGCAGAGATTTACAGCCTGTTCGCGGGGGTGTCAGCTGGTGCATTCCTGGGTGCAATGATCCTCGCCGCGCTGTCCTGTTGGTATTTGTACACGCAGCGGGAAGGGCTGGAATGCGGTGAACTGAGTTTGTATCGGAAGAGGACAGAGCACTCTGAGCGGAATGCAAATCTTATTTGGGTGTATTCTGCCATATGCTACGGCGGAGTGATAGTCATCTGTGCCTACCTGACCTCTCGTGGCTACATGCACTATGACAGTGACCTGTACCATGCGCAGGCGATCCGGTGGATTGAGGAATATGGCGTGGTGCCGGGACTTGCCAACCTCCACAACCGACTGGGCTACAACAGCGCGGCTTTTCCGCTGACGGCGTTGTTCTCGTTCCGATTCGTTAGCAGCTGGCTGGCCCCGCTTGGAGAAAAGTCGGCGCATGTGGTGCAGGGCTATCTGTACCTTATGCTGTGGCTCGAGTGTCTGAAGATTTTCCGTATCTTTCAGCAAAAGAGCGGTGGAGTGCTGCCTCGCCTGTCGCTGGCGGACTTTGTGCGGCTCGCAGGAATATATTACTTATTCTCCTCGGCGGATGAGATCGTATCTCCGGCGTCGGACTATTTCCTGGTACTCGTTACTTTCTGGATCCTGATCCGCTTCCTGGAGACGGACGACTGGTTCACGCTTGCTTTGCTCGCTGTCGCAGTCGTCTGGACTATCACGATCAAGCTCTCCGGGGCGATGTTACTCCTCCTGGCTGTACTGCCGGTCATCCGGCTGTTTCGTAAGAGGCAATGGAAGAGTATCCTCCTGTTCACAGTGACTTCCGTGCTGGTGGCGCTTCCATTCTTCATCCGGAACGTCATTCTTACGGGGTATCTTGTTTACCCGTTCCCGGCAATCAATCTCTTTAATCTGCCCTGGAAAGTTCCAGATGCGGCAGCTCTTGCCGACAGCCGCGAGATCATGGTCTGGGGGAGAGGCTACAGGGATGTCACAAGGTATGCGCTGCCTTTCTCTGCCTGGACAGGAGACTGGTTCCGTTCGCAGGCAGGTGCGGATCGGCTGTTTCTGATCGTCGCGGGGGTGTCGGTGCTTATCATTATTTGGGGCGGCATACTTCATCACGTTGCGGATCGAGTCAGGTGTGTTACGGCCGGAGCAGGAGGTGTTGAGGCACGCGGGGGACGAGCTGAGACAGGAGCTAAATGCGTTGAGGCTCGAGCCGGACGCGGAAGGGACGATTGCGCCAGAACACATCATAGTAGATTGAATGCCACAGTGCTCACGGTGGAAATGACGTTGATCGCGGCTGTTGTTTTCTGGGTGAAGAACGGGCCACTCATGCGATATGGCTGCGTTTTCGTCTACTCTCTGGCGGCGCTGAACGCCGGGATCATTCTGTGGTATCTGGCGGAGCTGTGGGCGGATCCCATCAAGACGCCGGAGAGGTATCTGAGGCGGGCGAAGGTACTGCATCTGGCGGCCAGCGCGCTGATCACGGCCTTCATAGCGTACAAGGTCTACGCGGTTGGCCGGGAAGTGCTGTCACGGGCCGCACAGCCGTACTGGGTATGGCAGCAGGATTATGGGACTTACGCAGTAAAGAGTTATGAGATGAACGGGATTACGTTCTATTACCCCGAGAGCGGAGATCAGTGCGGGTATGCCGCGTTCCCTTCCGCGCCGACGAGAAGGGATGGCGACATCATGATGATGGGGGATGAGCTGGCGGACGGTTTCGTCAGCGTGAGGTAGGCGTGATCACGCTGCTGTTATTCTGCTGGAAAACCACTGTCCGGGTATGCAGGAGAACCAATAATGTTTTTACAAAAAAGGAGAATGCAATGAAATATATCTATACAGCTATATTTACTCCCTCTGAGGATGGGAAGAAATACTATGCACGTGTGCCGGATCTTCCGGGCTGCATTACAACGGGTAAAGATCTGAGCGATGCAATAGAGCAGATTACCGATGCGGCAAATGGCTGGCTTGTCGTTGCGGAGGATATGGGAGATCCTATCAATCCGCCAACACCCCAGGATGAGATCGAAATCGATGATGATACATTAGTTTCCCTGATCCAACTTGATACGATTGAGTATCGGGCCAGAACAGACACCCGCGCGGTCAGGAAGAATGTTTCCCTTCCCGCCTGGCTTGCCGCGATGGCTGACAGACGTAAGATTAATTGCTCTCAGGTCCTGCAGGAAGGACTTATGCGCAAGTTGGGATAATGCCTAACGACAGCATTAAATCCGGAATGGCTCACCGTCTGAATCTGCGCAGCACGTGACGCCATGCCTTGCGGCAGAAGCGGCCGACGGTCAGGTCGAAGCGGCTGGTAAATCGCGTTAGCGCAGTGATCGGCGGCATGATGAGATAGTCGTAGTCACTAATGTGCTCGCGCAGGTACTGCGGATAACTCTCATCAATCTCGACGCGGATGAAGCGCGCGTTGCGGCCGAAGATGTCGTGACCAAGGCGCAGATGATCCATCGTCTCCGCGAGAATTTCCTTGTCGTTGTATTCCTGGTGGGCGGCAGCCTTGACCTTCACGCCGATGCGTTTCGCCGCGTTTGTCTCGTGATGTCCGCCCATATAGCCGAAATGCCAGCCGCCGTTGCCCGCGCGGACGGACCGCGGGTCATTGACCGGCACGAGATCGCGGAGTCGGTCGATTCCTTCCTCCGGGATCTGGGAGAAGCTTGTCACCTTGGTGCCGAGCCACTTGCGCTGTGCATCAGGGATCTTTGGGAAATCTCCCGTGATGGAGAGGAGAGAGCCTGACTGCTCCTCCATGTTGAGAAAGGCGTAGAAATTGCGCTGTGCGAGGTGATACACCTTTCCGGGATCGAAGTTCTCCAGTATCGACTGCAGCGCTTCTGGATTGGGAATTTCATCGCAGTCCCCGAAGATCACGACATCGTTCGGCTTCGCATCCTGCAGGCCCTTGATCAGGTGATTTTTCTGCCACACGTCACGCGCGTGCGTCGACTCCGCATCGCTTAAGTCGTCATCTACGACGATATAGGTGATTCTCGGCAGGAATTCCCGGAACAACTCTTTATTTTTCTCGAAGCACAGCTCTTTCGGCTGCCCGGAGAAGGTAGTTGTCGCTTCCTCGATGACGAATCTGTCGACATAGGGCGAGAGAATGTGCAGTCTTAAATTCAGTATATCCAGTTCGTTGAAAAAGGGGATGCAATCGTAAACCATCCGCTGAGTCCTTCCTTACAGATCATTTCTCTGATTTGAATCTCGACAGCCCTGCGTGGAGCAGGCTCTTCGCTGTCGCGAAGCGTTCCGCTCTCTTTGCCTTCTGCACCGCTGTCTTCGACAACTGCAGCACAGCACGCTCCGTCTCATCCTTGTGATAGGGAACGAAATAGCGCCTTATGAAATACTCCTGCATTTCCGGATTCTCGTACAGGCGATACTGCAGATACAGCGTGCGGTAGTCCTCGTAGATCCGCGGATCCTTCTCATCGAACGTCTCGGTGTACTGTCTCTCGTGGAGGCCGATGTGGACGAGGGGCTTGTCTGTTGACACGAACGTGGGATTCTGCGACAGCAGCGCCATATACAGGAAAACATCAGACGCGAATCCACTTCTCTCGTCGAAGAGGATGAGCGGCTCTGTCCTCCGGTATATTGTCACGCTGGGCGCCCCGATGAGGTTGGAGAGGAACAGGGTGCGGTAATCCTTTTGTAGGGCAGCGATGTATTCGCTGTCTGCGGCGCGATCGTAGTCGCGGTGAGAGGACCCTATCTTGTGAGAATCCGCATTCTGTGCCTGTGTGTCATGGAAATTCCTATTGGAATCTTGAACGGGATTATCTGCAATGCGAGGATCTATATCTGGTACATTGGCAGCAGATTTGGACGACACATTATCTGTCTCGTGCGTTGCTGCGCTGGCAGAGGCTGTACCTTCTCGAAGGTAGCTTTGTGTGTCTCCGGAGAAAGCAAGTATTGCCTCCGGGTGCGCATCCAGCATGGCTGCGTACTGTGAAAGGCTGCTCTCGCAAGAGAACCAGTCGTCGCTGAACATGATCTTGATATAAGCGCCCTTTGTCAGGCGAATTGCCTGATTCCAATTATGGACGTGGCCGAGCGGTCTGCTGTTGTGCACATAGGTGATGGGAACGGAAGCATTCTGCCTTGTGAAAGCATCGACCAGCGACCGAATGCGCTCCGCCGCCCCTTCCTCTGTCGAATCGTCAGAGATGACGATTTCGTAGTCGTCATAGGTCTGGATGGAAATGGAGTTCAGCAGCCGTGCCATATCTTCCGGGTTGTTGTAGCATGGAATTGCGATAGAAACCTGTGGCATCGCCGGACCTCCTTCCCCGTGCCGGATCATGAGCGGCGCAACAATTTGCGTGCGGCCGCCTTATATTTTTGCATGAGAGAGGGCTTGCGGAAGTCGGGGTAGCCGGCGTTCGTGCCCTCCCACTTGTGGAAAGCAAACGGCGTGATCCCTTCGATCTCCGGGATCATGTGCTCGTGACTGAAATATCGGGCCAGCTCCAGCGGTGCGATTCTCATGCCGGCTGCCTCGATCTCATCCCGTATCTTGCAGCAAAGGAAGCCGTCCTCGTGGAACCACATTCTGCCGAAAGCATACTCGCCGGTCCAGGGGATGTTGTTCTCCCGTGGGAAGTCCATGAGTTTCTTCGAGCGAATGCCGACGCTGTTGCCGACGCGGCAGATGTTGCCATGCCTGTCACGGTACGTCGTGGTGTCACCCTCTTTAGGGAGCGGCCAGGGCGCGCCGATGTAGTCGTAATCGAGGAATTCGTCGCGCCAGAGCTCCGGGTGCACGATGAAACCGTCCGCGTGCACGATCATTGCGTAGTCGGTGTGGATGTGGCTGCCGAGCTCGTAGACCATCTTGTAGTTGAAGTCGTCAATATTATTGAGCTTGGAGGTGTGGTCGTAGCGGATTCGCTCCGGGAGGCCGAAGGGCTTCCTGTGCGTGATGATCACGGCGTCACCGAAATCAATGCCCCGCATACTGTATTTCATGGCTTCCACCGTGGCCTGCACGTCGACGCTGGTCATCGCGCAGAGCGTGACATTGGGAAGCTGCAATTTATCATTCCTGTATTCTGCCATCAGAGAACCTGAACAATTACTGTTAATGTATTCCTTCGCATGTGACGGGCAGCAGGGGTGCTATCCCCCGGGACTGAGAGCTGTGGCGTATCCCTACACGCGCGGCGGTGTGGCTCATCCATATGCCTGCTGCAGCTCTTGCAGTTGTCTGCCTCTGTGGTCTGATCATAGGCCTGTCAACGAGTCTACCTAGCATTCAATTATACAGGAAAACAGCAGAAGTACCAAGGCATTCCGCGATTTACGCGGCGTGTCGGCTGCCGTATAATGGTAGCTATTCGGTCCAAGATGAAGCGATTGCGCTGGCTTACAATACCAGGGGATCGCTGACTGATATATTAGTTTGATAAGAGGGATAAGACTTAATGGATAGCAGTACGGATATGCTCAGGTTCGGCAGTACAGATTTGTTTAAATATATATGGAATAAGTTATCGTCCCGATGGAAGACTAGCTTCTTCACGGGGGTGTTCATGGGGCTTCTCACGCACATTTACATGATCACGAACAAGATTCCCAACTGGGACGATGTTTCCCTGATCCCGGAAACCGGGATGGAAGTCTACGGCGGGCGTTGGCTCGGCAATGCCGCATCCCATCTGTTCTCTCAGTGGTCGGCGCCGGGAATCAATGGCGTCTGCGCCGTGATCCTCATGGCTCTCGCTGCCTGTCTCTGTGTCAGAATCCTGCAAATCAAAACGCAGACGGGCGCAGCACTGTGCGCGGCAATCTTCGTGACTTTCCCGGCCTTTACGGCCAACATGACGTTCATGTATACGGCGGCGCCTTATTCGCTCGCCGCCGTTCTCATGTGCCTCGCCGTCTATCTCATGATGCGCTATCGCTTCGGCTGGATCGCTTCGGTGATCCTGCAGCTGGTTTCCATGGCTATCTATCAGACTTATTTCGCGCTGGGAGTGGCACTTGTCGTGCTGGCACTGCTGCGTGCAGCGGCTGAGGAGGAGAGAGCGGTTGAGGTAGTGAAGCGAGGCTTCCGGTATCTCATCACGCTGATCCTCGGCATGGCAGCTTACCTTGTGGGATTCCGAGTCACGACCGCCAATCTGCCGGACTTTGATACCTTTGAATACCGCGGAATTGAGAAACTGGGTCGCGAGGAGCCTGTCACTTATTTTCACGCGGTCCTGCGTGCCTATCACAGAGTACTCGAATATTTCATTCTGGATCCGCCGAGCTATGCCCGCGGCGCGATGCATGGATTCAACATCGCGGTATGTGCGCTGATCGCAATTCTCTGGCTCTTTGTGTTCGTGAAGAAGAGAATGTGGCGGCAGCCGCTGCGCGCCGTACTGTATGCGGCAATGACAGCGATCCTGCCGCTCGCGATGGGGCTTGTTTTCGTCATGAGTGTTGAGACGCAGGATGCCTCCACCAACATGCTCGCAGGCTTTCTGGTGGTCTATCTCATGCTCATCGTGCTGTGTGAAGTGGCGTGCGGGAGACAGAAGGAAAGTAAGTCGGAGACATATGTGGAGACACCGCGTACGGGAAAGGTGCAGATTGATGAAAAGACTCAAAACTCTGGCGAGGTTTATGATGAGACGTCGTTTACGAGAGAAGAATTGGTAGAAGGAGCTCGTAGTGCAGCGCAGGTAGAAGGAAATGTGTGTGATGTACGGTCGGGTTTCATGGCTTCCAGCATATTCCGCACGGTAACTGCGATAGTAACCTGCATCGTTCTCTGCCTCAGCATCTATTCCATGTATCGGATTGACAACACGGCTTATTACCGCAGTTACATCGCACATCAGAGGGTATCTGCGATGTACAGCCGCATCATCGCAAGGCTGGAAGAGCAGGATGGTTTTGCGTACGGGCAGAAGGTCATCATTGCAGGCGACTGGTGGCCGGACACCAACATTCTCTCGCAATATAATCTGGATGGAGATTTGTATACAGACTTTGATGGCATTGCAGATGAGCACGGCTTGTCCACGGAGGGAATCCGCACGAGATATATTCGCGTGTTCCTCGGTGTGAACCTGCCTGATGTGTCTCAGGAAGAATTAGATGCGGTCAAGGCGAGCGGCGAGTATCGGGCAATGCCAGTCTATCCTGCAGAAGGATCCATTACTAAGATGGGCGATGCGTGGGTGGTTAAGCTGGCTGAGCCGGGTGACAGCGAAGAGAAATGACGGCTTTTAACGAGAGTTGGGCGAAGATTAATGAGAGCTAAGCAAGATTGACGAGAGCCAGGCGAAGTAAGCCGGCGGAGACAAGGCGGCTCACTTCGTCGGAAGCGGGTGGCATAGAGTCATAGAAGACTGCCCGTATAGGGTGGGCAGACAAGATTGCATGTGTTAGTTTTCTCGACAAGATTTGATGTTCATGTAATTTGTGTCGAAAGCGTTCGACATAATCAATTCATGGCCATGATTATGTCGAAGGGTTTCGACATAGATGCTGCCAATGAAGAATTATGTCGAAGGGTTTCGACATAGATGCTGCCAATCAAGAATCATGTCGAAGACTTTCGACATAGACACTGTCAATGAAGAATTATGTCGAAGGGTCTTCGACATAAAAGCCAACAGTCATAGATTATGTCGACAGGCCAGGCGGGGGCAGGATGACCCCGAGTATTTACTATTCCCCGTCAGGATACTGCCGGGGATTTACATCCCCCTCGGCGGTACAATGTCGACTATTTACTTCTCCTCCGGCACGATGATGCCGAGGATTTTCTTCTCGTCGTAGCGGGAGAGGACGGCGGCACCGATGAGGCAGATCACAACCGAGGTGATGGCTGCGATGCGAAGGCCGAGGCCGGTCTCGGGGGAGATGGTCTTGAACGAGGTGAAGAGCAGCATGGAGACGGCCTGGCCCATTTTGAATGCGAAGGTCCTGGCCGCGAAGAACATGCCTTCTCGCTTCTCACCGGTCACGATGGCATCAGCCTGCGCGATGTCTGCGACGATAGCCTGTGGCAGGATGCCGAGAATTGCCATCGGGAAAGCAGCAACGATCACGACGAGCACGCCCCACGCCATGCCGGGCACGCCGAAGAGGCCGGAGATTGAGGTGATGATGTAGGCGCAGGAGAGGCCGCAGAAGCCAAAGAGTACGAGACGCTTCTTGTTGAGCTTGTGCGCGAGGAAGTTGACGAGCGGATAGCATGCGAACGAGAGCAGGGTCATCGCGACATAGAGGATCGTCGTCATCGTTTCCGGCAGCTTCATCAGTGTCGTGATGAAAAACGGCAGGCCTGTCTGGAAAATTGTGAGGGCGACGAAATAGAGCACATCCGAGCCGACAAAGATGCGGAAATTCTTACTGCGGAAGGTTTTGCCGAGCGAGCGGAACGCATCGTCGCAAGTGGGCTTCACGTCGATGTAGTCGGTTTCCCTGATGGTGAAGGTGGGAACGAGCAGGGCGATGAGGCCGATCACGGCGAGAATGACGAAAGTCACTCTCATGGCGAGCATCTTGCTGCCCAGAGGTCCTTCGAGCGCGCCCCAGATATAAGGCGCGGAATAGCCGATGGCGGAGCCGAGGAGGAAGGTGCAGGATATGTAGGTCGAGATTGAAATTCTCGTATCCTGCGTGGCGCCCAGTTCCGAGATCAGCGCGTTATACGGTGTGCAGTAGGTTGTCATGAAAAGGTAGAACAAAAGGAGTGTTACGAGCAGCCAGAAGCTGTTCGCGGCAGGAGACCCGAACGGTGCCCAGAACACCAGGACAGTCACAATGGCGAAGGGGACTGCTATTTTCCGCATAAAGGGGATTCGGCGGCCGTGAGGATTCGTCGAACGGTCGGAGAGGTTCGCGATCCAGGGATCGGTGACCGCGTCGAAAATACGGCCGAGCGCGGTGATACCTCCGATGATCGTGATGATGCCGAGGATTACTTTGCCCTGCGGGATCAGATAATCAATGCCTGTGCCCGGATCCGGCTGGTAGAAATAGACGAGCCAGTTCGTGATGAGCGCCGAGAGCAGCGACCAGCCGAACTGACCGATCGCGAAACACCACATTTTACCTTTGGATATGACTTTCCTGTTCATGTTGTTAGCACCTCCGCAATGATGAATTCATTAACTGCCTGATCGCTTCAGGCAGGATAGGACAGAGAGAAACACACCTTGTATCACAAAATTGGTATGTGAAGTTCACCAGACAGATTGGAATCAATGGTTCTTCGCCACGATGCCGTCTACGAGAATGCCGACGACCTCGTCCAAGCCCTGATAGTAGGTGAGATGATTCTCAATGAGGACATCGCGCTGGAAGAACTGTTCGATCGCGGCTTCGAGCATGACCTTGAAGATCGGAATGCTGAACGGCCGCAGAACGCCTTCGTCGATTCCCTGTTGCAGGAGGCGGATCGTCGGCTCCCAGTCGCTCTCGAGCCGCTCCCTGACGCGCGCGTAAATCGTGGGGAATTTATCCCGCAGAACGTAGAGTTTGCGAAGGTCGATGTCGCGGTAGCGGTCGGGCATGACGCCGAGGACGCGCCGGATTTTGTCCACAGTGGAGAGTTCGGGATCGCCAAGAACCGCGGCTTCGGCTTCCTTGATGGAGTCGAAGGTGTAATCCGCCATCTGGTAGAAGAGATCTTCCTTGTCGTCGAAGACAGTGTAAATGGTCTTCTTCGACATACCGACCTCTTTCGCGATATCATCCATCGTGAATTTCAGGCCCTTTTCATTGAAAATTCTCAGCGTTGCATCAAGGATTCTCTGTTTCGATTCCGTCTCGCTCATCCTGTCACCTCCGAAGTGGAGAACAGCCGTCATCTTCCTGCGGAAACTCAATTTTATCTGAAAGTTTCCGTACTCATCATATAACAACGGCTTCCGGATAACCAGAAACTGAATTCACAAAATGAGTTTCCATTTATTGTGCAATTAGCTGAAGCGTCAGATGCGGAGTGCAGCACGATGGGAAGTGAAGAGATGAGGTGACTTGCAGCTTCATGCGGCTGGTGGACATGAGCCTGTGCAAGAGTTCAGGGAAAACAGCAGGCGACTTCGGGGATTAGATCACTTCGCAGGGGCAACTTTCATGCCGGAGGTGGTGACCATGGAGCCGTCGCGGAGGATGAAGGCGGCTTCGTAGCCTTTGAGACTCTCGATAAGTTTCGAGCCCTCGGAGGAGCCGAGGATGAGACAGGTGGTAGAGA
Source organism: Lachnospiraceae bacterium NK3A20 (assembly GCA_900107575.1). Classification (GTDB taxonomy): domain Bacteria; phylum Bacillota; class Clostridia; order Lachnospirales; family Lachnospiraceae; genus CAG-791. Next base: position 50,710 of record FNQX01000013.1, on the reverse strand, counting down.
GGGCATCGCAGTCGACAGAGTGTCCGGCTGCCCCCTGAATCGTGACGCCGAGGACATCATTGTCGATCGGGTATCCCGTGTTCACATCGAGGATGTGATGGTAGTCTTTGCCATCGACGGTGAAATAGCGCTCGTAGACGCCGGAAGTGACCATGGTGCCGTCGGTGATATCGACAACGCCGGAGACTTCCTTGCGATCGGAGAAAGGCGTTTCGATGCCAATGCGGAAATTGGTCTGCGCTGCCTTGCGAGCTGCGTCCTGCTCTTCCTCGGAACGATGGTCGAAGAGGGAGCCTATGGCGCTGCGCTGTTCCTCGCCGGGTTTGCCGCCAATGGTCTCAATGTTGCCGCCAAGGCTGATGATGGCACTGGTCACGCGCTGCTGCCGCAGATATTCACAGACTTTGTCTGCAATGTAGCCCTTTGCGATACCGCCGAGATCAATTTCGGTTTCGGGATCGGAGAGCGTGATGGTGTTGTGATTCGCATCCACCTGAATTGTGTGATAGTCGACATGCTGCACGGCTTCGGCGAGCGCTGCTTTCGCTGGAACCTTCGGATCGTCGGAATGGAAATCCCAGAGATCTTCGGCTTTGCCAATCGTCATGTCGAAGCGGCCGTTCGTGAGATCGCTGTACTCGATACCTTTCTCGACGACCTCGATCGTCTCGGGATCTACTGTAACGGGAGATCCCTTTGCGTGGTTGATATTCCAGATGTCAGAGCCTTCGACCGTTTTGCTGAGGAGCTGTTCATAGGAAGAGCACAGCTTGAAGGCGCCGTTGATCGCGGCATCTGCGTTATCGTGGCTCATGTCGTGCATGTCATAAATGGTGAGCTGCACAATCGTATCGAAATAATAACTCTGTTTGGTCACAGGCTCCTGATCGGTCGAAGAAGAGGCACAGGAAGTGAGGAGCAGAACAGAGGAGAGGAGCGCGCAAAGGAGAGGAAGCAAATGTAATTTATGATTCAGTTTGTTCATGGTTGCCTTTCTAAGTGTTTATATATGATGTCTGGTATCTGTTCAGTACAGCCCAAAAGCCCAAGGGCTTGCTTCTCTGGGTGCACCAAATTAGATATTATTCAGCGTGATGATACGCTGCGTGTGATCAGTACAACGCTACCTATTGTGACATCGAAGCGCACAAGGTTCAATCACGGATTTATTATTTCTATCGTCTGAATATTGCGAATTCGAGTGAGGGGAGAAATCATGTAAAGTTCCTGTTGACTATGTTTCTCCTGCGCGTTAATATACTCATGTTCACCGCGAGAAAAGCGTTGCGAATAGAAATGCAGAAGTGGCGGAATTGGTAGACGCGCAGGCTTCAGGTGCCTGTGATGTCAAAGTCGTGAGGGTTCGAGTCCCTTCTTCTGCACTGCTTCGTAAGAAGCAAAGTGTTCCAACTTCATACTGGAAATGCGGAAGTGTCGGAATTGGTAGACGAGCAAGATTAAGGTTCTTGTGACTGTAAGGCCGTGAGGGTTCAAGTCCCTTCTTCCGCATGATGAGAGAAGATCAGCAGAGACGCTGATCTTTTTTGCGTATAAATTCCACTGCGAAATCGAACACGATTTCTGTTATACTAAAGTGGCACGCAGGAACGATCGGTTTCCTGTGGAAGTCATCATGAACGCGGGGCGTGATTATGCTGATTCGTGAACAACTGGAAGAGCGTGAACAGGAAATTCTGGCGCCGTGGGCGAGCCATTCGGCCGACACGAAAGGGCGCGCGCGGGATGAGGCGAAGGATGATATCCGGCCGGACTATCAGAGAGACCGCGACCGCATCCTGCACAGCAAGGCTTTCCGAAGACTCAAGGACAAGACGCAGGTCTTTATCACGCCCGACGGGGATCACTATCGCACGAGGATGACACACACGCTGGAGGTCTCGCAGAATGCGCGGACCATCGCGAAAGCGCTGCGCCTCAATGAGGATCTGACGGAGGCGATTGCGCTCGGGCACGACCTCGGGCACACGCCATTCGGACACGCGGGAGAGCGCGTGCTGAACCGCCTCTGCAGCGAGGGGTTCGACCACGCGGAGCAGAGTGTGCGGCTCGTGGATGTTCTCGAGAAGGACGGACAGGGGCTGAATCTTACCTGGGAGGTGCGCGATGGGTTCCGCAACCACCAGACTGCAGGTCGCCCGCACACCCTGGAGGGCAGGATTATCCAGTTCTCCGACAAGATCGCCTATTTCCACCACGACATGGACGACGCGATCCGCGGCGGGATCCTCTCTGACAGTGACGTACCGGAGGAGATCGCAAAGGTCCTCGGTCACACGATGGAGGAGCGCCTGGACACTTACGTCCACGACATCATCTCCTACAGCATGAACCGTCCGGTCGTGGAGATGAGTCCCCGGATCTATGACGCCTTCATGAAGTTTCGCGTATTCATGTTCGAGAATGTCTACACGAACCCCAAGGCGAAGGGGGAAGAGGGCAAGGCGATGGGCATCGTCGAGATGTTGTACGAGCATTACATCAGGGATGAGAACATCGACAAACTCCCCGATTATCTGAAACATCGCATGGAGCTCGGGGATTCGAAGGAGCGCGTCGTCTGCGATTACATCAGCTCGATGACGGACCGCTTCGCGATCGCAAGATATGAAGATATTTATCTGCCAAAATGCTGGCAGTGATACAGAAGGTAACTATGTATTATCCGGAAGAAGTGGTACAGCAGGTCATCGAGGCGAACGACATCGTTGACGTGATCGGGCAGTACGTCAGCCTGAAAAAGAGCGGCTCGAGTTTCATGGGCTTGTGCCCGTTCCATAATGAGAAGTCACCGTCGTTCTCGGTGAGCCAGTCGAAACAGTTCTTCCACTGTTTCGGCTGCGGCGAGGGAGGCAACGTCATCACCTTCCTCATGAAGTACGAGAACTACAGCTTCCAGGAGGCGCTGAAAGTACTGGCGGACCGCGCGGGAATCAAGCTTCCGGAAGCACACTACAGCGAACAGGCCAGGCAGAAGGCGCAGCAGAAGGAAGCGCTTCTGGCAATGAACAAGGCGGCAGCAACCTACTATTACAAGCTGCTCCGCTCGCCAAAAGGTGAAGTGGGCCTGTCTTATTTTCAGAAAAGAGAATTGTCGACAGACACGATGAACCGCTTCGGCCTGGGATTTGCGGACGGCGCGCACTCGGACATGGTGGCGTACCTTCGGCAGCAGGGCTTCTCCGACGAGAACATTCTGCTCTCGGGCATCGCGGCCTTCGATGAGAAGCGGGGGCTGCACGACAAGTTCTGGAACCGCGTGATTTTCCCGATCATGGACGTGACGAACCGCGTGATCGGCTTCGGCGGGCGCGTCATGGGCGACGGCAAGCCGAAATACCTGAACAGCCCCGAGACGCCGGTGTTCGACAAATCCCGGAACCTTTACGGGCTCAATATCGCGAAAAAAACAAAGGCGCCCTATTTCATTTTGTGCGAAGGATACATGGATACGATCGCCATGCACCAGGCCGGCTTCGATATGGCGGTGGCTTCCCTCGGGACGGCTTTCACGGAGCAGCAGGCGCAGATTCTGAAACGGTATGGCAAACATGTCCTTCTCGACTACGACAGTGACGGCGCGGGCGTGAAGGCGGCCCTGCGCAATATTGGAATTCTCCGCAGCGTTGGCATTCAGCCGAAGGTCATCGACATGCGGCCGGCCAAGGACGCCGATGAGTTCATGAAGACGCTCGGCAGGGAGAAATTCCAGGAGAGAATCGACCAGGCGGAGAACAGCTTCTTCTACGAAATCCGCATGATCGAGTCTTCCTTCCGAATGGACGATCCGGCGTCCCGCACGGAGTTCTACCACGAGATCGCGCGGCGTCTGTGCGGCTTCGCGGACGAGCTGGAGCGTGAGAATTACATCAAGGCGATGGCGGATAAATATTACATTCCGATCGACTCCCTGCGCCGGGAGGTTGCGACCTACCAGAATGCGGGCGCGGGGACCCCGGGCGGGATGCCGGATGCCGTGCACATGCGGCCGCAGAACACAGCAAAGCCGAAACCGAAGTCACCGACAGAAGGGAAGCGCTTGTCGGCGGTGGAACGGGGCCTTCGGCGCAATGAGAGGCTCCTCCTCACCTGGCTCTCGGATCAGCCGGGGCTGTATCTGCAGATCAGGAATTATATTCAGCCGTCGGATTTCGACGAAGGTGTGTACCGCACGGCGGCGACAAAGTATTTCGCCATGCTGGAACGGCATTTCGGCGACGAGCTGAACGCGGCCAGCGGCGTGACACCGGGCGGCGAACCGAGTGATTCCCTGTCGGCAGCGTCCAGCGTTTCCCCCGCGAGTGTGATCGGCATTTTCGATGAGGAAGAGGATCAGAAGGAAGCGGCGGAAATGTTCGCAACCAGGATCCCCGGCATCACGGACAAGGCGGAGCGGGAGAAGGCGCTGAAGGATGTCATCCTGGCTGTGAAGAACGCAAGCCTTGCGCGCGCGATGCAACGAGAAGACGGCGGCAGCACGAATTTCCAGGAGATTCTCACGGCGAAACGGCAGCTGCAGGCGATACAGCGGGCGCAGTTCCGTGTTTCATAAGAAAAATCTGCGTGTCATGCCGATGCATGACGCGCAGATTGTCAGTATTGATGTGAATGTCTCTGCTGACGGTCCTCAGGTAAATTTGCTTTCGCGAATTTCACCTGCAGCGGCTACCGTAGGTCTGGGAGCAAATTCATGGAGATGCGGATGTATGAGTAATAATCTATGTCTATTAAACTAAGTAAGCGCCTGCAGGCGATCTGCGATATGGTGCCCGGGGGGAGTGTCGTCTGTGACGTCGGCTGCGACCACGCGCACGTGGACATCTACCTGTTGCAGGAGAAGAGAATAGAGAGAGCGCTCGCGATGGATGTGGCGGACGGTCCGCTGGAGATCGCAAGACAGAACCTCTCGCTCGTGGGGCTCGAAGCTGCCTGTGAGATCAGGAAATCAAATGGTCTGGAGAAGTTCGAGCCGGGAGATGCGGATGCCCTGATCATTGCCGGCATGGGCGGGATCCACATGGAGTCCATTCTGGAAAACGCAGAGGAGAAGCCGCGTTCCTTCCGGCAGCTCATCCTCTCACCGCATTCCGAGCCGTGGGTTGTCCGCGACTGGCTGATGAGAAACGACTACGGCATCACGGATGAGCGGCTCATCGAAGAGGAGGGGAAGTTCTATCCGATTCTCTACTGCGTGCCGGGGGCAAAGACCAGACATCCTTTGTGGGATGCGCTCGCGGTTGAGACAGCCGCCCTGCCGGAGGAGAAGCTGCGTGAGGCAAGGGTGGATGCAAAGAGTGTCCGCTCGATCCTGACCGACCCGGAATTCCAGCATATGGCGGAGATCGACTACGGACCATGTCTCATCGCGGATCAGGACAAGACGCTGCATCGCTATATCGTCAGGACGCTGAAGGCGAAGATCGAGATCTTCCAGACGCTGCGCGCGGCACCGGGCAGCAGCCAGAACGCCGCTGCGCGGCTGCAGGAGATACAGAGTGAGATTGGAATGCTGCAGATCCTGCTGTTTATCTTCCACTATCTGGAGTGAGAAGCCGAGCCATACCCTTTTCGGGGCATAGCACGGAGCGCTTCGGAAAGATGAGCTTCACTATCGGGGCACAGCACGGGGAGCTTCGGGAGAAAGGACTTTAAGCAGCACGCCGGAAGAACATCGATCGAACAAGCCTTCGACTATGAATGCGAAGATTTTCGAGATTGATCTTAAATTGATAACTGATTGGATAAGATGTAGTAAGATATAACGTATCCATATTTACTAGAGCACTATCATGAAAGTTGCGCCGGGCAGTGGATTACGCCTGCTTGCGGTGCGGGGTACTACTGGCAAGGAGTGTATCTTCCTATGATTCTCAGCGACATCATCTCATTACTCGAAGAATTCTGTCCGCCGTCTTTCGCGGAGGACTGGGACAACGTCGGACTGCAGGCAGGCCGCACGGATAAGGATGTTCGGACGGTGTATCTTGCGCTCGACTGCACCTCGGAGGTTGTCGAGGACGCGATCCGCGTCGGGGCTGACCTCATCCTCACACATCACCCGCTCCTGTTCGGTGGTGTGAAGAGGGTGACGAACGAGGACTATGTCGGCAAACGCATCGTGCGTATGCTCGCAAGCGATATCAGCTGCTATGCCATGCATACGAATTTCGACGTCATGGGGATGGCGAGCGAAGCCTCCGATGAGCTGAAGCTCCAGAATCCCGATGTGCTGGAGGTGACATACGAGGACAGTATCTCGCACGAGGGGCTGGGACGCATCGGTGAACTGCCGGAGCACATGACACTCCAGGAGCTGGCTGTGTACGTCAAGGAAACCTTCCACATCCCCCACGTGAGATATTACGGAGATCCGGAACAGCCAATCGTGATGACTGCTGTTTTGCCTGGATCCGGGAAAGACGAGATCGACTGCGCCATTAAGGCGGGCGCGGACGTCATCATCACGGGAGACATCACGCATCACGTCGGGATCGACGCCAACGAGAAGGGTATCGCGGTCATTGATGCGGGACACTACGGGATCGAGAAGCTCTTCGTGCCTTATATGAAGGAATATCTGGGCAGGGAGCTGCCGCAGCTGAGTGTCGTCACGGCGAAGGAAAAAGAGCCGTTTTATGAAGTATAGATAGACGGGGAGGGATTCTTATGCCAACAGTATTTGTGGATGGTCACGAGAGACAGTATGACAAAGGAACCAGCTACGAGAAGATCGTCGAGGAATTCCAGCCAAAATATCATGACACGATCGCGCTCGTCTATTTCAACGGCAAGATGCGGGAGCTGAACAAGCGCCTGGAGAAGGACGGCGTGGTCTCCCTCATCACGACAAAGGATTCAGCGGGGCACGCGGCTTACTGCCGTACCGCAACGATGATCATGGTCAGGGCGGCGAGCGAACTCGCAAAGGAAATGGAGCGCACCTTCCGCGTGAAAGTCGAGTTCACGCTCGGCAATGCATATTACTGCTCGATTCTCGGAGACGAGGTCGAGATCACGGATGAGTTCGTTGAGGAGTTGAACCGCAAGATGCAGGTCCTCATCGACCGGAATCTGCCAATCGGCAAGAAGACGTACCCCATCGACGACGCGGTTTCACTGTTCCACCACCAGGGGATGACGGACAAGGAGAAGCTGTTCCGCTTCCGCAACAGTTCGACGATCAATGTCTACAGCCTGGACGGCTTCTACGACTACTATTACGGCTACATGCTGCCTTCGACCGGGTATGTGAATCTGTTCCGGGTGGAGGCCTACAAGGACGGTCTCCTTCTGAATCTGCCGTCGCAGGAGGATCCGACAACGCTCACCGAGTTCGTGGATCAGCCAAGGCTGTACGAGCAGCTGATGCTGTCTACGGAGTGGGGGGAGCTCGTCGACATCGCTACGGTTGGTGACCTCAATGAGAAAATATGTGAAGGCAACATCAGCGATATGATCCTGGTCCAGGAGGCACTGCAGGAGCGTAGAATCGGTGACATCGCGGAACAGATCTTCGAGCGCAAGGACGTGCGTTTCGTCCTCGTCGCGGGGCCGTCGAGCTCCGGCAAGACGACGTTCGCGCACCGGCTCTCGATTCAGCTGCGCAGCTTCGGCATGCGGCCGCACATTCTCTCAATGGACAACTGGTTTGTCAACCGGGACAAGACACCGATCGACATCGACGGCAATTACAACTACGACGTGATCGAGGCGGTCGACCTGGACCAGTTCAATGAAGATCTGAATGATCTTCTGGACGGTGAGGAGATTGAGCTGCCCACCTTCGATTTCAAGATCGGCAAGCGCAAATATAATGGAGAGAAGCTCCGCCTCGGCGACAATGACATCCTCGTGATCGAGGGCATCCACGGGCTGAATCCTCTCTCTACGAGAGACATCCCGGAAGAGAGCAAGTTCCGGATCTACATCAGCGCGTTGACGTCTCTCAACATTGACGAGCACAACCGCATTCCTTCCTCGGACACGAGATTGCTGCGCCGCATCGTGCGCGACGCCAGAACGCGGGCAAAGACTGCCAGCATGACGATCAACGAGTGGAAAAAAGTGCGCGACGGAGAGGAGAAATACATCTTCCCGTTCCAGAACAATGTCGATGCTGTTTTCAATTCCGTGCTGATCTACGAGCAGTCGGTGCTGAAACAATTCGCGGAGCCGCTGCTCTACAGCGTGGGCAAACAGGATCACGCCTACTATGAGGCGAAGCGCCTGTTGAAGTTCCTTGACTATTTCGTCGGTGTCGACACCGCGAGCGTGCCGTCGAACTCCATTTGCAGAGAGTTCGTGGGCGGCGGCTGCTTCCCGGTATGAGGAAAAGCAGGATTTCAAGTAAAAGTAGATATGCCCTAAGGTACTATTACTTCAAAATGTCCAAAACGAGTCATCAAGGCAACGAAGGGCGGTTTGCTCCTCGGATATCTACAGTTCGGTCGGCGCAAGAGAAGGCACACCGTCTCCCAATCGAATCCACCAGGAAAGGCCACGGCGAGATCGGCTATAACCCGCGTACTATAGGGTTATGACCGATCTTGCCGTGGAAGGTTCCGTGGATGGGATGGGAGCTGGTGCGCCTTCTCTGTGTTTATGTAGAAATTGATTTTGCAAAATCTAATTTTGTGTGCTATCCTATAGCACTGTGAGCAGAGCAGACGATCGCGGGCGCATGTAAGGAAACGGTGCGCGTGAGGAAAGTCCGGGCTTCACAGGGCAGGATACCGGCTAACGGCCGGCGGAGGCGACTCCCGGGAAAGTGCAACAGAAATAAACTACCGCACTCTGTGCGGAAAAGGTGAAAAGGCGGTGTAAGAGACCACCGTGCACGCAGTAATGCGTGCAGCCATGTAAACCCTATCCGAAGCAAGACCGAATAAGGATACCATGAACCGGCCCGGTTCGTATCCAGGTAGGCCGCTCGAGACCTGTGGCAACGCAGGCCCTAGAAAGATGATCGTCCAACGACATAACCCGGCTTATCGCCCTGCTCACATTATTGTTATCAATCGCGGATGAAGGACTAACCTTATGTCAGGATCGAAATCCACACCGGAACAGAAGAGGAAGCGTCTCCTGTACCTCACCGCCGTCGTGATCGCGCTCTTTCTCCTGCGTGTGATCCTCGTGAATACCGGCGTGATCTCAGGCCCGAAGGAACTGCCTGTGGAGGAGCTTACAGCGAACCTCTCCGAAACGGAGGCCCTCGTATCCGCTGGGAAAATAGCAGGCCACGCCACGATCATGCAAGTCTCCCCTGCGGGGAAGAAGAAGGACACTGACACGGTTTACCTTCTGACGACCTACGAGATCGCCGCGGCGGCGAAGGAGCTGGACGGCAGCGCTGTCATCACGTTTGGAGACGGCACGAGCGCAAAGGCTTCCTTCAATAACGCGGACAAGACACTGGGCATCGGCGTGCTGGAGTGTGAGGTGAACGGCAAGGACAGCGTATATTTCAGTGAGAACGTGCTGTACCAGATGCAGGTAGGAACGCCTGTTGTTTTCCAGGAGGATCAGGGAAACCAGAAGCTCGCAGAAGGCTCGTTCCTTGACCGCAGCCGGCAGCAGGAAGGGTTTGATGAGAACGTCATGCTGATTGAGGCCACAGACGCTGACATCGCGCCGGGCACCGGGATCTACGCAAAGACCGGTTACTGGCTGGGACTTGCTCTTTCAGAGGCGGACGGCAGCATTGTCTGCGCGCCGGGCAACACAGCGGTCGACTATTTCCGCACACACCACTGATACAGACTGATACGCCTTCGGGCGATTCCTGTCATAATTCATTACAGAAAGGCGGTTAACAACTTATGACAAAAGTAGATATCATCTCCGGATTCCTCGGAGCAGGCAAGACAACGCTGATCAGGAAGCTGATCAGTGAGGCGCTGGCAGGCACGAAGGTCGTTCTTATTGAGAATGAGTTCGGTGAGATCGGTATTGACGGCGGCTTCCTCAAGGAGGCTGGCATCCAGATCCGCGAAATGAACGCGGGCTGCATCTGCTGCTCGCTGGTCGGCGATTTCGAAGCGTCGCTGCGCCAGGTGATGGAGCAGTACGCGCCCGAGAGAATCCTCATCGAGCCCTCCGGCGTTGGCAAGCTGGACGATGTGATGCGCGCCATTGAGAACGCGGCCAAGTCCATTCCTGATCTGCAGCTCAATTCCGCGGTTACGGTCGTGGACGCGTCCAAGGCAAAGCTCTACAGCAAGAATTTCGGTGAGTTCTTCCGCAACCAGATCGAGAACGCCGGCACGGTTGTGATCACCCGCGCGGACAAGGCTTCCCAGGATAAGATCGACGAGGCAGTAGAGATCGTGAAGGGTCTCAACGCAAAGGCGACGATCATCACAACACCGCTGAATGAACTGTCCGGGCAGCAGATTCTCGACACCTTCGAGGGCAAGTCGGATCTGCAGAAGGAGATTCTCGCGGAGGTTATGGCTTCCGAAGAGGAGCATCACCATCATCACCATGATGAAGAGGCAGAGAAGATCACGGACGAGGATGGCAACACCGTCTACCGTGCACACGAGCATCATCACGATGAGGATGACGAGCATGATCATGAGCATCACCATCACCACGATCATGAGGATGAGGAGCATGACCATGAGTACCATCATCACGATCATAAGGATGAGCACGAAGAGCACGAGCACCATCATGACCATGATCATGATGGACACGATCACGAACATCACCACGACCATGAGGAGCATGACCACGAGCATCATCACCACGATCATGAACACCATGACGCGGATGACATTTTCAAGAGCTGGGGCATGGAGACTCCGAATAAATACACGGAGGCTCAGGTCAGAGAGCGCCTGAACGCGTTGAACGACCGCGACAAGTACGGTTTCGTCCTCCGTTCCAAGGGCATGCTGCCGTCTGCGGACGGTCAGTGGATTCATTTCGACTTCACCCCGGAAGAGGTGGATGTCCGTACCGGATCTGCCGATGTCACCGGCAGAATCTGCGTGATCGGTTCCGAGCTGAATCAGGACAACCTGGAGACACTCTGGAAGATCGCGAAGAATTAAGCAGGGAGGCACACCATTATGGCAGATAAAATCCCCGTATATGTTATCAACGGCTTCCTGGAGAGCGGCAAGTCATCGTTTTTTGCTTACACACTGGGACAGCCCTATTTCCAGACAAAAGGCAGAACCCTCCTCATCCTCTGTGAAGAGGGCGAGGTGGAGTTCTCGAAACCGCTCCTTGACCAGACGAGGACGGACAAGGTAGTCATTGAGAATGCCGAAGAGTTTACTCCGGCAGCTCTTATGGCTTTGAATGCGAAATATCAGCCGGAGCGTATCCTCATCGAGTGGAATGGCATGTGGAATTTCAAGGAGTTCCGTCTGCCGCACGCGATGATGCTGGAGCAGCAGATCACCTGCATTGACGCCTCCACGTTCGGTATGTATTACCAGAACCTCGGGATGAGATCCCTTCTGTTCGAGGAACTCAAGAATTCCGAGCTCGTCATGTTCAACCGCTGCGACGACATCGACGAAGAGACGCTGGTTAAATACAAGAGGAACGTTCAGGCTATATGCCAGCAGGCAGAGCTGATTTTCGAGGACGCCAACGGCGAAATCGACATGACGACCGAGGAGGATCTTCCATTCGACATCAATCAGGATGTCATCGACCTGCAGGGCCTGAATTATGGTATATGGTATCTGGACGCCATGGAGCATCCCGACAGATACGCCGGCAAGAAGATTCGCTATCAGGGGCTCGTGGCGGTACCCGACGGCTTCCCGAAGGGGTATTTCGTTCCCGGCCGCATGGCGATGACCTGCTGCGCGCAGGACATGCAGTTCCTTGGCTACGCATGCCAGTACGACAATTCTTCCGATCTGAAAGAGAAGGACTGGGTGACGGTGACGGCCGATGTGGAGAAGGAAGCGTTCGACCCGTACGGGGGCGAAGGCATCGTGCTCCACGCGGTTTCCGTCGAACCGGCGGCACAGCCGGAGGATCCGGTCATCAACTTCGCAGGATAACAAGTACGGTAGGAACGCCGATGCGTCCCTTGCGTACTGTGCTCGGTGCCATGAATGCCCCCGAGGACGCGATACATGCGAAACCGCCTGCGCGGATTTCGCATGTATCAGGTGCCGCGAAATATGCGGCACTGGAAATAAGTACAAATAACAGACAGGCGGTATCACTTCGGTGATACTGCCTGTTTTCTTATGCGATAAGGCCGGAGGATACATGTTGCGCTCACGCGAGCTGCGACCCGACGGAAATGTATAAATCAGCTATTAAGATATGGTTGCATGGAACAGTCAGGATGAATTATGATTAATACGCAAGTTGTCAGGTATAAATGCCTGATCTGAATCATTTGAATCAGGCATTGCGCGACAACAATCGCAGTGTTGGGGATTCATACGAACAATGATTGGGAGGTAAGATCATGAGAAGATTTGCGCAAAGAGCAGGCTGGCTGCTCGCACTGGTCATGGTGCTCAGCATGACGTTTGGCATCGCTGCAGCTGCGGAGACCAATCACACGAACTGGTTTGATTTCCAGAAACTGTATCCTCGTCTGGCGCCCGGCGAGGAGATGACGTTCCAGATCGTATCGACCCGCGGCATCCATATCATCGTGCTCGACAACACGGATAAGATGACGAGGGTCGCGTATCACGGCGGCTCCGATGACAACAATTATTCGGAGATGACAACGCTGATCTGCGGCGCCAATGAGACGGCGGACAATGTCAGAATTGTGGTCTACAACGGACAGGTTTCGGATGGGCGTTATGACATCATCAATCTGAAGGTTGTCAAGGACGGTGGCCCGACCGATGGCAGACCGTCGAGGCAGGCAGGCAAGCCTACCGCAGCGGAACCGGCTCCGACAGCTCCGGTTGCCCCAGCGCCGATTCCCGCAACGCCAATCGTGCCGGTTCCGGCTCCGATTCCGGTGCCGACAGTTCCTGCACCTGTATCCGGCGGCACGTCGGATGTCGACAACACCACAATCGTGATCCCGGATACGAGAGTAGCGGACACGGCGGCGCAGCTGGTATTCACGACGCATCCTGTCGGGCAGGTCACAACCTTCGCCAACGGATATTTCGCCGTGGTTACCGATGAGAATGCGGCTGCCATCGCTACATTTGCGCTGGAGGATCCGACTGGACTCGTGCCTTTTACCGTATCGAACAATGTCGGTGGTCTTATCACCATCACCGCTCCGACTACCACAGCGAAGGCTTTCGCGCTGAACATCAGCGCGGCGGATAAGGCGAATCTTGCAGCACGCGGCATTACCGGCGCCTGTGTGAATGGCGTCGAGGTTGCGTTCTGATAGACAAATGCAAGTTACAGGCTATCCGTATCGACATGTATCAAATACTTAGCAGTGGAATCAAAAATATGTTCAATTTCTCCCTGCCTCACGGTACAATCATCGCAAGGCTCTATGCCCCGACTCGCGAGAAATTGCCTGAGCGATTTTTTTCTCATGGGTGCCACAAAATACGCGGCACTCGGTATAACCATGAAGATTAGTAACGTGGACAGACAGGGAGACAACTAGACATGACTATTCTGGACCAGTGGAGTGTGAAATTCCAGCCGGATGCGGAACCTGTGGCAAGTGTCGTCAGCGGAGAAATTGTACAGTTCAATACGGTGGACTGTTTCAACGGACAGATTCAGAGTGAGAGAGACACGATGGCGCATCTGGATGAGTCGAGTGCAAATCCTGCGACGAGTCCGCTGTATGTGGAAGGCGCGGAGCCGGGAGACGTCATCGCAGTGGATATTCTGGATATCCGGGTGGCGGATCACGGCGTGTGCTGCACGATGACGGATGAAGGCCCGTACTGGCCGATGATGGAGCTGCGCAGCAAGATCATTCCGATTCGGGAAGGCTACGCGCATTTTAATGACGTAAAGTGGCCGATTGACCCGATGATCGGTGTCATCGGGACAGCAGTGGCCGACCGGGAAGTGCCGACGGAATGGGTAAAAGAAAAGCACTCCGGGGAGAGGGCCCGAAGTGCTTCGTTATATCAGGATCAATAATGATCAGTTCAGCTTGTCAACCTTAGCGGACAGACGGCTTACCTTACGGCTTGCTGTGTTCTGAGGGATGACTCCCTTGTGCTCAGCCTTGTCGATGGTGGACTCGGCAGCTCTTAATGCTTCCTGAGCGGCAGCCTTGTCACCAGCCTCGATTGCTGCGTTGACCTTCTTGACTGCTGTCTTGACGCCTGTCTTAACAGCCTTGTTGGCAGCGGCCTTCTTGGCGCTGGTAATAACTCTCTTCTTGGCGGACTTGATGTTAGCCATGGTGTTACCTCCGTGATTGATCTGGTATAAGATTTTATATTATTCGTTGTGGGTATACACCTTTATACGTGACACTTGCGACTTCCGGCGTATACGGAATGTGCCTTTATACGTGACACTTACGACTTCCGGCACATACGGATATATGATACGAGTCTGTTCCTGCAAAGTCAAACATTTTCTTGGCAATATTCTGATTTTTCTTGATTCGACAGGGCGGGTATGTTATCATTCGTAAAGTATGGAAACGGGCGGGCGATCCGCACCGGTGAATTTAGTGTAAGGAAGATAATTCAGATGATTCGTACTCTTGTAACCGTAGCATTGATTCTGATCAGCATTGTACTGACTGCCATCGTACTGATGCAGGAGGGCAAGTCGCAGGGGCTGGGCGCCATTGCCGGAGCAGCTGATACTTACTGGGGCAAGAATAAAGGCCGTTCCATGGAGGGACGCCTCGTGAAGGCAACGACGATTTTGTGTGTCGTTTTCTTCGTGGTCTGCCTGCTGCTGAACATGCAGCTGTTCTGATCTTCATCTGACTATGTATTCGCGCGGCGCCCTTTACACCAAGGGGCGCTGTTTTTGTGTGATAGCCTGGAGAATAGCTATATTCGACGGGCAACGTTCATCGAGCAGCTCTGCTGCAAGATATGCGATAAGCCGGAGTGTTCCGGAGAAAGATAAGCGATTGAATAATACTACTGCGAAAACATCAGGCCGGCCGAAACCAAAGCGGCCTTCCGAGACTTATATGAGCGGCGCGTTCGTCTCGAACTCGCGGGGCTTCGGGTTCGTGACGGTCGAGGGACTGGAGCAGGATCTATTCATTCCGCCGGACAAGATTAACGGCGCCTTTTACGGCGATACGGTGGAGGTGAAACTCTTACCGACGTTCGACGGCAATATTGTCCCCGGAGGGAAAGACGGCAGGCGCCAGGAGGCGGAGGTCATCAAGATCCTCGCCCGCGGCATTACGAAGCTCGTCGGCACATTCGAGCGCGGACGCCGCTCCGGCATTGTGACACCGGATAACAAGAAGATTCCCTATGAGATCTATATCAACCGACAGGATACGATGGGCGCGGTGGACGGTCACAAGGTCGTGATCGAAATGACGAACTACGGCTCTGCGAACCGCAATCCCGAGGGAAGGGTCGTGGAGATTCTGGGACACATCGACGATCCGGGCGTGGACATCCTTTCCATCATCCGTGCCTACGACCTGCCTGTTGTTTTCCCGGACGAGGTGCAGCAGGAGGTGCAGCGCTACATCCCCGATCACATCGAGTACAACGAGAAAGCGGATGCCAGAATCCGCAGCAACCGGTATCCCGCCGCGATCCAGAAGACCAGAGAGGACTGGCGCAAGGTTCCGATTGTCACGATCGACGGGCCGGATACGAAGGATATTGACGACGCGATTTCGGTTGAGACGACGCCGAACGGCTACCGGCTGGGCGTGCACATCGCGGACGTTTCGGAATATGTGAGGGAGGGTTCGCCTCTGGATCAGGAGGCATTCCGGCGTGCGACGTCGAACTATCTCGTCGACCGCGTCATCCCGATGCTGCCTCATGAGCTCTCGAACGGGATTTGCTCGCTCAATCAGGGCGAGGACCGCTATGCGCTCTCGTGTATCATGGAGCTGGACAAGAATGGCGCCGTCACGGATTCCCGCATCGCGGAGACGGTCATTCACTCGAGCGCAAAGCTCTCTTACCCCGGAGTCATGAAGCTTTTCACAGATCACGATGACAGTGAGATCCGGAAGGCACTTGAAATGCAGGGCATCACGGAAGGCAAGCGCGGGTTCGAGACGAAACTGCAGAAGCTTGACCGCCTGCTGCGGCGCGGCAGGCGCCTTGCGAAACTTCTCGAGAAGAGAAGGGATGAGCGCGGCTCCATTGACTTCGAGTTCCGTGAGAGTGAGATCATCCTCGATGAGAAGGGCAGGCCCGTCGATATCGTGGAGCACGAGAGAAATGAAGCGACACAGATGATCGAGGATTTCATGATCCTCGCGAATGAGACGGTCGCGTCCACGTTCTACTGGCTGCAGCTGCCTTTTGTTTACCGGACGCACGGGCAGCCGACCGGGGAGAAGATCGATCAGCTGAAGGAATTCATCCGTGCCTACGGCTACCAGTTAAAGGGCGCGTCGGCTGACATTCACCCGAAGGAAATCCGGGCGCTTCTGGAGAAGTTAAAGGGCAGGAAAGAAGAGGCGATGATCTCCGTGATGACGCTGCGCAGTATGCAGCGCGCGGAGTACACGACGGACTGCGGCGGTCACTTCGGTCTCGCGCTGAAATATTACTGCCACTTCACGTCCCCCATCCGGCGCTACCCGGATCTGCAGATCCACAGGATCATCAAGGAATATCTGCGCGGTCAGCTGGATGAGAAGAGGAAGGCGCATTACAACGCGATCCTTCCGAATGTCTGCAAACAGTCCAGCAACATGGAGCGCCGCGCCGATGAAGCGGAGCGCGAGACGGATAAACAGAAAAAGGCCGAGTACATGCAGGAGCGCATCGGGCAGGAGTTCGACGGCGTCATTTCCGGCATCACCGGCTGGGGCTTCTACGTGGAGCTGCCGAACACGGTCGAGGGTCTGGTGCCGATCGGGGAGCTGCGGGATGACTACTATATTTTCGATGAGAAACAGTACATTCTCTACGGACAGCGCACCGGCAGGACGTTCGAGCTGGGCCAGAAGGTGAGAGTACTCTGCGCCGCGGCAGATACTGTTGTGCGTACCATTGACTTCGTTCTCGCGGGCGAGGAGAAATCCCACGCGATAGATTCCGCCAGGGTCGCGGAGCAGCAGCGAAACGCGGACGACCGCGTGTCCGGCCATCAGGGTAGATCATCTGGCAGCAAATCCGGCAGACGGCGCGCAGACGATCGCAGGGGCGCTAGACAGAACAGATCATCTGGTCGCAAGTCCGGCAGAAAGCAGAGTGTGGACGAGCGCGCGGACGCAAGCCAGAATGGCTCGCCGAAAGACTTTGCTGAGAATGGCAAGCCCAAGCGCCTCAGGCCTGACGGCTCCGCCTACATTAAACACACGGGGAAGCCGCGCCGCCGCGGCAGGGGCAGGAACCGCAATGGCGACAAATCGTGAACCTGCCTGCTGAATATTTCCCCTGGCACGCACAGAGAGGCAAGCCCTGGGGCTTTTGCTTCGGGCTGTACGGAACAGATTCCTCACGATTACGAATACATTATGGCTAAACAGGAAAAAGACGCCGGCATCAAGCTGGTCGCGAACAACAAAAAGGCATACCACGACTATTTCATCGAAGAGAAATATGAGTGTGGCATCGAGCTCTATGGCACGGAGATCAAATCCATCCGTCAGGGCAGAGTGTCGGTCAAGGAAGCGTATGTCGATATCGAGAACGGGGAAGCCTTCATTGAGGGCATGAATGTCAGCCCATACGAGAAGGGCAACATCTTCAACAAAGATCCGCTGCGCAAGAGGAAGCTCCTCCTGCACAAGAGCGAGATCTTAAAGCTCGGTGTCGCCGTGGCGCAGAAGGGCTACACGATCGTACCGCTCGAGGTTTATCTCAAAAACGGCCGCTGCAAGATTCAGATCGGTCTCGCGAGAGGCAAACACGCCTACGACAAGCGCGAGTCGCTGAAGAAAAACGACCTGAAGAGAGAAGCGGAGCAGAACTACAAGGCCGTCTACAAGGGCTGAATTTATAGATATTTCATGGGCAGTTCATTGATTTTCACCATGGAAATGTTATGATATTAAGTATCAGGCGGACATAACAAATATAGACGCCTGATGTTTTCGCTTGCATGGGTTAGTAAAGGTTTCGACAGGGATCTTGCAGGTGGAGAAGCTATCCGAAGCCGATCGTTAAACGGCAAACCTAAATATAAACGCTAACGATAATACATTAGCTCTGGCTGCTTAATTGCAGCCGGCGTCGCCTGCAGAGCACCTGCTCTTTGCAGATACGGCGTCAAATTAGCAGGAAACGACGCGGGGAGTGCTTCGTACCCGTGGGCGTATCAGGAGCTACTTAAGGACTGAGATTGTCTGTTCTCTCATCCGGCGGGAACTGCCGTAAGGCGCAAGAACCGACTATGATAGTAGAAGTACACTGAATGGGTTTTTGGACAGGGGTTCGACTCCCCTCTAATCCACTATTTCTGTATTCGCATCTCTCTAATCCTGGTAAGATCACCAGAACTCCCACGTTCCATCTTTATGATAGAATAAATGCAGGCAGGCGCGGCCGTGGTGAACCAGCCGCGGCTCTTGCCCTGAAAGGACATCAATACATGACGGAGCAGAAGACAGTTTCCACAGCAAAGACCATCACGGAAGAAGAGATCCGCGCGCTCGGCGCCTACGAGATCACAGAACACCGCTTCCTTCCCGACATCAATTCCGACAGCTACGTTCTGCGGCACCAGAAGACGGGAGCGCGCATCGCGATCCTTCCGAATGCAGACAGCAACAAGGTGTTCTACATCGGTTTCCGCACGCCGCCGAAGGATTCAACGGGCGTGGCGCACATCATTGAGCACACGGTGCTCTGCGGCTCCAGGGATTTCCCGGTCAAAGATCCGTTCATCGAAGTGGTGAAGGGGTCTCTTAATACTTTCCTCAACGCCATGACCTATCCGGATAAGACGGTGTACCCGGTTGCCTCCACGAATGAGAAGGATTTCGACAACCTGATGCACGTCTACCTGGACGCGGTTTTCCATCCCAACATTTACACCGAAGAGAACATCTTCCGTCAGGAAGGCTGGCACTATGAGGCGGTCGCTGACGAGAACGGCAATTTCGATGATAATTCCCCGATCACGGTGAACGGCGTCGTTTACAACGAGATGAAGGGCGTCATGTCGTCCCCGGACGATGTGCTGAACGACAAGATCCTGGCATCGCTCTATCCGGACACGACCTATTCCATCGTTTCCGGCGGCGATCCGGAGGCCATCCCACAGCTCACCTATGAGAATTATCTGGACTTCCACAGACGGTATTACCATCCCTCCAACAGCTACATTTATCTCTACGGCGACATGGATATGGCGGAGCGCCTCAGGTATCTCGACAGCGAATATCTGTCGCGGTACGAAGAGCTGCAAGTGGATTCGGAGATTAAAGCGGAGCCTGCTTTTTCTGCGCCGCGGGAGGAGGAGTACCCGTACTCTGTGATGGAAGGCGAGGATACGAAGGGCAAGACCTACCTCTCCCTCAACTATCACATCCCCGTCGAGGGCAATGCGAAGGACAATCTCGGTTTCAAGATCCTGGACTACATTCTCTGCGACGCGGAGGGTGCGCCGGTCAAGGAAGCGCTGCGCAAAAAGGGCATCGGGCAGGACGTTTCCTCTCTCTATGATTCCGGTATCATGCAGCCGTATTACAGCATCACGGCGAAGTACGCGGACCGCGAGCAGAAAGAGGAGTTCCTTGCGACGATCCGCGAAACGCTGGAGCATCTGGCGCAGAACGGTCTCGATGAGAAGTCGATTCTCGCGGGGATCAATTACTACGAGTTCCACTACCGCGAGGCGGATTTCGGCTCCTATCCGAAGGGGCTGGTCTTCGGTCTCGACGTGCTGGATACCTGGCTCTACGATGACAAGGCTGTCTGGACGAATCTGGATATCGCCTGCTATTTTGACGAGATCAAAGAGGCGGCGAAGAACGGTTATTTCGAGGGTCTGATCCGGCGGTATCTGTTGGAGAATCCACACAAGAGCATTGTCATGCTGACGCCGGAGCCCGGGCTGACGCAGCGAAGGGATGCGGCATTGAAGGCGCAGATGGCGGAGTTCGCGGCATCGCTATCACCCGAGGAGCGGCATGCGATCACGGAGGAGACGGCGGCTCTGCGCCGGTGGCAGGAGACCCCGGATACAAAGGAAGCGCTCGATACAATCCCTGTGCTGGAGCGGAAGGATCTGGACCGGAAGGCGCTGCCCTATCTTAATGTGGAGAAAACAACAGGCGACCTCAAGGTTCTGGCACATCCCATCTTCACGAGCGATATCGACTACATGACGCTCCTGTTCGACATCTCGAAGCTGCCCGCGAGGCTGTTCCCGTACCTCGGGATTTTCAAGACACTGTTCGGCGTCCTCGCGACGGAGCATTACAGCTATGCGGAGCTGGATCACGAGATCAACATTGTGACCGGCGGCATCGGCGCGAATGTCGGCACGTACACGGACGCGAAGGATACGGAGCACTACCTTGTGACGTTCGAGGTGAACGCCAAGGCAATGCATGGGAATGTGAAGGAAGCCATCGCGCTGATCCGCGAGATCCTGACCGCGACGCGCTATGATGACACCACGAGAATCCGCGAGGTGCTGGAAGAGGAACGCTCCGGTATGCGAGCGGATCTGCCGGCGAGCGGACACGTGACGGCGATCACCAGGGCGACGGCGTATTTCTCTGCGACCTCGGAGATCATGGACGAGGTGAACGGGATCGGAGATTACCGCCTGCTGGATGAGATCTGCTCCAACTTCGACGAGGAAGGATCGGCGCTGCCGGATATCCTGACAGAAATCGCGGAATTCATCTTCCGGAAAGAGAATCTTCTGTTCGATATCACGACGGACGAGGAGAAGATTGACGAAGTGCTGCCTGTTGCGGAGGATTTCGCAGGGAAGCTCTTTGGCAGCGAGGAACTGCCGCTGTCCGCGGAGGCTGCGGTAGACGGCGCGGCGGATACGCCGTATGTGCCGGAGTGCGTGAAGCGGAATGAAGGATTCACCACGGCGGGACAGGTACAGTATGTCTGCCGCGCCGGGAATTTCCTTGACAAGGGTTATGTCTACACCGGTGCACTGCGCGTGCTCAAGGTGATCATGGGCTACGATTATCTCTGGCAGAGAATCCGCGTGAAGGGCGGTGCGTACGGCTGCATGTCGGGCTTTGCGAAGGATGGCACCGCGTATTTCGCCACCTACCGCGATCCGCATCTCTCATCCTCAATTGACGTCTTCGAACAGGCAGGGGAGTACATCCGGCATTTCGAAGCAGATGAGAAGACGATGACGAAATACGTGATTGGCACGGTTTCCGGCCTTGACCGCCCGCTGTCGCCGCACATGTACGGCAGATATTCCCTTGCGGGGTATCTCACGAACTATTCGGATGCTGATATGCAGGCAGAGAGGGATGAAGTCCTGGATGCCACAGTGGAAGATATCCGGAAGCTCGGCGATCTCGTTGATGCGATTATGAAGGATGACGTCATCTGCGTGGTCGGCAGCAGTGAGAAGCTGGAAGCGGCGAAGGAGATGTTCGGCACAATCGAGCCGCTGTGCTGAGACTGCACTGGGTATCGGTTTTATAGATATGAGGATAGGAACAGTATGAGCAAAGCAGGCTTTGTCACCATCATCGGACGGCCGAATGTCGGCAAATCCACTCTGATGAACACCCTGATCGGCCAGAAAATCGCGATCACATCTTACCGTCCGCAGACGACGAGGAATCAGATCCGGACGATTTACACGGATGAGAACGGGCAGATTGTATTCGTGGACACGCCGGGAATGCACGAGGAGAAGGATCGCCTCGGTGAATACATGTACAAGGCGGCGGAGTCGACGCTCCCGGAGGTCGACTGCATCCTCTGGCTCGTGGAGGCGAAACGCTCCGGGACAAAGGGGAAGCGTCATGGCGGGAAGGCTGCTGCGGTGCTCCTGACCCATGCGCCGGAATTCACAGAGGAAGAAGGCGGGGACAATGTCTCATACCTTACGAAGGATGACCTTGCGATTCTGAAGCTCCTTGCGAAAACAAAGACGCCCGTCATCATTGTGATCACCAAGTGCGACGAAATCGCCCAGACTGAAATCCTGCCGACGATCGCGCGCTATGCCGATGAGTGGCAGAAGCTCACGGGACGTGAAATGAAGGATATCATTCCCGTCAGTTCCCGTTCCGGCATGGGGATTGCGGATCTCAAAAAGACGATCTTCGACAAGCTGCCGGAGGGAGAACCTTTCTATGATCCCGACATGGTGACGACGGAGACGGAGCGGGAAATTGCCGCCGAGATGATCCGTGAGAAGGCGCTGCGCCTGTTGCAGGAAGAGGTGCCGCACGGCATCGCGGTCAAGATCAACAAGATGCACACGAGGAAAGGCCGCTCAGGCGAACCTGTCTGCGACATTGATGCAGACATTATCTGCGAGCGGGAAGCGCACAAGGGCATCATCATCGGCGCGAAGGGCGCAATGCTCAAGAAGATCGGCACGGCAGCCCGCATCGACATTGAGAACATGGTCGGAACTAAGGTAAATCTCCAGCTCTACGTCAAGGTGCGCAGGGACTGGAAGGATGACGCAAGAGCGCTCAAGACATTCGGCTACAATCCGCAGGACCTTGGCGATAACTGAGGGAGACTACTGATATCCTGCCACCATGCGACAGCACATCACAAAGACAGAGAGAAACGGTATCGTGGCTGAGGCCTGATGTTTTGCAGATTCGAATACGGACTGAATTCGGCGATGGCAGCGAATGAGATGAAACAACCGTATATTGAGGTGACAGCCATGGTGATTGGCTGGACGCCGGTCGGGGAATACGACAGAAGAGTCGTGCTGCTGACCAAAGAAATGGGAAAGATCTCGGCTTTCGCCAAAGGGGCGAGAAGACCGGGATCTTCTCTTGTTGCGTCGACGGACATTTTCTGTTTCGGCAGATTCCGGCTCTATGCAGGGAGGAATTCCTACACGCTGCAGGAGGCGGGGGTTCTCAACTATTTCGAGTTCTTCCGGACACACATTGAGGAATCCATGTACGGACAGTATTTCATGGAAGTCTGTGAGTGGTGCACGAGGGAGAACAACGATGAGGCAATGCTGCTGCTATTGACGTATCAGTCGCTGCGTGCGCTGGAGTCGGCAGCCTATCCGAATGCGTTGGTGCGCAGCATCTTCGAGATCAAGACGGTCGCGCTGGAAGGGGAATTCCCGGGGCTATTAAATCCGCAGAAATTCCTGCCTGCGACGGTCAAGGCGGTCGAGACGATCGTTACTTCGCCGATCCAGAAGCTGTACAGCTTCGCTCTGGAAGAGCAGGCGATGCACGAGCTCGCCCGAATCGCGCGAGAGTACATGGACCACTGTTTCGAACACCATAAGTTCAGGAGCCTGGAAGTGATGAGGGTGATGGGGCTCGGGAGGTGAGGCGGTTCTCCCAACTCGCAGGCGTCCCGCGATGTTCCGATTCGTGAATTTCTTGCACGGGTGCCGCAAACATGGCACGGGTATGTGTTTGCCAAATGCTGTGGATGTGTGTAGAATATTAAAGATTACGTCAACACAGGGATGGATCGGTATGGTTGAATGAGCACGAAGCCACGCAGGAAGCGGATGTCCAGGAAAAGGCGCGCGAGAAGGCGCAGGAGAATCGTGCGGTTCTCTGCGCTCGTGATCCTCCTCATTCTGATCCTGGCGCTTGCAAGGCGCTGCGGCAGGAAGCCGGATGGGCAGGATGACGCGAAGGAGGCGCCTGCCGCGACGGCGGAACCGCCGCAGAATGCGTCTGTTGTTTTCCGTAAGGACGGAAGCGTCACGGTGACTTCCGTGGAAGCCTTTGACAAGGACTACTACAGCGAAGAGGAGCTGACGAAGACGATCAAAGACAGCCTTGCCTCCTATAACGCGGACGGCAGGAAGATCCGCCAGGACCATTTCGAGATCGAAAATGGTTATGCGGTGCTGACACTGGACTATGACTCGACGGAGGATTACGCCGCATTCAATGAAACCCCGATGTACTACGGCACCGTCGCGGGCGCACAGGAGAAGGGGTATGATCTGTCCTACGTGTTGTCCGGCGTGAACCGGGAGGACAGTGCGAAGATTCTGACCTCTGCGGACTTCGAGGAGCTCTCGAGGAATGACATCGTGATTGTCACGCACAGCGCGGACATCACAGTGCCGAAAAAGATTCTGTATGCCTCGAAGAACCTCAAGGTGACAGATGACCTGAACGCCACACCGGCGGACGCTGTGTCGCGGGAGGAACCGGCGATTCTCATATTAAACAAATAGCGCAGCATAAAATCTGCACCGACTTCGGAAATGCGGAAGTTCACGTGATCGCGAAATCAGTCAATACATGGTAAATCACTCGCAAGAGTTGATATGATAGATTTCTGAACTGTTAAGATTTCTAATAAAAACATCAGGAGAGGATAACTATTATGGAGAAATCAATGGACAAAATCGTTGCTCTCTGCAATTCCAGAGGTTTTATCTACCCCGGTTCGCAGATCTATGGCGGTCTGTCGAACACCTGGGATTACGGCAACCTCGGCGTCGAGCTGAAGAACAACGTGAAGAAGGCCTGGTGGCAGAAATTCGTACAGGAGAGCCCGACAAATGTCGGCGTTGACGCGGCGATTCTGATGAATCCCAGAACCTGGGAGGCTTCCGGCCACCTGCAGGGTTTCTCTGATCCGCTGCTGGACTGCAAGGGCTGTGGCGAGCGTTTCCGTGCGGACAATCTCATTGAGGACTACGCGAAGGCAAACGGTCTTGCGCTGGATTCTCCGATCGATGGCTGGACCAACGATGAGATGATGAATTTCATCAATAAATTCAAGGTTCCCTGCCCGACCTGCGGCAAGTTCCACTGGACTGACATCCGCCAGTTCAACCTGATGTTCAAGACGTTCCAGGGCGTTACGGAGGATGCGACGAACACCATCTATCTGCGGCCTGAGACGGCGCAGGGCATTTTCGTCAACTTCAAGAACGTACAGAGAACTTCGAGGAAGCACCTGCCTTTTGGCATCTGCCAGATCGGCAAGTCTTTCCGTAACGAGATCACACCCGGCAACTTCACCTTCCGTACCCGTGAGTTCGAGCAGATGGAGATGGAGTTCTTCTGCAAGCCCGGCACGGACCTTGAGTGGTTCCAGTACTGGAAGGACTTTGCACGGAACTGGCTGACGACGCTCGGCCTGAAACCGGAGCATCTGCGTTTCCGCGACCACGAGAAGGAGGAGCTGTCCTTTTATTCCAAGGCGACCTGCGACGTCGAGTACGCTTTCCCCTTCACTGACTGGGGCGAGCTCTGGGGCATCGCGGACAGAACCGACTACGACCTGTCCAGACATCAGCAGTATTCCGGTGAGGACCTCACCTATTTCGATGAGGAGACCAACGAGAGATACCTTCCTTACGTCATCGAGCCTTCGCTTGGCTGCGACCGTGTAACGCTCGCCTTCATCTGCGAAGCTTACGACGAGGAGACTCTGCCGGATGGAAGCGTGCGCAACGTGATGCATTTCCACCCGGCAATCGCGCCGATCAAGATCGCCGTTCTGCCGCTGTCGAAGAAGCTCGCGGAGCCCGCACAGAAGCTGGCTGCACAGCTCTCCAGGAGATACCGCATCGACTACGATGACCGCGGCGCCATCGGCAAGAGATACAGAAGAGAAGATGAGATCGGTACGCCGTACTGCATCTGCTACGATTTCGATTCCGAGAACGACCATCAGGTCACGATCCGCAACCGCGACACCATGGAACAGGTCAGAGTGCCGATCGACGAGCTCAAGGTCTGGTTCGATGATAAATTCGAGTTTTAACAGGGAATGATCCCAAAGACGATAGGAGACACTACACATGCAGTACAGAGGCGTAAATGAACTTCGAGAGATGTTCCTCTCCTTCTTCGAGGAGAAGGGATGTCTTCGCCTGAACAGCTTCTCGCTGGTACCTCACAACGACAATTCGCTGCTCATCATCAACTCCGGCATGGCGCCGATGAAGCCCTGGTTCACAGGGCAGGAGATCCCGCCCAGACGCCGTGTCACGACCTGCCAGAAGTGCATCCGCACGGGTGATTTGGAGAACGTCGGCAAGACGGCAAGGCACGGCACTTATTTCGAAATGCTGGGTAATTTCTCGTTCGGCGACTATTTCAAAAAGGAAGCCATTCCGTGGGCGTGGGAATTCCTGACAGAGCGTGTCGGCCTGGATCCGGACCGTCTGTATCCTTCTGTTTACGTGGATGACGATGAGGCCTACAACATCTGGCTGAACGACATGCACGTACCGGCTGATCACATTTACAAGTTCGGTAAGGAAGACAACTTCTGGGAACACGGCTCCGGCCCATGCGGCCCCTGCACCGAGATTTACTATGACCGCGGTGAGAAATACGGGAACGGACCCGAGGATGTCATGGGCGGCGAAGGCGACCGCTACATGGAAGTCTGGAACGTTGTTTTCTCCCAGTTCAATAACGACGGTCACGGCAATTACACGGACCTCGTACAGAAGAATATTGATACCGGCATGGGCCTCGAGCGTCTCGCGATCGCGGTGCAGGACGTAGGTTCGATCTTCGACGTCGACACCCTGAAGTCCCTGCGTGATCTTATCTGCGAGCTTTCCGGCGGCATCCAGTACGAGCAGCCCGGCACGGAGGAGACGGATGTCTCTGTCCGTATCTGCACGGATCACGCAAGAGCCATGACGTTCATGATCTCCGACGGCATCATGCCCTCCAACAATGGCAGGGGCTATGTGCTTCGCCGCATCATCCGCAGAGCGGTGCGCCACGGCAGAAAGCTCGGCATCGAAGGTTCCTTCCTGCCGACGCTTTCGATGAATGTCATTGAGACTTCCAAAGACGGCTATCCGGAGCTGGAGGAGAAGAAGGATTTCATCCTCTCTGTCGTGAAGGCGGAGGAAGAGAAGTTCGAGAAAACCTATCAGCAGGGCATGGACATCCTGGCCGAGATGGAGGATGCACTCGCGGCAAAGGGCGAGAAGCAGCTCTCCGGTGAGGATGCGTTCCGTCTCTATGACACCTTCGGTTTCCCGCTTGACAACACGAAGGAAATCCTGGAAGAGAAGGGCTTTACCGTAGATGAAGCGGGCTTCCGGGCGGCTATGGAGCAGCAGAAAACAAAGGCGAGGAAGGATCGTCTCGCTTCCGGCAAGATGGCGGATTATTCCGGCCATGCCGCGACAGTTTACGACCAGCTGGATCCTGCGATTGCCTCAACCTATGTAGGGTATGATAAGCTCACTGCCACATCGAAGATCACGGCACTCGTGACGCTCGGCGAGGACGGCGAAGTCGTGGAGGCACTCTCGGAAGGCGTTGAGGGGGCGATCATCACGGAAGAGACTCCCTTCTACGGCACGATGGGCGGTCAGGTCGGCGATACCGGCACAATTGTCGCGGGGAGCGACACCGCGGATGCGGGAGAAGCGCTTGGCAAGGGCGCTGGTGTTTTCGAAGTGACCGCGACAGAGCACGTCGGCGGCAACAAGATCGCGCACATCGGCGTGGTGAAAAAGGGCATGTTCAAGCTCGGCGACGAGGTCACACTGCGCGTCGATGAGAAGGAGCGCATGGCGACCTGCCGTAACCACTCTGCAACGCATCTCCTCCAGAAGGCGCTGCGCGAGGTACTCGGTACCCACGTGGAGCAGAAGGGCTCCTATCAGGACGCCGGCAGAACGAGATTCGATTTCTCACACTTCCAGGCGATGACGAAGGAAGAGATTCGTCAGGTGGAGGACCTCGTTAATGAGCAAATCGCAGCCGGCCTCGACGTTGTGACGGATGTTATGACGATTGAGGAAGCCAGGAAGACGGGCGCGATGGCCCTCTTTGGCGAGAAGTACGGCGATAAGGTGCGCGTGGTGCGCATGGGAGATTTCTCCATCGAGCTCTGCGGCGGCACGCATGTGAAGAACACGCTGCAGATCGGCCAGTTCAAGATCCTCTCCGAGACCGGTGTCGCGGCTGGCGTACGCCGTATCGAGGCGCTGACCGGCGACAATGTCCGCAGATACTATGAGAATCTCGAGAAGGAAATGAATGAGGCGGCGGAGCTCGTCAAGGCGACACCCGCAACGCTGAAAGAGCACATCGAGAGCCTCCAGAAGGAACTGAAAGAGGCAAAGTCGGAGAACGAGTCTCTCAAGGCGAAGGAAGCCAGAGAGTCTCTTGGCAATGTCATGGACAACGTCACAGAGGTGAACGGCGTGAAGTTCGTCGCGGCCCACGTGGCAGGTGTTGACATGAATGAGCTGAGGAACCTCGGCGACGACCTGAAGGCGAAGACGAATGGCGTTGTTGTCCTCATTTCTGACAAGGACGGCAAGGTTTCCATCATCGCCATGGCTTCCGACGACGCGATGGCAAAGGGTGCGCACGCAGGGAACCTTATCAGGGCGATCGCGAAGGAAGTCGGCGGTGGCGGCGGCGGACGCCCGAACATGGCGCAGGCCGGCGGCAAGAACCCCGCAGGCATCGACAGCGCACTCACCCTTGCGAAGACCGCCCTCAAGGGACAGCTTTCGAAATAAGGCTGGCTTCGACACCGCGGCTGCGGAGAGGCCGGGAAATTTCAAATTTCGCTTTACAAATGGAGAAGATTTTATTAAAATATCTTCTGTGTCTTGGCGGGATTCGATATGGATTCCGAAGAGGCAGCACAAAAACCCAGACAGTCTGAAACATCCGGGACCTCCGTGATGTGATTCTGAAGGGACTGAAGGGAGGGTAGAAGAAATGTCTAGCGTAATCGTAAAAGAGAATGAGACTCTGGACAGCGCACTGCGTCGTTTCAAGAGAAGCTGCGCAAAGGCTGGTATCCAGCAGGAAATCCGTAAGAGAGAGCATTACGAGAAGCCGAGCGTTAAGCGCAAGAAGAAATCTGAGGCAGCTCGCAAGAGAAAGTACAACTAATCTTTGGAAGCTTTTCTGAAGATACGACCTCCGGGACAGACAGGAAGTGCATTCCTGCCTGCACCGGAGGTTTTTACATAATTTTGCCTTGTCCCCGCGATACGGTAGCAAGATGCATCTGCCGATGCATCCGCCTCTACAAGATATTGTTGATTTTCGCGGAACGGACATCTTATAATGATCATCATGAGCACAGGCTGGCTTGTCGTCCTAACGATCCTTGCGATCCTCGTGGCGGCGGCGCTGATCGTGATGGTCATAGACAATCACCGGTTCGTCGTCAGGGAGTATACCGTGCCGTCTTCGAAGGTAAGAGAGAATCTTACCTTTGTTTTTGTCACGGATCTGCATTCCAAGGTGTACGGAGAACATAACAGGCCTCTCCTTGCTGCGATTGATGACATCCACCCGGATGCCGTCCTCTGCGGCGGTGACCTCATCATCTCGAAGAAGGCGCGGCAGAATTCACCCGGCTGGATGGATGCGGCACTCTCCCTCCTGACAGCACTTACGAAGAAATATCCGGTCTACCTCGCGGATGGCAATCACGAATCCTACCTTCTGAATGTCGAAGAGTTCCACCCACAATACCAAGAATTCTGTGCTGCCGTGGGAGAAGCGGGCGTTCGGAAACTGCATAACGAGACGTCTTCTGTTTTCGCTCATGGAAGCGATACTAACGTGCGGGTCACTGGCCTTGACCTTGATCGCAAGACCTATCAGAAGATTCTGCCCTATGCGCTGCCGCCCCACGCGGTGGAGGAGAAGATCGGCCGGGCGGATTCCTCGAAATTCGAGATTCTCCTGGCACACAACCCGAAATTTTTCGAAGCGTACGCGGACTGGGGCGCGGATCTTGTGCTCTCGGGGCACGTCCACGGAGGCCTCCTGCGGCTGGGGAAGCGCGGCTTCATCGGACCGGACCTTCACCTCTTCCCGAAATACAGTTTCGGTGAATATACGCTCACCCGAAATGGACACAAGGCGACAATGATCCTTAGCTGCGGGCTTGGCAGTCACACCCTGCCGATCCGGATTCTCAACCCCGGAGAGCTCACGGTCGTCAGAATATGTAAGGACAGATAATGCCACAGCAACTCGAATTCAAACTGGAAAAATTCAAAGGCCCGCTGGACCTTCTCCTGCACCTCATCGACAAGGACAAGGTGGACATTTACGACATCCCGATTGCAGAGATCACGGACCAGTACATGGATTACGTGAATCAGATGCACGAAGAGGATATGAATGTCATGAGCGAGTTCCTCGTTATGGCGGCGACACTCCTCGACATCAAGTGCCGGATGCTGCTGCCGAAGGAAGTGGACGAGCAGGGCGAGGAGATCGACCCCAGAGACGAGCTCGTGCAGAAACTCCTCGAATACAAGATGTATAAATATATGGCGCAGGAGCTGCGCGAGTGCGAGACCATGGCCTCCCACAACATGTACCGGACGAAGAAGCTGCCGAAGGAGGTCGCCTCCTATATTCCGCCGATCAATTACGATGAGCTGATCGGAGACACGACACTGGCGACGCTGAACGATATTTTCCGGGACATCTTAAAGCGGCAGAAATTCCGCGTCGACCCCGTGCGGTCGCACTTTGGCAAAATCGAAGCTGAGACGATAGACCTCGACGCCAAGGAACTCTACATCAAGGCGTACCTCAACAAGAACCGCCGCACGAGTTTTTGCAAACTCCTGGAAAACAACGCCAGCCGCGACGAAGTCATTGTGACTTTCCTCGTGATCCTGGAACTCATCAAGACCAGCAACATCAGGGTGCAGCAGGATGAGCTGTTCGGCGATATCACGATTGAGACGATCGGATATATCGACGCCTCCAGCACCATGGCAGCGGAATTTAGCGCGTGACAGGTCGGAACTATCGTTCTGAACTGCTGCGCATACGCATAGAGATTCATAGAGATAGGATTTGCAGATGCAGGAAGAGAACATAGAGTCTGGCAGTAAGGGGACGGCGAGCGCTGCCAATCAGGAGAACATTAGGACTACAGCAGAACAGGAACCTTCGCGCGTGGCTGATCATGAAGCGGAGACAGAGAGCTCCAAGACCGCGACAGAGGTGGATGGCTACACAGGTCCGCAGACGGATGCGCAGCTGATGGCGGCGATTGAGGCGATTCTCTTCACCATGGGCGAGTCCGTAGACATCGCGGCCATGGCGAAGGCGTTGAACCGCAGCAACAAAGAGATCAACCGTGCCATCGACAGCCTTACGGAGAAGTACAGTGCGGAAGATTCCGGCATCATGATCCAGCGCTTTGATGAAGCCGTGCAGATGTCGACCAGACCCGACCAGTACCAGAATCTCATCCGCATCGCTAAGGTGCCGAAGAAGATCACGCTATCCGATTCCGTGATCGAGACACTGTCCATTATTGCTTATAAACAGCCGATCACCAAGGCGGAGGTGGAGCAGATCCGGGGCGTTTCCTCTGACTATGCACTCAACAAACTTCTCGACTACGATCTTGTGAAGGAACTTGGCCGCAAGGACGCCCCCGGCCGTCCGATCCTGTTCGGGACGACAGAGCAGTTTCTCCGGAGTTTCGGCGTCCGCAATCTGTCCGAGCTGCCAGCCCTCAACAAGATAAAGGTGGAGGAATTCAAACAAGAAGCGGAGGAGGAAGTCGATACAAAACTGGGAATATAAATGATGTGATTGGCCTGGGACATGCCGTAAGCTAAAAATAGACTGTCTACAATTATTTATGCGTTCATGCTCCAGAAGTGCTCCGCCGATCTGGACGAAATCCTTCGCTGAGTCTCCTAAAGCATGTGCTTCCGGGTATGGAAATATTTCGTTAGAAATTTAACAGAAATGCTGTACGCATCTCCCGTAGCTGTGCTATACTGTCGAATAGCGCAGCTACGGGTCTTTTTTTATGCCCTGACGGATATTTCTGTACACAGATTTTTGAGATAATACGCGGCATTTTTGCAGCGCTTTTCACAAAAATCACAAACGAATCTGTTAAGAAAGCCCCGTTGTGTAAAACCAATTCATATGGAGGTTTAATGTATGAGCAGTTCTTCAAAGGCGAGTGAGAGAATCACATCCCTCCTCGATGAAAACAGTTTCGTTGAAGTCGGCCAGCTCGTCACTGCCAGAGCGACCAACTTTAACCTGACACCCGCCCAGACACCGTCTGATGGCGTCGTGACAGGCTACGGAACCATTGGTGGAAACCTTGTTTTCGTGTACAGCCAGGATTCATCCGTGCTCGGCGGATCCATCGGCGAGATGCACGCGAAGAAGATCACCAGTCTCTATGACCTCGCGGTCAAGACAGGGGCACCGATCATAGGTCTCCTGGATTCCGCAGGTTTACGGCTCCAGGAAGGCACCGACGCCCTGAACGCGTTCGGCACCATCTATGCGAAGCAGGCACAGGCATCCGGCGTCATTCCGCAGATCACAGCTGTATTCGGCAACTGCGGCGGCGGTCTCGCTCTGGTAGCGGGCATGAGCGATTTCGCGTTCATGGCAGACAGTGCAAGCCTCTTCGTCAACAGCCCGAATGCCCTTGCAGGCAACAAGAACACCGACACATCCAAGTCTTCTTACAAGGCAGCGAACGGTTCCGTTGATCTCGTTGCGGCAGAGGACGAAGTGCTCGCAAAGATCAGAGAACTCGTAGACATCCTGCCTTCCAACAACGAGGATGAGGCAGTTGCCGAGTGCTCCGACGATCTGAACAGAGCTTGCGATGCCATCGCGGCGAATCCCGAAGACGCGGCAGCTGCCGTGAAGGATCTGGCGGATGGCTACAGCTTCTTCGAGACGAAGAAGGATTTCGCGAAGGACATGATCACCGGCTTTGCCAGATTTAACGGTCAGACCGCGGGTGTTGTAGCGAACGCGGACAGGAAGATCACAACCGCAGGCGCGCAGAAGGCGGCAAGATTCGTAAAGTTCTGCGACGCGTTCGAGATTCCCGTTGTGACCTACACCAACGTGGATGGCTTCGCAGCGACTGAGGCGGAAGAGAAGACCATTGCGACAGCTGCGGCTTCCCTTGCTAACGCATTCGCAGAGACCACTTCCCCGAAGGTCAACGTCATCGTCAACGCGATCGGTTCCGCGTACGCGGTTATGAACTCCAAGGCACTTGGCGCAGACATCACCATCGCCCTGCCTGACGCTGAGATCGGCATTCTGGATGGCAGATTCGCTTCTCAGGTGATCGCAGGCGATAAGGATGCCGACACGCAGGCGAGAGCTGCTGCCGAGTTCAATGAGATGAACACGAGCGCATCCGCTGCTGCGAGAGGCTATGTTGATCAGATCGCTGAGCCCGCGGATGTCCGCAAGTATGTGATCGGCGCCCTTGAGATGCTCTACACAAAGAGAGAGGAAGTTCTGTCCAGGAAGCACGGCACAGTTTAAAGAAAGGAGACAAGGTATGAAGAAATTCTTCGTAACACTCGGAATTGCCACCTGTGTCTTCGGTCTTACAGCATGCAGCACGCCGCAGGTACCCGATCGCATCAAGGGTGAGGCTGTTGGCTCGGATATCGAGTCCACACTCATCGGCTACGGCGAGCAGGAAGTCACTCAGATTGAGCAGATCGTATCCTCCGGTCAGGAGGAACTGGCCAAGGATGACCTGGTTTACGGTCCTGCGATCGAGAGCTTCAAGAATGCGGAGGACGACCTGGGTTCCATTGAAGGTTTCCTTCAGGACGCAGAGTACGTCGTTGAGACTGCCAAGGACGAGTACACAGTCAACATCGGTGTCGATGGTTCCGACCACGACGCGGATGTGCAGGTGACTTACACAGTTAACAACAATCAGCTCACAGCGAAGAACATCACGACGAACGTTCGTTATAGCTTCGCGGAACTGATGGAGCAGGCAGGTCTGAACACTTTGCTGGGTATGGGTACGACATTCACGGTACTCATCATCCTGGCACTGCTCATTTCCTGTTTCAAATTCATCCCGAGCCTGCAGAAGGCCTTCTCGAAGAAAAAAGAGCAGGCGCCCGCAGCAGAACCTGTGGCAGAACCCGCAGCGGCTGTGGCTCCTGCAGCAGAAGAAGTTTCGGATGATGGAGAGCTCGTTGCAGTTATCGCAGCTGCCATTGCAGCCAGCGAGGGGAGAGAGACGACGGACGGTTTCGTGGTTCGCTCGATCCGCAAGTCCCGCAAGAGATTCTAAGCGTTTCATTACCAGAGGATACCGGCGAGTGATCGCCTGGTAAATGATCATTACACCAATACATATTGGAGGATAAAATAATGAAGAACTATACCATTACTGTCAATGGCACAGCTTACGATGTCACTGTAGAAGAGAATGCCAACGGCGCAGCAGCAGCACCGGCAGCTCCGAAGGCTGCAGCTCCCGCTCCCAAGGCGGCTCCCGCTCCTTCGAAGAAGGCAGCAGCGGCTGGCGCCGGTTCTGCACAGATCACTGCAGGTGCGGCAGGCAAGGTATTCAAGGTTGAGAAGAAGGTCGGCGATGCAGTAAAGGCCGGCGACAGCGTTGTCATCGTAGAGGCCATGAAGATGGAAATCCCCATGGTAGCTCCCAAGGATGGCGTGATCGCTTCCATCGACTGTGCTGTTGGTGATTCCGTAGAGGCTGGCGCTGTTCTGGCTACGATGAACTAATCCTGCTCCAGGCATTATGCTGCAGGGCGCCTTCTGTTTTCTCAAAGGCAAATGCAGCAACTGCCGGGGCTGTCGGATCCGCGCATACAGACGCGATTCCGATCACATTACATGGAGGTAAATTAAGTAATGTCGTATATTTCCACTACATTGGACAACTTAATCCACCAGACCGCCTTCGCTAACCTGACATGGGGCAACTACCTGATGATCCTGGTAGCTTTCGTTTTCATGTATCTTGCTATCGCGCATGACTTCGAGCCCCTGCTCCTGGTACCGATTTCCTTCGGTATGATGCTCGTCAATATCTATCCGGATATTATGGCACCTGCTGTGGGAGAGTCAGCGGGCGGACTTCTGTGGTATTTCTATCAACTGGACCAATGGGCCATCCTTCCGTCGCTCATCTTCATGGGTGTCGGCGCGATGACGGACTTCGGCCCCCTGATCGCGAACCCGAAGAGTTTCCTCCTGGGCGCTGCCGCTCAGTTCGGTATCTTCGCGGCATATTTCGGCGCGATCGCACTCGGATTCAACGGCAAGGCAGCCGCTGCCATCTCCATTATCGGCGGCGCTGACGGCCCGACTTCCATTTTCCTCTGCTCCAAGCTCGGACAGACCTCCCTCATGGGACCGATCGCCGTGGCGGCATACAGCTATATGTCCCTCGTGCCGATCATTCAGCCTCCCATCATGAGACTGTTCACCTCCGAGAAGGATCGTAAGATCAAGATGGAACAGCTCCGTCCCGTATCGAAGCTCGAGAGAATCCTGTTCCCGATCATCGTAACGCTCGTTGTTTCCATGATTCTGCCTACGACGGCTCCGCTCATTGGTATGCTGATGCTCGGCAACCTGTTCCGCGAGTCCGGTGTGGTAAGACAGCTCCAGGAGACGGCGGCCAACGCTCTCATGTACATCGTTGTTATCCTTTTGGGTACTTCGGTTGGAGCAACCACATCGGCAGAGGCTTTTCTGAACTCAGATACCTTAAAGATTGTAGCGCTCGGCCTTATCGCCTTTGCTTTCGGCACGGCGGCAGGCGTTCTGTTCGGTCAGCTGATGAAGATCTTCTCTCACGGCAAGATCAACCCTCTGATCGGTTCCGCAGGCGTATCTGCCGTTCCTATGGCAGCACGTGTATCCCAGAAGGTCGGTGCGGAAGCGGATCCTACCAATTTCCTGCTGATGCATGCCATGGGACCGAACGTCGCAGGCGTTGTCGGCACGGCGGTCGTTGCCGGCGTATTCATGGCTGTTTTCGGAATCGTATAAAGATAAACTATCATTCTAAGGAGAGAATCATATGGCAGAGGTTACTAAAAAACCCGTTGGTATTATGGAAACCGTTCTGCGTGATGCCGGTCAGTCTCTGATCGCTACCAGAATGCCCATCGAAGAAATGCTCCCGATCCTGGATACCATGGATCAGGTTGGTTACACGGCAGTAGAGTGCTGGGGCGGCGCCACGTTCGACAGCTGCCTGCGCTTTCTGCACGAGGATCCGTGGGAGAGACTCAGAACCCTCAAGGATCACTTCAAGCACACACCGACACAGATGCTGCTCCGCGGTCAGAATATCCTCGGATATTCTCACTACCCGGACGATGTCGTTGACAGATTCGTCAAGAAGTCGGTAGACAACGGTATCGACAGAATCCGTATCTTCGACTGCCTGAACGATCTTAGAAACCTTCAGACCGCGGTCAAGGCAACGAAGGAAGCCGGCGCGCACGCACAGATCGCCCTCGTTTACACGCTGGGTGATGCTTATACGCTGGAATACTGGGAGAACATCGCACGCCAGATCTCCGAGATGGGCGCTGACTCCCTTTGCATCAAGGATATGTCGGGACTTCTGCGTCCGTTCCAGGCTTACGAGCTCGTAACGGCACTCAAAAAGGGCGCTCCCGACCTTCCGATCGACCTGCACACACACTACACCTCCGGTCAGGCTTCCATGACCTATCTCAAGGCAATTGAGGCTGGTGCTGACATCATCGACTGCGCATCCAACCCGTTCGCAATGGGTACGTCCCAGCCTTCCACTGACGTTATGGTAGAGGCGCTGCGCGGCACACCTTATCAGCCGAACATGGATCAGAAGCTCGTTACCAAGGTCAACGACTATTTCCAGCCGTACCGTGAGGAGAGCATCGAGTCCGGTCTGCTCAACACCAAGGTTCTCGGCGTCAACACCAGGACCATGCTGTATCAGGTTCCCGGCGGCATGCTGTCGAACATGATCAAGCAGCTCGGCGAGCAAGGCAAGTCTGACAAACT
This sequence comes from Lachnospiraceae bacterium NK3A20, assembly GCA_900107575.1. Classification (GTDB taxonomy): domain Bacteria; phylum Bacillota; class Clostridia; order Lachnospirales; family Lachnospiraceae; genus CAG-791. The sequence goes on along the minus strand of FNQX01000013.1, from coordinate 13,683 downwards.
GACAGAGGTTCTGGAGGAAGTTCCGAGAGTTCGTAAGGATCTCGGTGAGCCGCCTCTTGTTACACCTTCTTCTCAGATCGTCGGCACACAGGCTGTCATGAACGTCCTGATGGGCGAGCGCTACAAGATGTGCACGCAGCAGACCAAGGATCTGGTTCTGGGCAAGTACGGCCAGACCATCAAGCCGATGGATGAAGCCATTGTCGAGAAGATCATCGGCAAGGAGAACATGGACAAGAGAATCACCTGCCGTCCTGCCGACCTGCTCGAGCCCGCCATGGACAAGTTCACGAAGGAAGCAAAGGAGCACGGTGCGGAGAGCGAAGAGGACGTTCTGTCCTACGCATCCTTCCCGCAGGTTGCAACTGACTTCTTCAAGTGGAGACAGGCGCAGAAGACCGGCGTTGACCTTTCCAAGGCTGACACGAAGAACGGCGCATATCCTGCATAATCAATTGTTATCATGCGAATCCGTATCGGGGAGAAATCTTCGGTACGGATTTTTTATGCTATCATTATGTATCTATTCAGCACAGCGAAATTCATGAGCAGACAGACGTGTTTACACGGCTGGATGCGATATGAACTGCGCTGTGGCCAACGCGCGAAGCGCGTCGGAAGAACCTCATCGAAGAAAATCGGAGATTTTCGAGACAGGTTCTGAATAGATACTTCATAGAGAGGGAATTCGTACGCGGTTTCCAGCTGATCCTGTGGGGATTCTTCTTAAAGCTCATGATCGCGGATAAGCTGGGAATTCTGGTCGATGAGGTGTTCAACCACCCGGAAACTTATGCGGGGGCATATTATCTCGTGGCAGGAATCGGTTACAGCATCCAGCTGTATGCGGATTTCTCCGCCTGTACGACCATCTCACAGGGTGTCTCGGAACTGTTCGGGATTCGCCTTTCTGATAACTTCAAACGGCCGTATTTCGCAACCTCGATTGCAGACTTCTGGCGAAGATGGCACATTTCACTCTCCCTCTGGCTGCGGGACTATGTCTACATCCCGCTCGGCGGCAACCGCAAGGGGAGAGCACGCAAATATCTCAATGTGCTCCTCGTGTTCCTCGTCAGCGGCTTCTGGCACGGAAGCGGCGTACGGTTCCTCTTCCGGGGACTGCTACACGGAGTCTATCAATTAACAGGTGGACTGACGAAGCCTGCAAAAGATGCAGTATATCGTACTTTGCAAATGCCGGAACACTCTCTCCCCTGGAGAATCTTGAAGACGGCAGGCACCTGGTGCTGGGTGATGTTCGCATGGATTATTTTCCGGGCTGCCTCCCTCCGGCAGGGACTTACCATGATCCGATCAATATTCATGGTTCACAACCCGTGGGTCCTGTTCGATGACTCTTTGCTGGAACTGTGTCTTTCCTGGAAGGAGTGGGATGTTCTGATCTTCTCTATTGCCGTATTGTTCGGCGTCAGTCTCTGGCAAGAGCGGCATGAGTCGGAGAGTCATGAGCAGAAGGAACTTGAGCAGGAGAGACACCACAAGGAACATACGCCTCGGGAAACGGATGCCGTACCGCGCGACCTGCGGGATGTGATCCTCTCACAGCATATAATGATCCGTATCGGGGCGGATCTTCCCGCTCATCCGCTACCACGATCGCTGGAAAGAATTGAATGCGGACGACTTTGCAAGCGATCAGCTAAGGGCTGTGGAGGCGCTGAAGGGGTATTCTCCAATCTTTCATCGCTACGGAAAGGGCGGGAGAACCCTGCTCGAGGATCAGACGAACCGGGAGCCTTTTGTTTTCACGAAGAACGATGAGAAGAAAGACAGGATAGATCATGAGATTGTGAATGCAGCAACGAGGAAGAATGAGGGCGAAGGGGCGGCGGACAAGAACTGGCAACAGTCCGCACACGATTCGCTCGCAAACTATGCGGCGGACCAGGGGCTGGATTTCTACGATTTCAATACGAAAGAGCTGTATCACGAGATCGGCTACGATTTCGCAAACGATAACGGGGATTCCATGCACCCGAACCTTCAGGGGGCGGACAAGCTCACGGACTATATGGGGGAGCTGTTACTGACGTGCTATCATGTGCCCGCGTACAGGGATGACCAGTGGAGCACGACCAGAACGTATGTTGATGCCATAAATCAATCGGCAGTTTTGACTAAATAATCCGTGGGATTTTGGAAATTTTACAGAAAACGAAATTACGAAAATGCCCTATAATAAGTCAAGCCGGCAGGCAAATGGGAGGTTTCGCGGTTTCGACACGAAGCCGGGATGAAGGGAGTTATACCATTGAAGCTGAACGACGTAGTAGAGAGCATGCTCGACCAGAACCGGCAGGAGCTGGACAAGGTCATGAATCACCGCGAGGCGATGGATAAAGAGTATCAGGATATCAGCAGCGCTGCCATGACGCAGTGGGTACCCACGGATGAGATCAACGGATTCAAGGTAAGGCCTGGTATTTATACGCAGAACGGGGCGAGCGAGATGCCGGGCTGCGTGAATTTCACCATCTACAGTCTGAACGCGACGGCGTGCACCCTGCTCCTGTACCACAGGAAGGAGCACGAGCCCTACGCCGAGATTCCGATTCCGAACGAGTACCGGATCGGCAAGGTCTGGGCGATCTGTGTTTTCGGGTTGAATGTGGAAGATTTCGAGTACGCCTACCGGATGGACGGACCCTACGATCCGTCGAAAGGGCTGCTCTTTGACAAGAACAAGATTATCCTCGACCCTTACGCGAAGGCCGTTGTCGGCCAGAGGAAATGGGGCGGCGACAAAAGGGAAGTCGGCTCGTACCACGCGAGAGTCGTGAAGAACAACTTCCGCTGGGATACGTCCAAGTTCCCGAACACGCCGATGGAAGACACCATCATCTATGAGATGCACGTGCGGGGCTTCACAAAGGATCCTTCCTCTGACGTCACTTACCCCGGTACCTTTGCGGGCATCATCGAGAAGATCCCGTATCTCAAGAAACTGGGTGTCACGGCCGTCGAGCTCATGCCGATCATGGAATTCGACGAGGTGGCGAACGGTCATTCCTACCAGGGAAAGCGCCTCTACGAATACTGGGGTTATAATACGGTCGCCTTCTACGCGCCGAACACGAGCTACGCGGCGTCGGCCGAGTATAACCGCGAGGGCAGGGAGCTGAAGGAGATGATCCAGCTCCTGAAACAGAACGGCATTGAAGTCATCCTGGACGTGGTATTCAACCATACGGCGGAAGGCAACGACAATGGGCCTTTTATTTCCTTCCGCGGACTCGACAACAACGTCTGGTACATGCTGACGGCGGACGGACACTATTACAACTTCTCCGGCTGCGGCAATACCTTCAACTGCAACCATCCGGTCGTGCAGCAGTACATTGTCGACTGCCTGCGCTACTGGGTGACACAATACCATGTGGACGGTTTCCGGTTCGATCTGGCATCCATTCTGGGCCGCGACGAGAACGGCAAGCCCATGGAGAACCCGCCGCTATTGAAGCGGATGGCGTTCGACCCGATCCTCGGCAATGTCAAGCTGATCGCTGAGGCGTGGGACGCAGGCGGCCTCTATCAGGTGGGCTCGTTCCCCGCCTACAACCGCTGGGCGGAGTGGAATGGCAAGTACCGCGACACCATGCGTGATTTCCTCAAGGGCAACTTCTGGAGCGCGCCGGAGGCAGCGGAGCGGATCACAGGCTCCATGGATCTGTACTACGGTGTTTACCGCGGCTATACATCATCCGTCAACTTCCTGACCTGCCACGACGGCTATACGCTGTACGATCTCTACGCTTACAATCAGAAGCACAACGACGCCAACGGCTGGGACAACTCTGATGGCTCCAACGACAACCGCAGCTGGAACTGCGGCGCGGAGGGCGAGACGAGCGATCCTGCCATCCTGAGCCTGCGCTTCCAGATGATGCGCAACGCGATTACCGTCCTCATGTGCAGCCGCGGCACGCCGATGATCCTCGCGGGGGATGAGTTCGGCAACACGCAGTTCGGCAACAACAACAGCTACTGTCAGGACAACGAGATCTCCTGGCTCGACTGGAAGCTGCTGAAAAAGAATAAGGCCTTCTTCGAGTTCTACCGCAGCATGATCGCTTTCCGTAAGCGCCACCATGTGATCACAAGGGACCTGCCTCTTGCGCGCTGCGGCCTGCCGAAGATCACGGTCTGCACGGAGAACCCGGACGACCACAATATTCAGCCGGAGACGAAGACGCTCGGCGTCATGTTCGCGGGCTACGATGAAGGCAAGAAGAGAGACGATGTCGTCTACCTTGTGATCAACCCTTACTGGGAACCCGTATCCATCCGGATGCCGGCTCTGCCGGAAGGCAAGAGCTGGGGAACCGCAGTTAATACCGCGGGTGCGGAGGGCGAGCGCTTCCTCAAAGAGTCGGTGTACCTCACAAAGCCCATCGTGGACATGCAGGCGCGGTCGGTCGCCGTATTCACGATGCTGGAGAAGGAGTAGTAGATCAGCAGCCTGATATTTACAGGATGAATCTGTATCTGAGGGTGACAGACTGCCTTTGCATTGCAGTTGGCAGCAAGAATATCAGATGGAGGAATTCCCATGGCGGAGGCCAGAATTCTGGTAGTAGATGACGAGAGCCGGATGCGCAAGCTCGTCGGCGATTTCCTGAGAAAGAGCGGATATGAGGTGCTGGAAGCCGGTGACGGCGAAGAGGCGCTGGAGGTTTATGACACGAACAGGGACATTGCGCTGATCATTCTGGACGTCATGATGCCGAAGCTGGACGGATATGAAGTGACGCGGCGGATCCGTGAGGACTCAAAGGTGCCGATCATCATGCTGACAGCCAAATCCGAGGAACGTGACGAGCTCCAGGGCTTCGATCTGGGGATCGACGAATATGTGACGAAGCCGTTCAGCCCGAAGACGCTGGTGGCGAGAGTCGAGGCGATCCTTCGAAGGACGGGGCAGAGCTCTGCCAGAGAGCGGATGGAGATGGCAGGCATCGTGCTCGACAAGGCGGCGCACACCGTAACGATTGACGGGGAGAGCGTCGACCTCTCGTTTAAGGAATTCGAGCTCCTTCAATATTTCATGGAGAACAACGGTATCGCGCTCTCCCGCGAGAAGATCCTCAACAACGTCTGGAACTATGACTATTACGGCGACGCCCGGACGATCGACACGCACGTCAAGAAGCTCCGCAGCAAGATGGGCGCAAAGGGTGATCTCATCAAGACCATTTGGGGAATGGGGTACAAATTCGAGGGGTGATCTCGCACGAGGCGTTCCCGGATACAGGTGATGTATGGCATTACATGCGAAAACAACAGGCGGCGCGGCACCAAAGCGGCGCGGTTTCCATTCTCTGACCTTTGAATTCTTCGTACTCTTTTTCGGCCTGATCGGCGGGGCCATCCTGCTCATTCTGCTCGCCAATACGTTCCTTCTCGGAAGATACTATGTCTCGGAGAAACAGAAGGACCTCACGGGAGCCTATGAGCAGCTAAACCGCGCCTCTTTGAACAATTCCATCGGCTCGGATGAGTTCGATGTCGAGCTCGTCCGGATTACGAGCAAGGGAAACATTTCCTGTATCGTGATCGATGAGGAATCGCAGACAGTCAAAGCCTACGCGGCAGACACGCAGACCATGGTGCGCCGCATGTGGGACAACATTTTCGATACGACAGAGAAGCTCCCCGAGAATTTCTCTCCGGAGGATGAGAGGAGCTGGAAAGGGGCGGATGACGATTTCTATCTCGTCGCGGTCCTTTCCAGGAAAAACGGGCAGATCACGCAGATTGTGCTGGATCGCAGAACCAACACCCAGTATATGGAGCAGTGGGGGATGCTGGAGAACGGCAACTACTACCTTTTGAGCACCGCGGTGGAGAGCATTCGCAGCAACGCGATGATCGCGAACCATTTCATTCTCTATGTCGGCCTTGCGGTGCTCCTTCTGGGGCTGGTCGTCGCGATGGTGCTGGGCAGCAGGATCACGCGGCCGATACGGCAGCTGACTTCGATTTCGCAGCGCATGAAGCGGCTGGACTTCTCGGCGAAATATGAAGGCCACGATACCACGGAGATCGGCGAGCTGGGTGAGAACATCAACGACATGTCGGCGACGCTCGAGAAGACGATCTCCGAGCTCAAGACCGCGAACAACGAATTAAAGAGCGACCTCGCACACAAAGAAGAGGTTGAGAAGATGCAGCAGGAGTTCATCTCCAACGTCACGCACGAGCTGAAGACGCCGATCGCCCTCATCCAGGGTTATGCGGAAGGCTTGCAGGACGGCATTACCGACGACAAGGAGAGCCAGGATTTCTATACCGGCGTCATCATTGATGAAGCCGGCAAGATGAATGGTATCGTGCAGAAACTTCTCCAGCTCATGCACCTGGAATTCGGGCAGAGTGAAGTCAAGATGCAGCAGTTCGATGTCGTGGAAGTCATTCGTGGCTACCTGCAGTCATCGAACCTGCTCGCCACAGAGAAAGAGGTACGCCTGCGATTTTCCGAAGGGGAGCGAGCGGACATTCCACCCGAAGAGATCCCGCCGATCATGGTCTGGGCGGACGAGTTTCTCACGGAGGAGGTGTTCCAGAATTATTTCACGAACGCGCTCAATCACATTGAAGGCGACAAAATCATTGACATCCGTTTCGAACAGAAGGAAAATTGTGTCCGTATCAGCGTTTTCAACACGGGCAAACCGATTCCCGAGGAGTCGCTGCCCAGGATCTGGGAGAAGTTCTACAAGGTCGACAAGGCAAGAACCCGCGAGTACGGCGGCAGCGGCGTCGGCCTGTCCATCGTCCGTGCCATCCAGGAGTCCATGCACCAGCAGTACGGCGTGATCAACTACGATAACGGCGTGGAGTTCTGGTTTGAGCTGGATACGACGAAGAGGTGAGTATGGTCGCAATCATTGATTACGATGCAGGCAATATCAGGAGCGTGGAGAACGCGATGAAAGCGCTGGGAGAAGAGCCGCGCCTGACCAGAGATCCGGGAGAGATTCTGTCGGCGGATCACGTCATCCTGCCGGGGGTCGGCGCGTTCGGCGACGCCATGGATCGGATTCGCAGCTACGGCCTCGATGAGACGATCCGGGAGGTTGTGCGCAGGGGGATTCCGTTCCTTGGAATCTGCCTCGGCCTGCAGCTCCTGTTCGATTCGAGCGAAGAGTCACCGGGAGTTCCGGGACTTGGCATCCTTCACGGGAAGGTCGTGCGGTTCCGGGACGATATGCCCGTAGAAATACATGATGGCAGAGAACCGGGGCACCAGGACGATGCACCAGCGGCAGCGGGGAATGACAGATATTTGAAAGTGCCAGAGATAGGCTGGAACGCGCTGGCCTATCCGAATCCGGGGCGCCTCTTTTTGGGGATCCCGGAGGGCAGCTACGTGTATTTCGTTCATTCCTATTATCTTGTGGCGGACGATCGGGATATTGTGACGGCACAGGCGCAGCACGGCGTAATGTTCGACGCGTCGGTGGAGAAGGGCAATGTCTTCGCCTGCCAGTTCCATCCGGAGAAGTCGGAGAAGATGGGGATGCAGATCCTGCGGAACTTCCTGGATGTAAACTGACAGCCCAGTAACAAATGCTCGGTGGATCTTAGTAGGCGTAAAATGTCTGCTATCTATGGATGCCACAGAGCAGAAGCGATTTGCATACGAATAGACGGAGTTTCTATGCTGACGAAACGTATCATCCCCTGTCTGGATGTGAAATGTGGCAGAGTGGTCAAGGGCGTCAACTTTGTTCAGCTGCGTGACGCGGGCGACCCGGTGGAAGCGGGCGAAGCCTATTCCAGGGCGGGCGCCGATGAGCTGGTATTCCTGGACATCACGGCAACGAGCGATGCCCGGGCAACTGTAGCGGACATGGTGCGCCGTGTGGCCGAGCGGGTGTTCATCCCCTTTACGGTGGGCGGCGGCATCCGAACGGTGGATGACATGAAGGCAATCCTCAGGGAAGGTGCGGACAAGATCTCCGTGAATTCCGCGGCTGTAAAGCGCCCCGAGCTGATCGCGGAGGGCGCGGAGAAATTCGGCAGCCAGTGCGTCACGGTCGCGATCGACGCTAGGAAACGGAAGGCGACAGCCCCTGACGGCGTCTGGACACCTTCCGATGGCTGGACGGTGTATATCGCTGGCGGCAGAATTGATACGGGAATTGATGTGCTGGAGTGGGCTGCCCGGGCGGAGCAGCTGGGAGCAGGAGAGATTCTTCTGACCTCCATGGACTGCGACGGCACGAAGGCGGGATATGACATAGACCTTACCAGGGCGGTTTCCGATGCCGTCCGAATTCCTGTCGTCGCTTCCGGCGGCGCGGGGAGGAAGGAACATTTCCTGGAAGCTCTGACAGAGGGCGGTGCGGACGCGGCTCTCGCGGCCAGCCTGTTCCATTTCAAGGAGCTGGAGATCCGGGAAGTGAAAGAGTACCTGAAGGAACACGGCGTAGCGGTACGCCTGTAGAGAAGGAGCGCTTATGCAAGGCAAGTTATCAGATCTGGAACCGGTGAATGTTTTCCATTATTTCGAGGAGATTGCGGCGATCCCGCACGGCTCTTATCACGTGGACAAGATCAGCGACTACCTGGTCTCTTTTGCGAAGAAGCGCGGGCTGCGCTATGTCCAGGATGATGCGAAGAATGTCATCATCTTCAAGCCTGCCTCGAAGGAGGCGAAGGAGAGCGCTCCGCTCATTCTCCAGGGGCACATGGACATGGTGCTGGAGAAGAACAGCGATGTGGAACTGGACATGGAGAGCGAGCCAATCCATCTCGTGGTCGACGGCGACGATCTCCGTGCAGACGGCACGACGCTCGGCGGTGACGACGGCATTGCGGTGGCTATGATGCTCGCAGTTCTGGACGATGAGGAACTCGTGCACCCGCCGCTCGAATGTATTTTCACGACGAATGAAGAGGTCGGGATGCTCGGCATGAACGAGCTCGACCCGAAGCCTTTGAAGGGGCGGAGAATGCTGAACCTCGACTCCGAGGAAGAGGGAATTCTCACGGTCGGCTGCGCGGGCGGCGCGGAGCAGATCTTCACCCTGCCGATGGAACGAAAGGGCAGGTATGGTATGCTCCTGCGCCTTGTGATCCGTGGACTTCGGGGCGGTCATTCCGGCGCCTGCATCCACATGGGCCGCGCGAACGCGGATCTTCTCATGGGACGACTCCTGCAGAAGATTGAGAAGAAGACGGAGTTTGGCATCAGCGTCCTGGAGGGCGGCAACAAGGATAACGCCATTCCCCGCGAGTGTGTGACGGAGATCCTCCTGCCTTCGGATGTGGACGGCAAGGCTGTGATCAAACAGATTGAGAAGTTCACGAAACAGGTGCAGAACGAGTATCAGTACACCGATCCCGACATCCAGGTCGACTACGAGTGGACGGACAACACGGAGGCGGCGATCGACTGCATCGGAAGGAAGGATGCGAAGAGGATCGTCGATTTCCTCCTGCTCCTGCCGGACGGCCTCATTGCGTACGATCCGAACCTTAAGGACATGCCGCAGACATCTTCCAACCTCGGCATTCTGAAGCTGGATACCGACGGCTTCACGGCAGTCAGTCTTGTGCGCGGCAGCATCAATTCTCAGCGAAAATACGTGCAGGCCCGCATGAAGGCTCTGGCGGAGGTGTTCGATGCCGGCCTCGAGACAAAGGGCGATTATCCCGCGTGGGAGTATACGAAGCATTCCGATTTCCGCGACCTGCTCGTCAATGTATACGAGGCGGAGTACGGCAGGAAGCCGGAAGTTTCCATTACGCACGGCGGCCTCGAATGCGGCCTTCTGGCGGCCAAGGTGGACGGCCTCGACTGCGTTTCGATCGGGCCTGCCATGTCGGGCATCCATACGCCGGCGGAGCGCCTCTCTATCAGCTCCACGAAGCGTACCTATGAATTCCTGAAGGCGGCTCTTTGTGCCTGCGCCGGGGAGTGATTCGTATGGCAGGGATTGTGAATGACTGGCTTCCCGCCGTACAGGCGGAATTCCGGAAGCCTTATTACAAAGATCTGTATCTGTTCATCAAAAAGGAATATTCCACACACGTGGTTTATCCGCCGTCGGATGAGATTTATGCGGCACTGGAGCTGACTCCTTTGAAGGATGTCAAGGTGGTCATCCTGGGGCAGGATCCTTACCATGAGCCACACCAGGCACAGGGGCTGTGTTTCTCCGTGGAGCCGGGGACAGAAATTCCGCCGTCCCTTGTGAATATCTACCGTGAGCTGCACGACGATGTCGGCTGTCACCTGCCGAACAACGGGAACCTCATTCCGTGGGCGAAACAGGGCGTCCTGCTGCTCAACACGGTGCTGACCGTGCGCGCGCACCAGGCGAATTCCCACAAGGGACACGGCTGGGAATATTTCACCGATGCCATTCTGGAAGCGGTGAACCGGCAGGATCGTCCGATTGTCTACATGCTCTGGGGATCACAGGCACAGAGCAAGATCCCGATGCTAACGAACCCGCAGCATCTGATCCTCAAGGCGCCGCACCCGAGCCCGCTCTCTGCTTACCGCGGCTTCTTCGGCTGCCGGCACTTCTCGAAGTGCAACGAGTTCCTCAGGGCACACGGGGAGAGCGAGATTGACTGGCAGATACCGGATGTATAGCAAACAACTTGACGGAGGGGGCTCATACTAATGAAGAAGACACCATTTGTGACGAGAGATAAGATCGAAGAGATCGTGAAGGATCACCCGACGCCGTTCCATATCTATGACGAGGCGGGGATCCGAAGAACCGCGCAGGCGGTGAAGGACGCCTTTGCCTGGAATGAGGGCTTCCGCGAGTATTTTGCAGTGAAGGCGACGCCGAACCCTTACATTATGAAGATCATGCAGGACTATGATTTCGGGTTCGACTGCTCCTCGGAGGCGGAACTCGTGCTGTCGGATGTCGTCGGTGCGGACGGGGCGCATATCATGTTCACCTCGAATGAGACACCGGCGCGCGAATACGCGCTGGCACACCGCCTGGGCGCGATCATCAACCTGGATGATATCACCCACATTCCGTTCCTTGCCTCCATCATCGGGGATGAGTTTCCGGAAACGATGAGCTGCAGGTACAATCCGGGTGGCATATTTCAGCTCTCGAACGGTATCATGGATAACCCGGGCGACTCGAAATACGGCATGACGAAGGAGCAGCTGATCGAAGCTTACGCGCAGATGAAGGCGCACGGCGTGAAGCATTTCGGCCTGCACGCGTTCCTCGCATCCAATACGGTAACGAACGAGTATTATCCGGAACTGGCAGGACAGTTATTCGAGCTGGCCGCAGTGATTCACAAGGCGCTGGGCATTCATTTCTCCTTCATCAATCTCTCTGGCGGCGTCGGCGTACCGTACCGGCCGGATCAGGAGCCGAATGACATCGCCGTGATTGGCGAGGGCGTACACCAAAAGTTCGATGAGATTCTGGTGCCGGCAGGCATGGGGGATGTCGCGATCTATACCGAGATGGGGCGCTTCATGATGGCTCCGTACGGCGCGCTGGTCACGAAGGCAATCCACGAGAAACACATTTACAAAGAGTATATTGGCGTGGACGCCTGCGCGGCGAACCTGATGCGGCCCGCGATGTACGGCGCTTACCACCACGTCACTGTGCTCGGAAAGGAGAACGAGCCCTGCGATCACCGCTATGATGTCGTGGGCGCGCTGTGCGAGAACAACGACAAGTTCGCGGTTGACCGCATGCTGCCGAAGATTGACAAGGGAGACTATCTCTACATCCACGATACCGGTGCGCACGGGTCTTCCATGGGCTACAACTACAACGGGCGGCTGTGGAGCGCGGAACTCCTGCTGCATACGGACGGCAGCGTGCAGGAGATAAGAAGAGCGGAGACACTGAGAGATTATTTTGCAACGTTCGATCAGACAGAATTCGCGGACAAGCTGATGGACTACGAGAAATGAATTGGGATCTTATGTTGTCTCGTTGTGGCGTGAAGGCACGGTAGGCACCCGGAAGTGACGTGCATGTGTACGACTGAACTATGCTGCACTCAGCCCACCGTCAATCGTGAGTCATCGTGAGCCAACATAATTCCGGGATAATTTCATATTCCCACCCGCGAACAGGTATGTTATAATGCAATGGCTGTGACCGAGGGACCGCAGCCGTTACAATTCGCCGGGATGCCAATACAGGACTCCGGGCAGAGTTCGTTCGCAGCTATGGCGGAACTGGTAGACGCGTTGGACTCAAAATCCAATTCCCTTACAGGAGTGTGGGTTCGATTCCCACTAGCTGCATCTAAAAAAGGCCTTATTTCAGGCCTTTTTTCTATGCCCGTTTCCACTTTTGTTTCCAGTTTTTGAAATTCCTTTGAGCTTTTCCGAGAAAAAGCTGTTCACTTTATCGGTGTAGACTTGCCGTCTGTCATCAAGCGGGTTGGTATATACATCGTCCAGAATGTGTGAAGACACAGCCCAGCCTCCGGCCTCTGCGATGTAAGATCGAGGGATCTGCAGCGATTCCCTTACGCTCGCTGCATAATGCCGGAGATCATGAAATCGGCACTGTAGACCGAGCTCTCTGCGTAAGTCATTGAATCGGCCTGTAATCGTACCGGGATTCATCGGTACAACATAGGCGTCTGGATCGCCATGACCAAGGAGTGCGATAACTTCTGCGGGAAACTCTACAATCCGGATGGAGCTTTCAGTCTTGGGTAAGGGCTTATACACCCATTTCCCATGATCATAGATTATGTCGGCATGGATACTGATGCGATTGAGGTCATAGCTGATATCCTTGAACTTAATTGCGCTGATCTCTCCCCGGCGGAGTGTTCCAACCGCTGCCAGCAGGATGGCGTTACGGAGATTCGGATATGCGCTACGAATCAATAGCTCTACGTCCTGATCCGTCGGAATATGCCGCACAGGGCGTGTTTTTGCAGGCATACGTACATTGAACCAGAAGTCAGGCATAAACTGCTCCAGAGCCGCCCTGAGGGGTACACAGGCGTTTCGAATGGTCTTAGGGCTTACCGCGTGTGACATATCGTTCACCCAGCACTGTAGGGTGTTCCCGTTGAGCTCCCGGATGTGAACGCTTCCGATGCGGCTTATCTGATTTCTGGCAAGCTTCTCGTAGGACTCGATGGTGGTAGGGGAGAGGATGTCCCGTTTTGAATCAATGTATCTGCTCACGGCTTCCTCAACGGTGAGGTTCGTGACGTTCTGCATACGGGCCTTATTTGCCTCAAATTCGCGTGCCATGCGCTCAGCGTCTACTCGCGTATAGGCGGTGAAAGAGGGGCGGCTTATGGAGCCGTCAGCGTTCTTCACGTAGGCGCGGCAGTTCCACATGCCGGATTTTAATGACTTTGGCTTAAGCCTGCTGAGCTTGTGGTGAGGTTGCGAAGCAAACGAACCCTTGCGAAGCATAAATCCACCCGCTATGCGGGTGAGAGTAAAAAGTTATACAAATAAATCACCTTTCCATATAATAGAGGTGCTCAAGCCACTATTAAGAAAGGAAAGGTGATTTTATGCCGAAGGCTAATAGTTCTGCACATACCAGGTGGTTATGCAAATACCACATCGTCTTCACTCCGAAGTATAGACGGAAAATAATCTACAATCAATATAAGAAGGATTTGGCGGAAATACTGCACGATCTTTGTTCTTATAAAGGAGTAGAG
>FNQX01000028.1 GCA_900107575.1 Lachnospiraceae bacterium NK3A20 | reverse complement strand
GCGCCGTCTTGTGGCGGCGGTTACTCCTTTCAGAGTGTGCCGCACAGGTCTCCCCGGGTACCACACGTTTCTTTCTCTCCATCCATCTGCCACATTTATCCCGCATGATTCCGTGTAGTTACTGGGCTTCGGCTTGAGTGGCAGTCTTACCCTCATGCGAGACCTTATATGTGATTTCTGTTCGTCAGACCAGAGATTTGCCCGTGGTTAGTCTGTTCCCACATCCGGCTTCCTTCAGATCCCACCTCGCGATGGACACCCTTGCCTTCGGCTATATCCTTCCCACTACCGGGCAGATTCGGGACTTTCACCCGTTAGAAACGTGCGCCGCCGGGCGCACCACAGGAAAAGGATCTGCAACTTACGCAGATCCTCCATGAATCGTTCTTCCTGACAGAGCGCCAGGATAACTATCGCTATGCATTTGATCAGTATCTGGCCTTCCAGAATCTGGAAATCCGTCCCTTCCTGGAAGTTGGCGATACCGAAATGATCACCCACATGGTCAGAGATAACAAGGGTATCTCCCTGCTGCCGTATTTCGCAGTCAGGGAACACATTGAGAGTGGTGAGCTCGCGCGGCTCAACGTGACGGACTACCACCTCAATATGTATCATCAGGTCTTCTACTACAAAGACAAGTGGGTTACCGACGAAATGCTGGAGTTCATCCGTATCGTCAAGGCAGCCCTGCTATGAGGAATTTATTAGTTGTGCATTCTCACGCCTCTCCGACCAGCAGCTCCAGATCTTCGTCCACGGTGCCAATGCCCGCGATGCCGAAGTTCTCCACCAGCACGTTGACCACGTTCGGGGGAAAAATCATTTCCGGCTGTTATGATGGGCAACAGTTCAGATCCAACCTTTCCGAACTGTTATGCTACAATGTATGAATCCAATACAGCCCGAGTCAATTGCATCCTGGGACTATCAGAGCAGATTCCGCTTGCAGAAAGGAACAACAATGTACGAGAACTTATCAGACGAACTTCTGGATTTTCTGTGGAAGAGCCCCACGGCGTTCCACGTGATTGCCAATATAAGGCAGTTGCTGACGGCAGAGGGCTACACGGAACTGTCGGAGCAGGAGACGTGGAAACTCGAGGAGGGCGGCAGGTATTTCACCGTCCGGAATGAATCCTCCATCATCGCGTTCCGCATCCCGTCGTTCGACTATCAGGGTTTCATGATCGCCGCGTCTCACAGCGACTCTCCGAGCTTCAAGATCAAGGCCAATCCCGAGATGAAGGCCAGCGGCGTCTATGTCCGGCTCAACGTCGAGAAATACGGCGGCATGCTGATGGCGCCGTGGTTCGACCGTCCGCTCTCCGTGGCGGGGCGCGTCATCGTCTCCGATGGAAACGGCTCTTTCGAAACACACCTTGTCAACGTTGACCGGGATCTGTGCATGCTGCCCTCCCTCGCGATCCACATGAACCGCGAAGCGAACGACGGCTTCAAATACAACGCGCAGGTCGACATGCTGCCCCTCTTCGGCGACGAGACCGCGGAAGGCAGGTTCTGGGAAATCATTGCGGGGGCAGCAGGCGTTCCGAAGGAAGCGATTGCAGGCCACGACCTCTTCCTCTATGTGCGCGAACATGGCTCCCACTGGGGCGCATCGAATGAGTATATTGCCGCGGGGCACCTGGACGATCTGCAGTGCAGCTTCGCAGATCTGACCGGTTTCATCGACTCCGGCCGGGGCGAGCACTTCCACGTGGTCGCCGACGCGATCAACGGCGCCGCCTGTGTCAGCGTGCCCATCCTCGCCATCTTCGACAACGAGGAGGTTGGGAGCGGTACGAAACAGGGCGCCGATTCCACCTTCCTGTCAGATATTCTGTCGAGAATCAACGAGGCATCCGGCAGGACACCGGAAGGTGAGCGCACCGCTGCCGCATCGAGTTTCATGATCTCGGCGGACAACGCGCACGCCATTCATCCCGCACACCCGGAAAAGGCAGATCCCGTCAACCGTCCCGCGATGAACCACGGCATTGTCATCAAATACCACGCCGGGCAGAAATACACGACTGACGCCGTTTCCGCCGCGATCTTCAAGGAGATCTGCCGACGCGCGGACGTGCCCTTCCAGGAGTTCACCAACCGCTCCGACATGAATGGCGGCTCCACGCTTGGCAACATCTCGAACGCTCACGTCTCCCTGAACACGGTCGATGTGGGACTTGCGCAGCTCGCCATGCACTCCCCCCACGAATCCGCGGGAGCAAAAGACACGGCCTACCTCGCAAAGGCGGCAGCCGTGTTCTTTGGTTCCGTCCTCACCTCGGACGGACAGGGGCAGTACCGGCTGCAGCAGATATAGCAGCGGCCTGCCTGTATATTTGTATTGTTATGCCCATAACAGCAAGTGCTGTGGGCTGCGCTGAATGGACTTCAGCGTCAGTGCAACTCTTTGCCCTTGAATTTCAGTCTGGAGAGGGCTCTGGCCATTGCGGCCTGCGTCATACGGTATTCCCGAAGACTCTGCTTCTGGCGGAGCCTTTCTCTGGCGCGTTCCAGCGCTTCCTCGGCGCGGCGCGCATCCAGTTCCTCCTCAGTCTCGCAGGTGTCGACCAGCACGACGGCACGGTTGTTGGCAAAGGTCATGGAGCCATAGCCTGCCACGACGTGGATCCAGCTTCCGTCATCTTTCTGAATATCCAGTTCTCCGGGAGAGAGCGCGACAATACACTCCTCATGGTGCGCGAGGAAGGAGAGCTCACCATCCAGCGTCTGGATGATCAAATCCTTCGCATAGCCCTTATAGAAAGTCTTGTCTGTCGCGATGACCCGCAGATAGAATGCATTCGTTTCTGACATAATTCTCTGTTCCCGGATTTACTCCAGCGTTTTCGCTTTCTCTATGACATCATCGACCGTGCCGACGTTGAAGAACGCATTCTCCGGGTACTTGTCCATGTCACCGTTGATGATGGCCTGGAAGCCCTTGACGGTATCGCCTACCGGAACGTAAATGCCGGGGATGCCAGTGAACTGCTCCGCCACGTGGAACGGCTGGGAGAGGAAGTTGCGGATCTTACGCGCACGGTAAACGGTCAGTTTGTCTTCGTCCGAGAGCTCTTCCATGCCGAGGATCGCGATGATGTCCTGGAGTTCCTTATATTTCTGCAGGATGCGCAGCACCTGCTGCGCCGTCTCATAGTGCTCTTTGCCGACGATGCTCTCTTCGAGAATTCTCGAGGAGGAAGCGAGCGGGTCGACGGCGGGATAAATGCCCTGCTCCACAATCTTACGTGAGAGAACCGTCGTCGCGTCCAGGTGGGCGAAGGTCGTGGCAGGCGCCGGGTCGGTCAGATCGTCGGCAGGCACGTAAACCGCCTGGACGGAAGTGATGGAGCCGCTCGTCGTGGAAGCGATTCTCTCCTGCAGCGCGCCCATCTCGTTCGCGAGGGTCGGCTGGTAGCCAACGGCAGACGGCATACGGCCAAGGAGCGAGGAAATCTCGGAGCCCGCCTGCACGAAACGGAAAATGTTGTCGATAAAGAGCAGCACATCCTTGTGTTCCACGTCCCGGAAATACTCCGCCATGGTCAGGCCGGTTTCCGCGACTCTCATTCTGGCTCCCGGCGGCTCATTCATCTGCCCGAAGACCAGCGCGGTATTCTGGATGACGCCGGACTCGGTCATTTCGCTCCAGAGGTCATTGCCTTCACGGGATCTCTCGCCAACACCAGTGAAAATAGAATAGCCGCCATGCTCTTCTGCGATGTTCCGGATGAGCTCCTGGATGAGGACGGTCTTGCCGACACCCGCACCACCGAAGAGGCCGACCTTGCCGCCCTTGGCATAGGGTGCGATGAGGTCAATGACCTTGATGCCCGTCTCCAGAATCTCAGTGACCGGCTTCTGCTCCATGAACTTCGGAGGCTTTCTGTGGATCTCCCATCTCTCTTCCGAAGAGATGCCGCCGTCTCCCTTCTTGTCGATGGTGTCCCCCAGAACGTTGAACAGCCTTCCAAGGTTGTGGTCTCCGACCGGCACCTCGATGCCCTGGCCAAGAGAGATGACAGGCATATCCTTCTGCAGGCCCTCGGATGCGGAGAGCATGATGCAGCGGACGACACCGTCGCCGATATGCTGTTCCACCTCCATGATGGCCTTTGCGCCGTGGTTGTCCACCTGCAGTGCCGTCTGTATGACGGGCAGCGGTTTGTCATCGAATGCGACATCGACGACAGGTCCCATTACCTGAACAATTCTTCCTATCTGCATATTGATCCTTACTTCCTTTGAGCGGTACGCGCTGCCCTTCTGGCTGCAGCACGCTTTTTCTGCTCATTCCTTGCCTTCGCGCCGGCCGCGACCTCCGTGATCTCCTGTGTGATCGCCGCCTGCCGCTCTCTGTTGAACATCAACGAGAGCTCCTGCAACAGCTGCTGGCCGTTCTTGTTGGCGGAATCCATGGCCTCCATCCGGGAGCTGTGTTCCGCGCAGTAGGACTCTACCAGCGCGCTGTAAACGTAGCCGGAGACGAAATCCGGCACGATGTGATCCAACAGCACTTCGGGGCTCGGCTCCATCTTGAATTCTTCCTGGTGTGCCGCAGCCAGCTGCTCGTTGATCCTCGGATTCTGGAGACGCACAAGGGGCAGCAGCTGCACGACCTGTGGCTCGTTCTCCATTGAATTTTTCATCCGCGTGAAGATGATGTATACTTCATCAATCTCTTTGCTCGCAAAGAGCTCCAGCATACGGGACGCGATCTGCCTGGCTCTCGCCAGGGTCGGCTTCTGCGCCGTGTAATGGAACTGCTCATCCACGTTGATGCCATGGCGGTCGAAATAGTCGCGTCCCACCTCTCCGACGACGAATAGCCTGTCGTTGTAATCGGGACGGAGTCTCTTCTCTGCCATGCGGATCACGTTGTGATTGTAGGCACCGGCAAGGCCCTTGTCCGCCGTTACGCAGATGATCGCGCGTCTTACCTGTTCCTGTGTCAGCGTCTCACGCCGATCCAGGAACGGATGGTGGAAATCTGCCGGCAGATGGCGGAGGACTCGCGCGAACATGGCTTCCAGAGCGTAAAAATAAGGCTCCGTATGGGCCAGTGCGGTCCTCGCGTTATTCAATTTCGTGGAGGAGATCATATACATCGCATTCGTGATCTTCATCGTATTCTGAATGCTGGAGATCCTCTCCTTGATTTCTTTGGTCTGTGCCATTCACCACACCATCTGTATATCTATAGTTGATGCTACTCATTGCCTTTGTCGGTCTGTGACGCGGTATCTGCACCGTCTGCAGCCTCCTTCGAAGAAATTTCCTTCTCGGCCGCATTGTCGTTGCCATCCTGTGCCGCAGCTGCCTTCGCCTTCTCTTCGGCTTCGGCGATCTTCTTCTCCTGGTACTCCGCAAGGAAACGCTCCGACAGAGTGAGAATCGTCTCCTGCATGTCGTCTTCGAGCTTGCCTGTCTGGCGGATTGCCTGTCCGATTTCGGGGTGTACGCGGGCGAACCAGTCGAGCATGGCGCCCTGCACTTCCTTCACATCCTTCACCGGAACGTCCATCATCTTCCTGTGCCCTGCGACACAGAGCGTGATGACCTCCTCCGGAAGGGAGAGCGGGTGTTCCAGGGGCTGTTTCAACAGTTCCATGAGGACACGGCCCTGTTTCAGCTGATTGGAGGTCGCCTCGTCCAGATCGGAAGAGAACTGCGTGAAGACTTCCATCTCACGGTACTGCGCGAGGTCGATTCTGAGTGAACCCGCCGCCTTTTTCATCGCTTTGGTCTGCGCGGCGCCGCCGACACGGGACACCGACAGGCCGACATTGACGGCAGGCCTCTGTCCCTCGAAGAAAAGATCGCTCTCAAGGAAGATCTGTCCGTCCGTGATCGAAATGACGTTGGTCGGGATATAGGCCGACACATCACCGTCCTGCGTCTCAATGATGGGAAGCGCGGTGATGGAGCCACCGCCCAGCTCATCGGAGAGTCTGGAGGCACGCTCCAGGAGTCTCGAATGCAGATAGAATACGTCACCGGGGTAGGCCTCACGTCCCGGGCTCCTGCCGAGGAGCAGGCTCATCGCACGGTAGGCCACGGCGTGTTTCGACAGGTCATCGTAAATGATGAGAACGTCTCTGCCGCTGTGCATGTAGTATTCCGCAATCGAGGTCGCCGCGTACGGCGCGATATACTGGAGCGGTGCGGGATCCGCCGCTGTGGAGGACACCACGATGGAATAGCGCATGGCATCGTGCTCTTTGAGCGTCTTCACAATGCCCGCGACCGTGGATGCCTTCTGGCCGATCGCCACATAGACACAGATACAGTTCTGCTCTTTCTGATTCAGTATCGTATCGAGCGCAATGGACGTCTTACCGGTCTGGCGGTCGCCGATGATGAGCTCACGCTGACCTCTGCCGATCGGGAACATGGAGTCGATTGCGAGGATCCCTGTCTGCAAAGGCACGGATACGCTCTTCCTCTCGACAATGCCGGGTGCCGGCTCCTCAATCGGACGGTATTCCGTTGAGTTGATCGTCGGCCCGTCGTCGATCGGCGCACCCAGCGCGTTGACCACGCGGCCAAGATAACCGTCGCCCACGGGGACGCCGGCGCGCCTTCCGGTGCCAACCACCTTCGTGCCTTCGCCGATGGAACCCTCTGTATCGAAGAGAATCGCACCGATGCCATCCTCCTCAATGTTCTGGACCATGCCCTTGACGCCGTTCTCGAAGAGAACAATCTCTCCGTACATCGCGTGGTCGAGGCCGGTGATCGTCACAATGCCGTCGCCGCAGGTCTCGACAAAGCCGACCTTATTGCTCTTCGCGTGGCGTTTGTATGTGTCCAGCGTGGTCTTTAAGATGGACATCACGTCTTTGCCGCCACTCTTTTGCAGATTGGCGTCGAGCGTCTCGGAGAAGGCACGCTGCCTTCCTCTGACAGACCAGTCATACTCATCGCTGCCGACTTCGAGCACGAAGCCGCCGATAAGAGAGGCGTCCTTTACGACATCCAGTGTGACATTCTCTGTATGATAAGTTTTCTGTAAGAAAGTCCGAAACCGCTCCAGCTGCTTCTCATTCGGAGGGATCACGCAGCGCAGTACCGCAGATAGACTCTCTGTCTGTTCCTTTAGTTCACTCATTCGTTACATTCTCCGCATCCGGATTCTCTACCTGTTGCAGGAAGGAATCGTAGAGTTTGTCATCGCTCTCTGCCGCCGCAATTCTGGCTGCAGCCTGCCTTGCCATGTCAGCGATCTCCGCTTCCGCCTTCTGTTTCTGCTGCGCAGCAGCAGCCGCGGCACGCGTAGACGCTTCCGATAAGATCTGTGAAGACTTCGCGTTGGCCTCGGACAGAATTCTGTCGTACTCGGCATTCGCCTGGCTTCTGGCCTCGTTCAGCGCCTTTGCCTTGTCGGCGTCGACACTCTGGAGTGTCTTTTCATACTGTGCCTTCAGCTCATCGGCATCCTTCGACACCTTGTCGGCATCCGCGTAGGACTTCCTGATCTCCGCCTCTCTCTCGGCGAGGATCTTGCGAACCGGCTTGAAGAGCAGGAACTTCAGGAGAAAATACAGGATGAGAATGTTGATGATGGTAAATACCAGATTGATATCCAGTCTTAACATGGATTACTCCTTCCAAGTGTACAGCGAAACGTTGCGCAGGTGGGTCATTGCAACCTCCTGCGGGTGCCCCATTCGGCACCGCAGCCGCGCCCGTTAAGCGAGGAAGAAGATGATCAGGATGCCGAGAACGAAACCGTAGATGGCAGTTGCCTCGGCAAGAGCCGCACCGAGCAGAAGGTTCGTCATGATCTTCTGGCTCGCTTCCGGCTGGCGTGCGATCGCATCAACTGCGTGCGATGTGGCGATGCCGATACCAAGTCCCGCACCGATACATGCCAGTGCGCAAAGTCCTGCTCCGATTGCTGTTAAACTCATTGTGATTACCTCCGGTAAATGATTTTCCGTTGCGTAACAGTTCGGGAACGTTACCCGAAACTGTTAGATGTTGTATGTAATGGAACGCTAATTCTATCGCGTTCCGGATTACCTGTTGCTAAGATCAGCTGATCTGCTCTTCTGCCGCTTCGAGCGCTTCCTGCGCCTTCTGCCTGCGGGATTTCCTCTTCCGCTTTTTCTTCTCGGACGGTTCCGGAATTTCCACCGCCTCCGCGATGAACAGTGCCGTCAGGAAGACGAAGACGTACGCCTGAATGAAGCCGTCGAAGATGTCGAAATACGCACTGAAAATAAGAGGCAGGCCCACCGGGATCAGCATGTCGATGAGCTCCATGATCACGAACGAGCCGAGGACGTTACCGAACAGTCGCATACACAGTGACAGCGGCCGGATGCCGATCTCGAGGATGTTGATCGGCGTGACAATCGCGATAGGCTCGGTGAAACTGTGCAGCCAGCCTGTTATTCTCCGCCTGCGGATGCCGGCCGCCTCGATGAGAATGATGCTCATGATCGCGAGTGCCGCCGTGACATTCATATCCTTGGTCGGGGGCTTCATGCCGAGGAGTCCGATGATGTTCGCAAGGCCGATGTAGAGGATGACCGTTTCAAGGTAAGTCGTGTACTCCTTCGCATTCTCACCCAGCATCTCGCCAATGAAACCGTCCAGCCAGGTGACAATCGTCTCCGCGAGGAGCTGACGTTTGCCGGGATGCTGTACCTTCATGTTCCGTGTGAGGAACCAGGCGATCGAGGCGAGAATCGCTATGACAACCCAGGAGATCACGACCGACTCGGCGACAGGAATCCCGCCGAAAATCGGTATAGTGAATGCGGTATCTACATTGAGCCGCGCCTGCAGCTCAGCTGCGAATTCTTTCATGATAAATTCCTTTCCAGCGCTGAGGTCCTGCCCCACCGGAGCAAAACCGACTAGATTATGCACCCATTCGCGCGAAAATGGTAGTCGCAATTCGGCAAAAACAGGTCAGATCCTGCGGTTTTCGTCGAATTTCAGCGCGTTTGGCCTGTCTCCAGATCGAAAATGTGGTCCATCGGAATGCGCTCTCCAAGGTCTGTGACAACGCACTTTTCATAGGTGTCCAGCCTCTTCACGGACAGGGTGCGGGTGAGATACTCGCCGCCCTCTTTCCTCTCATCTTCGAGAAAATAGGTCAGGCGCGCGGTAGCATATTGGCGGGGATGCTCCTGCAGCTGCCGCGCGATCAGGCGGAGTCCCTCATTGATCTCCTCCTGCCGCTCCGGTGTGAGTTCGACTAAGGGCTGTGTGAGTCTTGCCGTCTCTTCCACGGCTGCACCATATCCCGTCAGTGCCTGGAACGGGGAGAACTGCGCCGCCCTCTCCTCCACGCGCATGGGTGTGTGCTCTCTGGGGCCGTGATACTCCACATCCAGGAGGTCGCCGTATTTGCGCAGGACTTCACTGCTGGCCCGGGCGACTTCCCCATCTGTCCAGTTACCATGGGCGCCTTCCATATTCTCTCTGTTCCCTTGGGCGACATTCATATTATACTCCCGTGGTCTACCACTCTTCTTCTGAGTCCCCACAATGCTCATGCAACCGATCCCAACTCTACATCTGATATTGAACTGTCTTCTCCTGATTTCCCGCCATCCTCATGCCTTATGGCCTCCGATCTGACGGTTTCGCTGGATCGTTGTCGCGCCCTCCTGCAGATCCATGCCCTTGACGATGGCATTCTTGCCGAATTTTTTCTTGATATCCAGCATGGCTTCCTGCGCTCTGCGCTCCCTCTCTTCCTTCTCGGCCTCTTCCTGCTGCTGTCTTCCCCTCTGTCCGTAATCCGTGAAGAGGTCCAGCTGCTCGAACTGCTGTGCCCTCTTCTCTTCGGCGCGCACCTCATCTTCATTGCATACGTGCGCCGCCACGACATACATCCTGCGAACGAGCAGAATCGGATTCAGTATCCTGTCGCAGAGCTCCATCACCTTTTCCGTGATGAGCTGCGTCGAAGACGTGAACTTTCCAAGGTTCACCGAGCCGTGCGCATGTGCCGGCGTGCGCCTTCCGTACCAGTCTGTCGTAACCGGTCCATGATAGCGGGCAGATATCTCAGGATCACTCAGGTTCTCAATGTCATACCCTGCCGTGACGACAATCTGATCCGTCACGAGACGCTTCGATACGAGGTCCAGCACCAGCTCGTCCGTCATCTCGCGGATGACCAGCTTCGCCTTCTCATACGGATAGGGGCAGGACAGCACCTGTCCCTGGCTGATCGAATTCGCCCTGGGCCGGTACGCCTTGATGTCCCGGATTGTTGTGGGCTCATAGCCGAAGGCATGGTCCATGAGGAGCTCCGCATTGACGCCGAAGAGCCGGAAGAGCAGGTCTTCATTCCCCATGGCGCAGCGGGCGACATCTCCCATCGTGAACATGCCGTTCGCCTCCAGTTTCCTCGCGATCCCTCTGCCCACCCTCCAGAAATCCGTGAGTGGCCTATGGTTCCAGAGGTTGCGACGGTAGGAAGGCACATCCAGTTCCGCGATGCGCACCCCGTCCTGATCCGCGGGGATGTGTTTCGCCACAATGTCCATAGCTACCTTGCACAGGTAGAGGTTCGGCGCAATGCCTGCCGTCGCGGTGATGCCGGTCGCAGCAAGGACATCGTGGATCATCCGCATCGCCATCTCGTGCGGCGTAAGGCCCAGCGCGTGGAGATAGTCGGTGACATCCATGAAGACCTCATCGACCGAGTAGACATGGATGTCCTCCGGTGCGGCATAGTGCAGATAGATGCCGTAGATCTTCGATGAAACGTCCATGTAATGCTGCATCTTCGGCGGCGCGACGATAAAGTCCACCTCCAGGTACGGGTCCTTCAAAAGTTCCCTGGCATCCGAAGATTTCCCGCGAAAAGGCGCGCCATGGATCGCGGCGCGCCTTTTCGCATTGACCTGTTTCACTGCCTGAATGACCTCGAACAGCCTCGCTCTGCCCGGGATGCCGTATGCCTTCAGAGAAGGTGACACGGCGAGGCAGATCGTCTTCTCCGTTCGCGAGACATCGGCCACGACGAGATTCGCAGACAGCGGATCCAGTCCCATTTCCCGGCACGCCGCACTCGCATAGAACGATTTGAGATCAATCGCAATGTAGATTCGGTTGTTGGTCGTCTGTGTCATCAATAAATTTTCTCAATCACAGCATCTTCCGGGATGCCGTACTGCGCACGAAACTCCGCCATGTCCTCCGGGGAGCGGATGAACATGACCTCGCGGAATTCCTTCGTGTGAAGATCCTGGAAACCTGCGACCTGTTCACCGTTGCAGATACTGCAGTGCAGGACGGGCCTCATGACCTCTCGGTCATACGCCGGCGGCACGCCTTTTGTTTTCTTCCTGATCCCGAACATGGCAGTCACCTCTTTGTTAAAATTGCTGCAACTGTAACATTTCAGAATTAGCAGCGATCACCCGACCGCAAGCGTCGGATACGCCTGATAGACCATAAAGAGCACCGTATCGTCTGCGGCGTACTGAATCCAGAGAAGGTGCGTCGCATCCAGCGCATCGTTGTAAATCTCAACTCCATTGACCGGATAGGGCGGTGTGATCTCTTCGAACGCGCTGCCAAGCTTTGCCTTCACAATCGCCTTCGGATCCCCCAGCTTCACGTTGTGGAAGCGCACGCCCTGCTCTGCGATCACAAAAGGATCCGGCTGTGCATAGCGGCTGTAATACTCATCGTCAACGTCCAGCACGGTCTGATCCAGCGCCTTCACATCGCCAATGAGCGTTCCTCCGGGCGGCAACTGTACCTCGTCGTACTCCAGCCCTGTGGAAGTCACTATAACCCCCGCCGGCGCATTCGCAATCCTCGCTCTCGCATCCACGGAGAGCGTCTCAGCCCCTGAGAGCGTAAATATCAGGCTCACCACGCACATCGCGGCTGCCAGGCAAACTTTCTCATAACATTTCATCTTGCCTTCCTCCCTTCGAATTCAGATACTTGCAGATACTGCAGGCTGTACTGATACTCTTTTCCACGAGCAGCAGGAAGTCGCATCCCGCAAGTCTCAGGCCTCAATCGTAATCGTATCGTAGGCGCCCTTCGTCACCCAGACGGCTACGTTGCCGCCCGCCGTGCCGAAATCCGCCCAGCCGTCCTCGCCGACCGTGACCGTCTCCATACACTTGCCGAGCGCGTCGTGGAAAATCTGACCGGCGAATTGCCTGCCCATCTCCATGTGCTTGCTGCCGCCATCGGCGTCCGACATTACAACGGCAATCCCGGAATTCTCGTGCTCCTTGTCACCTCTTCTGACCCAGCCGATCAGGTTGTCATCGTCGAGGTAGTCGTGCTGCTCCCCGTAAGCATAATTCTTGCGGATCATGAGCAGCTTCTTCAGTCCCGGGATCACGCCCAGATTCTGCGACGGAATGCCATAAAGATCGCCGTAGAAGACACAGGGGGTGCCTCCCTCCCGAAGAAGAATGAGAGCGTATGCCAGAGGTTTGAACCAGCCCTGCACGTAACTCGTCAGCGACTGCCCCGGCTCCGTGTCATGATTGTCGACAAAAGTAACTGCCTGCTCCGGCCGCACCGATACCAGACTGTTGGCGATGATGTCTCTCATGGAGAACTGACCGCCCGAGCTGGAAGCATTGTAGAAATTGAAATGCAGCGGCACGTCGAAGAGCTGCATCTTTTCCTTCACACTGTCCAGATACCAGGTGAGTTTCCCAAGGTCAGCGCTCCAGAACTCACCGACCGCGGGGAAAGCCTTGCCCGTGTGCTGTCGCATTTCTCCCAGCCATTTCTCATAGAAGGCGACGTCGATGTGTTTCACCGCGTCCAGGCGCACGCCGTCCATACCGATTTCATCATAGTACCATTTGCCCCAGTCCTCGGTCTCCTGCAAGGTTGCCGGATTGTCCGTGTCCAGATCGACGCCCATGAGATAGTCGAAGTTGCCGTTCTCGTTGTCCGTGCCGCCATTCCAGTTCTTGTCGGAGAAGCAGTAAATACCCTTCTGCCCGTTTGCCTCATTCCAGTCAGTGCCGGAGAAGTTCTCATGATTCCACTGGAATTTCGAATATTTCCCGTTCCTCCCGGGGAAAGTGAACTTCGTCCAGGCCGTGATCTCATGCGTATCGGACACCGCGCGGTTCCTGTCGTTGTCGGCGTACTGCACGGCTTCGACCGTCTCCGTCTCATCCGCCCCCATCCGGTGATTCAGAACGATGTCGGCGTACACCGTAAGGCCCGCCTTCTGCAGCGCCCGGACAGCCTCTTTGTACTCTTTGGCCGTGCCGTATTTCGTCCGCACCGTTCCCTTCTGATCGAACTCACCGAGGTCGTACATGTCGTAGACGCCGTAACCGACATCCGCAGAACTCTGCCCCTTGTAAGCCGGCGGCAGCCAGATCTGCGTGAACCCCAATTCACTGAGGCGCTTCGCGTGCTCCTTGCACCGCTTCCACCACAGCCCGTCGTTCGGGATGTACCATTCGAAGTACTGGATCATTGTCTCATTGTCCATTGCAAACCTTCTTTCCACATGAAGTGCATAAGCCATCTGCGGCTTCACCGACACATTGCATCTGACGGGTTGCCGGAAGCCGGACCTGGGAGTCACATGTCGGAGACGTGGATAGCGGTCATAAGCTCGGAGGTGACGCCGATGCGTCCCTTCCGAACTTATAGCCGCGATCCACGTTGCCGGTCCTCAGAGTGACTCCCAGTGCCCGGCTTCCGGCATCCCCGTCATCGGCAAAGAGAAGTCTATGCGGCAATCCATATTTCCTTTCAATTATACTCCATGCGGTGCAATTCGAGATTTGCGGAGATATTTGGCAGGAACGCCTACAGGCAGTCATAAGGCTTAGGCTTCTGACCGCGGCGGGCGGCGTGCCGGGGGAAAGGCAAGCCGCTTAAGATTGCAGTGCGAATCGCGGGGATGCCATGAGCTGACCATAGGGGAGACACCGGAGGACCGATAACGCGAACCGGGGCCATAAGTCTTGCAGTGTAAGACTTATGACCGCCGTTCGCGTCTCCGACATGTGACTCCCTTGTGGTCAACTCACGGAGACCCGCAGACGCATGCTTGCCTTCCCCCGGCGCACCACCCGTGCGACCGGATGAATGTACTCAGAAGTGCCCGTCAAACGGCTTCTGATAAACCAGCCGCAGATTCCGCAGCTGCATGCCGCCCTGCGCGAAATAGAGCTTCAGATACGAGCTGTTGGAGACCAGCGTTGAAATCCTGCCCTCCACATGCACCCACTCGCCCCTCGTTCCGTTAAAAGTCAGCGTGCCCAGCATGACGCCGCTCACCGTGAACGTCACCGGCACCTGCGCAACCTCGCCCGCATCAATGCGCACATCAAACGTGATGTCATACATTGAGCGCTCATCCGCGGAGAGGCCGTAGACGACACTCCGGCCCCGGCTCGTGTCAATGCCGTCCGTCGGAAGATCCAGGCCATCCACGCCGATATGGTAATACGGAATGTCGAAATCGACCGCATCCTCAGCGCTGCGCGCCTTCGAAGCCTCAATCTCTTCCTCGCTCATCCTGCCAAGAGAACGCTCCATCACAGGAGAGCGGAGAATGAACTTCAGGATATTCGCAGCGCTGCGCGCCAGGACACCGCGGGAGATGCGGCCCTCTTCCTGTGCCGTGCGCAGATTGTCAATCTCCTCATTCTTCAGACTGTCCGCCGTGACCATGTAGACGTCATTCTGGGCGCGCACCATTGAGGCAAGGTCCCTGCCCGTTGCCTCGGCCAGCGCCTCGTCGTTGATCTCCGCCCACCAGTCCGTCATGACCAGACCCTGATAGCCCCACTCCCTGCGAAGGATCGTCGTGCACAGGTCGTAGTTGCCGGCCGTCCAGATCCCGTCCAGCGCGCCGTACGTCGTCATGATCGAGTAGGCGCCGCCTTCCCTGACCGCGATCTCGAAGCCTTTGAGATAAATCTCGCGCAGCGCGCGCTCGGAAATAACCGACGAGAGGGAACGCCGTCTGTGCTCCTGATTGTTGCCGGCAAAATGCTTGATTGTGCCGGTAACGCTCATCTTCGCCATACCCTTGAGCTGCGCGGCTGCTATTTTCCCAGTGAGGACGGGATCTTCGGAGAAATACTCGAAATTGCGCCCGTTCTGCGGATTCCTGTGGATATTGATGCCGGGACCGAGGAGCGTGTCAATCCGGTTGCGGCGCAGCTCCTGCCCCTCGAATTCATATAGTTCCTCATTCATCTGCGTGTCCATGGTGCAGGCAAGGCAGGTGCCGTTCGGCAGGCTGAAGGCGATCGTGCCGCAGTCCATCCGGATCCCGGAAGGCCCGTCGGAACAGCAGGCACAGGGAATCCCGTAGCCCTGCAGCGCGTCCGTGACCCCGCCGAAAGCAGCGGCCGTTCCGGGTGTCACCTTGGGAGAACTCATGCCCTCGCCGCGCACCATGCAGCGAAGCTCCCTGTCGGATAGCTGCGCGATGAAATCGGTCAGGGAAGCCCTGTGGTCGTATACGTCGCCAAGCCGGATTCCCCGATCGCCGGTGTACTCGTACGAGGGCAGCTCCGCATTCTCTCTCTGAATCCGCTCCGTGAGGTCGTAGGTCCTCGTCGGCGCCTCTTCCTCGGAACAGCGCACCTTCCCATCCGCATCCTCAAACGCGTGTATGCGCCGGAAAGCTTTCGCGGGGGAGAGCGCCTCCTGACACTGCAGGACCTGTTTCGTCCCGTCGATGTTGAAACATCCTGCCAGCTTCGCGCTGCGGACATTGTCTCCAACATAGACACAGTATTCCCCCTCCTCCAGAACATAGGAGGAACGGCAGCCGGTAGCCCCTGTCTCATCGTAGGAAGCGGCAAAATATTCCGGTGCGCTGATCGTCACGACTGTACTCTCATGAGGCGCGAGAACTTTGGTCTTCGCAAAGCCGATGAGAACTCTTGCCGCCTTGCCCAGTTTCCCCTGGGGTGCGGACAGATAAACCTGCACGCTCTCCTTGCCGTGGACCGGACCCTCATTCGTCACACGCACCTTTGTGGTGATCAGCTCGCTTCCGTAGGAAACGCTGACCGGCTCCACAGAGAATGTCGTATAGGAGAGGCCAAAGCCGAAGGGATACAGCACCTTCTCCGGTGCAAAGGTCTCGAAATAGCGGTAGCCGACGAAGATGTCTTCCTCATAGAAGTCTTCGTTGTCGTCTCCGAAATTCTTCGTCGAAGGGTAGTCGGTGATCTCTGCCGCAATCGTATCTGTCAGATGACCGCAGGGATTCACTCTGCCCGTCAGTACGTCAACGGCAGCATTGCCGCCTTCCTGACCGCCCTGCCAGACGTAGAGCACCGCGGCGGGGTCGTAACGCTGCACCCATTTCATGTCGATGATCGCACCGACATTCAACAGGACAATGACACGGGAGAAAACAGCAGTCACCCTAGAGAGCATGTCTTCTTCGAGTTCTGTGAGCAGCATGCTGCCCGGCGCGTCCCCCGCGTCCTGATCCTCGCCCGCCGTCCTGCCGATGATAACGATGGCGGCATCCGATACTGCCGCGGCACGCTGTACGATCCCATCCGAGAGGGGCATCTCTTCCTGACTCCAGGGCTCCTGTCCCCAGCCCCTGCCCTGATCAAAGGGGTGTTGTGCCGTCCAGTCACGGTAGATCCCGAGGAGCTCCTCATTGACGGCAAGGCTTTCATTCGCAAGGAGCGCATCCAGAATGCCCACCTTGTATTTCGTATTCACGAGACCGCCGCTCCCGGTACCGCTCTTATAGTAGTCAAACTGGATCCTGCCAAAGACAGAGACCTTCTCCCCTTCCCGAAGCGGCAGGGCAGACCTGTCATTTTTGAGCATGACAATGCCTTCCGCTGCTGCCTGTCTCGCCTTGGCGCGGTACGCAGTTTCGTCGATCAGAAATCTGTTCATGTGGTTTCACTCCTGTCGTTGTTATCAACCACATTTTACTACCAGTTCCTGATCCAAGACAGAAGTATCTGTCCACATCAATAAAAAAGGTCAATCCCACAAGAAAAGGGATTGACCCGAAAATACGTTGTCTACACACCGTATCTTTGCCTGATCTCTGCTGTGAAACTGACCATGTCCGGATCCGGCAGCCGCACCAGCTCTTCGATGTAAATGTTGCCAAGATCCGAGAGCTTGACGTCCTTGTGTTTGAGAAAGCCGATATGCATCTTCTCATTCTCGGATTTTTTCAGCGGGACGGCGATGTAATCCTCTCCGTTGAGTTCCTCGCTGATGATGCCGGAGCACAGCGTGTACCCGTTCAGACCGACCATAAGATTCAGCATCGTCGCGCGGTCGTCCGCCTTGATGATCCTGCCGTATTCGTAGGTGCTCTTCATCTCTTCCGCATAGTAGAACGAATTCGCGCTGCCCTGCTCGAAAGCAAGACAGGGGTAGTCTTTCAGATCGTCCATGGAGACCGACCTGCGGCCCGCCAGCGGATGGTTTTTCCACAGGTAGACGTAGGTATCACAGGCGAAGAGCTCCGTGAAAATGAGGTTGTTCTCCCGGAAGATCTTGTGCAGCACTTTTTCATTGAAATCCGACAGATACAGGACGCCGAGTTCGGAGATCATGTTGCGGACGTTGTCGATCACGGTGTGCGTTTTGGTCTCGTGCATGGCGAACTCGTACTGATCCATGCCGACCCGCTTCACCGTTTCCACGAAGGCCTTGACCGCGAAGCTGTAATGCTGCGCGGAGACGGAGAAAATTTTTTTGCTCTCGCGGCCGATGTATTTATTCTCAAGGAGCGAGTACTGCTCGACGACCTGCCTCGCGTAGCCGATGAACTGCTCTCCCTCCGGCGTGATCCGGATGCCCCGGTTGGAGCGCAGGAAAATGGTGAGCCCGATTTCCTTCTCCAGCTCCTTCACGACAGCGGAGAGGTTTGGCTGGGAAACATACAGCCGTTTGGCGGCCTCATTCATGGAACCGCAGTCCGCGATCATGATGACCTGCTGCAGCTGCTGTAATGTCATAGTCTCTCATCCTCCCTGCTGTGCGTGACCATTTCTGCGATCTTCTCTCCGACTTCCCTGTCGGCTGTCAGATCGTAGACCATTTCATAGCAGTCGAGTGCCTGCCTGATGTTTGCACGCTGCAAAGCTTCCTCGCCAGCCCTGTAGATGAGGGCGAGCGTTACACTGTTCGCAGCCACGGGAATCTCCGCGTTTGACAGCTGCTCCTGCAGCTCCTTCGCCGAATAGTCCGGCATCTTCCTGCCAAGCGCCGTCTCGAGATAGTGAATCTCATTCTCTGCCTGCGCGCTCTGATCGAACAACGTGCTGTAACGGTACAGTGCCTCGGAGAGCTCCGGCTGATATTCCTCCAGATAATACCAGCCAAGCCAACGGTAGTAGGCCGCGAGCTCCGCTCTCGTCGCGCAGTACGGATAAACCTCATCCGTATAGCGTTTCACCATCGCATGATTTCCGAGGCGATAATAACCGTCGATGATGCGGTAATAGATCGTCGTGCTCACGGGGTTCAGCTCGTGCGCCTTCTCATAGCACTGCAGCGCCCCCATCAGTCCCCCGCGCTTCTCCTCCTCCGCAGCCTTTTGCAAGAGAGGTGTCACCTTATCCTCCGGGTCAACCTCATAGTAGTCGCCCGGCTGGCAGTAATATTCGTACAGGAACAACTCGCTGATATGATAGATGCAGACTTTCCCGTCGCTCATCGTCTTCTCCCTTTGGGTCACTGCGGATAGACCAGATGATCTTCCGTGATGTTGTACAGCGTGTGATCAAGGTAGCGCTTCGCAAGCCATTTCGCCATACCGAGGTTCTGGTCCAGGTAGTTGCCGCAGTCCTTTGCCGCCGCACCGGGGATCTCTCCCTCGAAGTCGCGGATGAACTCGAACATCTCTGTGACAAGCGGTACGACATCTTTCGAGGTGAGGTCGCCTTCGAGGATCATGTAGTTGCCGGTGCGGCAGCCCATGGGTCCGAAATAGACCACTCTGTCCTGCCACATCTTATTATTGCGCAGGAAGGTCGCGCCCAGATGCTCGATCGTGTGGAGCTCCGCCGTATTCATGACCGGCTCACGGTTGGGCGCAGTCATGCGAAGGTCGAAGGTCGTGAGGGTCACGTCCCCGAAGTGATCGACGCGGGAAACATAGATGCCCGGCTCGAGTTTCAAATGGTTCACGGTGAAGCTTGCGATTTTCTGAAGTTCCATGGTTAGTCCTCCTTTGCTGCCCAGAAGACGGAAAGCTTCCCGTCCTCGAACCCCCGAACGCCCAGTCCCGGCGCAGGGGAAACTGTAATCTCTTTTTCGTGGAAAACGGCGCCGCCGATGACAGGATCCCCGGCACACAGCACCGGTCCGTCCAGATCGACTCTGGTGATCACGCTCTTGGCGCAGGCGAGTTCGATCGCCGCGTTGACCGAGACCTTCGCTTCCAGCATACAGCCGATCATACACTCCACGCCGTACACCTCGGCAAGTGCTGTGATCTTCTGTGCATTGGAGAGACCGCCGCATTTCATGAGCTTGATGTTGACCATGTCCGCCGCGTGTGTCTGCATGATCTTCGCGGCGTCCCCGGGAGAGAAGACGCTCTCATCCGCGAGGACTGGTACGATGCCATGATCGGTGACGAATTTGAGTCCCTCGATATCCGCTGCCTTCACCGGCTGCTCGCACAGCTCAATGTCAAGGCCCTTCTCCTGCATCCGGTCAAGGATGTGCACGGCCTGGGAGGGTGTCCACGCCTGATTCGCGTCGATGCGGATTCTCGTCTTCTCTCCCGCCGCGGTGCGGACAGCCAGAAGTCTTTCCACATCCAGAGCGGGGTCGATGCCGACCTTTACCTTGAGGGTGTCATAGCCGCGGGCGATGGCTGTCCTCGTATCCGCCGCCATGATCTCCGGGTCGTTGACCGAGATCGTAATGTCCGTCGTGATCTTGCTGCGCGCGCCGCCCATGAGCTTATAGACAGGAATGTTCCATTTCTGCCCGTAGAGATCCCAGAGTGCCATATCGACGGCTGCCTTCGCGCTGGTGTTGTGCACGCAGGATTCCTGCACGGCCTTCGTGATCTCCTCGAAATCGTCGACATCCCTGCCGAGGATCGTCCGTGCGATGTGATCCTGCACCGCGCCGATGATCGCACCCGCCGTGTCTCCTGTGATCACACCTGTCGGAGGCGCTTCGCCGAATGCCTTCTCTCCGGTATCCGTGTCGAGCTCCACGATGATGTCCTCAACACGGTCAACCCTGCGCAGTGCCGTGACGAACGGCACACGTAGCGGCACGGAGATTCTCGCGAGCTTTACGTTGGTAATTCTCATTCTGTCCTCTTGTTTTCTGAATATCTTGTACTGTTCGCCACTGGCACTCTGCCATGCAGGTCTTTACGGCATGACTGTGAATGTGGAGCGAAGGTATCAGTGGTTCGCCAGCGCGATGATCGCGGCTGCCTGTATTTTCGCATTCTTCACCATCTGATCAATGCTGATGAACTCATTCGGCAGGTGCTCCACAACGGGATCTTCCGGGAACAGCGTGCCGAAAGCGAGGATGTTCGGGATCGCCTTCGCGTAGGTGCCGCCGCCGATCGCCTTGGCATGCGCGGTCTCATCTCCCGTCATCCGCCGGTAAACATCCAGAAGAAGGGTCGGCAGAGCCTCGCTCTCCGGGACGTAGAGTTTCTCTTTGTGCCGTGAAACGATTTGCTCCCAGCCCGCCTCTTCAAAAGCCTTCCTCACTACAGGCATGCAGTCATCCGCCGTGCATGTGACAGGATAGCGGTAGTTCAGCGTGACCGTAAAGCTCCCGCCATCGCAGTGCGCCATTCCCATACACATGGAAAGGTGTCCGGACACTTCATCCGAAAGGTCGATGCCAAGGCTCTCACCGTGGCATTCCATACCGATCTTGTCTGCCAGGAAGGTGATGGCAGCCTTCGCACTGCCTGTGAGCGGGAGCTTTGCCAGATACAGCAGAAGTCGCCCCACAGCGTTCTCGCCGCGCTCCGGCATGGAGCCGTGCGCTGCCAGACCCTCCGCCGTGATCGTCACCTCTCCGTGGTGCTCCGGCACCTGTCTCACCGTGATCTTCTCCGCTGCGGGATAGTCGTAGCCTTCCTCTCCCTGCACGACGGCTACCGCTTCCCTGGGCGTGATATTCGCCGCGGTGCCTCCGTCGAACGATACCAGCTTCCAGGCCCCGGCGCCTGCCGACTCGGAATCTGCATCCACAGTCAGCACCTTCCTGTACTCTTCCGTGCAAATTCCCTTCTCTCCATTGATGAGCGGATAGTCCGCATCCGGCGTATATCCCATGACGGGAATCTCTCCGCCGTGCTCCTTGTAGTAATCCATGTCGAGATCCAGCGTTTCCTCATTGCAGCCAAAGAGGATGCGCACCCTTCTCTTCAGCGGAATCGCAAGGTCGCGGATCGCCTTCAGGGCGTAGATGGCTTCCGTCACCGGCCCCTTGTCGTCGATCGCGCCTCTCCCCCAGACCTTCCCATCGTGCACGTTCGCGGCGTACGGCGGGTCGTTCCAGCCCTCGCCCTCCGGCACGACGTCCAGGTGGCCCAGCACGAGGATCATCTCATCGCCCGTGCCATACTCTGCCCAGCCGCAGCGGTAGTCCATGTTGTGGGTGGCAAAGCCAAGCTCTGCCGCGATCGAAAGCGCCTCGTCGAGGCAGGACGCGACCTTCACGCCAAACGGCTTCTCCACGCCGTTCTCAACAACGGACGGCGCCTCTACGCTGTCTCTTCTGATAAGACGCTGGAGGCTCTTCACCATCGCGTCCCTGTCTGCTTCGATATGTTCGTTTAACTTCTTCTCATCGTATGTCATGTTAATTGCTACCTCTTTGTATATGTTCAGTGCAGCCCGCAGCACTTGCTGCCGAGGTCAATCTCGGGCATATCAAAATAATGATTTGCCAGGCAGTCCGCCGTGCCTCATGGCGCAGGCTGCCGTAGCCTCTCGTAATGTCCCTCACCGGAACAGTGTCTGATCCATCTTGTGGTGGTCGAAGAGATTGTAATACGCCGCCTTCTTGTAGTCCATCAGCGTCTCGTTCCCGTCGATCTCCGAGACGTCGTGGTACGCCCCGTTCGCGTCGACGAAGCCGAGACGGTTCATGGCAGGGAACGCTTCCCTGACCTTTGCGTTGAAGCTGTCATAGGCAGAGAGCCGAAGTCCCGCATTCTCCAGGAGAAATGCTCTGAGGAAGTTGGGGCTTGTGAGCGGCAGCTCTCCCTCCGGCAGGTCATAGTTCGCCCACATGGTGTAGGGCACGGTGTATTTCTTGTCCTTCTCCTCAATGGAGGCAGACTCCGCGTACATATCCGGCTCCAGCGCCCGGTAGACATACTCGTCCATGGACGGCTGGTGGTCGCCGAACATCAGGATAATCGTCTTCTCATCCACCCCGGCGAAATATTCCGTAAGAGATCGGAACGCGTCATCCGTCGCCCTCGCGAGCGAGAGATATTCCTGCAGCTCCGAATACTGTGAGAGCTCCGGGTCCGTCGGATTCACCGTGACATCGACCGCGGAAACCGATGCGTTGTATCCGCCGTGATTCTGCATCGTGACATTGAATAGGAAGAACGGCCCCTTCCCACTCTCAATCCCGTATTTCTCCCTGTGTTCGTAGATGTCGATGACATCCTCCACGTCCGCCTCGTCGCTCACATAAGAGCGCAGCCGCGACATGTAGGGAAGGTCGGCCGTATCGCTTGCGAGGAACTGGTCGAATCCGAGAAGGGGATAGACCTTGTACCTCTTGTAGCCGCTCGCAAGATATGGATGGAACGCCGTCGCGGAGTACCCCCTCGCCTTCAGAAGATCTGCGAGTGACTGCTGCGGTGAATTGATATACTGCGTGTACGGCACCGCCTCTCCGTTCAGGAATGAGAGGGAGTTGCCCGTCAGGAACTCATATTCCGTATCCGCCGTCGTTCCGCCGAAAACCGATACGAGAAGCCTGCCTTTTTTCACATTGGCGCCCGAGAGCGAATGAATGTAGGGAAGGTTGTCTACGTCCGTGTCGAACCCGTACGTCGCCGGCAGATCCGAGAACGCTTCATTCATCATGACAATGACATTGACCGCCCCGTCGTCCTCTGCGGCATCATCCCGGTATGTCTCGAGCATTGCCTTCGTCTCGTCCGCGCTGTAGCCATCCGGCACGGGCTTCTCCAGCGACTTCTCTGCATAGGAGAGAAAAGATAAGGCGTACCCGTTATGTTTCGTCGCCGTATTGGTATTCCAGAGCGAAACGTAGGGAATGTTGGACGGCAGCCAGAGGAGTGCGAATACGATAACCGCGATGCCCGGCACGATGGATTTCCAGGTCCTTGACCGGTAGATTCTCCTGTTCTCGAACATCAGCGAGAGGAGAATAAGAGCGCAGGTCACATATACGAGGAACAGTTCCGGAACAAGATCCAGCTTATACGAGCCGGCAACATTCCGGAAGGTACTCGCCATCGTAAGGTCCGAATACTCAAACGCCTGACTGCGGTACTCGAAATAGTAGTGATTGATTCCCCCGATCACGAGCCAGAAGATCTCAGGGATCGCATAGGTGAGCCACCGGTATCTCTTCCCCGGCAGCACGCACCACAGGAGAATGTAAGGCAGGGCGTAGATCAGGAGATTTCCGAAGATGGCAATCGGTTTATCCAGCTTGAACTGGTCGGAGTACAGCACTTCCGTGCAACAGAAATTAATGACGGATAAGAGCGCGATGCGAAGAACGGGCAGTTCTCTTCGGTAATCGACCTCGGTGTGAGTCGGATGCTGCCTCTTGCCGGTCCGATAGAAGATAGTAAGACTCCTGTCCGGTCGCAGAATATTCAGAAGGAACAGAGATGTGCACAGGTACAGGATGAAGAAATAGGCCATCGTGTACGGTTCCCATTCCCCCGTGAAATACAGATAAATGAAAATCCCCGCATGCGCCGCCTGCAATGCGCAGATCAGAACTGCGATCGGGAAGGCTGTTCTCTTCCTCTCATTTCTCCTGTAAGAGAAAGCGGCAAAAAAACAGACAAGCTCCAGCATGACTGCTGCGAGCATGAGGAAAGCCCCCGTGCGCAGGCTCGTGAAGATGAAACGCTCGTGCGGGTTGATGATGTAAGCGTCGTAGGTGAAGTTCACGGCACGCAGCGTCACCGGCAGCATGTCGAGTGCCGCGACACGATCGGACGACGAAGACTCCTCGAAAGTAATATAGTTCCTGCCCTTTGCCATCAGAACCGAACTCTCGGTGAAGCGGTTCAGACTGTCCGCGTCGACGAGGTCGATATAGCTGCGGCAGTTCTCTCTCGACAGGGTGGAGACATCGAAACGCACAGCATGCACGGCAATCGGTTCCCCGAGCTCGTAATAAATCTTCGTACTGTTCGATGTCGCGGTCAGCTTGTGTCCGTCGACATTCAGGTGCGTGAGGTTGTCGCTGTTCTCTCCAAAGAGTTCTTCAATCGGCACATCGACTTCCGGGTAGGAGGCGCAGAGGGATACCGCCCGGACCACGCTGACAGCAAGGAGCACCAGTATCGTTGCGAGCAGGATTTTCAGCTGTCTGCTGCGCAGTACCTTCTGTACTCTTCTGCTCTTAAATATCCTTCTGACTGTCCCCATGTAAACGAACTCCTGCCTGCCGTTCCTGCCAGCGGCTGTCTGACGTTTTATTGGCCGTACTCGTTGTACAGCGCCACATGGTCACCGATGCAGCGCCAGTTCCCCCAGGTGTCCGCCGTGCAGACGATGAGGTGTCTTCCGTCATCACACTCCTCGTAGCTCACGGCGCAGTAACCGGACTCGTTGACGAAGCCGGTCTTGGCACAGAGTACGGTACCGGGGGTCTCCTTGTCCTCAATCCTGCGAAGGAACCAGTTCGAGACCGTGATCCCCTCCGCGTGCTCCGAGGTCGGAGAGGTGGTCCAGGTGTGCTCCGCGAGTACTTTCCGGCAAAGGTCGTTCTCGAGCGCCGCCTTCATGATGACCGCCATGTCGTAAACCGTGCTGTAGTGATCTTCGTCATAATTGCCGACACAGTTCGTAAAGTGCGTCGTCTCGGAGATGCCGAGCTCCTCCGCCTTCGCATTCATGAGCTTCACAAACTCTTCCTGCGTGCCGGAGACATGCTCCGCCAGAGCGAGGGCCGCGTCCGCGCCGGAGGGAAGGATCGTGCCGTACATCAGGTCTTCCACGGACGCCGTATCTCCCGGCATCCAGCATACCGCGCTGGAACCGTTGACGTAGGCGAATTCTTCCTGCTCTCTTGTGAGCGTCACCATATCGTGGAGCTTTGCGGAATCTTCCGAGAGTCCCAGCTGCTCCACCGCGACGAGCAGTGTCATGACCTTCGTCATCGAGGCGGGTACGATGCGATCCTTCATCCGCTTGCCGGCCAGAATGTCGCCGTTGTCCGCGTCCACGACGATGGCGTAGTAGCTCGCCACGTAATCGCCGCCGACCATATCCTCCTTCGGAATCTCACTGCCGGAAGAAGTTGTCACCATTCCGCCGTCCTCGGAGTCGCTGCCATCCTCGCTGTCGTTGCCATCCGCTGCACTGTCGCCATCCTGGCTGTCCAGGGTCTTCGACGCATCCGCATCCGAGTCCTGCCCGGCTGCACCCTCGTCCGTCGTGTCCGTTGCGGCATCGGGATTGGCGCTCTTGTCGGAATTGTTATGGGAAGCATCCTCGTTGG
This sequence comes from Lachnospiraceae bacterium NK3A20, assembly GCA_900107575.1. Lineage (GTDB taxonomy): Bacteria > Bacillota > Clostridia > Lachnospirales > Lachnospiraceae > CAG-791. Next base: position 24,398 of record FNQX01000028.1, on the reverse strand, counting down.
TGGCATCTTCGCTCACGCCTGCATCTGTGACGGATGTATTGGACTTCTCCGCCTCTGTATCGCCAGCAGCTTCCGACGTATCCGCATCTGAATGATTCCCGGACTCATCGCTCGACGCGGATGTATTCTGACTGTCTTCATCCCTGTCCATACCGGTGCTGCTGCCTGCTGCCTCGTCGGTCACGTGGTACTTCGTCCGGTAAGCCTCTTCGTCCGAAGGGATGGACGGAATCTCTCTGGTATCTGCCGTCTCATGGAAGGTATAGTACGGCCAGAACGTCGCTACGGCTTCCGAGTAATGCTTTGCCGCTCTGTCTGCTGCGATCTGCTCCTCGGAAAGCGGTTCCGCTCCCGTGGTGAGCTCCGATGCCGCGGCAGACTCTTCCGGCTGCGCCGTACTGCCTGCTGCCACAGCCACTTCCTCTCCCGTGGGACCTTTCGATGCGCCATTACCTGCGCCACGGACGATTCTCCAGCCGATGGAACCTGCCGCAACAACCGCTGCGGCGGCGACCAGAATCGCGATCATACGTCTTCTGAACGCCCGCAGTTCTCTCTCTCTCTTAGCCTGACGACGCCTTGCCTGCTCTTTTACCCTCTGCTGCGCGGTAGAATGCCTGCGCCTCTCCTGTGTATTCTGCCGGATTCTCTGATAATCCCTCTCGAATTCATCCTCGTAGTCATGCGTGAGCCTGGTACGGCCATGATAGCCATTATTTTTATCATTAGAATTTCTGTAATCTGCCATGTATTCTCCAAAACGGAATTTCTTGTAATCCTTCCTGACAGAAAGCGATATACGGAGAGATTCTACCACATAAAAGCGCCGGGGCGCACATCAATCTGCCGCCCCGGCGAGTTTTCAGATAAACTTTTTATTAAAACACAAAATTCTTACAGCAAAGATTGGAAGACCTACAAAAAGGCATTGTAGTATTTCTCCAGTGTTTCACTGGTCGTATTCCAGTGGTTCTCTCCGATAAAATAATCCGCCAGCTCATCGACGCACAATTCCAGTTCGTTTCTTCTTGCTGCATTTTTAGGGTCTTTGATCGCTATGCGCAGGAAACTGATGGCAGCATTATAAAAAGATCTCATATTCTTATAATTGCCACGCTTCTTCCACCGATCTGCGCGAAGAACCTCACTGCCGATATTTGAGATCTGTAATTCGATTGGCATATTGAACCATTCCTGCAGAACCTGAGGGTCATTCTCTAATCGATCCATTGACTCACCACCTTGGCAATCCTTCTGCTATCCCATCACTTTCACGTAGCTGTCGCCGTCCTCGTGCGCAAAGCCTTCGGCCTTCAAATCTTCTGCCGCCAAGCCAAACTCTCCATCATCTGGCGCCAGCAATACCCTGCATGTCCACCCAGGCTGCGCATGAAGTCCCGCCAGGCGCCCAACTCTCGTTACAAGGTCACTTCCCACATAGTGCACAGTGATCGTCACAGTCTTCGATCCCTCATCCACCTGCTGCGTCATGCGGGACATCGCCTGCCACGCCGCCTTCACCTCACCGCCCTTGTGCGGATCCTTGAGGCGGAATCTGTTCATCAATTCATCGTTCATACCGTTTCCTCTACGTTCTGTAACAGCGCCCATGTTTCATCGTAGCCAAGTCTTAGATGCGCGGCAAGGATTGCCGGTCGGAAATCGAGGGTGCCGGAACCCGGCTTGTCCTCGAGTGGCACGGACGGCCTGGATTCCAGGAGTTGCGCTCCTCCGGATACAAGGCTGGAATCAACGCTCTTCTCACGGTCTATCGGATTCAGATAGCTCACGATGATAACATCCGGCTTCTTCCGCCCTGCATCCGTATTGCCTGCACGATCATTCTGAATCACAGGACGCCGTTCTCCCTCAGCCATAACGGCGAGCGGGATCTTGTCTCCCGGCAGACCGTCATCAATCCACGGCGGCACCACTCCGCCGTCCAGATAGTGTCTTCCATGATACTCCACGGGGACAAGAATACCCGGGAGCGATCCGCTCGCAATGACAAGGGCACGCTGCTCGCTGGCAGGCAGCCCGTCCAGACGGAAATATTCCGGGCGCTTCGTCTCAAGGCAGTACGCGCAGACGGTGACGGGGATATTGTTTTTCTCCAGAACCTCATCCGGCAGGAGCTTCCGGAAGGCGGAGAACATCAGGCCGTTATCCATCGGTTTGTGCCCCGCCGCTGCCATCTCTCTCCAGTTACCGCTGCCAGTGACCGCCGCTGCCGCTTTGCCAAAGGTCGACATGAGTCTTCCGACACCTTCCGTGCCGCAGCACGCGTACATGATCGCCACCATGGCGCCGATAGATGTGCCGGCCAGCTGCGTATGCTCCCGCGCAAGGCCTGCCTTCTCCAGCGCCTCCAGCATTCCCTGCTGGTAAGCACCCTTGGCGCCGCCACCGGATAAGACGAGGCCTGCTGTTTTCCCTCTAAGATCCATGTCCGCTCCTCACCTCGCCGCGCCGCTCTCTTGGATATACCGGACCGGCGGCCCCGTATGCACGATGGACAGAGCATCCTCCGCCCGCGTCATCGCAACATAGAACAGCCTGCGCTCCTCCTCCCGCTCCGCAGGCGTGCGCTCACTCTCGTCGACATAATCCGCCGAAATGATGTACACCTTCTTCCACTGCAGGCCTTTCGCCGCGTGGAAAGTAGAGAGCGTTACCGCGCCATCCCCTCCTGCCGCGGCAGTCTTCCTGCAGGCTTCGCAATAATCGTGGAGCCGCGCATTCCAGCCGCGGACTCCCGAAAGCCACGCCTCGATATTCTCATAGGACAGGGCCATCTTGCGCATGACGTCGAACTCCTGCTGGAAATAGCTGGCAGGCAGATGCAGGTATCTCGCGTGCTCCTCGAGGAATTCGTAATAGGACAGGCCGTAATTCAGGTAATTGATGAACTCCTTCGGCGACATGCCCTGCATCTCATCCAGATCGGCGAAGAGCTCATCCAGATTGTCGTGCACTGTCTTTTTCTGAAAGGGCTTCGCCGCCCAGTCGAGGCAGGCCTTGTAGAGCTGTCCACGGTACTGCATGCCGCGCGGAATCGCCTGCGGCGAGATATAGCGGTTCGGCCTGTTGATGATCTCTCGGATGTCGTCGCCGTTGATCATCTTCCCATTCGCGCCAAGGCTGAGTCTCCGGTAACAGGAAAGGTTCCGGTACACCTGCCCTTTGGACAGATCCGGCAGATCCTCCGAGAGCGTGAACGGAATTCCCGCCTCGTACAGAGAGAGCGCCGACCCCATCGCTGATCTGCGGTTCCGGTAGAGAATGGCGATGTCGCCTGGTCTCCTGCCGGCGGCGAAATCCGCCTTCAGCTCTCCCACGGTGTCCGCTGACTGGGAGGCGTTCGTGCGCTCGCTGACGATTCGGATGTCGGCGCGCCCCTTTCTCGCTACCCGGAAATCCTTGCGGTAACGCTGTCTGTTGTGCGCGATCAGACTGGATGCGCGCTCCACAATGCCGGGAAGGCTGCGATAATTCGTCGCGATCGTCACCCTCTTCGCATCCGGGTATTCCTTCATAAATCTCCGGAAAATTTCAGGATCCGCGTCACGGAAGCCGTAAATCGACTGATCGTCATCGCCCACCACGCAGATGTTGCGGTGCGGCTTCGCGAGGAGGAAGAAAATATCAGCCTGCAGCCTTGACGTGTCCTGGAACTCGTCGATCATGAGATAATCGTAGCGGTTCTGCCACAGCCGCAGCGTCTCCGGCTCCCTCGTGAGCATGCGGTGCGCCATGAAGACCAGATCATCAAAGTCAATCTCCCTGCGTTCTGCCTTCAGCCTTCGGTAATCCTGCCAGATCTTCCATACCGTATCGTCATGGTCAATCGGCTCTTGGTAATAGTCCTGGAGCGCCGTGTGGCTCATGCGATTTTGCAGCTCCTTCTGGATGTCACTGTCGCCGCTCTCCAGCATCTCGGCGTAAAAATCGCGGTATTTGTTCCTCACGCCCTGCAGGAAGGCCCGCAGTTCTTCGTTCGTGAAAAACACCAGCTTCCCTTTTCCATAGCGCTCCGCCAGAATGCGGTAACACAGGGAATGTATCGTACTGAAACGAATCGGCGCCGCGTCATACTGCGCGCGGTAGCGGTTCGAGAGCTCGGCAGCGCCGTTTCTCGAGAAAGTAACTGCCATGATCCTCGAAGGATCCGCGCCCTGCAGGATGAGATTATGTGCCCTCTCCAGAAGGACTGTCGTCTTGCCGCTGCCGGCACAGGCAATGACCATGAGGGGCCCTGTTAAGATATTCGCGGCAGCCGCCTGCTGCGCGTCCAGCGTCCTGGGCGCCGCACTGCCTTTTCTCTCCTCTTCCAAACTCTGTCTGTCCGTAGCTACCTTTCCTCAAGTTTTAATGTTGCGTAGGCCAGAACGCCTGCAACAGATTTGCCATCCCGCAGCTGCCATGCGCGGATCATGGTCAACAGCTCCTCTAAAGGATAGGCCTGCACGCGGATCTCTTCCGCCTCATCCAGACATTGACTCCCGGACTTCGTGAGCTCCGTCGCGAGGTAAATATCCGTGTATTCGTTTGTCCAGGCGACGGCAGTCTGAATGGATACCAGAGGCTCGATCTTCCCTGCAGTATAACCGGTCTCTTCCTCGAGCTCCCGTGCCGCCGTTACAATGGTGTCTTCCCTCGGAGAATCCTTTCCTCCCGCAGGAAGTTCCAGAACGATTTCGTCGATTGCAGGGCGGTACTGCGTGACCATGAGAATACGCCCGTCGGGGAGAACCGGGACCACAGCCGCGCCGCATCCCTTCTTGTGATGGACGTAGTCCCATTCCTGGATCTTCCCGTCCGGCAGCGCTACCGTATCCTGATAGAGATCGACGATCTCACCTCGATACGCCAGATCCCTGTGCAATCTTTTCAGCTGATGATCCTGCTGATCCATAATTAAATCCTGAGCTCTCTCACATGGCTGCGCATCTGCCTGCTGCATCGCCGTACGCGTTGAACCGCTCTTCATCTATTATGACGAGCGAATCCCTGTTGCCAGCTTCAATTTCACTTCTGTGAAATCAGCTTCGATGCTTCCATGCCCTGCTGCTTGCCAATCAGGATGTAGTAGATGTAGTACGTGAGGTTATCATCACCGATCGCCTTCGCAACATCCGGATAGTTCGCCTTGAAATAGGCCGGATTGAATTCGCTGCTGCCCTGGATACCGGCGCCCATGGCGATCGTCGTGAATACCTGGAAGATCGTCGCCGCATTATTCGGAATGGTACCTGCGGCAATCGCATTCTGAATGAACTCTGTGTTCGCGAAATAGACAGGATCGTACACGTCCTTCAAATCCGTCGGCTCCAGCGGAAGCCCTGCCGCGGTCTTATAGAGGTAGCCGGAGATAACACCGTTGTCGGAGAGGATTTCCAGCGACTCCACCGGGATCTTGAAGCCTTCACTGTAGAGTCTCCAGATGTCTCCCTGTGTGATGGAACCGTAGCGCAGTGCAAGGGCGAATTGCTGAGCAACGCCGTTGGGATCCGTATCCCGCAGCAGTGCCGGCGCCATGATGTCTGCCATGTTGTAGGTCTCAGACCATCTGGTCGGATAAGCCGCTCCCTTCGCCGTAGTTGTCTCTGCCGCTTCCGTAAACAGGGGCAGGAGGAGCGCCGCGACCATAGCGAATACCAGAACGGCCGCGATTATCTTAGCTACCAGTGTACGTGTTTTCTTCTTCATACGTTTTCCTTTCATCTATCTGTCATGTGCCCGGCACCAATAATTTTTCTACACAAACGTTAACACGGAGCGCCGCTTTTCGCAATCCGTGCGGGCGGCACCACGACTGTCGTCAGGCAGTACATTTTCCCCAATGATGCATCATCTCCTTCTCCGGAGGCGTGCCGGGATGAAGATGCCGAGCTGCTTTGCCTCCCGTAGGGCGAATCGGGGCTATTTCTTGTGAGCGGCCTGGAGCCTGCCACAATCCGGGCATTGGGAGTCACATGTCAGAGACGCGAACGTTGGTCATAAGTTTAGAATCCATGCTGACGCATGCCTTCCAGACTTATGGCCAAAGTTCGCGTTACCGGTCCTCAGAGTGACTCCCATATGCCCGGGTCGCGGCAGAGCCCATGGCCGCGAGGAAGATATGACCCCAATTCGCACAAAGGCAACGCAGCGCTGGCACTTCATCCCGGCACGCCGCAGAAAAAATTGAGTTTCTTGAAATAAGATTGATTCTCCTGTAAGCTTTTAGAAAATAGAGAAATGGTAGCGGGAGGCAACTTTCCTGCCTGATAAGGAGAAGACTATGTTGCAAGCAGAGCATTTGACAAAGCGGTTTGGCAAGGTTCTCGCCAACAACGATTTGAGTTTTACCATACCGGAGGGGACGATTGCGGTCATGCTGGGGCCGAACGGTGCCGGCAAATCGACTGCGATGAAGTCCATTATGGGCCTGCTCCGCCATGAGGGAAGTATCCGCATTGATGGGATGGACACCTCGACGGTAGGAGCAAAACGGCTGATCGGCTATGTGCCGGAGATGCCGTCACTTTATCCCAATCTGACCGTTGATGAGCATCTGGAGTTCATTGCAAGAGCCTATAAACTGACGGATTACAAGGACTATAAAGAGGAACTCCTGCGTCGCCTCCAGCTCGACGATAAGAGAAAGAAGTTCGGAGATGAGCTATCTAAGGGGATGCAGCAGAAGCTGTCGATCTGTATCGGTCTCCTGCCACGACCTAAGTTCATTTTATTCGATGAGCCTATGATCGGGCTCGATCCCCATGCGATCCGGGAACTGAAAAATATTTTCCAGGAGCTGAAAGCAGGCGGTTCCAGCCTCTTGATCTCCACCCACATCATTGATTCGGTAGAGGGCTTCTGGGATCAAACCCTGATCATGCAGTCAGGTCGGATTGTGGCAAATGTGACGCATGAAAGCCTCAAGGCAAGCGGAGAAACGCTGGAAGATCTCTTCTTCCGCCTGACGGAAGCCGGAGAGGAGGCGACATGAATCTGACGCTCTACTATTTGAGTCATACCATTCTCAATGGGATCAAAAAGATCTTTCGAACCTGGGTGGCCTTCTTCCTGATCTTTATTGTCATAATGGGACTTCTGGGCGGAGTCGCCGGTTTTTCCATCGGTCATGTCGTCGAACAGAATCAGACGGAAACCTATGAGGAGACAGGTTCAAAGGAATATGAAGAAGTTACACAAGATGTTGAAGATGGGAGAGCCGGCATTTTTCAGAATGAAGATGCGAAAAAGGCGCTCCTTGCTCTACCTCTTCTGATTATTTTAGCGACCTTTCTCTATGCCATCTATACGGCGGACAAGAGCGGGGTGGAGATATTCAACATGGCGGATGTGAATTTCCTGTTTACAGCCCCTCTGCATCCTACGTCAGTCCTGCTCTTTCGCATGAATATGCAGATGGGAGCCAAGGTGATTGCCTCCATCTATCTGCTCTTTCAGATCCCCAATCTGGTAAATGCAGGCGTTTCGATTCCCAAGGCGCTTCTGCTCTTTCTGGCGTGGGCAGTCAACCTGATCATGTGTCAGCAGGTTGGCGTGCTGACCTACACGCTGCTGACCGGGGGCAAAAAGAAGCATCTGGAACTTGCCAAACGGGGCGTGATTGCAGTCCTGTTACTGTTGGCAGCGGCGTATTTTTACTTCTACCAGGCAAATGGAAACAACCATTTGGCGGCGGTCAGTCAGTTCTTTGGAAATATCAACTGGCAGTGGGTGCCACTGGTTGGCTGGCTTTCGGCTTTCTGTGTCCGTGTCATTTCGGGGAATCTGGGGGCTGCCTTTGCCTTCCTTTTGGCGACGATTGGGGGAACTGCCCTGCTCTATGTCCTGACCAGCCGTCTTCCGGCGGATTTCTATGAGGACGCCCTGCCAGGGGCGGAGCGCAATCAGGCCGTGTTGGAACGTAAGAACAGCGGGAAGTCGGAGATCGAGCTGAAAGTAAAGCGGGGATTTTTATCCCGGATCTTTGTCCGAAGCAGGAAGAATTTCTCCCTTGGCTGGGGCGCAAATATGTTCCTGATGCGCAGCCTGCATGACCGCCGGTATGGCTATCTGCTCGGCATTTTCACCAAGACCTGCAACACTTACCTCTTGGTGGCGGCGGGACTGATCATTCTCAACCAGTTCGCTTTCCATTCCGGGCGGACAACACTGATCATTTATCTGATCGGGATGGGCTTTATTGTCTTCCTGCGCGCCTTTGGCAATCCGCTTGCGGAGGAAATGGGACACGATTTCATTTATCTGGTGCCGGAAAGACCGACGAAAAAATTATTCTTTAGCCTGACAAGCGGTCTGGTAGAATCGGTGCTTAACATTCTGCCGTCTTATCTGCTGATCACTCTGGTCTTAAGACCGAATCTACCACTTGCACTTGGCGGTTTTGTTCTGCTGATGGTCATGGATCTCTTTATGACGATCACTACCGCTATGATTTCCCTTCTGCTGCCGACCCAGCTGCCGGATATGATCCGGTCCTGGATCCAGATGATCGCGATTTCGTTGACCCTGCTTATTGTCGTCGCATTCGCGGCAGTGGGAGTCTTCTTCGGAGGTCTGTTGGGCAGCTTCATCCTGCTGATGGTCAGTATGCTGCTGCTCTCCGCCCTGTTCTTCCTGCCCTGTCCTTATATCCTGGCACGGGGAAAAATATGAGAGATTCCTGGTATTGTTGTCATTTTTAACTGTCAAAGGTGGGTTGACAGGGATGAAACTTCTCTTTCGCCGGAGGCGTGCCGGGATGAAGTGCCAGCGCTGCATTGCCTTTGTGCGAATTGAGGTTATATCTTCCTCGCGGCCATGGGGCCTGCCGCGACCCGGGCATATGGGAGTCACTCTGAGGACCGGTAACGCGAACCTTGGCTATAAAAGTTTGGACGTCCCGCCGATGCAGTCCTTCCAAACTGTCATCGGTGACGGGGGCGTCCCCCGATGACCCGATTCGCGAGAAATCGCCTTCGCGAGTTTCTCGCGCGGGTGTCGCGTCTCCGACATGTGACTCCCAATGCCCGGATTGCGGCAGGCCCCAAATCGCTCACAAGAAACAGCCCCAATTCGCCCTGCGAGCGGCAAAGCAGCTCGGCATCTTCATCCCGGCCCGCCTCCGCCAAAAGTAATGCGAACTCTGGGTACAAAAAGGAGCACAGAGAAGAATCTCCGTGCTCCAAAAATCTGCCTCTCCGGCAAGTATGTGGTAATCAGGCGCTACTTCGCCTTGCGCTCCCTGATGAGAGCGAGCAGTGTCCAGCACATGCCGATGGCAAAGAGGATGCCGGCGAAGATATCCAGCCGGTAAACGATCTTCTGCCAGGGCGGCGTCACGGACACGAAGCGGGTTGAGGTCGAGATGCCGCACATCGCGTTGGACCATGCGGTCTGATACATCACTCTCTTGGCCGCCTGTCTCATCGCCCACGCGAGCTCGCCGTACCCCTTCTCATACTTGTCGAAGTGGCCTTCCGTTTTCGGCTGGCTGCCGTCCGGGATGTCACTGCCGCCGCTCAGAACGCCGTTGATGATCTCGAAATAGGGATCCGTGTTCTGGCTGCCATCCATGTCGCCGTAAGCATCGGTGACAATGATGCCCTTCATGCCGCACTCGCCGCGCAGGTAATCCTCGCCCAGTGCCGTGCAGGCAGCGGCTGCCTGTGTGCCGAAGCGTGAGAAGCTCGCCATCGTGTTGAACGCGCCGCCCTTTGTGATCGGCAGCTCGAAGGCTCTCAGGTAGATTTCACGCAGCGCCTGCTCGTTGACCCAGGTCGTCACGCCGTGACGGTTCTTCTCCATGTCGTTCAGCGCACAGTGCTTATTGTAAACGTGTACGCCCTTCTCCTCGATGCCACGGCTCTCAGAGGCGCCCATCATGCCGGCCAGGAGTCCGTCCTCACTGAAATACTCGCAGGTTCTGCCGGAGTAAGGGGAACGGTGGGTGTTGAGACCGATGCCGTAGAGACCGCTCATGCCGCCCCACAGACCGTCTTCACCGATGATGTTGCCGACCTCGTGTGCCAGCTCCTTGTTGAACGTCGCGGCGAGAATGCCGTTGGCCGGGAAGCCTGTCATTTTGCGGTAGCCGTTCGGATCCGCCTCATCGGTGATCGTAACGCCCGGATTCGACATCGGACCTGCGCCCTCGACGTAGCCGCCGTTCTTGATATGTCCGTTTGCCACTTCCTTACGGAAGGCAAGACCGCGGTTCGAATAGTATCCGTTCGAGAATGCCCAGCCGCCGAAGCCGTTCGGGCCGTTCTCATCTCTTGTCATCGGCTTGCCGACGGAGAAGACTGCCTCTGTCATGTGCCAGCCGTTGGAGACAAGGAGCTTGGTGTCATCGTAGCTCAGCTGATCCATGAACGTATCCCACTTCGGATCAAAGAAGCTGATCTCATTGCCGTTCTCATCGTAACGCATGTCGATGAGCTTGAGGCCCGCATCCTTCTCGTAGGCGGGATAAGCTACGTCATCCTTCTCCAGCGACACCTTGTACTGTTTCGGCGTGCCGGTCTGGTTGCCGTATTTGCCCGTCTGCGCCGGAAGCTGCGCGTACTCTTCACGCGCCATCTGCTCTGTCATAGTGAGCGTTACGTGGCCGTTCTCCTGATCGAGGGATACCTGATCCCAGTGATCACGGTTGTAATAGTCGACGTGATTGTCTCCCCTGCCCTCATAGAGGTTGATATCCGCGAAGTCGAACAGGTTCGTTACGCGTACCTTCGACTCGCCGTCCAGCATGGAAACCGCGTCGGAATATGCGTACTTCTGATCATCGTACTGCAGATGGAAGGTGACAACTCTCGACGCGTCGCCTTCGCCGCTCATGCGGGATGCATCAACTGCGGCGCCGCCTGCTTTTTTCGCTTCGATCAGGCTGTTCACCGCATCGTGCGCGCTGCCTCCGACGATGACATGATAGTCGCCGTCCATGAGGATGTAGCCCTTCGCCTTGTGGGAATCGTAGGAAGCGAAATATTTCTCATCCAGCGTCATGGTGAGCGTCTCGGACTCGCCGGGCGCGAGGATGTCTGTCTTGGCAAAATCAACCAGCTCCACGGAAGGAACCTGGATCTCATTCTCCTTCGCGTAATCCTCATAGGGCTTGCTGACGTAAACCGGTACGGAATATTTGCCGGAGTAAGTGTCCGAGGTGTTCGTCACGGTCACGCTCACGTTGTAGTCACGATCGCCGGACTTCTCCACGGATACATCCGAGAGCTCGAAATCGGCGTAGGTCAGACCGTACCCGAAAGGATAAGCCACGACGTCCTCGTAATTGAAATCGCCGACGTTCTCCCGGTTCATGACATAGTCTTCATATCTCGTCTCTGTATAGCGATAACCGAGGTAGAGACCTTCCTGATATACCACGTAGGAAGCGAGCGTGGAGGACGGATACTGGCCCGTGCCAAGCGCTGTCGGAACGCCGAGTTCCTCCGCGCCGTCGAAAATCCAGCTGCCGAAGTTCACGTTGACCGGATTCATGGCGTTGTCCATCCACATGGTGTCCGGGAGTCTTCCCGAAGGAGAAGCTTCTCCGGAGAGGAGGCGTCCCGTTGCGGAATTACCGAGGCCGACCGCGCCGACCCAGAGTGCCGCGTCGATCTCGGGATCCTGCAGTACATCGCCTTCCAGCATGCCGGCGTAGTTGTAGATCACGATAATGCGTGAGATCTCGCCTGCCTTTTTCTTCGCCTTGAGTCCCTCCAGCACGGAGAGTTCGTTCTCGTTGAGTCCGAGGTAATCGGGGCCGAGGCCGTCGTTATTGTCGATGCCGTCGCCGCCCTTGCGGGAGAGATCGTAGCCTTCACCGCCGACACGTCCTACTACGAAAACAGCAGCGTCGCCGTATTCATTAATGGAGTCGCCTGCGGCGCCTTCCACCACGTCCCACGGCGCCTCGTTGATGAGCAGTGTCGTCGTGCCGAAGGTGCCTTCGGAGGAGCGCTTGTACTGTGCCCAGTCCTCGGAGGTGTAGTCTTTCTCCAGCTCGGGGTTGACCTCGAAGCCTGCCTTTTTGAGCGAGTCCGCGAAGTTTACAGCCTCTGCGGCGTCGATGGTGCCGGAGCCGGTGCCGCCGAAGACGGAATCGTACGCGGTCACGCCGAAGACGCTGACCTTGTCTCCCTTGGCAAGAGGCAGCGCGTGGTCTTCGTTTTTCAGAAGGACCGCACCCTCTTCGAGCACCTGGTCCGCCTTGGAGCGGCCCGCGTCGATGAGGTCGGATACGGTCTCGTAATCGGACTTGTAATATTCGGTATCCTCGGAGCCGTCGCCCTCATCAATGACTTCGATGGTGGACTGGCCGAGGGTCTGGCTGATACTGTCTCTGTTCTCTGTGGTGATGACCGTCGTTGTCGCCATCAGTCCTGCGAGCAGGAAGCTGATCACGGCAAGAGTTTTTCTCGCAGCTTTGAATTTCATCTTCACTTACCCCCTTTACTGCTGGTCTCTGCGGCCGGTGTCTGGCGCAGGAATACGCAGGCGATGCACAGCGCTATGGTCAGCGAAAAGAACATGATGTTAACGTAGAAGGACAGCGGAAAGCCCGAGAACTGAATGCCCGTGATAACGGAGGAGATGTAGAAATAGATCGCATGGGCGAAGAAGAGAAAGCCCATGTAGTCTCCTACGAGCAGCGCGGTCGGCGCGAAGCGGTACTGTCTTGTCAGGATGAGTACGCATGTGAGCACAAGTCCCGCGATCATAACGCCCACTGCGCCCCAGGACATGTAGTTCGTGCTGGAGTAAATGGCGATGTAGACGCATATAGTCACGATGGACAGCAGCATGGTCACAAGGGTCAGGCGAAAGCCAGGGCTCTTGTTCTGTAAAGCCTTTTTCATATTTCCTCCCATTTTTCCGGCCGTCCTCCGTAGACCAAACGAAGCGCGGCCTGTACTGCGGCCGGAAACGTATACAGCCGCACACCTGTGTATCTGTTTCTACTATATCGTGCAGGGATGGGCCGTTCAATGTAGGCAGGATATTCGGTAGACTTTGATGCAGAAGCGGCGAGGGGCCAGGCAGCTCTGAGAAGCATTCGGGGCCGGGGCGGGAGCGGGCATGTGGGAGTCACATGTCTGAGCCGCGGTTCGCGTTACCGGTCCTCAGAGTGACTCTCAATGCTCCGCTCCCGCCCCGGCCCTGATATGTTGGCTCATGGAGGTTGCGTTGCCTGGCATTGTATGAAGTTATTTTAAAGCCCAGCGCAGGGCGCTGTTCTTTAGCGCCTAAGTTGGGAGCTGATGAATCAGCTCCCAACGCTTTATTCCGATCTCAGCGCGTCGATCGGGTTGAGCTGGCTGGCGCGCCTTGCGGGCATCCAGCCGAAGATGATGCCGACGGCTGCGGAGAAACCCGCGCCGAGTGCGATGGCGCCGTAGGAGATCTTGAACGGCGTATCCAGCGCCGCGGCGCCGATGGCCGCGATGAGCAGGCCCACCAGGATGCCGATCAGTCCTCCAATGAGGGAGAGTGTGATCGACTCGATGAGGAATTGCAGCTGGATTCTCGCGGGCTCTGCGCCGAGCGCTTTGCGAAGGCCGATCTCTCTCGTTCTCTCGGAGACGGAGACCAGCATCATGTTCATGATACCGATGCCGCCGACGAGCAGCGAAATACCGGCGATGCCGCCCAGCATGGTGGTCAGCATCCCCTGGATCGTATCCATGACCTGCGTCAGGCTCTCCAGGTTGATGATGCTGTAAGCGTTGTCTTCATCATTGTAGATCTCGTCCAGGGTATCGCGCAGCTCATCTTCGACGCTCGCCGTGTTGTACCCCTCCTCGACGTACACGTTCATGCTCATGATGTCGTCGGAACCGGACATGCGCAGCACGTTCCGGTACGGGAGGGTTACGGTACCGTCGAGTCCGCTGGTGTCTGTCAGCTGTGCGGTCAGGGAGTCTGTGTCTCCGGCGACCCCGATGATCTTGTAGGTGTAGCCGTTCAGCCGGAATGTCGTCCCGACGGCCTGTCCGCCGCCCAGCACGTTGGTCACGAAGTTCTTGTCCACGATGGCCACGTTGGTGTAGCCGTCGGTCTCGGAGCTGTTGAATATCCTGCCCTCCGACACCGGATCTTCGGTATGGAGAAAATAGGTCAGATCTTCCCCGTCGATGGAAACAGTGTCGTAGATGGTATCGTCATAGACCGCGCTGCCGCTGAGTGTGACGGTCGGCGCGACGCCGGAGACTCCCGTAAGGTTTCGCAGCTTTTCAATATCGTTGTCGGACACGCCGCGTTTCAGCGCCGTACCCGGTGTCTGCACTGTGATCGTACCGGCGCCCAGGGAATTGAACTGATCCATGATCGAACCTGTGACTGACTGCACGATGGTGATGAGGCCGATGACTGCAGCGACGCCGATCACGATGCCCAGCATCGTGAGGAAGGAGCGCAGTTTATTGCTCTTGATATTGTCCAGAGACATCTGGATGCTCTGTCTGACTATGCCGAACTTACGCATCTTCCAGTGCCCCTTCCGAGATCACGCCGTCCAGGATCTTCACAATGCGTTTGGCGTGCGCTGCTATTTTGCCATCGTGTGTGATCATGATGATCGTGTTGCCCTCTTCGTTCAGCTCGTGGAAGAGCTGCATTACCTGTGCGCCGGTCTTCTGATCGAGTGCGCCGGTCGGCTCATCCGCGAGGAGGATCGCCGGGTGGTTCGCCACTGCCCTCGCGATCGCGACACGCTGCTGCTGGCCGCCGGAGAGCTGGTTCGGGAGGTTGTACATCTTGTCTGAGAGATCGACCCTCGCAAGGCACTCTTCAACCCTGGCCTTCCTCTGTTTCTCCGGAAGATCCGCGTAAATCAAAGGCAGCTCCACGTTCTGAAATGCCGTCTGCCGCTGCAGGAGGTAGAACGACTGGAAGATAAATCCGATCTCTTTGCTGCGGATCTGCGCAAGGGTCGTCTCATCTTCATCGAAGATGTATTTGCCATCCAGCCAGTAGTCTCCCGAGGTCGGCAGGTCGAGGCAGCCGATGATGTTCATGAGCGTACTCTTACCGGAGCCCGAGGGGCCGAGAATCGCAAGGAACTCTCCCTCGTGCACCGTAAGGCTCACGTCCTTCAGCACGTGAAGGGTCTCACCTGGCATCTCGTAGTCTTTGTTGATGTGCTCCATCCGGAGGATAACCTTCGCAGAGGTGTCTCTTCCGGCGGAAGTCTGTTCAGTTGTTACTATCGAATCTGACATTTGTCTTGTTTCCTGTTCCGCAACACGCACATCCAACTGTCCGTGAAACCTCAAGCCGCAGCATTACTGAAAACGATCAGTTCGTTTTATTCCGCGCCTTGCGCTCCTTCCGGGCCGCCCATCATCAGCTGGTACATGTCATTGTTCTGCGTCGGCTGATAGAGGATCTCATCGCCATCGGACAGGCCGCCTGTGATCTCAGTATAGGTGCCGTCTGTCGCGCCAAGCTCGACGGTCTGCTTCTGCATGTTGGAGCCGGACTTGCCCTGAATGTAAACATAAGAGCTGCCGTTCGTCTCTGTATGCACCGCGTCACTGGGAACGGTCAGGACGTCCTGCAGATCGTTGACGGTGAGCTTGACTTCCGCACTCATGCCGCTCCTCGCGTCCTCGTCGGCGTCGAACTCTACCTCTGCCTCGAAATAAGACACGCCGCTGTTCACGGTTGCCTCGTGGCTGATGTAGGTGATCTTGCCATCGTACGTCTTGTTCAGCGCATCCAGCGTGATGAGTACCGGCGCGCCTTCCTCGACGCCCAGGATGTCGTATTCGCCGATCTGGATGTCGAGCTTCATCTTAGAGAAATCCGTGACCGTACCAAGGCCTGTCGTTGCCGCAGCGGTGGAGGCGCCCAGCACCTCGCCCTCTGTCAGGTTGAGCTCTGTGATCTCACCATCGATCGGCGCCACGATTCTGTAGTCATCCTTCGACTCTTTGAGCTGGTCGATCTGCACCTTCGCGGGCTTCTGGTCGGCGCCGGTCTTCGCCTGCTCCACCTGCTGCTCGTAGAGCTCTAACTGGTCGCTGTTGCTGGTCCTCGCCGCCGCCAGGGAGTCGCTCGCGGCGCCCACCTGGTTCGCGAGCGTGCCCAGCTGCTGGTTCGCTGCGTTCACCGCCGCGTTGTAGCTGGTCACGGCATCGTTGTAGGTCCTGCCGTAGGTCTCCAGCTGCTGTCGGAGGCTGTTGACGGTCGCATTGTACCCATCAACAGCGGAAATATAGCTTGTCTGCGCTGTGATGAGCGAGTCGTAGAGCATGGTCAGCTGGTTCTCTTCGTTCTGTTTCGCCGCTTCGTAGTTGTCCTTCGCGTTCTGGTAGCTGCGCTCGGCGTTGTCCACGCCATTCTGCGCGGCGGTGATCGCCTGGTCGTAGGTCGCGGAATTGTAGCTGCCGCCCGCGGGGCTCCCGGTGATGGAAGCAAGGAGCTCCCCGATCCCGGACGCCGACTCATTTGCCGCGGCTTCCGCGTTGGATTTGTTCTCCCTTGCCTGGGTGAGCTGCATCTGCGCCGCCGTCAGCTGGCCGTAGGCACCATCCACCTGCTGCTGCGCAGCGCTGATCGTCGCGCTGAGCTGCTGGTTGTTGAGCTTCACCTCGTTGTTGTACTGCTCCTGCGCCGTGAGGAGTCCCTGGAACGCCTGATTCACCGTGTTCTGTGCCTGCTGAAGGCTCGGATCCAGGTTCTTCGCGATATTGTTCTGCAAGTTGTCGTAGTTGGCCTTCGCTGTCTCCATCTGCGTCCTGGCCTGGAGAATGGAGGGCTCCGTGCCGGTCGCCAGATTGTTCTTCAGGTCAGAATAGGATTTCTGCGCGCTCTTTAGCTGATTCTGCGCGGAAGAGAGCGCCTGGTTCGTGCCGTTTGCCGTGCTCTCTTTGAGATTGTCGTAGTTGGTCTGCGCCTGTTTCACCTGCGCCTGTCCCTGCGCGGTGGTCTGATCCAGCGTCGCCTGTGACTGCTCGATCTGGTTGTCCAGCGTCTTCGTATCAAGGGTCGCGATGACGTCTCCCTTTTTGACCTCGTCGCCCTTCTCGAAGTTCACCTCCAGGATCTTCACGCCGGTCACCGTCGTCGTAAGCGCCTTGCTGGTGACGGGCTCCACCGTGCCAGTGAAGCTGTGGTAGGTCACGATATCCCGCTTCTGTGCTGTATCTTCCACGAAACCGAGCGCAGGATTCGGCCCCGCGGCATTCCTGCCGCGCCAGAATAGACCCGCCACAACCGCACCGACCGCGCCGAGCGCAATCCACTTGCGCGGCACCTTCCTTTTCTTTTTCCCCTTCGAGGGCGTTGCCGCCGCTCTCTGTTCCGCGGTGAGTTCTGTCTGCTGCTCCGTGCTCACAGCCTCACCCGCCTGCGTTTCCTGTACGTTTCTCTCTTCTGCCATGGAACAGTTCCCTGACCTTTCAATTCTCTGTTTATGCCTTCTTCCGGTTTAAGTGCATCAGCGCGGGGCTGATGTGGCAGTAGCCGCCGGGATTCTTGTCCAGATACTTCTGGTGGTACTCTTCCGCCGTGTAGAAATTCTGCAAAGGCAGGACCTCGACCGCAAGGGGCGATCCGACCTTCTCCTCTTCCTTCTGCACCGCCGGCCTGATCTCCGACAGAAGTGCCTCATCCTCGTAGTAAATGCCGGTCCGGTACTGGATGCCGATATCTCCTCCCTGCCGGTTCACCGAGAGCGGGTCGATCACGAGGAAATAGTTCTCCAGAATCTCCGCCAGCGTGATCTTCGTCTCGTCGAATTCGATCTTCACCGTCTCCGCGTGCCCGGAATCCGCGCACACATCCTCGTAGGACGGATCTTTCGTGGGGCCGTTCGCGTAGCCTGCCGTCGTCTTCACAATGCCGTCAAACTGGTCGAAGAACTTCTGTGTTCCCCAGAAACATCCCGCCGCAAGATATATCGTTTTCATCACATTTCTCCTTATACAAATGTATACAAGTGCCGCGTATTTAGCGGCATCCGCACGAGAAATTCGCGAAGGCGATTTCTCGTGAATCGGGTTCGCGGGGACGCTTGCATCACCGAGAATCGTTCGGAAGGGACGCATCGGCGTCACTTCCGAACATGTCTATGGCCGCAGCAGACAGGGCCGCCTGCTGTTTTCTCTGAATAGATTGTGTAAAATGCATTATACCCTGTGATCTTTCTGCGGGCAAGAATTTTGCGACACCGCTTTTGCGTGACAGGGGTTCGTAGTATTATAATTCATTCCGGATTCTGGAAAATAGCAGGCGGGGCGCGACGCGTTCCGGCCAATCGGAGTAATTTATGCTGGATCAATATATTAACGAAATGTGGTTTCGCACAGCGGCGCAGGATGAGAGCGCGCAGGCGGCGGTGAAGAAGGTCGTCAAGGCGCAGCAGAATGCCGTCGACAATCTCGACGATTTCAAGTTCTGTCTGAACATCGCCGTGGATCAGAATAACGTGGAGCGCAATCCCGTGAATGCCGGGAATATCTTCAAATATTTCGAGAAGGAGATCGAGCCCTCCTGGAAGAAGCTGGATGAGCGGTTGCGCCTTGCCTGCCGCCTCGACTGGTACGGGGCGCTGTTCCGCGCGATGGCGGATATCTCCAAGATTCCGCACGCCCTCTCCGACCGGCAGAGCGTGATTTTCGCGAAGACGATGGACCTTGGCAGGAAGTGGAACGAGACTCTTGCGCAGTACGAAGCGCTTGATGCGGCCGCGCCCGAAGAGGAGAAGCTGACCGGCTTCAACGCCTACCTTGCGAAGATGAAAAAGGATCTCATTGAGCCCCAGATCGCCGTCTGGTCCCGCGCGGGAAAACATCAGGCGCTCCGGGACGCGGTGAAGGGACTCCTGGGCCTTGTCGTCCTCTGCCTTGTCATCGCCGCCATCGTATCTTACGCCAAGGGTGTCGGCATCGTCGCAAGACTGCTCGGCAACGAGAAGATCGAAGTCTACACGGATGAGACAATCGCCGCGGAGAAGATTGAGGGTTTCCAGAACTACGCTCCTGTCAATATCGCCGACTACAACGCAAGCTCCATCCGCCCGGATGAGGATGGCATGAGTTTCACCGACAGATACCTGATGGACGGGGACCCTGCAACCGCGTGGGAAGAGGGCGAAGACGACGCAGGGATCAACCGAA
This sequence comes from Lachnospiraceae bacterium NK3A20, assembly GCA_900107575.1. Taxonomy (GTDB): domain Bacteria; phylum Bacillota; class Clostridia; order Lachnospirales; family Lachnospiraceae; genus CAG-791. The sequence goes on along the minus strand of FNQX01000028.1, from coordinate 5,277 downwards.
GGCTGTATTTCAACATCGATGACGAAGGCCCCGTGCACTATCTTGTCATCCGAAACGGCAACCAGTCAGGCACAAGCGCGTTCCGCGAATGCAACCGGTTGAAGGATGTGACGGTCCGCATCAATGACAAGAATCACAACTATCAGGTGACGCTCGCCGACACCGACAAGCCGCAGTACATCCGCATCGCGAGAAACGATGTGCAGAAGTTCTGGATCATCATCAATTCCGTCTACGAGGGCACCGATCCCGGCAACCACAGCGCCGTGTCCGAAGTGGAGATCTATTAAGGCTCCCCCTCCGGGGAAAAACAAAAGGCGACATGAAGAAAATTCTGCTCACGGCCATCATCAGCCAGATATTTCAGTCCGCACAAGTGAATTGAGATAAAAATCCACAGTTAGGAATTGTCTGATTTCCCGGATTCTGCCCGCGTTGTGTCCCCATACTGCCTTGCCGTACCTGCCTCGGCCTCTACGATCTCACGGTAGCAGTAACAGTTCTTGTCATGGGAATTGATGAGCCCCATCGCCTGCAGGAAAGAGAAGATCGTAACGCTTCCCGCGAATTTCATCCCGCGCCGTTTCATATCCTTTGCCATGGCATCCGAGATGGCATTCGTCGTCACTCCCGGCTCCTCATAGACGCTCCTGCCGCCGGAGAAGTTCCAGAGGTACGCGTCGAAGCTTCCGTACTCCCGCATGATCTCCCGAACTATCCTGGAATTGTGGATGCTCGCCTCGATCTTCGGACGGCTGCGGATAATGCCGGCATCCTGCATCAGTTCATTGATCTTCTCTTCGCCGTAAGCCGCAACCCTATCAATGTCGAAGCCGTCATAGGCGCGGCGGAAATTCTCCCTCTTGTGCAGCAGCGTTGCCCAGGAGAGCCCCGCCTGGAAGAGTTCAATCACGAACAGCTCATACAGCGCGTGGTCATCATGGCAGGGCCGCCCCCACTCTTCGTCGTGGTATTTGCAGTAGATCGGGTCATTCTGATACTTGCCGGGGCACCTGTTCCTGCCTTCCTTCGGCTCCATCAATACGGACATCGGTATACCTCCCGCTCACGGACTCACCGGCTCATAGCGCGGCGACTATTCTCCGGGCTAATCATTCGGATAGACTGGCTTTGCCGGTCTATCTGGTGCGATCGCTCATCTTACAGCAGAGATGCTCAGCGACCCTCGCCCGTCGAATAACTGCTCGCGCGAGCGAACTGTCAATTCTCCGGGCTTATTGTATAAAAATACCGCCTGCGATTCTGGCAGACGGTACATAACATCGGAGTGACAGGACTCGAACCTGCGGCGTCCTGGTCCCAAACCAGGTGCCCTACCAACTGGGCCACACCCCGATAGCAGCGCTTTCTCGCTGCCGACAACTGCATTATAACGCCTGAGGGGCGGAATTGTTATCTGAAAATAGCAAGGGGCAAGGCTCTCCTCAGTTGCCTATCAATTCTGCTTATCAGTTCTGCCTCTTAGTTCTGGCTCAGTTGGTCGAAGGTCTTCGGCGTCGTGTCCATCGGCTTCCACTTGTAGCATATATCCTGGCCCTTCACGAAGTAGTGGCGCGCGATCCAGCGGGAGATGCCGTCCAGGCCCGGGTAGACAATTCTCTCGTTGATGTTGAGCTGATCCAGCATGTCGCGGACTCGCCAGCGTATGCTCTTGTCGATGATGTATTTGTACGTGTGATCGGTGTAGCGGTTCAGGAAATCCTCGAGATTCAGGATCTTCGCCGGCACCACGCTGAAGAAGGAATACTGGTTCACGATTCTGGAGTCGATGGACGGCGGTTCCAGGACGACCATGGATTTGTCCTGCATGTCCTCGTCGTACTGCTCAATGCCGCTGCAGGCCTTGGTCATCATCTTGACGGAGAAGACGGTCGACTTCGTCTCCTCGATGAGCTTCTGATATTTCTCCGGCAGCATCCTGTGCAGCTCCTTGATGTCGATGCGCCACACCATGCAGTCGTGTTCATTCATCTGGTCCATGTCGGCTTCGCTCGTTGCAAAATGCAGCGCAACAAGAGAAGAATATGACCAGTCGAGCAGCCTCGTCGGCAGGCCGTGGTGCTGACCCACGATCATCTGCCGCCAGATTGACTTCTCAATTTCGGGGTCATCAATGATCGCGTATTTTTTGAAATTCCGGAGGATAGAGCGCTCCAGAATATCCTTTTTGTCCTTGCAGTTTCTCTCGAGGGAGGTCTCCAGCGTGAACGAGGTGTTCGACATTCCGCGGTAAACATACAGGCAGCGGTTTCTGTCTATGTCTTCCCGATAGCCCTGATCCGAGAAAATATCCATCAGCTGATCCAGCTCCGTGACTCTCACGACATGTATCATACGCTCTCCTTCCCCACCATAATTCGTAACAGTTCAGCGCCACGTTTCTGAGCATATACCATAATTCTTGATACGGACATCCTCAGAATACCGGCCGGATGATCTTCTGCAGCCCTTCGTAGCGGATGTTGTACTCGTCGCCGCGCAGAAGGAGCGACGCGTTGAATCTCTCCTTGTCCTTCGAGCCGAAACTCACCGAAGCGAAATACGCTCTCGCGTCGAATTTCTTCGCCTGGTCGAGCATGATGCCGTGCAGCTGGTTGTCCATCCCCACGTAATTGGGAGATGCCGCCGCCTCCACATCAATCATCATAAGCCGCCCCTCCGCTTCCTTGCGGAAGACAATATTCGGGATGGACTCCTCTTCATACGATGTCGCAACGAGCTCGTATCCTTTTGCGTTCACTTCCTCGTCGATCACGAGGTTGACCGCCATCTCGAACAGCTCCCCTCGCGTCAACTCGTCATCTTTATTATAAACCGGAATCCCGGTGCCCCAGTCCTTTTTCATCTCATTTCCTTTCATCCGCATCGGCGTCACTTCTGAGTTTATACCCAATGCCGCGTATTTTGCGGCATCCGCAAGCGAAATCGCCGAGGCGATTCACCGCGCAGGCGGTTTCGCCTGTATCGGGTCCTCGGGGATGCTTGCGTCACCGAGGACTACTCAGAAGGGACGCATCAGCGTCACTTCTGAGTTTCCCACCCTTGCACGTCGTCTATGATCTCATACAGTGCCAGGTGCGGGTCGTCCGTGACTGCGACATTCTCCCCGAGCTCCAGCACCTTCGAGGGATCGGACGATGCTTCCCAGCGGGGGAGTTTCTTCCCCTCCGTGGTCAGGCCCATCGTCTCTCCGCTTCCATTCGGATCGCCGTATTTTGCGAAGTTTGCCCAGTAGGTCGACATGATATCGGAGAGCTCACGATCCGTCTCGTCGTACAGCTTCGACTCTGCCGGAATGTTGCCGTAACAGTAGATCTCCTCGCCGCTGTGCCATGCGGAGAGCCTGCCGTTTTCCTTTGTGAAATAGTATTCGTACACCGGCACATCCAGCCGCAGCGCCTGCCTCGTCCAGCAGTAATGTCCGTAGGCAAACCACAGCGCCGAGTCGATGTCACGCACGGCCTGCGTCGAATCGGCGTTATTCTTCGCGGAATAGAGCGTCTTCACGTCTTCCGTGCGATCGCCGAAAGCAGCCTTAAGGATGTTGTCATAATTGGAGAGCTTCGTGTCGACGCCGATGAGGAACGGGATGCTCTCATCCTTGTTGAAGCCGTGGAGCACTGCCTCCTCATTGTGCACACCCGCAGCGTAAGCCTCATACGGAGACACCGGCAGCACGTAACCGTCCACGGTGATGTGGTGGTCGTCGTCTGCGAAGGACACCAGAGATTCCGCGCTCATTTCGCGCAGCTTCTTAAGGTCGTGGGTTCCAAGCTTCTCCTCTACGCGCTCGCCCGTCTCCAGTGCCTCATCAAAGGCGCGATAGGAATGCGCAGGCTCCTTCGCAGACACCGAAGAGCTCTCCGCGATGGCCCTGCGGAACAGACCCTTTGCCAGAGGGGAGGTGCACAGCGCGCTGACACAGGCACTTCCTGCCGACTCTCCCGCGAGAGTTATGTTGGACGGATCGCCGCCGAAGGATGAGATGTTCTCCTGCACCCATTCCAGCGCCTTGATCTGATCGAGCAGACCGTAGTCGCCGGTTGTGCCGTTCTCCGACTCCTCTGCGAGCGCCTTGCTCGCGTGGAAACCGAAGGTGCCGAGTCGGTAGCCCATGTTGACGACGATGACGCCCTTTTTCGCAAGGCCCGTGCCCGCGTAGTCTTCATACCAGGGCTGCCCCGTCTGCAGGGAGCCGCCGTGAATGTAAACGAGGACGGGAAGGCCCGCCATGCCATCCTCCGGCTGGGCCGCATCGCTCCCCGCTGCCGGCCGCCAGATGTTGAGATACAGAGAGTCCTCGCTCATCGGCGCCGTCCAGTTGTCCCTGAGCGAAATCCGGTAGTCGTGATAGCCGATGATCTGTGCGAGCGAGCTGTAGAGCTCGGAGCGGCGAGGCTGCATAGACATGGGCGCGAACGTGTCTGCAATCAGCGTGCCGTCGTAGGCATCCGGGTCCTGCGGCTCTCTCCAGCGGAGGTCTCCTACCGGCGGTTTCGCGTACGGAATGCCGGCGAAGACTTCGACGCCGTCTTCCCCGACGACGCCCTGCACTGCTCCCTGCGCCACCTGCACGGGATCTGTCAGTGTCTCGTTCGCCTTCACCTTCTGCGTTGCCGCGCCGCCCAGAGCATGGACGCTCTTCACCGGCGGCTGTGTCAGAGCGAAAACAGCAGCGCAGGCCGCCACCATCACGATGGCGGGAATCGGGATCCTTGCAAGAACGCCATTTCCTCTGGCGGCTGCAAAGGAACGGTACCTGCCGCGCAGCAGGAGCCAGAGCGCGATCACTGCAATGGTCAGGATCCAGCCTGCCAGGGTATTCTTATTCAGTTCCAGTACAGCGGCCCAGATGAGCGCTGCCAGGATGCCAACGATGGTTGTAATGATTCTCACTGTCATTCTGCTCCTTTCAGCCACATTTTATCTCATCTTTGACAGTTGAAAAAGACAACAATGCCAGGAATCCCTCAACCAAGGGATTTCTGGCATTATTTATGGGCTTCGGAATTGTTGTATGTTGGGTTCTACCTCAAAAGATTTTTGATCTGCTTTCTCATGTCGGCGGGCTTGTTCCGCTTTCTGTCTAACGTAAGGTCCTGCAGCGCCGTGAGCGCTTTCAGTGTCTTACTGTCTGTATAGCCTGCCAGATAAAACATTCCATCGTCAACGATACTCATGTTCTTCAGGGTATTGATCAGGTTGTCTGTGGTGATATGTGTGCCATTGTCATCCAGCTTGCACTCCAGGAGCCGA
>FNQX01000031.1 GCA_900107575.1 Lachnospiraceae bacterium NK3A20 | reverse complement strand
GGAAGCCTTGCCGGACTCGTAATCCTCGTTCATCTGCTGAACAATCTCGCGGCAGTAGGTAATAGGGTCATCGGTTATCTTCAGCAATTCAGAGTGCTTGCCTATCTTTTTGACGTTTCTGGTAGTAGCGACCCCGTTGGTGTTGCGGAATCCCTGTTGAACGTAGTAGGTAGGATCTTTGATTCGCTTGTCGTAGTAGAGTTTCATCGGCGCGCCTCCCTGATCTGGTCCCTTATTATAGCATAAACATACAACACATACAACAGTAAAATGAAAAATATTTGACACAAAAAAGACCGCCGTTGAGCGGTTTGTGAGGTTTGGGGGATTATTCAAGTGTTAAAGTTCCGGCAATGTGACAGACAACTTTCTTGACTCACCTGGTACCAGAGGATATAATCTTAAAACGGCTGATTGGAGGCAGAGGTCAAACCGCCGGATTTCGCGATATTCCAGGCAATGCTGCCTCAATATCAGCCCCGACACGATCACAGGGTGAACCGCGCTGTTCATCCAACGAGACATCGCACACTGACGAGAAAGGCGTGCGCAGGAGGTAATATGTACAAGAAAGTCAGCACCGACCTGAACATGGTTGACCGCGAAGAGAAAACGGCCGAGTTCTGGTCCCAGAACGACATCTTCAACAAGAGCGTGAAAGAGAATGAGGGCCATCCCATCTATATGTTCTATGATGGACCGCCGACGGCGAACGGCAAGCCGCACATCGGCCACGTGGAGACGCGTGTCATCAAGGATATGATCCCCCGCTATCACACGATGAAGGGGGAGCAGGTTCCCAGGAAAGCCGGCTGGGACACCCACGGCCTGCCGGTCGAGATCGAAGTCCAGAAGGAAATCGGCATTGATCATAAGGAACAGATCGAAGAGTACGGTGTAGAGCCTTTCATTAAAAAATGTAAGGAGTCCGTATGGAAATACAAGGGCATGTGGGAGAAGTTCTCGAAGAAGGTCGGCTTCTGGGCTGACATGGACGACCCCTACGTCACCTATTACGACAACTATATCGAGTCCGAGTGGTGGGCGCTCAAGACCATCTGGGACAAAGGCCTGCTGTATAAGGGCTTCAAGGTCGTTCCCTACTGTCCTCACTGCGGCACACCGCTCTCCTCCCACGAGGTAGCGCAGGGCTACAAGACCATCAAGGACAGGACCGCGGTGGTGCGCTTCAAGGCAAAGGGAGAGGACGCATATTTCCTCGCGTGGACAACCACACCCTGGACACTGCCTTCCAATATCGCGCTCTGCGTGAACCCGGAAGATGAGTACATCAAGGCTGCCTGCATCGACGGCAACACCTATTACCTCGCGGCCGCCCTCGCGGACACCGTACTGGGGCCTCTGGCAGAGGACAAAGAGAAGAATCCGGAAGGAAAACCCGCCTACACGGTACTCGCAAGATACAAGGGCAGGGATCTGGAATACAAAGAGTATGAGCCGCTGTACCAGTGCGCCGCAGACGCCGTGGAGAAACAGCACAAGAAGGCCTTCTTTGTTTACGCAGATGACTATGTCACGATGACAGACGGTACCGGCATCGTTCACATCGCGCCGGCTTTCGGTGAAGACGACGCCCGTGTCGGCAGGAAATACGATGCGCCGTTCGTTCAGATGGTCGACAGCGAAGGCAGAATGAAGCCTGAGGCGGGTAAGTTCGCCGGCATGAGATGCAAGCCCACGCAGAAGGAGATCGACGAGGGCGCCGTATCCTGTGATCCCGAGGTATTGAAGGATCTCGAGGAGAGAGGCATTCTCTTCTCCGCGCCGAAGGTGGAGCACGATTATCCGCACTGCTGGAGATGCGATACGCCGCTCATCTACTACGCAAGACAGTCCTGGTTCATCAAGATGACTGCGGTAAGGGATGACCTCGTGCGCAACAACAAGGAGATCAACTGGGTACCTGCCTCCATGGGCGAGGGAAGATTCGGCAACTGGCTGGAGAACATCCAGGACTGGGCCCTTTCCAGAGACCGTTACTGGGGCACGCCCCTGCCCGTATGGGAATGTCCTGACTGCGGCAAGCAGATCTGCGTCGGCTCCCGGCAGGAGATGGCGGACCTTTCCGGCAATCCGGAGAATGCTAAGGCAGAGCTGCACAAGCCCTATGTCGACAACATCACCTTCCGCTGTCCTGACTGCGGCGGAGAGATGAAGCGCGTACCGGAAGTCATCGATTGCTGGTTCGACTCCGGCGCCTGCCCTTACGCAGAGCTCCACTATCCTTTTGAGAACAAAGAGCTGTTCGAGCAGCAGTTCCCGGCTTCATTTATTTCCGAGGCGGTCGACCAGACCAGAGGCTGGTTCTATTCGCTGCACGCGGAGGCAACGCTCCTGTTCAACCGCCCCGCGTTCAAGAATGTCATCGTCATGGGCCTCGTCCTCGACGAGAACGGCGACAAGATGTCCAAGTCCAAGGGGAACGCAGTCGATCCCATGGAGGCGCTCGGAACCTACGGCGCGGACGCGATCCGCTGGTATTTCTACACGAACTCGGCGCCGTGGCTGCCGAAGAAGTTCTCCGGCTCTGCCGTGAAGGAAGGTCAGAGGAAGTTCCTCGGAACGCTCTGGAACACCTATGCTTTCTATACGCTGTACGCGGACATCGACAGTTTCGATCCCACGCAGTACAGCCTGGACTACGATAAGCTCTCCATCATGGACAAGTGGCTTCTCTCCAGGATGAACTCCATGATCCGTGATACGGACGCGAACCTTGCGGCCTACAGAATCCCCGAGGCGGCAACGGTGCTCGAGGACTTCGTCGACGACCTTTCCAACTGGTACGTGAGACGCGGCAGGGCACGCTTCTGGGCAAAGGGTATGGAGCAGGACAAGATCAACGCTTACCTGACGCTGTACACCGCGCTGAAGAACGTCTGCCTGTGCGCAGCACCGATGATCCCGTTCATGACGGAGGACATCTACCAGAATATCGTGCGCAGCGTCGAGAAGGACGCGCCCGAGAGCATCCACCTCTGCCGCTATCCTGTTGCGAATGAGTCCATGATCGACAAGGACCTCGAAGCGAAGATGGAAGAGGTGCTGAAGATCGTTGTCATGGGCCGCGCGGCGAGAAACGTTTCCAATATCAAGAACCGCCAGCCGGTGGCGCAGATGTACGTCAAGGCAGCGACGAAGCTTGAAGATTACTACGTGGAGATCATCGAGGATGAGCTGAATGTGAAGAAGGTCGAGTTCACGGAGGATGTCCGGGCGTTCACGACCTATACCTTCAAGCCGCAGCTCAAGACCGTCGGTCCTAAGTACGGCAAGCATCTCACCTTCATCCGCAGGGCACTGACCGAGCTGGACGGCAATGCTGCCATGGATCAGCTGAATGCGGGTGAAAATTTAAGGCTCCAGGACGGCGATGTCGCGATCGAGCTCTCCAAAGACGACCTGCTCATTGATATGGCACAGAAGCCTGGTTTTGTTTCCCAGGAGGATGGGATCGATGAGAGGGCAACGACCGTTGTCATCGACACGAACCTGACGCCGGAACTCATTGAAGAAGGTCAGGTTGCCGAGCTCATCAGCAAGATCCAGACGATGCGCAAGGATTCCGGGTTCGAGGTCATGGACCGCATCCGACTCTCCTTCTCCGGCAACGACAGGCTCTACGACGTCGCGAAGAGGAATGAGGCTGCGATCACAGCCAAGGTCCTGGCAGACAGAATTGAGCAGGATGCAGCACTCTCCAACGAGAAGGAATGGAATATCAACGGCGAGAAGGTCACCATCGGTGTTGAGAAACAGTGAGAAAGGAAGACGGCATGACGAAGAAGTCTCTGATGAAGTTCGACAAGAATCTGTTCCAGAGGAGTGTTGAATACAATATCCGCACGATGTACCGCCGCGAGCTCTCTGACGCGACCAGCCAGCAGGTATTCCAGGCTGCCGCGTTCGCGCTCAAGGACCAGATCATCAATGCCTGGATCCACACCCAGAAGGCATTCGAAGAGCAGAACCCGAAGACCCTGTACTACCTGTCCATGGAATTCCTCATGGGCAGGGCGTTCGGCAACAACCTGATCAACCTTCAGGCGTACGAGCCCGTGAAGGAAGCGCTGCACGAGATGGGCTTTGATCTGAACGCCATCGAGGATGAGGAGCCGGATCCGGCACTGGGCAACGGAGGCCTTGGCAGGCTCGCAGCCTGTTTCCTGGATTCCCTTGCGACGCTGAACTATCCCGCCTACGGCTGCGGCATCCGCTACCGCTACGGCATGTTCCAGCAGAAGATCCGCGACGGCTATCAGGTCGAGGTGCCGGACAACTGGCTCGAGAACGGCAATCCCTTCGAGCTGCGCCGGCCCGAGTACACGCAGGAGATCCACTTCGGCGGCCACGTCTCTTCCTATATTGACCCTGAGACGGGACGCACCATGTTCCGGCAGGAAGGCTACAATGCCGTGAAGGCCATTCCCTACGACATGCCGGTCGTCGGCTACGGCAACGGCTTCGTCGACACGCTCCGCATCTGGGACGCCGAGCCGGTCGAGAGCTTCCACCTGGACAGCTTCGACAAGGGCGACTATCAGAAGGCAGTGGAGGATGAGAACCTGGCCCGCACCATCTGCGAGGTACTCTACCCCTGCGACGATCACATCCAGGGCAAGGAGCTGCGGCTGAAACAGCAGTATTTCTTCGTCTCCGCGAGCGTACAGCTGGCGGTGAAGAAGTTCATGTCCAGGAACAACGACATCCATGAGCTGCCCGAGAAGGTTGTTTTCCAGATGAACGATACGCACCCGACACTGACCGTGCCGGAACTCATGCGTATCCTCCTCGACGAGTACGGCCTTGAGTGGGACGATGCCTGGAATATTGTGCAGCACTGCACCGCCTACACAAACCACACCATTATGGCGGAGGCGCTCGAGAAATGGCCGATCGAAATCTTCTCCCGGCTCCTGCCTCGTATTTACCAGATCGTCGAGGAGATCAACAGAAGATTCGAGAACGACATCCACGCAAGATACGACGGACAGGGTGACGCGGCCTACAAGATCTCGAAGATGGGCATCATCTATGACGGACAGGTCAGGATGGCGAACATGGCGATCGTAGCGGGATATTCGGTGAACGGCGTGGCAAGACTCCACACCGAGATCCTGAAGAACGAGTCCCTGCGCGATTTCTACGAGATGTTCCCGGAGAAGTTTGGCAACAAGACCAACGGCATCACGCAGAGAAGGTTCCTCCTGCACGCGAACCCGCTGCTCGCGGACTGGATCACGGACAAGATCGGCGACGAGTGGATCACGGATCTCTCCCGCATCGCGGAGCTGGCACCTTACGCAGACGATGCGAAGGCACAGCGCGAGTTCGAGCAGATTAAATACAAGAATAAGGTACGCCTTGCGAAATACATTCAGGAGCACAACGGCATCGAGGTCGATCCCCGGTCCATCTTCGACGTGCAGGTCAAGCGTCTGCACGAGTACAAGAGACAGCTCCTCAACATCCTGCATGTCATGTACCTGTATAACCAGTTGAAGAAAAATCCCGCGATGGACTACCCGAAGCACACCTTTATCTTCGGCGCCAAGGCGGCAGCAGGCTATCGCAATGCGAAGCTCACGATCAAGCTGATCAACAACGTGGCTGAGGTCATCAACAACGACCCGTCCATCGAGGACAAGATCAAGGTTGTATTCATCGAGGATTACCGTGTGTCCAACGCCGAGCTCATTTTCGCGGCGGCCGATATCTCGGAGCAGATCTCCACGGCATCCAAGGAGGCCTCCGGCACCGGCTGTATGAAGCTGATGCTGAACGGCGCGGCGACGATCGGCACGATGGACGGCGCGAATGTCGAGATGGCAGAGGAAGTTGGCATCGAGAACATGTTCATCTTCGGCCTCTCTTCCAAGGAAGTCATCGACTACGAGAACAACGGCGGCTACAACCCGATGGATATCTTCAACAGCGACGGGAACGTGCGCGAGGTGCTGGTGCAGCTCGTGAACGGCATGTATTCGCCGGAGAATCCGGAGCTGTTCCGCCCGCTCTACGACTCGCTCCTCAAGGGCGAGAACGGCTCTTCTGCGGACCGCTATTTCATCCTCAAGGATTTCGAGTCCTACGCGGATGCGCAGAGAAGAATCGTTGCGGCTTACGAGGACAAAAAGAGCTGGGCAAGACTCGCGATCCTGAACACGGCGAGCGCCGGTAAGTTCTCTTCAGACCGCACGATCGAGGAGTATGTGCGCGACATCTGGCACCTTCAGAAGGTCGAGCTGCCCGCGGTGAGCAGCGGCAGATTTTCGAAGGCGGCATCCCGGACGACGAGCGTCTCGAAGAAGTCTTCGGTGAAGAAAGAGAAAACAGAAGGCGCGAAGAAGGCTGTGACCACCCGGAAGAGAACCTCTCCCGCGAAGAAAGCCTCCGCGCGTTCATGAACCTGGAAGAACAATGGAACTGGCAGTAGCCAGTTCCATTGCTTTGATGTAAGATGGTATACAATTATACAAAACAATCACAATCCAAGAGGTGAAGGAGAAGGATATGGTCACACTGAGTCAGAGCGGCGCATATTATCTTGGGAACGGACAGTTCGCCTATGATACCAAAGAGGCGGCAGGAAATGGTGAACTGCAGCGGCAGCTGCTGCAGGCGGGGATCACGGATTCGAAGGAGGCGGCAAGGGATAAGACCATCGCCTGGAACATCCTCCGCTCCCACAATAACGGCAGTGATGAGGAGAAGCTTCACATCCGCTTCGACAAGCTCACTTCCCACGACATCACCTATGTTGGCATCATTCAGACGGCAAGGGCGTCCGGCCTCGAGAAATTCCCCGTGCCTTATGTTCTCACGAACTGTCACAACTCCCTGTGCGCGGTCGGTGGCACGATCAACGAGGATGATCACATGTTCGGCCTGACTGCGGCGAAGCGCTACGGCGGCAGCTATGTACCTCCGCACCTTGCCGTCATTCACCAGTATGCGCGGGAGATGCTCGCGGGCTGCGGAGACATGATCCTGGGATCAGACTCCCACACAAGGTACGGCGCCCTCGGCACGATGGCGATGGGAGAGGGCGGCCCCGAGCTCGTGAAACAGCTCCTGAACCAGACTTATGACATCAACCGACCGGAAGTCATTGCGGTCAACCTGACAGGAGCGCCGCGAAGGGGGGTCGGCCCGCACGATGTGAACATCGCGCTCATCGGCGCGGTCTTTGCTTCCGGCTATGTGAAGAACAAGGTGCTGGAGTTCGTGGGACCCGGCATCGCCAGCCTTTCCGAAGACTACAGGATCGGCATCGATGTCATGACGACAGAGACGACCTGCCTCTCTTCCATCTGGGAGACGGATGAGGTGACAAGAGAGTGGCTCGCCCTGCACGGCAGGGTGGACGCGTACCAGAGGCTCGAACCCGGCATCGGTGCGTACTATGACGGCGTCATTGACATCGACCTTTCGACCATCGAGCCGATGATCGCCATGCCGTTCCATCCCTCCATGGCCTGCACCATCGAGGAAGTGAACCAGAACCTTGCCGAAGTGCTGCATGGCGTCGAAGAGAGGGCGAAGGTCTCCTTCGGGGAGGACGCGCAGGCAAACCTTGCAGATAAGATCGTGGACGGGAAGCTCCTGGTCGATCAGGGCATCATCGCGGGCTGCGCCGGCGGCGGCTTCGAGAACATCTGTGAGGCAGCGGGCATTCTCGACGGCGAGAATATCGGCGACGGCAAATTCTCGCTGTCCGTCTACCCGGCGTCCCAGCCGATCTACATGGAGATCATCAAGAACGGCATCGCGGAGAAACTCATGGATGCCGGCGCGGTATTGAAGACCGCCTTCTGCGGGCCGTGCTTCGGCGCGGGAGATACGCCTGCCAACAACGCATTCTCGATCCGGCACTCCACGCGCAATTTCCCGAACCGCGAGGGCTCGAAGCCGCAGAACGGACAGATCAGCTACGTTGCGCTTATGGATGCGCGGAGTATTGCGGCGACGGCGGCGAACCGGGGGTTCCTCACACCAGCGACCGACATCGACAAGGATATTCCGACCTACGCATACCATTTCGACGACAGGATCTATCAGAAGAGAGTCTTCGACGCAAAGGGCACGCCGGATCCCGATACCCAGATTCAGTTCGGTCCCAACATCAAGGACTGGCCCGTAATGCAGCCGCTACCGGAGAATCTTGTTGTGAAGCTCACCGCCGAAATCCACGATCCCGTCACGACGACGGATGAGCTGATCCCTTCCGGCGAGACTTCCTCCTACCGCTCCAACCCGGAGGGACTGGCGGAGTTCGCGCTCTCGAGAAAGGCGCCGGACTACGTCGCCCTCTCCAAGGAAGTCAGGGAAGCGGAGCGCGCGATCGTATCCGGTGGCTGCGGCGGTGAAGCCGTGCCGGAACTGAAACCCATCATGCACACCATCCGGGAGAAATTCCCGGACGTGGACCACCACAATCTGGGCGTCGGCTCTTGTATTTTCGCGATCAAACCGGGAGACGGCTCGGCGAGGGAACAGGCGGCCTCCTGCCAGAAGGTACTGGGCGGCTGGGCCAATATCGCCAATGAGTACGCGACGAAACGCTACCGCAGTAACCTCATCAACTGGGGAATGCTGCCATTCGTCATCCCTGCAGGCGACCTGCCGTTCCAGAAGCTCGACTACCTCTTCTTCCCGAAGATCAGGGAGGCGGTAGAGAAGAGGCAGGACAAGATCACGGGCTACACCGTGAAGGACGGGGCGATGACACCGTTCACCGTAACGCTCGGAGACCTCACAGACGAGGAGAGAGAGATCATCCTCGACGGGTGCCTCATCAACTACAACCGAAGATTGATGTAAGGGGGCCGCGGCAGACTCCGATCAGGAGCTGCGCAGCTGGGGGGTCAGACGCAAGGACGCGGAACGGTCAACTGTCGCCAAATTGCGTTTGACCCTTTACTTTTGTCTTCATGGTATAATAGTGCGGTGCAGATATTGATGCTGGCCGCGTGCCGGCTGTAGCAGGGGAACCATCGGCCGCGGCTTCCCCGAGGTCAGAGTTAATGGATTGGTCTTCCATTTCGATTGCAGGACGTACGGTCCTCGCCATTCTATATATTGTGTCGGCGATCCTTACGACGAGGTACTGTCTCCATCTCCTGCAATCAGGCGCGTATCGCCCGGGGGATTATTTCCGGCATCTTGCCGATGAGCCGTTTCGGTGGCTCCCTCTGATCTTTGTCATCATACCGGTCGCCATGCTGATCCTCAGATATTCCATCACCGGTTTCATCACGGGCGTTGCCTATTTCACCGGAATTCTTCTCTACTATGGCAAAGCCATGCCGCTCCTGCGCCTTGTGCCGGAGCATCCGTTCCAGGCGACGCACCGCGTGTGGCGGCTGACGGCAGCCATTGGCCTCTTCTGGCTCACTCTCATCCTGACAATCGTGTGGATTCCCCGGCCTGCGCGAACGCCGATCCTCATTCTGGTGGGGATCTGGTTCGCACTGCAGCCCACCATTGTGGCCGCAGCGGAGCTTCTCAACGTTCCTGTGGAAAAACAGGTCAGGCAATACTACACCGCACTGGCCAGGCGGAAGATTTCTTCCATGAAGGATCTGCAGGTGATCGGTGTGACGGGCAGCTACGGCAAGACGACCGTCAAGGATGCCATCGCACAGATTCTCTCGACACAGTACCGGGTGTGCCAGACGCCCGGCAGCTACAACACCCGCATGGGCCTCGCGAGAACGGTCAATGAGAAGCTCAGAAAAGACGATGAGATTTTCGTTTGTGAAATGGGCGCGCGGCAGGTGGGAGAGATTGAAGAGCTGTGCGACATGGTCCGGCCGACAGCAGGCATCATCACCGCGATCGGCAACCGGCATCTCGACACCTTCCATTCCGTGAGGAATATCGTCAAGACGCGCTACGAGCTGCTCGACGCCGTCGATGCCACGGGCGGGCAGATGTTCGTCAATGGCGACAACATGCTGATACGCCAGCACATGCGATACCCGGATGCCATTACCTACGGCTTCTCCCGGGATTGCAGCTATCACGGCGCGCTCCTGTCGCAGGATATCACAGGCTCTACCTTCTCCGTCACGGGACCGGATGGCCAGTACGGGGAATACCATACACGACTCCTCGGCCGGTACAATCTCGTCGACCTCATGGGAGCCATCGCCGTCGCTAACCGCTCCGGCATTCCCATGGAGAACATGGTATCTCCCATCGCGGCGCTGGAGCCGTCCCCGCACCGACTGTACATGACCATGACCGGAAGGCGCGCGGTGATTGATGACACGGACAACAGCTATCCCGACGCGGTAGCCGTCTCGCTGGAAACCCTGTCCATGTTCGAGCGGCTCCGTATTCTCGTCACTCCCGGGCTTCCCATGCGCGAGCCAGCGCAGGATGAGATCCTGCAATTCGGCGCGCGGGCCGCGCTCAGCGCAGACTACGTGATCCTCGTCGGGCACCTCGGTACCCACGAGATCTATGAGAGCATCATTGAGACCGGCTTCCGGTCAGACCACATCTTCCTCGTCGACACCATGGCCGACGCCAGAATCCTCGCCACACAGATCGAACCGGATAAGGACAGTGTCATACTGCTGGAGAATTCCCTGCCACGGAAATGATTCGCTGCTGCCGCTCGCAATCGTATCTATTACGCGCTGGCAGAGGGCGTGTCGCGCCTGGTATGCGATCCTGCTATCCGCGATGTTGCTGATTCCCCGACAGGTAAGGGCAGTTGTTACGCCTGATACGCGATCCTGCCGTCCGCAATCGTATAGCGCACGACGCCCGGCAGCGTCTCTCCAATGAACGGGGAGTTCGAGGATCTGGACGCGAAGTGTTCCGTGACGGTCCAGGTCTTTTCCAGATCGAAGATCACGATATCCGCGAGTCCGCCCTCATGCAGATCGCCGGCATCCAGACGATAGAAGTCCGCGGGATTGCAGGTGAGGCAGGCAAGGAGCTGATCCATCGTAAGGTAGCCCGGCTGTACGAGCTCACGGATGCCCAGAGAGAGCGCCGTCTCGAGCCCGATCATGCCGCTCGGTGCCTTCGTGAATTCCTGCGCCTTCTCCGCCTTCGTGTGCGGCGCGTGATCTGTCGCGATGATGTCGATCGTCCCATCCCGCAAGCCCTCGATGATCGCCATGCGGTCTTCCTTAAGCCGCAGCGGCGGATTCACCTTGGCGAGCGTGCCCTTTTGGATGACGGCGTCCTCCGTCAGGGTGAAGTGCTGCGGCGTTGCCTCGGCGTGGATGAGAGGGCTGACCTTACGGGCCTGCCGCACGAGCTCAACCCCTTCCTTGCTGCTGATGTGCTGAATGCAGAGCTTCGCCTTTGCCTCAATCGCGAGCCTCACATCGCGCTCCACGAGGAATGATTCTGCCTTCCTGTCTGCGCCGGTCAGACCGAGCGCTGCGGCTGCCCTGCCGCCTGCGTTGATGCCGGGCTCCGTCACATAGCGCGGATCTTCCTCGTGGAGACTCACGGGTTTGTCAAGTTTTTTCGCAAGCTTCAGGGCCTGCAAGAGGAGATACTCATCCGTCAGTGGCCTTCCGTCGTCGGTGAAAACAACAGCCCCCGCGGCAGAGAGTGATACGAAATCCGTTCTCGCTTCCCCCTGCATTCGTGTCGATACGTTGGCGGCGGAGAGAACGTGGATCGGCTCGCGCCTTCCGCGCTCACACACATCGGTGAGGACTTCCACAGAGTCAATGGGAGGCTTTGTATTCGCCATCATGACGACCGTCGTGTAACCGCCCTTTGCCGCGGCGGCGCTGCCGGTCGTGATATCTTCTTTTTCAGGGAAGCCGGGGTCGCGGAAGTGAGAGTGCGTATCAATGAGTCCCGGCGCGACAATGCAGCCCTCCGCGTCGATCACGGTCAGCCCCGCCGCAGCGGAAGCTGCAGGAGAGCCGGCATCGAAGATCCGGCCTGCGATCCGGACGATCCTGCCGTCGGAAACGAGGATATCCTTCCTGGCATGCAGCCGGGATTTGGGGTCAATGACGGTTCCATTTGTAATGAGAAGCATGTGAACTTCCTCCTGATATCTTCCTTGGTACACCCGGACAAAAAAGTCCTTCGGACTGTGCCGAACAGATAGCTCTGATCTTCATTGTACCGATAACAGTTAACCCCTGCAAACAAATCCGCAACAATCCAGATAAATCTGGCGCGAATGAGAGATCGCGCGTGTCTTGCCTTCGATATCATGCTATACTGCCACTGAAACTGACACTGACACAGCAACATGCGCGGCACCTGTTCGGAAATGATATTTCTGGACGATTGCCCGTTCGAGGGATTATGGGCTATATCAGAACATTTCTGGCTATTGTATATGTCATTCTCTACATGATCGTTGGCATCGTGCTGATGCCGGTCGTTTGGCTCCTCGGGAGAATCTCACCCAGGGCGAAGGAGAACTTTGTTTACCGCTGGGTATACTGGGGACTTTCCTGTGAATACCACATCTGTGGCAGCAGGGTCAACGTGGTCGGCAGGGAGAATATTCCAAAGGGCGAAGGGGCAATGTTCGTCAGCAATCACCGGAGTATCTTCGACCTTATTATCACACTTCCCATTCTGGGCGTGCACGTGGCACCGATCGCGAAGATCGAGCTTCGGAAGATCCCCTTCCTCCATTTCTGGATGAGACAGATCAACTGCATTTTCCTCGACAGGAAAGACATTAAGGCGGGCGTTGCCATGATCACGGAGGCTGTGGAAGATGTGAAGCGCGGACTCTCCGTCATCATCTATCCCGAGGGCACGAGGAACAAAGAGGAAGGCACCCTTCTGCCGTTCCATGGCGGGAGCTTCAAGATCGCGATCCGCTCCGGCGCACCGGTCATTCCGATCACCTGTATCGGCACCGGAGACATCTTCGAGGATCATTTCCCACGCGTAGATGCGAAGGCAGTTACCATCGTCATCGGCGAGCCGATCCCGACGAAAGACATGTCGATTCAGGAGAGGAAAGAGCTGCCGAAACGCTGTGAGACCATCATCCGGGATACGTTACAGTTGTACGCGCACCACGCTGACTGTTAAGACATGAAGCGCCTGAAAAGGCAGATAGAGCAACAGGGGACGTCATGGAGAGAGTCTCTGACAGGATTCCGGGACATCTGCAGAGATAGATCTTGCGTATCTGCGTGCGTATAGATTATGCATGACAGGATAGCAGTTGGAGAGAGATACCGGCCGCGGGCACAGCGGCAGACGGGATGAGAGTGAAGACGAAACAGAGACTGCAGGTCAGAGAGTCCATTGAAATCGCGCAGGGCGTGTGGAGCCTTGTCCTCCAATATGATGCCGGATCCGCGCCCGATACCGTGGTTCCCGGACAGTTCGTTGGTGTTTATCCTCGTGATGGTGCGCGTCTTCTGCCGCGACCGATCAGTATCTGCGGCTGGGATGAGAAAGATCACACACTGCGCCTCGTCTACCGTGTGGTGGGCGGCGGCACGAGAGAGTTCACGACGCTTGCACCCGGAGACGCGGTGGACGTTCTGGGCATTCTGGGGAACGGCTACGACCTGGCAGCACTCACAGGCAGGAGAGTACTGCTCCTCGGCGGCGGCATCGGCGCTCCTCCCCTTCTGGAACTCGCAAAACGCATCCAATTGGAAAACAGGAAGGCAGGCCGGGATGGCAGTGTCACTTCCGTTCTTGGCTACCGCACGAACGAACTGTTCCTCTCCGAAGAATTCAGCCAGTACGGCCCAGTGGTCATCGCGACAGATGACGGCACAGTCGGCGTCCATGGCAATGTCATTGACGCGGTGAGGGAGAAGAATCTCTCCTTCGATGCCATTTGTGCCTGCGGACCGATGCCGATGCTGCGCGGCGTGAAGGCGCTCTCTGAGGAAAGAGGCGTCTCCTGCTGGCTCTCCCTTGAAGAGAGGATGGCCTGCGGCGTCGGTGTGTGCCTCGGCTGCGTTGCGAAGACGACGAAAAAGAATGCACATTCCAAGGTGAACAATGCCAGAGTCTGCACGGAAGGCCCGGTCTTCAACGCGGCAGACGTAGAGATCTAGAGAAGAGGAGCGGGTGCTGCGCAATACGCGGCATAGGGAACGGATATGACAGATAGGACAGATGAGAACACAGTACGCCGGAGCGCGCCGGATATGTCGGTGACGATCGCAGGTGTGACGATGAAAAATCCCGTGATGACAGCCTCCGGCACCTTCGGCTCCGGCATCGAGTATTCCGAATTCGTGGATCTGAATCACCTGGGCGCGGTTGTGACAAAAGGCGTCTCCAATGTGCCGTGGGAGGGGAATCCGGTTCCCCGTGTTGCGGAGGTGTACGGCGGGATGCTGAACGCGATCGGCCTCCAGAATCCGGGGGTGGAAGTCTTCGCAGAGCGCGATCTGAAATTCCTCGAGGACTTCGATACCAGGGTAATCGTCAATGTCTGCGGCCACACAGAGGAAGAGTATCTCTCCGTCGTAGAGCGCCTGCAAGAGGAGAAGCGCGTCGATATGTTGGAGATCAACGTATCCTGCCCGAATGTGAAACAGGGCGGCATCGGTTTCGGCACGAAACCGGATATGCTCTGTGACATCACCTCCAAGATCAGAAAGATCGCGCGCCAGCCCGTCATCATGAAGCTCACGCCGAATGTCACGAGCGTTGCGGAGCTGGCAAAGGCCGCGGAAGCGGGTGGCGCCGACGCGATCTCCCTCATCAACACGATCACCGGCATGAAGATTGACATCGAGCGGCAGCGTTTCGTCCTCGCCAACAGGACCGGTGGCATGTCGGGCCCTGCGATTCACCCGATCGCGGTACGGATGGTCTATGAGGCAGCAAGTGCGGTGAAGCTCCCCATCATCGGTATGGGTGGCATTTCGAACGCGGAGGACGCCATTGAGATGATGCTGGCGGGCGCGACTGCGGTCGCGGTCGGCGCGGCGAATTTCCACGACCCTTACGTGACACAGAAGGTCATTGACGGCATGACAGACTACGCGAAGCGGCATTCGCTGGAGAGAATCACGGACATCGTCGGCATCCTGCGCTGAGTGAAATTGCACAGATGCGATGCATTCGAGCAGATTCAATCTGAGACAATATACTGGTGGCTCCTGGCTGTCTGGTTTTGGGATAGGAATGAACCCATTGTGTATGCATCCATATTGGGTGCATGAATTCTAGGGGTAAAAATTGTGAAAGATAGCATAACGAAAAAGGCATACGGCAAGATCAATCTCTCCCTCGATGTGCTGGGCAGGAGAGAGGACGGATACCACCTCGTGAAGATGGTCATGCAGACGGTCGGAATTTACGATACGCTGACGATAGAGAGGGCGGAAGAGGAAGAGATCACTCTGTCCACTGACAGCGGCGTGATCCCCGGCGGTCCGGACAACCTTGTCTGGCGCGCGGCCAAGGTGTGTCGCAGGGAGTTCGGCATCAGGGACGGTCTCCGCATCCATCTCGAGAAACGGATTCCGATCGCCGCTGGCATGGCGGGCGGCAGCACGGACGCGGCCGCAGTATTCACGGGCCTTCGCGATCTGTATGCTCCAGAGATAACGAATGGGAGACTGCGGGAGCTCGCGCTCCCGCTCGGAGCGGACATTCCTTACTGCATTACGGGCGGCACCCAGCTCTCGGAGGGGATCGGAGAGATCCTGACCCGCCTTCCTGCCGCGCCATCGAACGATCTCATCGTCGTCAAACCGGACCTCTATGTCTCGACGGGCTGGGTTTATGGCGCCTATGACAGTATCCCGGAGGCGGAGGTGATCCACCCGGATGTCGACGCACAGGTACAGGCGATCAGAGACGGCGACCTCTATGCGATGGCGGCGGCCTGCGGGAATGTCCTGGAGCAGAAGACCGGAGCAGAGTATCCGGTGATCGGAGAACTGGAGCAGTTCCTCACAGAGCACGGCGCCGTCCGCGCCATTATGACGGGGAGCGGGCCTGCTGTTTTCGCGATCTTCGACGACCATGGGAAGGCGGAGACAGCCTTTGCCGCATTGCAGAGTGCAAAAAAATACGAATCCTGCCAGAAGTTCCTGACAGGATTCGTGAATCCATGAGAGTAGGTGACCGCTTTCTTAGAGAGGCGGGCACTTTTTTATACGGGAGCGGTACTTACTCGGCACCGCCTGCTTTTCTTATTTTTGTCATCATACGGTTCAGCCAGCTGTTCTTCTTCGGATTGTCATTCTCGAGCTTCTGCCCGTGCATTCCCTTAACCTCGACAATGTAGATGCCGCTGACCATGGCCTTGACCTGTTTCTTCACCGGAATGAAATCGTAGATTCTCTCGTCTGCGACCATGTTCAGGATCTGGGGACC
The DNA here is from genome assembly GCA_900107575.1 of Lachnospiraceae bacterium NK3A20. GTDB lineage: Bacteria > Bacillota > Clostridia > Lachnospirales > Lachnospiraceae > CAG-791. The sequence continues at coordinate 19,834 of FNQX01000031.1, read as the reverse complement.
GACCTTCGCCTTGACAATCGGCAGCTTCGAGCCGCGCATCAGACGGGGCGTCGAGTCGATGACGGCCTGAGGGAGACCTGCTTCCTTGAGTTTCATCCGCTTCTTGTCAATGACCAACATGGTGACGGGCTGTTTCGTCGCCTCGACCTGTGCCTGCTGATCTGTCTGGCGTTTCTGCAGCCTCTTGCCGAGAAAATATAAGGCGACAAGGCCGGCAACGAGAACGGCAATGATAATAATGGTAACAATAGCTCCTGTACTCACGTGGGAACCTCCGTTGGTTTGTTTGCAAAAGTAAGATATATTCTAACATCGAACCAGGGCAAGGGCAACGCTAACACCCAAAAAAGTCTTTAATCAGGGGGAGGCTTGTGCTAAACTGATGTTTATTGCGGGTACTGGATTCAGGCCGCAAATGACAGCAGGATCTGAAAGGAAATTCCGATATGAAGATAAAGCGAATCGCAGGTCTCTTCCTCGCGGGAGCCATAGCAGTATCATTGGCAGGGTGCGGAGCGAAGGATCCGGCATATCTGTCCGGGGTCAATCCGGAAGAGTATGTAGAGGTTGCCGATTACAGCAGCATTGATGTGAAGGCGGCGGAGCCGAGCGTGGCCGACGACTATCTGGAATCTTATATTCAGTACATTCTCGCATCCAACCAGACGACGAAGGAGATTACGGATCGGACCGATGTGCAGAATGGGGATGTTGCGAACATAGATTACGTCGGCACGAAGGACGGCGTTGCTTTTGACGGCGGCACCGCAAAGGGCACGGACCTGACCATCGGTTCCGGGAGGTTCATTGACGGCTTCGAAGAGGGACTCATCGGTCACAAGGTCGGCGAGACGGTGAAGCTGAATCTGACCTTCCCCAAGGACTACGGCAACGCGGACCTCGCGGGCGCAGACGTTGTTTTCGAGGTGACGATCAACAAGATCTCGCAGCAGGTAACGCCGGAACTCACCGATGAGTGGGTTGCCAGTCAGAAGGTCGCCGGTGTGAGCACGGTTGATGAGTACCGCCAGTATTGCCGGCAGCAGCTGATGCAGGATGCGCAGAAGACCTACGACGACGAAGTGCAGAACCAGATCATGGACTATCTCAAGGAGCACTCCAAGTTCCTGCAGGATCCGCCGGAAGAGATGATCAGCCGCTATTTCGACCTGTACGAGCAGACGATCACCTCCGCAGCGAGTCAGTACGGCATGGACATTGATTCCTATGCGTCGCTCTCCGGCATCGTGCCGTATGATGCGAGCGATGAGAGCTCCACGGAAGGCGTGACCGAAGCTGCTACGGAAGCTGCCACTGCGGCTGCGACCGAGGCAAACGCTGCGGCTGATACCGCAGCTGCCACGGAAGCCGCGACAGAAGCCAACGCTGCGGCTGATACCGAAGCTGCTACAGAGGCTGCAACCGAGGCTGCGGCAGCAGGTGGCTCTGAGGTCAGTGAGACAGGTTCCACTGCGGCGTCGGAAGCTTCCAAGATGAACGACAAGACCAGAGACGCCATCCGTGAGATGGCGAAGAACCAGGCGCAGCAGCTCCTCATCCTCGGCGCGATTGCGAACAAAGAAGACATCAAGGTGACAGAGCGCGAGTACGAGACCGCTGTTTCCACGCAGGCGCCTTCCCTCGGCTATTCCTCTCTCGATGATTTCGAGAAGGGGCAGGATGAGGAAATGTTCAAGGAGTATCTCCTTGAACAGGAGGTTGCGGACTTCCTGGAGAGCAAGGCCAATATCACGGCGCCTGCAGATGAAGCTTCCACGGAAAGCAACGCTGCGGAGGCAGAAGCAGGCACCGCAGCTGACACGGAAGCCGCGACAGAAGCCAACGCTGCGGCGACAGAAGCCAACGCTGCGGCGACAGAAGCCAACGCTGCGGCGACAGAAGCTAACGCTGCGGCGACCGCAGCTGACACGGCGTCGACAGAGGCAAGCACCGCAGCTGAGACTGAGAGCACAGCGAAGTAAAGCAGCAGGACACCGGAGAGAGCAGTACGCTGGGGGCAGCGCAGAATGCATGACGGCGACTTTTGTTTTCCCGGAACAGGGTACTGCGATAGAACAGGCAGAAAGAGGAAACCATGAGAAAAGACGAGCAGCTGGTCAATGTCAGAGACATTTTCGCGCAGCCGGAGAGCTACTTCGATAAGGAAGTGAATGTGTCCGGCTGGATCAAGAACAACCGTGACTCCAAGAATATCGGCTTCATCGCGCTGGATGACGGCACCTGCTTCAAGAATTTGCAGCTCGTGTACTCCTCCGACCTGCCGGATTTCGCGGAGATTGCGAAATACAACATCAGCACGGCGATCATTGCGACAGGCAAGATTGTGGCAACGCCGGAAGCGAAACAGCCGCTGGAGATGCAGGTGACAAAGATTGCGCTCGAGGGCAGCTCTTCGCCGGACTATCCGCTGCAGAAGAAAAGGCACACGCTCGAGTACCTTCGCACGATGCCGCATCTGCGCGTCAGGACCAATACGTTCGAGGCGACCATGCGCGTTCGCTCCGTCATCGCCTACGCGATCCACAAATTCTTCCAGGAGAATGATTTCGTTTACGTGCACACGCCGCTCATCACCTCTTCCGACGCGGAGGGTGCGGGCGAAATGTTCCAGGTGACAACGCTCGATCTGAACAACATTCCGAAGACAGAGGAAGGTAGTATCGACTATTCCCAGGATTTCTTCGGCAAGCCGGTCAACCTCACGGTTTCCGGACAGCTCAATGTCGAGACCTACGCATTCGCATTCCGCAACGTCTACACCTTCGGACCGACATTCCGTGCAGAGAATTCCAACACGACAAGACATGCCGCCGAGTTCTGGATGATCGAGCCGGAGATGGCTTTCGCGGATCTTGGCGACGACATGGACTGCATGGAAGCGATGCTCAAATATGTGATCCGCTACGTTCTGGACACCTGCCCGGACGAGATGGCTTTCTTCGACCAGTTCATCGAGAAGGGCCTGATCGACAAACTGACCCACGTCCTGAACTCCGACTTCGGCCGCATCACCTACACGGACGCGATCAAAGAGCTCGAACAGCACAACGATGAATTCGAGAACAAGGTGAGCTGGGGGTGCGACCTGCAGAGCGAACATGAGAGATACCTGACCGAGAAAGTGTTCCAGCGCCCGGTATTCGTCACCGACTATCCGAAGGAGATCAAGGCCTTTTATATGAAGCTCAACGAGGACGGCAAGACCGTCAGGGCGGTCGATCTGGAAGTTCCCGGCATCGGCGAACTCTGCGGCGGATCCGAGAGAGAGAATGACCTCGCCCTTCTCGAGAAGAGAATGGACGAGCTCCATATGAAAAAAGAAGACTACCAGTTCTATCTCGACCTTCGCAGGTACGGCAGTTGCCGGCACGCGGGCTTCGGACTCGGCTTCGAGAGAGCCGTCATGTACATCACCGGAATGGAGAACATCCGCGACGTACTCCCGTTCCCGAGAACCACCGGCACCTGTGAGCTATGAACAATCTATGAATTTTCCGGACGGACCGTGTACAAAGCGCACGGCCCGTTTTATAATGCTCATTGTAATAAAATTGCAATATTTTCGGCTTCTTTACGCCGATGAAATCCGCGGAAGGGTTACGGGGGGATCCGCAGCACTCCGGAAGGATACCTAATATATGTCAGAACACAGATCTACACATAGTCTTCAGAAATTTCTAGCGCGCACAGCACTGCCTCTGTCCCTGGCGGTGGTGTGTACTTTTGCGCCCGCAGGAGAGGTCTTCGCCGACACCGTCTCGGACCTGCAATCCCAGACACAGCAGACGCAGTCCCAGATCTCCGCGGCGCAGTCGAACCAGGCCAATCTGGAACAGCAGCAGTCTGCGATCGCGAGTTCCATCAGCTCGACGAACGACGTCATGGTTCAGAACATGGCCAGCATCTCGCTCCTGCAAGGAGAGATTGACAAGCTTGATCGACAGATCGCGCAGAAACAGAAGGAGTACGACAAGGCGAAGGCCAACGAGGAGAAACAGTACGCTGCCATGAAGGAGCGGATCCGGTTCATGTACGAGGAAGGGAATATCGACTATATCCAGATCCTCGCAAAGTCCAGTTCCTTCTCCGACCTCGTGAATAAGGCGGACTATGTCAGCAAGCTCTACGACTACGATCGCAGGATGCTGGAAGAATTCCAGCAGATCCAGGCTGATGTCAAGGAGAAACAGGAAGCCCTCGAAGCCGACAAGGATGAACAGGAGACTTCCAAGAACGAGATGGAAGTCGAGCAGGCGGCGCTGCAGTCGCAGATGGATGCCCTTGAGGCACAGTATTCCGACTATGAGTCCAGAATCGCCGCGGCACAGAGTGAGGCGAACGCACTGGCGGCGCGGCTGAAGGAACAGAACGCCGCACTCAGCAAGGCAGTTGCGGAAAAGGCAGCAGCGGAGGAAGCCGCAAGGGCAGCCCGTGAGGCTGCAGCGAAGGCAGCCGCCGAAGCGAAGGCAGCCGCGGATGCCAAGGCGAAGGCCGAGGCTGAGCGAAAGGCCAAAGAGGCCGAGGCAGCAGCGAAGAGAGCGCAGGCAGAGGCAGATGCCAAGGCAAAGGCTGCAGAGGAAGCCGCAGCAGCCAAGGCTACCGTCAGCGAAGCCGCACAGGAGACTCCGTCCGAGACAGCTTCCGAAGAGACGCAGACACAGTCTGCGCCGGAACCCGAACCCGCGAAGGAAGAGCCAAAGCCCGCTCCCGCAGCACCTGCAGTGACGTCATCCGGCACTTCCGGCAGTGACGTTGTCAGCTTCGCGGAACAATTCGTCGGCAATCCTTATGTTTACGGGGGAACCTCGCTGACCAACGGCGCCGACTGCTCCGGATTCACACAGAGCGTCTATGCGCACTTCGGCATCTCCATCGGACGCACCGATGTGGATCAGAGAGGCAACGGCATCGCGGTAGATTCCATCGCCGACGCACGGCCGGGCGACCTCATCTGCTATCCGGGCCACGTTGCCCTCTACTGCGGCAACAATACGATCGTCCACGCATCGACAGCAAAGACAGGCATCAAGTATTCCAATGCTGACTACAGACCTTACGTCAGCATCCGGAGACTGATCTACTGATCAAGAGGATCAGACAGCAACATTGCAGAATAGAGAGACAGAAAGGAAACGCATGGATAGAGAATTGATCGTCGTTCTGGATTTCGGTGGCCAGTATAAGCAACTGATCGCCAGACGCGTCAGAGAGAATCATGTCTACTGCGAGATCCATCCCCACACCATCGGACTGGACAAGTTAAAGGCCATGAATCCTAAAGGCATCATTCTGACGGGCGGGCCCGGCAGCGTATACCGGGAGGATTCACCTACCTTCGATCCTGCTATTTTCCAACTGGGAATACCGATCCTTGGCATCTGCTACGGTTCCCAGCTGATGGGTCACCTCTTGGGTGGCGAAGTGAAGACGGCGCCGACCTCGGAGTATGGACACACAGAGTGCGTCGCTGACGCGGAGGGCTCACTCCTCCTGCACGGGTGGGAGAAGACCAGCACCGTCTGGATGAGCCACACGGATTATATCGCAAAGGCACCCGAGGGCTTTACCGTAACGGCACACACGGTCAACTGCCCGGTGGCCGGCATGGAGAATCGCGACAAGAATCTCTACGCCGTACAGTTCCACCCGGAGGTTGTCCACACGACGGAAGGCGAGAAGCTCTTCCACAACTTCATTTACGATATCTGCGGCTGCAGGGGAGACTGGAAGATGTCCTCCTTCGCAGAGACGATCATAGAGGAAATGCGGAATAAGATCGGTTCCGACCGCGTACTCCTCGGGCTCTCCGGCGGCGTCGATTCCACCGTAACCGCGGTCCTTCTCTCCAAGGCGATCGGCAAACAGCTCTACTGTGTCTTCGTCGATCACGGCCTCATGAGGAAAAATGAAGGCGACGAGGTCGAGGCTGTCTTCGGACCGAACGGGCAGTTCGGCGAACTCAACTTCATTCGCGTGAACGCGGGGCCTGAATATTTCGATATGCTGAAAGGCGTTACGGAGCCCGAAGAGAAGCGGAAACTCATAGGGAACAAGTTCATTGAGATTTTCGGTGCGGAGGCGAAGAAACTCGCCGGAAGCGGCGGCTTCAAATACATCGCGCAGGGAACGATCTATCCTGATGTCGTGGAATCGGGCCTCGGACAGGCGGGGGCCGTCATCAAGTCTCACCACAATGTCGGCGGACTACCGCACGATCTGGTCGTGGAACTTGGCTTTGACGAAACACCTGTAGAGCCGCTCCGTTCCCTCTTCAAGGATGAGGTGCGCAAGGTGGGAATCGAGCTCGGCATTCCGAAGAACCTGGTATACCGCCAGCCTTTCCCCGGCCCCGGACTGGGCATCCGCGTCGTTGGAGAAGTGACCCCGGAGAAGGTTCACATCGTGCAGGAAGCCGACGCGATCTACCGCGAGGAGCTCGAGAAGGCCGGCATCGACATGGGCAGAGGCCAGTTCTTCGCAGCCCTCTCTAACATGAGATCCGTCGGAGTCATGGGCGATCACAGAACCTATGACTACGCAGTCATCCTGCGCGGCGTCATTACCTCCGATTTCATGACCGCGGAGGCCGCGGAGATTCCCTGGAGCGTTCTGCAGACCTGCATGAACCGCATTATCAATGAGGTAAAGGGCGTCAACAGAGTAATGTACGACCTGACCAGTAAGCCGCCGGGAACGATTGAGTTCGAGTAATACTTTTGAGGCTGAGAACCCAGTGCTTATGCGGGTTTCAGCCTCTTTTCTTTTGTCAGTGACAACCAAATGACAACAGGCTGGCACGCTGAATTATTCTAGTGAGTAAAGAACATTTCTTGTTCGCTTGTAAATTCCGTCCATTCCGGACATCCTTTCCACAGCTTTTATGCAATGAACAACTGAATAAGATCAGGAAGATAGCCTCGATTTCCTCGGACGCTTTGCGTGGCTTTCGGGTGCATGATCCGCAGGGATTTCTTTCGACAGTTCCAAGATACGCTGCTCTGTATCGGGATTCGGAGTAAATCCGTACGCCTCGGTTTCGTCGATGTAATCCGGATATCTGCTCTTCCAGTCAGCGTACTCTTCATCGAGAAGATTGCCTTCATCGCAGACCTTCCGAATATGAGCCCAGAGTTCCAGGGCTTCCCTGAACTGAAGACGATGCAATTTGTCTTCTGCAGTTGGTGCAGCTTCTTCTTCCAGAAGAGCCACACTCTGTGTAGGCTCAGGGCTTGTTTCAGGAAGAGGGCGCTGTCGCAGGATGATTTCACCATCCCGCAGCTCCGGCGAGATGCCGAAGCGTTCTTCCAGATCAAACAGGATCTGCATGGCACCAAAGACGCTCGAAGGATCCGGATCTGCGAGAGCATACTGATCGACGCGGAGCGCATCCGCGATATTCCTAAGCGTAGTGTCATCGGGATAGCGGTTCCCCAGTTCATAGTTGCGGATTGTGGATTCATTTACGCCGCACAGATTCCCCAGTTCTTTTTGGGTCATTCCACGCAGCTTCCGGTACTTCCTGATTTTGAGACCGAGAGGATGAATGTATTTAGATTCAGCTTTTGCCATAGCGCTACCTTCCTTTTCATGTAACAGATATTTTCTGGATCAAAGTATAACATAAACAGTTCACAAATGAAATGTTTTATCAAAAACCAATTGACAGTGCAGAAACGAACTGCTAAGGTAGTAATATAGAAACAGTACACAAATGAACTGATAATAACATCGATTGTACTGGGAAGAAAAACGCAGAGCGATTGCTTGTAACAGGAGGGAACAGCATGGAACACAGGATGCGGACAATGGTCACGATGGAAGAGGTTCGTGAGGAACTGGGGGTATCGACAGCAAAGGCCTATCAGATTATCCGACAGCTCAATCATGAGATGGAGCAGAAGGGCTTTCATACTGTGCGGGGCAAAGTGAGCCGCAAGTATTTTGAAGAGAGCTTTTACGGAGTCGCAGAAGGAAGGTGAGATCATGGCAGTTATCAGAAACGAGCAGACGGGGAAATGGGAAGTCAGAACCCGGTATACAGACTGGCAGGGTGCAAAGAAACAGAAGACAAAGCGCGGTTTTCGCACAAAGGGAGAAGCTCTCAGGTGGGAAGAAAAGTTTGCGCTGAAGGCATCAGATGACATTGATATGATCTTCAGTGATTTTGTAGAGACCTATAAGGAAGACATCCGGCCGAGGCTGAAGGAGAATACCTGGCTGACCAAGGAATGTATCATTGATAAGAAGATCCTTCCCTATTTCAAGGACAAGAAGTTATCGGAGATCCGGACGAGTGATGTGATTGCCTGGCAGAATGAGATCATGAAGCTGAAGGACCGGACAGGCAAACCCTATTCACAGACCTATCTCAAAACGCTGCATAACCAGTTGAGTGCAATTTTAAACCATGCTGTCAACATGTACGGGCTCCGGGTAAATGTGGCCAGACAGGCAGGCAACATGGGAAAAGAGCAGTGCAAGGAGATGCAGTTCTGGACAGAGGCGGAATACGAGCACTTCGTTGAGGCGGTCGCCGATAAGGAAGAGTCCTATATGGCATTTGAGATCCTGTACTGGACCGGGATGCGGCTGGGAGAGCTGCTTGCTCTGACACCGGCAGACTTCGACCTGGAGCAGAACAAGCTGCGCATCAACAAGTCGTATCAGCGGATTCATAAAGAAGACGTCATCACTACGCCGAAGACGCCCAAGAGTAACCGGATTATTCTGATTCCGCAGTTTCTAAGCGGAGAGATGAAACGGTTTCTGTCGCATTTCTACAGCCTGAAAGAGAATGAGAGGATCTTCACGTTCAGTAAGAGTTTCCTGCATCATGAGATGGACCGAGGTTGTAAGGCAAGCGGTATAAAGCGCATCCGCATTCATGATCTCAGACACAGCCATGTGTCCTTGCTGATCAATATGGGCTTCTCGGCGCTGGCAATCGGAGACCGCGTGGGGCATGAAGCCACGGATATTACCTATCGGTATGCACATCTGTACCCGACCGTACAGACGGACATGGCAAGACAGCTGAATACAGAGAGGAGGGAGTTCCTTCGTGTCACAGAAAAACAGGGATAACAAAAACAGGTGGAGAAACAAGATCGTTGCGTTTCGGATGTCACCGGAGGAAGCACAGGAACTGGATGAGCGGGTAAAGCTTTTGGGCTATCGGTCCAAGCAGGAGTATCTTATTGAAGCTGCGCTTTATTCCAAAGTGGAGGCAGTTGGTGCGCCGGTGATGTTCTATCAATTCCGCGAAAATCTCAAGCGCATTGAGCAGAAGCTGGAGACTATCAGTTCAAAGGAAGAAATGGATGAGGAACTGTTGACGCCGCTCCGGACCATGCTGGAGGTTTTAGAGGCGTTCCGTCCGGCACAGAGGAAGGATGGCACCAGGATGCCTTCGGAACAGGCGAAGAAGATGACGCATTTGCAGAATCTGAAGGGCATGTTTGGGGATGAGGATGAAACCTGATCGTGATTCGTGCAAGTGTTAAGTTGCACCATGTTCGGGGCAGGCTTCATAATGAATGAAAAGAGCAGTAAGAAGGGAGAGAAAAGTATGGGTGTCGTCATAGGAATTTTAATGCTTCTGATTATGGTCATATTCAGTTTCGTCGCTATGACAGTAGAGGCGATCCTGTTCTATATGCCGTATGCGCTTGGAGCAGCATTAAGTGCAATGGCCTTTGCTCTTGTGCCCGGAGTGCAGGGATGGATCCCAGGACATCCGTGGCTTTGCTTTCTATCGGTGCTTGCCATGATGGAGGTGCTGATCGCGATCTTCATGCATATCAGGCAGCTCGCCAGACCGTTTATTGCGCTCTGCTGTGCAGTCTTTGTCGGTTTCGCCGGAGCGATTGTATTCGATTCTCTTACAGCCGATTCTGTCGGTTATTGTATCTTCATGACGGTTGTGTTTGAGGCAGTGGCTTTCCTGATCATCGGAATCAATCAGAGGAATATCCAGGAGACAGTTTCACGACGCAATCTTTTCTGCAGCATCCTTGCGGGTATTATGTACGGGCTGTCTGTCATGATCCTGGTCAATGCTCCGGCGGATATTCTCTGGAAGCATTATCTTGTGAGCACTGGTGTCAATAAGGGTAGCTATGAGTTTATCCTCAATACCGCCTGTGTCATCCTTGGGGTGTTGACAATGGCAATGACAATCGTACTTGACCGGCAGAGCGGGTCAGGACTAAGAGAGGATTGAGTACCAGATGAGTACCAACTGAGTACCGGGTGAGTATTTGCAGCGGATTTGCAGCGTGATATTCTTACCATGGATTTCCTGAAGAGGTCAGCGTGATCTCTGAAGGAGAGCCATTCTTTTGCAGAAGAATTGAATACAGCATGATGAGGCGTCAGCCTGTGATCGAAAAGATTGCAGGACTGGCGCTTTTCTTTTGCCCGAAACCTGGCGACGGCCGGGGATCGGGAAGAAAGGGAGTCTATGACAAAGGATTTCGAGACATTTGCAGACGGGTTCTCAGATGATCTGATGGAGCAGCTGAAAGCGATCGGATGTGACGCATCCTCGGTCGGTGTGAAAACAGTTCACAAGCTGAATGAGACCTACGAGGCGATTACAGTCAGCCGGGCAGGCGCCAACATCGGTGTCAGCACAAACCTTACTACAATCTACAACAAATACTGCGCCGGGGAAGATTACGGGCTGCTGGTTGAACAGACTGCAGAGCACATCAGAGATGGGCTGGAGCAGGCACCAAAGATTGATGCAGCGAGTCTTTCTGACTATGAGAGCGTAAAATCTCTCCTTTGCGTCGAGGTTGTCTCGGCAGAGCGAAATGAAGAGATGCTGAAGGCTGTGCCGCACGAACGGATGGAGGATCTTGCAGTGGTCTGCCGCATTCAGTTGGATGCACAGGATGGCACGGAAGGGACAATCCTCATGACCAATGCGATGCTGGAGCAATACGGCGTGAGCGCAGAAGAACTTTACCGCGACGCGCTGGAAACGGCAGCAATTACGAAACCTGCACAGATCCGCGGAATGATGGAAGTTCTCAGGGATATGGCGGGGCCGGAAGAGTTTGGAGATGCGCCGCCGGAGGAGCTGATGTTCGTAGCGAGTACGAAAGGCCAGGCAAACGGCGCCGGTGTGATCGCCTATCCGGATTTCATGGAACAGGCAGCCAAAAGGCTGGGAGGAGACTTCTATATCCTGCCTTCTAGCATCCATGAGGTAATTCTGGTTCCGGACAATGGTGCAATGAATGCTGGGGAGCTGCAGGAAATGGTTCGGTCTGTCAACGCCTCAGAGGTACAGCCGGAGGATCAGCTCAGCGATCACGCCTATCACTATGACAGCAGAGAGCACGTGTTTGAGCTGGCAGAAAAGTTCGAGGAAAAGAGACAGAACAGGGAGCACCCTGGTAGAGAAGATGCAGACAGAAATCCCGACAAAGGATTTGATCTGGAGGAGCGTGCAGAGTGGGGGAAGAAGACATCCCTTCTTGCAGAACTGAAAGAGAAGAAAGCCGTGATTGCAGAAGGCAAGGCAGAGAAATCGCCGCATCACGCCGCAAGGAGCAGGGAGGAGGTGATCTGATGTGCCGCGTCTATAATGCACAGAAAATCGGCAGGAGTGATGGGATAGACCGTATTCCTCCGGGAGCGAGGGCAACGATTCCCACACCGAAGAATTGTCCGCATCCCTGCTGTTACGGAAAAGGGAAATCGTACTGTTTTCCCTGTATGAAGAAACTCATTTACGGAGGCAATCGGAACGGGTGATGCAGATGTACGACTACTTTTATGAGGAGCAGTCGGAGCAGTTCGCCTTTTACCGGATTCCCAAGGTGCTGATGACAGAGGAGTGCTTTGCGGGACTGTCTACGGATGCCAAGATTCTGTACGGACTCTTTCTGGACCGGGTATCCCTATCCCGGAAGAACCGTTGGATTGATGCATCCGGAAGAATCTATATCTATTACACGCTGGAGAGCATTGAAGAGAATATCGGCTGCGCCGTGCAGAAGGCGATCAAGCTCTTAAAGGAGCTGGAGAGGTACAGACTGATCGAGCGGAAGAAGCAGGGACAGGGAAAGCCCAGTGCGATCTACGTGAAGAACTTTCTTCCCCTAAGGCAATCACAGGGTGAGACTTATGAAAATCATAGTTCTGGACTTGTGAAAATCACAGGTCAAGACCTTCGAAAATCACAGGGGAATAATACTGAATTCAATAAGACTGAAGAAAACGAGACGGATCTTATCGTATCTGCGGATGGGATGCGATCCGATGAGAGGGAGGAGTACCGGGCGTATTTTGAAGAGACGCTCGAAGTCCCGCAAATGAAAGCACAGCATCCGTTTGATGAGGGGATGATCGACGAAATCCTGGAGCTGATTCTGGACACGGTGTGCAGCCGGAGAGAAACCATGCTGATCGCGGGAGAACAGCGCCCACTCGGTGTTGTAAAGAGCCGACTGATGAAACTGGACAGCGGGCATCTTGCCTATGTTCTCGACGCTCTGAAGCACAATACCGCCGACATCCGCAATATCAAGCAGTATATCCTGGCGACGCTCTACAATGCGCCGCTTACGATCAACAACTACTACACCACGCTGGTCAGTCACGACATGGCGGCGGGGAAAATCTAAGGAGAAATGGAGGCAACACATGAGTGAAGTTGGAATCCGGATTCAGCTGGATCCGCTAAGGGACGATCTGATCCGCAGGGAAGAGAAAGAGGTAAAGAAGGAGCGCAGGGTTCTGATCCTTGGAACGGATGGGCAGCTCCGCCTCTGCACGATGCGGGAGGCAGCTGAGATCATCCACGCGCTGAGTGAGAACATGGGGTGTCTTTCCCTTGGCAGCACAAATCTTGCGGTGATCTACAACAAGGAGAAACGGTTCGTCGCCCAGGGCGATACCTATTTTGCGGGAAGTATGTTGGTGATGAAGGAGAAAGATAATCATTTGGAAGGGCTGACGGAAGAGGAGATGCTGCGGGCGCAGGATCTCATCGATGCGAGGATGACGAAGATCTGTGCGGGAGAGCTGAATTTCTCTGCGCTGGAGGTGTGAGAGGAGAAAAAGATGAGCAGAACGATACCGAGAGCCTATGTGACAGCGGCATGGAATGATAATCCCGTGCTGGCAAAAGAAGAGGCGAAGATCTATTGTCAGGCCCTCGTAAAAGAGGGCTATCTTCCGCTCTGCCCGGTGCTGGCATTTGACGGGATCTTTCCGGCAAAAATGGAAGATTCCCACAAGCGGATGCGGGAGATGTCAGAGGATCTCATTCGCAGGTCACGCTTCCTTGTGGTCTGCGGCGCAGTGCAGAACGAGCTGGTGAAGGACGATATTGCGACAGCGAAAAAAGCGAAGGTCATTGTGACCACGCTGGACGGCGTGATTGGTTATGAAACGGGGAGGGATCCATGCTGAATGAGGAAGTTGCAGGCAAAGCCTTAAACCTCGGAAAAAGGGTTGGCGAGAAGGCAGTTCTCTATGCACTGCGGGTTTCCAGAGAAGACTTGAAAAAGCTGATTCGGCTGATGCAGACAGATCCGGAAAAGCTCATGGAGGTGATGCAGAAGCCTGGCAGGGAGATGTCGGTAAAAGAACTCTTGAAGAAGGATCAGGGTGCAAAGTCGGTGGACATCTCAGAGCTTGGGATCGGTGATTTCAAGCCGATTGCGAGGAAATACGGGATGGACTTTGCGGTCGTCAAAAGCAAGTATCTTGATCTGCCGAAGTACACCGTATTCTTCCGGTCACGGGATGCCGATACGATAGAGACCGTGATGAGCGAGTATTCCGCTAAGTGCATGGCAAAGAAAAAAGAGCACCCAAGACCCAGCCTTCGCAAAGCGCTGCAGAAGCTGAAGGCAATCGTTGCCGCCTCGCCCAGGAAAAATCTGGAGAAGCGAAAGGAGGTGGAGCGATGAAGCAGGAGATCATACGGAAGCTGATCCTGTATCTGCCCTATGCGGTGATCGGACTTTTTGCGACCAATTTCGGAGAAGCCTGGCGGCTGTCTGCAGGTGCGGACATGACAGAGAGGATGCAGAACCTGCTGATCAATGGCGGGCTGCAAAGCGCGCTTGCCAATCTTCTTCCAAGTCTTTATCCGACAGATCTTTTAGTAGGGATCAGCTGTGCCGCAGCTCTGCGGCTTCTGGTATACGTGAAGGGAAAGAATGCGAAGAAATTTCGTGAGAATGAGGAATACGGTTCTGCAAGATGGGGAACTCGTGAAGACATTGTGCCGTTTGAAGATCCGGAGTTTGCCAATAACGTGATTCTCTCAAAGACAGAGCGGATCACGATGAACAGCAGGCCAAAGATTCCGAAGTATGCCCGGAACAAGAATGTCCTGATCATCGGAGGCTCCGGCTCTGGCAAGACCAGAAATCTATTGAAGCCAAACCTCCTGCAGTGTACCTCAGAGAAATACCCGGTTTCCTTCGTTGTCACAGATCCGAAGGGCAGCATTATCAATGAGTGCGGCATGGCTTTACTGAAGAGCGGCTATGAGATCCGGGTATTCAACACGATCAATTTCCATAAGTCGATGAGATATAATCCGTTTTCCTACATCCACGACGAGAAGGATATCCTGAAGCTGGTGACAACGCTTATGGTCAACACGAAGGGCGAGGGGAACAGCGCCGATCCGTTCTGGGGGAAGGCGGAGCGCCTTCTCTATACGGCACTGATCGGGTACATCCACTACGAGGCACCAGTCGAAGAGCAGAATTTTTCGACGCTCCTTGAGATGCTGAACTCGATGGAAGTAAGAGAGGATGACGAGACCTTCCAAAACCCCGTTGATCTGCTCTTTGAAGAGCTTGCATCACGAGATCCGGAGCACTTCGCCGTGCGCCAATATGCCAAGTACAAGCTAGCGGCGGGCAAGACGGCAAAATCTATTCTTGTTTCCTGCGGAGCAAGGCTGGCCCCCTTCGACATCAAAGAACTCAGGGAGATTACGGCATACGATGAGCTGGAACTGGACACACTGGGGGATCGGAAGAC
The DNA here is from genome assembly GCA_900107575.1 of Lachnospiraceae bacterium NK3A20. GTDB lineage: Bacteria > Bacillota > Clostridia > Lachnospirales > Lachnospiraceae > CAG-791. Next base: position 4,792 of record FNQX01000031.1, on the reverse strand, counting down.
GGCGCTGTTCCTTATCATGAGTGATACGGACAGTACCTTCAATTTCCTGATCAGCATGATTTATGCGTGCGCCCATAAGGCCGGGCGCTTAAATCCGGCCGCGGTTTCTTTGAAAATCTGCCTTGAGAAAGCAGTAGGTAAAATACCAAGCGGTTCGCCGCAACCTATCATCCCCCGACTTATCCGGAATGGGAAACCTGACGGGGAGTGTAGCATGTCGGAGAGTGCGTAGACGTAAGTCCCATACGATCTACAAGGCACAAAAGGATGAAAAATCGTATATGAGGATGAAAGCTAAACTGCTTGAAGGATAGCCGTGAGTAGGGTCTAACATCGCCCCTGGCGTCAGAGGGATTACAACCGCCAGTGTTTCGGCAGCAAACTTGCGTGTAGGGGAGCTGCGTGGTATTCGGAACAGACAAGCCACAGGACAGTGGTAGAAGCGGCGAAAGTCACATCCGACAATACGATAATCTCATGTTTCATTGAAACTAAATGGGGATTGCCTAAAGTGGAATGCCCAACAGGCTATGAGCGCAATGAGAAATGCGGCTCTGAATATCCACTATGGTAACACAGCTCCAATAGTAGTCCGAGGACCCTGAACCGACAGGGAATGCCGTAAATCGGATGCGGGAAATCCGCCCACATGGCGAAGTGGAGCAGTCTACTACTCAATATAAACAAAGGAAAGGTGTGTGAGACACTATGAGAAGTCCCGAAGTTATATTGAAAAACTTGGGTAACAAAGCAACCGACAACACATACAGGTTCGAACGGCTCTACCGGAACCTGTACAACCCAGAGTTTTTTCTGCTGGCCTACCAGAAGATCGCTGTCTCCCAAGGCAGTATGACAGCTGGCACGGACGGTAATACTCTGGATGGTATGAGCATGGTCAGAATCGACAGGATCATCCGGTCGCTGAGAGACCACTCATATCAGCCACAGCCTGTACGAAGAACGTACATCGCAAAGAAAAACAGCAGTAAAAAGAGACCCCTCGGAATTCCGTCCACCGATGACAAACTGGTGCAGGAGGTTGTCAGAGTCATACTCGAAGCAATCTACGAGCCGGGATTCTCGGAGCATTCCCACGGTTTCCGCCCCAACAGAAGCTGTCACACGTGCCTCGGACAAGTCCAGCGCACGTTTACAGGAGTTAAATGGTTTGTAGAGGGCGACATCAAGGGATGTTTTGACAACATCGACCATCACGTTCTGATCAAGATTCTGAGAAGACGGATCTCGGACGAGAGTTTCATCGAACTGCTCTGGAAATTCCTCAGAGCAGGACACCTCGAGAACTGGACGTACAACGCTACTTACAGCGGCGCACCTCAGGGATCAGGAGTAAGTCCGATACTGGCAAATATCTACCTCAGCGAACTCGACTCATTTGCCGAAAAGCTGAAAGCAGATTTCGACAGACAGGATTCCTACAGAAAGACCAGCAAGGAATACTCTCGGACGTTGGCACTGGCGCATTACTGGAAAAAGAAGCTGGATATGGCTAAGGAAAATGGCACTGACAATGATATCAAGAAAGCGGAAGCGAGGGTCACTGAACTCTATGCGAAGCTGAAATCCATTCCCTGCCACGATCCTATCGATCCAAGCTTCAAAAAGATCAAGTATGTCAGATATGCCGACGACTTTATCATCGGGGTCATCGGCTCCAAAGCAGACGCTGAAGAAATCAAATGGAAAGTAGGTGAGTTCCTCAACAAGGAGCTAAATCTCATCCTGTCAGATGAGAAAACGAAGATCACTCATTCAGCGGAGAAGATCAGATTTCTGGGATACGATATCTCGGTGTCCCACAGCCACGACCAGAGAAGGGACAAAAACGGTCACCTGAAACGAAGCTGGTACGGCGTGGTAAAGCTCTACGTACCAAAAGAAAAGTGGTACAGCAAACTGCTGGAATACGATGCGATGCACATCAGGAAATGCAAAAACGGACAGGAAATGTGGAAACCTAACTACAGAGGGAAATGTATCAACATGCCCGATGCGCAGATAGTCAGCAAGTTTAACGGTGAAATCCGTGGCATATACAACTACTATCGCCTCGCCTGCAACGTCTCCGTATTAGGAAACTTCTACAGGATCATGAGGGCAAGTCTATTCAAGACGTTCGGTTGTAAATACCGGACTACCTTCAAGCATATCTATAAGAAATATATGCGCAAAGGGGAATTTATCGTCAAGTACAAAACCAAGACGGGCGAAAAGGAATTACAGTTCTACCACGATGGTTTTAGAACGAACACCAAGGCGGCGCCTGACTTCGTCGATATCATGCCGGACAATCGTGTCTACACTAAGAAAACCAGCCTGATACACCGGATGCAGGCAGGTGCCTGCGAACTCTGTGGCGGCAGAACTGACACAGTGATCATGCACCATGTCAGAAAGCTGAAAGACCTTAAGGGCACCACCGATTGGGAACGTAAGATGATTGAAATCAAGCGTAAATCCCTAGCAGTCTGCCCAAGATGCTATGAAATGATCAAAACCCCAAGTTTAGTAGACAGAGAGCCGTGTACGCCGAGAGGTGTCCGCACGGTTCGGGAGGGGGAGCATTGAAACCTACTGGAGAAATCCGGAAAGGCGCAATGTCTTCTACCTCATGCAGATGTTCAATCTTCTTTGTGAAAAAGCAGACGATGTGTACGGCGGCAGACTCCCGGTCCATGTCCGGTGTCTCATTGATGAGATGGCGAATATCGGGCAGATTCCGAATCTGGAGAAGCTGATGGCAACCATCAGGTCAAGAGAGATCTCGGCGATGTTGGTACTTCAGGCAAAATCACAGTTGAAAGCCATCTACAAGGACAATGCCGATACGATCATCGCCAACTGTGATTCCCAGATTTTCCTCGGCGGCTCGGAGAAGACGACACTGAAGGATCTCACGGAGTCTCTCGGGAAAGAGACGATTGATATGTACAATACCGGTGAATCCAGAGGCTCTCAGCAGTCCTACAACATGAACTACCAGAAGCTGGGACACGACCTGATGAGTATAGATCAGTTGGCCGTGTTGGATGGTAGCAAATGTATTGTCCAGGTCCGCGGTGTCCGGCCGTTTCTGTCAGATAAATACGACCTGACGCAGCATCCGAACTATAAGTTGACAGCGGATTATGACAAAACGAACTGGCTCGATGTGGAAAAGTTCCTGAATCACCGGCTGACGCTTCATGCGAATGACCGGTACAAGGTCGTGGACATTCATTGAAAAGGGCAAGCAGCGTGACCATAGTGCAACGCACGGTATCGTGGACAAAATTGCTATAGGAACTGCATAAGATTTGTTGAATATACAGCTTCCCTGTGTCGCTGCAGTATCGCAATTTTCAGAATCGAATTACTTCCCGTATGCATTCATATAACCAAACAACAGAAACAAATTCAAGCCATGAAAGAGCTTTACAAAGAGGAGGAAAAAATGGATATCAGAAACGAAATCAGATCATATATCGTCCGGGAAGGTTTAACGTTGGAGGAAGTTCTTGAACGGTTGTCTGACCAGCATCACTGGAGTAAGAGCCTGTCGAACTTTTCAGCTAAATTGACAAGAGGATCCTTAAGATACCGCGAAGCAAAGGAAATTGCGGACGTGTTAGGTTATGAGCTCACCTGGACAAAGCGTAACTGACTTATCATAACCGGTCCTCTCAAGCAAAAGCAAAGGAGGATCAGAAGATGCACGTAAAAAGAAAATTCGGGTATGCCAGAGTATCCAGCAGGGATCAGAATCTTGCAAGACAGCTTACAGCGTTGAAAGGTGCCGGAATAGAGAAAAAGCTGATCTATGCGGATAAGCAGTCCGGGAAAAACTTTGACAGGCCCAGCTATAAGAGGCTGGTGAAGCGGCTGAAAGAAGGGGATGAACTTTATGTGAAATCCATAGACCGGCTGGGGAGAAACTATGATGAGATCATTGAACAATGGAGGTTTTTGACGAAAATCAAGAACATTGACATCATTGTCCTCGATTTTCCACTGCTTGACACGAGAAGATCTGAAAACGGACTGACAGGAAAATTCATTGCAGATCTTGTACTTCAGATCCTTTCTTATGTGGCGCAGATTGAAAGAGAAAACACGCATCAGCGACAACTGGAAGGAATACGGGAAGCGAAGAAGAGAGGTGTGCAGTTTGGTCGGCCGAGAATGAAGATTCCGGAAGAGTTCAATGATATCAAAGATTCTGTTGAGCAGGGAACAATTAGCCTCCGCGAAGGAGCAGTACAACTTGGCGTAAGTCATACCACGTTGAGGAAGTGGATAAGAAATTTTGAAAATGAGCAGTGATTTCGTTAAAAAAGGTAGGCTTTAGTTTCCATTCCCAAGCCATCTCTTATTTCGCTAAATTCTGAATATGTCTATACGAATACGATTCTATCCACTAAAGAAAGAAATGTCTACCTTTTATTCTGCTGGTGAGGAGTGAGAGAGTATGAAGGGTAAGAAAAAAGGGCGATTAGCGGCTGCAATACTGGCTTCGGTAATGACACTGACACTGTTGTTCCAGGCTGCTCTGCCTGCTTCTGCGGAGGGAGTAGAGGATCTTTCCACAGCCGTGGCAACGGAAAGTGATCTGCCTGAAAATACAGTTGAAGGCGGAACAGAAAGTACCAGCCAGGAAATGTCTTCAGAGGATGTTGAGAACGAAGCGGTTGGAACATCTGAAGATGAAACTGCAACAACGTCAGAAGAAGATGCGGAGATCCAACCATCTTCTGAGGGCAGCAGTGAAGAAAATGCAAGTGAGACACAG
>FNQX01000002.1 GCA_900107575.1 Lachnospiraceae bacterium NK3A20 | reverse complement strand
GACCTATTAGTACCTGTCAGCTGAATACCTCACGGTACTTACACCTCAGGCCTATCTACCTCATACTCTCTAAGGGGTCTTTGTGATGTCTCATCTTAAGGGGGGCTTCACGCTTAGATGCCTTCAGCGTTTATCCCTGCCAGACTTGGCTACCCTGCCTCATGCACCTGGCGGTGCAGCAGATACACCAGCGGTCTGTCCATCCCGGTCCTCTCGTACTAAGGACAGCTCCTTTCAAACATCTTACGCCCGCGCCGGATAGGGACCGAACTGTCTCACGACGTTCTGAACCCAGCTCGCGTACCACTTTAATGGGCGAACAGCCCAACCCTTGGGACCTGCTACAGCCCCAGGATGTGATGAGCCGACATCGAGGTGCCAAACCACTCCGTCGATGTGAACTCTTGGGAGTGATCAGCCTGTTATCCCCAGGGTAGCTTTTATCCGTTGAGCGATGGCAATCCCACTTTCTTACCACCGGATCACTAAGTCCTACTTTCGTACCTGCTCGGCCCGTCGGCCTCGCAGTCAGGCTCCCTTATGCCTTTACACTCTC
>FNQX01000048.1 GCA_900107575.1 Lachnospiraceae bacterium NK3A20 | reverse complement strand
ATGGGTATCTATTCGAGAACCAAGTTCGAAAATCAGAGATTTTCTCGCTGTGGTTCTTCCGACGCGCTTCGCGCGTTGGCCCAGGAGTAACGCATGTCTCATCCAGCCGTGCGAGCACGTCTGTCTGCGACATTCGCTACTCCTGGCTGAATAGATACATATTGTATACAATCTCGCAACGAAAACACGAAAGATTGTATACAGTGTGTCAGAACAGGAATTTCATCGTATAATATCTAAGGCGCGGAGAGCTGGAGATCCGGCGACACGCCTGCTGAATATCTATTCTGGTACACTAGGAGCGGCAAATGCCGCAGGGTGTACGGAACAGATCGCAGATAGTTTCTGACAGGAGTGTCTGGCGATAGGGATGTATCGAAGGCACGGTGGAAGGAGAATAGGATGAAAGCTTTTTTGATCCTGCAGGATGGAACGGTGCTGGAAGGGCAGTCTTTCGGCGCGAAGCGGGAGGTGATCAGCGAGATCGTATTCAATACGTCGATGGCTGGTTACCCGGAGGTGCTGACTGACCCCTCGTACGCAGGGCAGGCGGTGTGTATGACATACCCCCTCATCGGCAATTACGGCATCTGCACGGAGGACCTGGAATCGGACCGACCGTGGCTGGACGCGCTGATCGTGAGGGAAGCGTGCAAAACGCCCAGCAATTTCCGCTCGGATATGACGCTGAACCAGTTCCTTGTGAAATACGATATTCCCGGCATCGAGGGAATTGACACGAGAAAGCTCACGAAGATTCTCCGTGAAGAAGGAACCATGAACGGGTGCATCACGACCAATGAGAAATACGATCTGAATGAGATCCTGACTAAGCTTGCCGCCTACACCTGCGGCAAGGTCGTCGCCAAGGTGAGCTGCCGCAAACAGTACACGGTGAAGGCGAGTAAGAGCCTGGAAGAAAACGGTCCCATCACCGGGCACTCGGTATTCGACCGCGAAGCGTTCGAGGCCTGCCGCGACGGCGACAGGACGAGGAAAGAGAAGAGGCCGTCCCTTGTCAGAGAGTTGAACGGGAAAGGCTTGAAGATTGCGCTCCTCGACGTTGGCGCGAAGAGAAATATCGCGAACAGCCTCGCCCAGCGCGGCTGTGAGGTAACGGTGTGGCCTGCCATGACGGAGGCGGAGGATATCATCGCCTCTAACCCGGACGGCATCATGCTCTCCAACGGCCCCGGCGACCCCAAGGAGTGCGGCTCTATCATCCGTGAGATCAGAAAGCTCTACGACAGCGAGATCCCGATCTTCGCGATCTGCCTGGGACACCAGCTCCTCGCGCTTGCAACCGGTGCGGATACCTATAAGCTCAAATACGGACACCGCGGCGGCAACCACCCGGTCAAGGACCTCTCGACCGGACGCGTTTACATCTCATCCCAGAACCACGGCTATGCGGTGGATGAGAAGAGCCTGGATCCGAAGGTCGCGGAGCCCCTTTTCGTCAATGTCAACGACGGCACAAACGAAGGCCTTCGCTATAAGGACAGGAACATTTTTACGGTGCAGTTCCATCCCGAAGCCTGCCCCGGCCCGCAGGATACCGCTTTCCTGTTCGACCGTTTTATCGAGAATATCAGACAGGGTCGATCGACCGATTACACCGGAGCCGGCAGCGCTGCCGCTGTGGCATCCAGAGATGAAAGGAGAGCCTGAACATGCCGAAGAATCCGAATGTACATAAAGTAATGGTGATCGGCTCCGGCCCCATCGTCATCGGTCAGGCCGCGGAGTTTGATTACGCGGGCACACAGGCCTGCCGCTCTCTGAAGGAAGAGGGGGTAGAGGTCTGCCTTGTCAATTCCAATCCCGCGACCATCATGACGGATAAGGAGATCGCGGATGAGGTATACATTGAGCCGCTGAACGCGAAGGTTCTCGAGAAGATCATCGAACAGGAGAAGCCGGACTCCATCCTGCCTACCCTCGGCGGTCAGGCCGGACTGAATCTTGGCATGGAGCTCGCGGAATCAGGCTTCCTTGCAAGTCACCATGTGCAGCTCCTCGGCACGACTGCCCTCACGATCAAAAAGGCGGAAGACCGCGAGATGTTCAAGGAGACCATGGAGAGAATCGGCGAGCCGGTCGCACCCTCCGTCGTCGTGGAGAATGTCGAAGACGGCGTGAAGTTCGCCAAAGAAATCGGCTATCCTGTTGTTTTGCGCCCCGCGTACACGCTCGGCGGCTCCGGCGGCGGCATCGCGCACAGCGAGGGTGAGCTCCGGAAGATCCTGGAGAACGGGCTTCGTCTCTCCCGCGTGGGACAGGTGCTGGTCGAGCGCTCCATCGCGGGATGGAAGGAAATCGAGTACGAGGTCATGCGTGACTCGGCAGGCAACTGCATCACCGTCTGCAACATGGAGAATATCGACCCGGTCGGCGTGCACACGGGAGATTCCATCGTCGTCGCGCCGTCCCAGACGCTCTCCGACAAGGAATACCAGATGCTGCGTACCGCGGCGCTCAACATCATCGACGACCTCGAGATCACGGGCGGCTGCAATGTTCAGTTCGCGCTGCACCCGACTTCCTTCGAATACTGCGTCATCGAAGTGAACCCCAGAGTTTCGCGCTCCTCCGCACTGGCGTCGAAGGCGACAGGCTATCCCATCGCCAAGGTCGCGGCCAAGATCGCGCTTGGCTTCACACTGGACGAGATTACCAACGCCGTTACCGGCAAAACCTTCGCATCCTTTGAGCCTACGCTCGACTACTGCGTGGTCAAGATGCCGCGCCTGCCCTTCGATAAGTTCATCAACGCGAAGCGCACCCTGACGACGCAGATGAAGGCGACCGGCGAGGTCATGGCGATCAACAGCAGCTTCGAGGGCGGCCTTATGAAGGCGATCCGTTCGCTCGAACAGCACGTGGACGCCCTGGATTCCTACGATTTCTCCCACCTCTCGAAGGAGGAGCTCTTCGTCCGACTCACCGTGGTCGACGACCAGAGAATCTGGGTCATCGCCGAGGCGTTGCGCAAGGGTATCTCCCGCCAGACCATCCACGAGATCACGATGATCGACGAGTGGTTCATCGACAAGATTCACAATCTTGTGAAAATAGAAGAGCAGCTGAAAAAGGGGCCTTTGACGACAGAGCTTCTGGCCGAGGCGAAGCGGGTGGAGATCCCGGACAACGTGATCGCCCGGTGGACCGGCATTCCGGAAGAGAAGGTCGCAGAACTGCGCGCAGAGAACGGCATCACGGCGCGCTACAAGATGGTCGATACCTGCGCGGCAGAGTTCGAGGCGCAGACACCGTATTTCTACAGCAATTACAACCTCACGGACTCCGACGAGGCTGCGGAGCGCGTGACCGGCAGGAAGAAGATCCTCGTCCTCGGCTCCGGCCCCATCCGCATCGGGCAGGGCATCGAGTTCGACTACTGCTCCGTCCACGCGACCTGGGCGTTTGAAAAGGCGGGGTATGAGACCATTATTATCAACAACAACCCGGAGACCGTATCCACGGATTTCGACATCGCGGACAAGCTCTATTTCGAGCCGCTGACGCCGGAGGACGTGAAGAATGTCATCGACGTCGAGCATCCGGATTATGCCGTCGTACAGTTCGGCGGGCAGACCGCCATCAAGCTGACGGAGGCGCTCGCACGCTTCGGCGTGCCGATTCTCGGCACCGACGCCAAGGATGTGGATGCCGCCGAGGACCGCGAGATCTTCGATGAGGTTCTGCAGCGCACCGGCATCAAGAGAGCAGCGGGCGCCACGGTATTCACCGCAGAGGAAGCCAAAAAGGTCGCGAACCGGCTGGGCTATCCCGTCCTCGTCCGTCCATCCTACGTGCTGGGCGGCCAGGGCATGCAGATCGCCATCTCCGACGAAGAGATCGAAGAGTTCATGGAGGTCATCAACCGCTATACGCAGGAGCATCCGATCCTGGTGGATAAGTATCTGCAGGGTACCGAGACCGAGGTCGACGCCGTCTGCGACGGGGAGAACATCCTGATCCCCGGCATCATGGAGCATATCGAGAGGTCCGGCATCCACTCCGGGGACTCCATCTCGGTTTACCCCGCACAGTCCCTTTCCCAGCATGTGAAGGACACGATCGCGGAGTACACGAGACGGCTCGCCGGGGAGCTGCACATCGTGGGTCTCATCAACGTGCAGTTCATCGCGGTCGGCGAAGAGGTTTACATCATCGAAGCGAACCCCCGTTCCTCCAGAACCGTGCCGTATATCAGCAAGGTGACCGGCATCCCAATCGTCGACCTGGCGGCACAGTGCATGCTGGGCAGGAAGATCACGGATTTCGGCTACGAGCCGGGACTGCAGCCGGAGGCAGGCACGATTGCGATCAAGATGCCTGTCTTCTCGACAGAGAAGATTCGCGGTGCCGAGATCAGTGTCGGACCGGAAATGAAATCGACCGGCGAGTGCCTGGGTATTTCCAGAGATTTCAACGAAGCTCTGTACAAGGCCTTCATGGGCGCCGGCATCAATCTTCCGAAACACAGACAGATGATCATCACCGTCCGCGATCAGGACAAGGGTGAGATCGTCGACATCGCAAGGCGCTACGCGGGCGTCGGCTACACGATCTACGCGACCCTCGGCACGGCTGAGGTCTTACAGGAGAACGGCGTACCGGTCAGACGTGTGAACCGCATCGACCAGGAGTCGCCGAACGTCATGGATCTTCTCTTAGGGCACCGGATCGACCTTGTGATCGACACGCCGACGCAGGGCCACGACAAGAACAGGGATGGCTTCCTCATCCGCCGAACCGCGATTGAGACCGGCGTTACGACGATCACCGCGATCGATACGGCAAGGGCCCTCGTCTCCGCCCTGGAGCACCAGGAACAGGAGCAGGAGCTGTCCGTCATCGACATCGCGAAGCTGGATTCCAGGATCCACCCGGCAGTCGGCCTCTGAAGCTGACAGGGCCGCAGCAGTCCTCCGCCGGTTATCACGATCGGCGGGGCAACAGATGCCTGTCCAGCCACTGCGATCACTCATCGCGCAATAGCGCTGCCTGATACACGAAAAAGTGCGTCAGACAGCGCTATTGCTGCTAGAATAGAGACATTATGAATCAGCGAAACTACAACAGAGAAATGGATCAGATCATCGAAGATCTGCGCAGGGAGGGGAAGACGCCGACGCTGCTCCTGCAGGCGTGCTGTGCGCCCTGCTCCTCCGCCTGCCTGGAACGGCTGCGCGAGGACTTCCTCGTGACGGTGCTCTACTACAACCCGAACATCACGGAGGAAGCGGAGTACGAGAAGCGCAAAGAGGAGGAGAAGCGTCTCATCGCGGAATACAATCGCGAGGTGGCCGCACAGGATTTCGAGGGTATGAAATCGACCGGCAGGGCGCACGAGATCAAGATTCTCGACTGCGACCATGACGCTGAGAAGTACCTCTCGGCCGTGAGAGGTCTGGAGAATTGTCCGGAAGGCGGGGAGAGATGCGGCGTCTGCTTCCGTCTGCGCCTTCGGAAAACAGCAGAACTCGCCCGGGCTTACGGCTGCGATTTCTGTTCCACCACCCTGACGATTTCGCCGTTGAAGAGCGCCGAGAGACTCAACCGCATCGGGGAAGAGGCAGCGGCGGAGTACGGAGTGCGCTGGCTGCCTTCGGATTTCAAGAAAAAGGACGGCTACAAGCGTTCCATTGAGCTCTCACACCGGTTCGGACTCTACCGCCAGAACTACTGCGGCTGTGTCTTTTCCAAAAGGGATGCTGTTTGTCAAACGCAGGCGGAAAGTGTATAAATTATATGGAAACTATTCAGCACAGCGAGATTTATGAGCAGACAGGCGTGTTTACACGACTGGATGCGATTTAAATTGAGCTTGTGTCCATACCCCTTCGGGGTACAGCGCGTAGCGCGTCGGAAGGACTTTATCGAAGAAAATCGAAGATTTTCGAGATGAGTCCTGAATAGTTCCGAATATGGTATCTAGACAGCGCAAGACGGGAGAACGGAATGCAGCAGTTTATTGATTTGTTATCGGCAGAAACAGGCAGGGCCTTTGCGGCCGCAGGATACGACGCGGCGATGGGGAGAATATCGGTTTCCGGCAGGCCTGACCTTTGCGAATATCAGTGCAATGGCGCCATGGCAGGCGCGAAAACCTATCACAAGGCACCGTTTGTGATCGCGCAGGAAGTGGCAGAGCAGTTAAAGGAAACGAGTGTCTTCTCTTTGGTAGACGTGGTGAAGCCCGGCTTCATCAACCTCAATGTGCAGGACGACTTCCTGGAAGCCTATCTTCAGAACATGCGGGAAGCGGATAAGTTCGGCTTCGAGACTTCGAAGGAACCGAAGATGATCATCATCGATTACGGCGGGCCCAACGTTGCGAAGCCTCTCCACGTCGGTCACCTGCGCAGCGCCGTCATCGGAGAGGCGGTGAAGCGCATTCTGCGTTTCCATGGAGACAATGCCATCGGAGACATCCACCTCGGCGACTGGGGCCTGCAGATGGGCCTTGTGATCACGGAGCTGAAGAAAAGACAGCCGGGCCTTCCCTATTTTGACGAGGGCTTTACGGGCGAGTACCCCGAAGAGGCGCCGTTTACGGTGTCCGATCTTGAGGAGATCTATCCTTATGCCAGTGCGAAGTCCAAAGAGGATGAGGCATACCATGAGGAAGCGCTGGAGAATACCCGCCTTCTGCAGGATGGCGACCGCGGTTACCGCGCCCTGTGGAGACATATCCTGAATGTATCTGTCGCGGATATGAAGAAGAACTACGCGAATCTGAATGTCACCTTTGATCTCTGGAACGGGGAATCGACGGTGCATGATCTGATCCCCGGCATGGTGGAGAAGATGAAGGCGGACGGCTTCGCGTATGAGAGTCAGGGAGCCCTTGTCGTGGATGTGGCGAAGGAATCCGATCCCAAGGAGGTTCCGCCCTGCATGATCCTCAAATCCGACGGCGCCGCGCTGTATACGACGACGGACCTTGCGACCCTCCTCATGCGCGAGCAGGACTGCCACCCGGACGAAATCATCTATGTGGTGGACAAAAGACAGGAGCTGCACTTTGTCCAGACCTTCCGCGCTGCGGAAAAGTGCGGCCTGATTCATCCCGACTGCAGGCTGGTGTTCGACGGTTTCGGCACGGTCAACGGCAAAGACGGCAGACCCTTCAAGACCAGGGACGGCGGTGTCATGAGACTCTCCTCCCTCATTGCGGAGATCGACGCCTCCATGCTGGAGAAGATTGAGGCGAACCCTGCGATCCAGGGGGAAGAAGCGCAGAAGACCGCGCAGCAGGTCGGTCTCGCCGCGATCAAATACGGCGATCTCTCGAACCAGGCGTCCAAAGATTACATCTTCGATACGGAGAAGTTCACCTCGTTCGAGGGCAATACCGGCCCGTACATTCTCTATACGATCGTGCGTATCAAGAGCATCCTTGGCAAATACGCCGCCGAGGGCGGCAAGGCGCCCGAAACGCTGCGGCTGGGACTGCCGCAGTCGGCTGCCGAGAAGAATCTCATGAGAGACATCGCGGGCTTCTCTGCCATGATGCAGGAAGCGTATGAGGATATCGCACCGCACAGAATCTGCGGTTATATCTATCAGCTCTCGAATGATTTCAACAGCTTCTATCACGGCACACGTATCATGACCGAACAGGATGTCGCCAAGAAGGAAGCCTGGATCGCGCTTCTCGAATTGACAAGGAGCATCCTCGAGACGTGCATTGATGTTCTCGGCTTCGAAGCACCCGAGCGGATGTGATCATGTGGCCTTCATGTGGTCTGTGTAACAGTTCAGAAGCAATAGCTCTGAACTGTTATGTTTACACGGAAATTGAAAAGTGCTAGCTTAAGGTTAGAAGGATCAGAACAGGTGGTGCACGTTCTTATAAGGAGATAACAATATGTCAGTATTCAAAGGTTCAGCAGCGGCAGTAATCACCCCTTTCCATAACGATGCCGATAAGACCGTCAACTATGACGCTTTTGCTAAGTTCATTGATTTCCAGATTGACAACGGCACGGATGCCATCGTTGTCTGCGGCTCCACAGGGGAAGCGGCGACCATGACGGAAGAGGAGCACCTCGCCGTGTGCAAGTTCGTCATCGACTATACGAAGAAGAGAGTTCCGGTCATCGCGGGAAGCGGCAGCAATTGTACGGCGACAACGGTGCAGCTGACGAATGAGATCACCTCTTACGGCGCGGACGCGGCTCTCGTCATCACGCCTTACTACAACAAGGCGACGCAGGAGGGGCTGTATCAGCACTTTGCCGCAGCGGCAGAGGCAGCAGGCTCCACACCGATCATCATGTACAACGTGCCGTCCAGAACGGGCTGCAATCTCCTGCCTGAGACGGCGGCGAGGATCGTGAAGGAGATTCCGAACATCGTCGGCATCAAGGAAGCGTCCGGCAGTCTCTCCCAGATTGTCAAGCTCATGACGCTCACCGACGGCAATATCGAGCTCTATTCCGGCAACGACGATCAGACGGTACCGATCCTGGCGGTCGGCGGCCTTGGCGTGATCTCGGTTGTCGCGAACGTTGCACCGAAGGCAATGCACGAGATGTGCGCGGATTTCTTCGCGGGTGACCTTGCGGGAGCGATGAAGCTGCAGAGACAGACGGAAACCCTCTTCGAGGATCTCTTCTCCGAAGTCAATCCGATTCCGGTGAAGAAGGCGGTGAACCTCCTTGGCTTCGAGGCGGGACCGCTTCGCCTTCCTCTGACGGAAATGAGCGCGGACAAGGCAGACAAGCTTGCCGCGGACATGAAGGCTTTTGGCTGCTAACGGCGTACCACAATAGATATTCAGGTAGCAGGTCGCAAATCTGCTTAGCGGAATACTTGCGTAGCAAAATAAGCATGTGTGGCCCGTGTAACAGTTCAGAAACGATATTTCTGAACTGTTACTTTGGGGTATAAAGCCCTTAATTTTCATCGATACGCCCGGGGCAGAGAATGCCCCGGGCGTTCCGAACACATACGGAGGTAGTTACAAATGGTCAGAATCTTATTGCACGGCGCGTGCGGCAGAATGGGACATATCATCTCGGATCTCGCAGATAAGGATGACAGTGTCGTTATCGCGGCAGGTGTCGACGCGTTCGGAGAAGCGTACAGCGCCTATCCGGTGTATCATTCCCTGGCAGAAGTCGCCGAAGAGTGTGATGTACTGGTCGATTTCTCCAACGCAAAGGCAGTGGATGGCGTGATCGCGTATTGCAGAGAGAAGAAGCTTCCCGCGGTTATATGCACCACCGGTCTCTCGGACGAGCAGACCGGAAGTCTCCACGCGGCTGCAGAGGATATCGCGCTCCTCAAGAGTGCCAACATGTCGGTTGGCATCAACCTCCTTTTAAATCTCCTGAAGGAAGCGGCGCCGAAGCTTGCGGCAGCAGGTTTTGACTGCGAGATCGTGGAGAAGCACCACAACCAGAAGGTCGACGCGCCCTCCGGCACAGCGCTTGCTCTCGCCGATGCGGTGAATGAGTCACTCGAAGGCGGGTACGACTATGTTTACGACAGATCAGGCAGGAGAGAGAAGCGGCCGAAGAATGAGATCGGCATCTCGAGTGTCCGCGGCGGCACGATTGTCGGCGACCACGATGTGATCTTCGCGGGCGAGGATGAGGTGATCACCTTCTCTCACAGAGCTTACAGCCGTGCGGTTTTCGGCAAAGGTGCCCTTGAGGCAGCCAAGTTCCTTGCGGGGAAGCCGGCAGGCTTCTACGACATGCAGGACGTGCTGGCATAACATAATAACCGGCAGCGGCTACGATATGCGGGGAGGCCTTCTCCAGGGGCTTCGGATTGCGCGTTGCTCGGATGCGGATGGCGGTCATCACCGGGAAAAGCTGCCGGTGATGACCGCAATCCGCATTACCGGCTCGCAAAGCGCGGCTCCGAACCTCCTGGAGATGGCTCCCCGCGTGTCGCAACCGCTTTTTACATCTGATGCAGTTGGACCCCCCACAGACTGATAGAAAATAATGAAGCTGACTGATAACAATGCTAAGTTGGCCTGTGCAACAGTTCAGAAGCCATGGGTCCGAGTTGATACCAGGAAGGAAAATATATGCGATTAAGACCCTGTATCGATATCCATGACGGCGTGGTGAAACAGATTGTCGGCAGTACGCTCCAGGATGCATCAGGAGAGAAGCTGTCGCAGAACTTTGTCTCCACCGAGTCTGCGGCTTATTATGCGGGGCTCTACCGGGAGAAGAATCTGCCCGGCGGTCACATCATCCTGCTGAATTCCAGATCTGATGCTGCGCATTATGAGGCGGATAAGAAGGCAGCGCTGTCTGCTCTTTCTGCCTATCCTGGCGGGATGCAGGTCGGCGGCGGCATCACCCCTGATACGGCGGCGGAATTTCTGGATGCGGGGGCGTCATATATTATCGTGACGTCTTATGTTTTCCGGGACGGGAATCTTGATATGGAGCGCCTGCACGAAATGATAAGCGCGACAGGGAAGGATCGCCTCGTGCTGGATCTTTCCTGTAAAAGAGTGCAGACGGGCGAGTACGTGGTCGTTACAGACCGCTGGCAGAAGAGGACGGAGCTCGTTATTGCAGAGAAGACATTGGAGCAGCTGTCTGACTGCTGTGGTGAATTCCTGATACATGCGGCGGATGTCGAGGGGAAGCGCGGCGGCATCGAGGAAGATCTGGTGCGGATCCTGGGCGGCTGGCAGAAGAGAAGAGCCTTTCCGATCACCTATGCCGGAGGCGTACACACGCTCGCCGATATTGACAAGATACGGGAGCTGTCGCAGGGACGGATGGATTTCACCGTGGGCAGTGCGCTGAATCTCTTCGGCGGCAGCCTCGACCTCGATGAACTCGTGAATTATGTCGCTTCCGGTAAGTGATCGCCGGAGATGAAAAGAGTATTCGACATTACCTCTTGCGGAATACTGGAGTGAGTAATTCGGTTTTCCGCAGAGATGTATACAGAGTGCACAGCCAAGTTCCATGAGAATACAGTTTCCCTATCAGGGATATCCGGATGCCGGGATCCAAAGCCCCGATACCAGACATGATGCCGGGCTCTTAAATTCAAAAAGGAGAGTGATTGAAATGAAAAAGGTTATGTTTATCAACGGCAGTCCGAATGAGAATGGCTGCATTTCCACGGCAATGGACGAGGTGATCTCCGTCCTTGATCAGAATGGCATTGAGTCTGAGAAGCTATGGCTGGGGAAAAAGGCTATCCCCGACTGCATTGCCTGCCACAGTTGTCAGGAGACGGGCAGCTGTATTTTCGGCGATGAAGTCAACGCGGTTGCGGCGGATCTGGACGATGTCGGTGCTATTGTGGTAGGCTCTCCGGTCTACTATGGCGGCCCGAACGGCAGACTGACCTCTTTCCTGGACCGACTGTTCTTCAGTGTCCCGGATGAGAAGTTTAACGGCAAGTTTGGCGCATCAATCGTATCATGCAGAAGAGGTGGAGCAAGCGCTGCGTTCGAGCGGCTTAACCAGTATTTCTTGATGGAGAACATGCATGTCGTGGCTTCCCAGTACTGGAACCAGGTGCACGGTTCTTCGGCTGCGGATGTGAAGAAGGATCTGGAAGGTCTTCAGACTATGCGCACCCTGGGCCGTAATATTGCATGGCTCATGAAGGCTATCGACGCGGGAGAGCAGAACGGCATCCAGGCACCCGTGCACGAAGCCAAGACATTCACGAACTTCATCTGAGCGACGGGATAGGCTTCGACAAATTTCCCTTGTTCAGCCTGCCATGTCGAAACCTTTCGACAGGAACGCCCAGAACGCTTCATGGTGTCGAAAGCCTTCGACATATATCGTTAGCTTCGCCTGCTGTGTCGAA